>NZ_CDRJSY010000001.1:0-638706 GCF_976954355.1 Actinomyces sp. Marseille-QA0893
CCTTGTTCTTCTGGAGCACCCCGACTGGGTCGCGCGCCCGTCCCCTCCTTGTTTCTGGTGGATCGCCACGCCCCTTATAGAAGAGGCGTATTATAATCAGTACGGGTTTTTTCAACCACACGTTTTTATTAAGGGGGGGGGGCAACGTGGCTTTTCCCCCCCCGCCTTTATTTCACTGCGTCAGAAACAGTGTCTGTATCTAGCGACCGACGTTCAAACATGAGAAACTGTCAACCGATATGCGGGGTTGCGTCGCCTCGCGACGCGCTCAATATCCATGCTCATCAGTATCGATAGAAAAGCTCGAACATGTTCAAAAATCTCTTCAAGAAGACCGATCCCAAGCGCCGTCGTGTTGGTGTCGCAGCTGCAGTCGGCATTTTAGGCGGTATCTTCTCGGCAATCGTCAAGTTCGGCTGGGAAGTTCCTTTCCCTCCGCGCACTCCTGAGCGCAATGCCACAAATCCTCCTCAGATGCTTTTGCAGCAGCTTGGAATGACCTCGGATCAGGTGCACACCACCGTCAGCTTCAACGGCAACGATAACTTGCCGATCTACTCCTTCATCATCCACTTCTCTTTTGCGATTATTTTCGCCCTGTTCTACTGCATCGTTGCAGAGTACTTCCCCGGCATTAAGCTCTGGCAAGGTGCAGCATTCGGCCTCTTGGTATGGATCGGTTTCCACCTGATTCTCATGCCACTGATGGGTACCGTTCCCTCCCCCTTCCCCTGGGTTGAGGGCGGACAAAGTTGGGCCGAGCACTTCTCAGAGGCCTTGGGGCACGTCGTATGGTTGTGGTCGATCGAAATCGTTCGTCGCGATATTCGCAATCGAATCACACACGAGCCCGATGCAGAGGTTCCTCTTCCCGAAGCAACCCGCTGATCATCACACTTGGGGGGTGTGAAGCTCACAACGAGCTTCACACCCCCTTTTGTATTCCTTTGAGTGAGAAAAACCCGCTAACATTGGAGCTGTTATGAGCGAGAAAAGTACACCTCAGAAGAAACGGCGTTTTTATCACAACTTGATGGACGCCTTCCGTATTTGTCAACGAACCTACCCGTGGGTCGGATGGCTCATGGCCGGTGTTGTTGTGGTTGCAACCGCATTGGGCGTGCTTGCAGCCGCCCTGACACATTCAGGCTGGTTCTCGCTTACTTTCCTGGGCTTCTTAATCGGCGTTCTCATTGCGACATTCATTCTGTCTAACCTGACCGACCGCGCAACCTATGCACAAGTCGAAGGACGTGTTGGCCAGGTATATGTCGCTATTAGCCGTATTCGCAATGGTTGGATTGTCAATGAGCAGCCGATTGCTGCTAATGCCGAGCAGGACCTTGTCTGGCGCCTCGTCGGACGCCCCGGAATTGTTCTTATCTCAGAAGGCCCAAGTTCTCGAGTCCGTCCCCTTCTCGAGCAAGAACGCAAGAAGGCGCAGCGCCTCATGCGTAATGTCGCCATTACGACAATCCAGGTAGGTACCGGTAAAGGCCAGGTGCGCCTCGCCAATCTGCTTCGCGAACTTCGTAAACTCAAGAAGAATCTGACGCGCGACGAAGTCCCCTTGGTTAATCAGCGTTTGAGCGCTCTCGACAGGCGTTCAGCCCCGATTCCTAAGGGAATTGATCCCGCTCGGGCTCGCCCCAATCGACGCGCATTACGAGGACGTTAAACACGCTAAGGCCTGCAGACCACCGGTTTGCAGGCCTTCACTTTTGTTGTCGATGTCACCCTGACACATTATGCATAATATGCATCGTAATGTATGGTTATTGCATTAGACGTTCAGGAGAGACATCATGAAGACAAAGATTATTGCAATTCCATCCGTCCTAGCCCTAAGCGCACTGAGCATTACCGCTTGTTCAAATCCCGATGAAAAGCCTGCTGCCGCAGGCACCTCATCAAGCTCGCAGACAAGCAGTGACCTGAGCTTCGACACTTCATCAATCCAGGCCGTTCCAGAAATCGAGGCCTTGGTTCCCGAATCAGTCAAGAAAGCTGGCACCTTGAAGAACGGCGCATCGATCGACTACGCGCCCGCAGAGTTCTTCAAATCCGATGGGAAAACGCCAACTGGGTATGACGTGAATATGGCCGATGCCATCGCCCACGTTATGGGCCTCAAGGGCGCAACCACTGAACACGCAGAGTTTGCCACGATCATTCCCTCTCTGGGATCAAAGTTTGACGTCGGCATTTCAGGTTTCACCATTACAGCTGATCGCGAAAAGGAAGTTAACATGATCAGCTTCATTGAAACAGGGACGGCATTCGCTGTTGCAAAAGGAAACCCCAAGCACTTTGATCCCACGCATGTATGCGGAACAACTGTTGGAGTCCAAAACGGCACCTTCCAATTTGACTACATCACCCAGCTGTCCAAGGAGTGCACCGATAAAGGTGAAAAGGCCGTAACAATCATGCCTCACGACCTTCAGACTGATATCGCTGTCCGCGTGGCGAGCGGACAATACGATGCGACTCTCGCAGACTCCCCCGTAATTGGCTACACGATCGAGCGTTCAGAAGGATCCTTGGAACAGGTTGGTGATGTTGTTGAATCAGCGCCACAGGGGATCATCGTTTCCAAAGATAACGAACAGCTCACAAAGGCGATTCAGGCGGCCGTCCAGTACCTGATGGATAACGGTTACGTTGAAAAGATCCTATCGACCTACGGGTCAAACCAAGGAGCACTCAAGACTGCCCAGATCAATCCGCAGGTCTGAGCGTCACCTTCATCAAGCTTGAGGTAATCACACATGTCTATACAGACCAAAGACGGCGTCAAACTCATTCAGTCAAAGCCGGTTTTTCACCTAGGCCTCTGGGTTAGCGCCATCATCGTGGGGTTAATGGCGCTGGGGCTGGCCTATATTCTCGTAACAAACCCGCAATTCAGGTGGGATGTTGTCTGGAAGTGGCTATTTTCAAAAATGATCATGACAGGCCTGTTCATGACGATCGTTCTAACCGTTTTGTCCATGACTTTAGGCACGGCACTAGCGATCACCATGGCTGTTATGCGCCAATCAATTAACCCGGTCTTACGGGGAGTGGCCTCTGCCTACATCTGGTTTTTCCGTGGAACACCTATTTACACGCAGTTGATCTTCTGGTCTCTATTACCGACCCTCTACCGGACAATTACTCTGGGAATCCCCGGAACAGAAATAGGTTTTAGCCTCGAAACTCGCGCATGGTTCACTCCTTTCTGGATGGCATTCATCGGCCTTGGACTCAACGAAGGCGCCTACCTCGCTGAGATTATTCGAGCCGGCATCCTCTCAGTCGATCAAGGGCAGTGGGAAGCAGCGACTGCGCTGGGGATGAATCGCGGGAAAATCTTCCGTCGGATCATCTTGCCTCAGGCGATGCGCGTGATTGTTCCTCCCATTGGGAATGAAACTATCTCGATGCTCAAGACGACTTCTTTGGTCAGCGCAATTCCTTACACCTTGGAATTGACCTTCGTGGCTAACCAAAAAGGGCAAGAACTTTTCCAACCAGTGCCTCTGCTCATCGCGGCTGCGATCTGGTATCTGATCGTCACAAGTATCCTCATGCGAATTCAGAGCCGCATTGAGCATCACTTTGGTAAGGGCTTTGACTCGACATCACCTGGAGACACGACTTTCATTGAGGTAACCCCATGACAGACCAAACCGCGCTTATCCACATCGACAGCGTTCACAAGTTCTTTGGTGACCTCCATGTCCTCCGTGGAATCAACCTCGATATTGCCAATGGAGAGGTTTGTGTCATCATGGGGCCATCTGGATCAGGTAAATCGACTCTGCTTCGTTGCTTAAACCAGTTGGAAACGATATCTGCCGGGGAAATCCTGATTGATGGTGAGCTTCTGGGTTACAGAAAGGATCCAAATACCGGCGTCTATTACGACCTGACGGATCAGCAAATCGCTGCCCAACGCTCGCAGATCGGCATGGTGTTCCAACGCTTCAACCTTTTCCCGCATATGACTGCACTAGAGAACGTGATGGAAGGCCCGATCCACGTCTTGGATCGTCCCCGGAATGAAGTAAGAGAAGAAGCACAGGAATATTTGGAATTGGTCGGTTTAGGAGATCGGCTCAACCATTATCCTTCGCAGCTCTCAGGTGGCCAGCAACAGCGCGTGGCAATCGCTCGCGCACTCGCGATGAAACCGGAACTCATGCTCTTCGATGAGCCGACTTCAGCTCTCGACCCCGAGTTAGTTGGCGAGGTACTGACAGTTATGCAAAACCTCGCGCAGGCGGGAATGACAATGGTTGTCGTTACCCATGAAGTTGGTTTCGCGCGCGAGGTCGCCGATCATGTCGTCTTTATGGATAGAGGAACAGTTGTTGAAGAGGGAACACCAGAGCAAGTAATTATCAGTCCTCAAAGCCCTCGTACGCGAGAATTTTTCTCTAAGGTTCTCTAAGGAAAAATCGATGCTGATGATGTTTCGGAGGTCGAGCCCGACAGCTTAGGCCTCCGGAACATCGATTGCATACAATCGCGATTGACCGACGACTCTAAATCCCAGGTATTCAAAGACTGAAAGCATCGCTGAGCCTTCTGCCTGCGCGATTCCGGTAGCAATATGTGCCATACCATCCTCCGCTTGGGCAGACATCGAAGTTGCGACGAGAGCGTCAAGGACTCGACTTGTCCTCCACTCATCCCCTACCCCGATCTGATCGATGTAGCCTTCCTTCCAGCCGAGCGCGACCCAATCTTGCTCATACTTTGACGACAATACGAAACCCGCAATACGGGGGCGATCGGAGCGCCGGTCAACGGCAATGAAGGACCATTCTGGCACGAAGGAGCTTCGTCCCATGGTCCATTGCTCTTCAGTCATGGCCGAGATGCCCTGTTGCTGGGCTATGGAGTTTGCAGCCTGACGCAATTCCTCGTCCCACTGTGGGCTCCATTGCTCGATGGAAATATACGAGCCAAGCGAAGGAATAACAGGAAGAGGGCGCAGCTTCGCTCGCAGATCGTAGTATGTGCGTTCCCAATGGAAGCCTTGAGATTTCAGTGCGCCTTCAAGATCGTCTTGCCAGTTTTCAACATAGCTGACAATCGCACGGGCACCGTTTCCTTCATAGCGCTCAAGCATCGCCTTCGCTGACAGAATTTGCCAGTCAACTAAGGCGCGCCCAAGCCCGATACGACGAAAATCAGGATCGACTCCTCCTTGGCATAGACATTCAATGCGTCCAGAGGCACGCAATCGTGTCTGGGCGAAGGCTACCATCCGCCCCGAAGCCATTCCTTTCGTTGCTATTCCAACGATTCCTCTCCATTGAGTGGAGGAAGAAAGCATTTCAGCAACTTCAGCTAATGCTGTGCGATACGGTGGGTTATCGCGAGCCTCCATGCGCGCAAATAGTGCACCGAGTGCGTGAAGATCGTCCTCGGTGAGAAGACGCCACGTAATGCCGTGATGCTCTGGAGGAAAGGGCGGGATGCTGTCCTGATTTCCTGCGAGTTGAAATGAAACCATTCAGTACCGCACTTCTACTGATCAATACTGTAAAAGACACGGGTGCGATCATTTACAAATCCAAGATGTTCATAAACAGATTGAGCATGCGTTGGACTCTTCAGATCCGCATCGATCCCAATTCTGTTCATCCCATCGTGAGCAGCAGCGCGAGTCGAAGCGGAAATCAGCGCCGAGGCGATACCTTTCCCCCGGTGGTCTGCAGGGACGCCGATGGTGTTGATATAAGCTTCGAGGCGCCCGTGGGCAATCCAGCTTTCTGCAGACCGACCGGCCATACAGTACCCACAAATCTGCCCCTCATCGCTAAGCGCAACGAAGGACCAGCGATCCTCATAGTCTTCAAGCGCGCGGTTCCACCAGAAGTCTCTAGCCTCAGTCAGAGGGTGATCGCTAAAAACTTCTGAGTGCACCCGATGCAGTTGAGAAAATGAAACCTCACTCATCGGGCAGATCTTTATATTCTCAGGGACCGGAGCAAGATGCTCTGAACCTTCAAGATCTCGGTACATGACTTGGAACATGTGTTTAGCGTAAAAACCAGCAGCAATGTAGAGACGTCGACGATCCGTCATGTGCCCATCAACCCAGTTGGCAATCGAAGCCTGCAGAGTGGATTCCGCGCCGAAATATTCGACAAGCATCTGGCGCGCACGGCCATCTTGCCAGTGAAGAAGAGAACGACCGACTCCACGGCCTCGCCACAGAGGATGAATGACAGCGTTGACGATCGCAACCGCGGCCTCGGTAACCCCGGTCAACACTTTCACGCTCCCAAGCGCAACAATGCCATGATCCTGGGCGATTCCCACGATCACCTCGAGAGGGGAAGCCTTAAGGTGCCCCAATGCCAGGTCCGCAATCTCCTGCGAGGATGTCCGGAAGATCGCGTCATCCTCTTTCTCAACTTCGCGGATCAAATCGGCAACCGCACCTAGATCCGATGGGATCAAAGGCCGCCACCGCAAACCGAGGTGAGAACCTGGGAAAGAGACTACCTCGGGCGGCTTTAAACGCTCCGCAAGTCCATTCATAGGGAATATTCTACGGGAAAGCGGGTCCTCAGTCCTAGTTAATATCTATGCGCAACGCCTAGGCATCAATACGGTCACGATCGATACCCGCAGCTTCTTCGACAATGAAATCACGACGAGGACCAACAACTTGCCCCATGAGAAGTTCAAAGACGTCTTCGGCGCGACGAAGAGCCTCCTCATCTTTAAGTGTGATGCGCCTGAGTGAGCGATGCGCACGGTCCATTGTCGTTTCTGCCAACTGATCGGCGTCCATTTCGCCGAGGCCTTTGTAGCGTTGGATCGGCTCTTTCCAACTGCGTCCCGCTTTCCGCAAAGCAGCAAGCTGGCGATGGAGTTCATCTTCAGAATACGTATAGATGAACTCCCGTCCTTTTCGCCCCTTTCCAGCCACTTCAATCCGGTGTAGAGGAGGAACGGCCGCATAAACTCGTCCTGCTTCGACCATCGGACGCATATAGCGGAAGAAGAGTGTCAGGAGAAGCGTACGAATATGCGCTCCATCAACGTCCGCGTCAGTCATCAAAATGACTTTGCCGTAGCGAGCCTGTTCAAGGTCGAAGGTACGTCCAGAACCGGCGCCAATCACCTGAATAATGTTCGCGCATTCAGCATTAGCGAGCATATCGGCAGTCGAGGCCTTCTGGACATTGAGGATCTTCCCTCGAATCGGGAACAGCGCCTGGTACTGTGAATTACGCGCCGCCTTTGCGGTTCCAAGCGCCGAGTCACCCTCGACAATAAAAAGCTCGGTCTGTTCGACATCTTCTGCTCGGCAATCTGCAAGTTTTGCAGGAAGAGAAGAAGTCTCCAATGCGTTTTTGCGACGGGAGATTTCTTTGTGAATGCGCGCTGAGACACGCGCTTTCATTTCTCCAACGACTTTGTCCAAAAGTGCGCTGGTTTGCTGCTTATCGTCGCGCTTGGAGGAAGCAAATTTCGCCTCGAGCCAGTCGCCGACCACGCGGGCAACAACTGAACGAATCTGCGGCGTCCCCAGAATTTCCTTTGTTTGCCCCTCAAACTGAGGTTCAGGGAAACGAACAGTGACAACCGCGGTCAAACCAGCTAATACGTCGTCTTTCTCAGGACGACCGTCCTTAGCCGAGACTTTCAGTTTGCGCGCATTTTTATCGACCTGGGCGCGAAGTACCTTCAAAACGGCCTGTTCAAAGCCCGCAACGTGGGTTCCGCCCTTAGGCGTTGCGATGATGTTAACGAAGGATTGAAGCTGTGCCTCATAGCCAATTCCCCATCGCAGAGCACAGTCAACTTCACACGTGCGTTCAGTTTCAACGGCCTTCAAATGACCGCTTTCAGGATCCAAAGCTTGCACGGTTTCCGTAAAGGTACCTTCACCTTGGATGTGCCAGGTATCCGTCACAGGGCCATCAGTAGCGAGCCAATCAACAAAATCGACAACGCCCCCGTCGAAACGGAATGATTCGTGAATTGTTTCTTCGCCGCGTTCATCAAAGCAATTGATCGTCAGACCAGGAACCAAAAAAGCCGTTTGGCGGGCTCGGGCAAGAAGAGTGTCCCAGGTAAAGCCTTCATCTGAAGGGAAAATCTGATAGTCCGCCCAAAAACGAACTCTAGTGCCAGTCTTTTTCTTTGAGACTTTAGCGATCGTCTTCAGGCGAGACTCATCAGTAAAAGCTTGGAAGGGAGAGTTCGGGGTGCGCTGACGAGAATCATCGAATTCGCCGGGCTCTCCTCGCCTGAAACACATCTGCCAAGTCTTACCACCGCGGTCGACCTCGACGTCCATTCGCGCCGAAAGAGCATTCACAACAGAGGCACCGACACCGTGAAGGCCACCCGAGGCAGCATAGGAGCCGTTTCCGAACTTTCCACCGGCGTGGAGCTTGGTGAAGACGACTTCCACGCCCGACAGGCCAACTCCGGGGACCTCGTCTACGGGAATACCACGGCCATTATCGGAAACTGAAGCCGAATGGTCAGGATGTAAGCGCACATCGATCGTGTCGCAGTAGCCTTCCAAGGCCTCGTCGACCGCATTATCAATAATCTCCCAAAGGCAGTGCATGAGTCCACGGTGGTCGGTCGATCCGATGTACATGCCGGGGCGCTTACGAACGGCCTCGAGTCCTTCGAGAACCGATAGATGCCGTGCGGAGTAGTCTGAGGCTTGGGTTTCACTCACCCAGACAGTGTACGAAGTGCATCGGTCAACTCAGACGCTCACGCACCGAAATCGACAAATTGTGATACGTTTCCAGATTTTCGGCCGTTGGCAGAAAAAGCCATTTTTTGCTTCTTGATCGACTTTAACGTGGTCTTATAGATGCATGGATACCGTAACAACTGAGAATGCACGACAGACACTTCCCCCGATTCTGACCGCTCAAGATCGTTGTGATCAATGCGGAGCACGCGCGTGGGTGCGAGTCACTCTTGCTACGGGAACGCTAAACTTCTGCGCGCATCATGCCAATCAGCATCTCGATGCAATTGCCCCGAAGGCCCTCGACATTATTGATGAGCGCAATTACTTCACACAAGGATCCTGACTTTCTAGGGGCTATCCCCTATCATTGGAACGACAATCCCTTCCAAGGAGGAAACAAACATGGGTCTGTTTTCACGACCAAAGCCGGCCGAAGAGGCCCCACTCACCCCACCGATCAGCCAGGAACGTCTGATCGACCTCTTTAAAGAACGCGGGTGGCACTACTTCGTAGATTCCGATGGTGACCTTGGCGGCACGTGGGACGACGACCAGTTCTACTTCATGCTCCGAGGCGAAAACAAGGAAATTCTTCACATTCAGTCCCTGTGGCACCTCTCGGTCCCCATGGAGAAGCTCGAAGAAGCACGCGCATTCATCCGCGAATGGCACCGCACGAAGTTGTGGCCGAAGGCGTACCACCGCATTAACGATGAAGGTGTGGTCCGCATCTTCTGCGAAAATTCAATCGATTGGGAACATGGCGCAACCGACGCACAGATCAACCAGCAGGTCAGCTGTGCTCTTGGAACCGCTTCCGAGTTCTACCGTGAGCTGGGCGCAGCTCTGGGAATGTGACACAAAGGAGACGTCAATATGGGTTGGTTCAGCAGCAGTGAATCTGGCGATTCCGTACGCCCCATTTCGAAAGAACGCATCGAGAAGATTTTCGATGGCCAGGGCTGGTACTACGGTCGCGATGATGACGACGACGTATGCGGCCGCTGGGACGGCGCACCGTTCTTCTTCCTCTTCATGGGACAGATGAATGAAATCCTGTCCGTGACTTCGCGCATGGCAGAAGAAGTTCCCATGGAACAAGAAGCAGAGCTCAACGGTGTCATCGAAGACTGGCACCGCGATCGTATCTGGCCGAAGGCCTTCTACGCTCCCACCGACGATGGCACCCTGCGCGTGATGACAGAGGTCAATGTCGATTACGAGCATGGAGCAACCGACGCCCAGCTGCTTCAGCAGATCAACTGCTCGATCGCCACTCAGCTTTCTCTCTACGATCACATTCGTGAGACGCTGGGCATCGAGAAGGAAGAGGACGACTGATCGTCTTTTGCGCTCGTAGAGCAATATTTAAGTGGCCGGGACCTAATAGGTCCCGGCCACTTAAGTTTATAAACGGCTCTATCAGTCCAAGTAGTCGCGCAACACCTGCGAACGGGAGGGATGACGCAGCTTGGACATGGTCTTTGACTCAATCTGGCGGATACGCTCACGCGTGACACCGTAGACCTTACCAATCTCATCAAGAGTCTTCGGCTGGCCGTCTCCCAAGCCGAAACGCATGGAAACAACCCCTGCCTCACGCTCAGAAAGCGTATCGAGGACACGGTGAAGTTGTTCTTGCAAAAGCGTGAAGGACACTGCGTCTGCGGGGACGATTGCTTCGGAGTCCTCAATCAGATCGCCAAATTCGCTATCGCCGTCTTCACCCAAAGGAGTGTGCAAAGAAATAGGTTCGCGACCGTACTTCTGGACCTCGACGACCTTCTCCGGTGTCATATCCAGTTCCTTCGCCAATTCTTCAGGAGTGGGTTCACGACCAAGATCTTGAAGCATCTGACGCTGAACGCGCGCGAGCTTATTGATGACTTCGACCATGTGGACAGGGATGCGAATGGTTCGCGCCTGGTCCGCCATAGCACGCGTAATTGCCTGGCGAATCCACCACGTAGCGTAGGTCGAGAACTTGTAGCCCTTCGTGTAGTCGAACTTCTCAACTGCGCGAATCAGACCCAGGTTTCCTTCCTGAATCAGGTCCAAGAATTGCATACCGCGTCCGGTGTAACGCTTCGCAAGCGAAACCACAAGACGCAGGTTGGCCTCGAGGAGGTGGTTCTTTGCCTGCTGACCATCTTGAGCCAAAATATGCAGCTCACGGCGTTCGCGAGAGCTCTTCTCATTCGAACTCGTCTTGAGGATTTCCTCAGCGTAGAGACCGGCTTCAATACGACGAGCAAGATCAACTTCTTGTTCGGCATTGAGCAGGGAGACCTTACCGATTTGCTTGAGGTAGTCCTTCACCGGGTCGGCCGTTGCTCCAGCGACGGTAACCTGCTGGACTGGTTCATCTGTTTCATCCGAATCAGAAACGACGAATCCACCCTTCGAACGAAGTTCAGCAGCGCTCTGCGGCTTCGAATCTTGGTCATGTGCAGAAGACTCATCATCTTCAGAATCTTTGTCTTCTACGTCGTCATCGTCAGTTTCGATCTCGGGATCTTCCAGATCATCGACATCGGGTTCAATGTCTTCGACTTCTTCGAGATCGGCGTCTTCGGTGATGTCGCCTTCGAGTTCCTCATCGTCTTGCGCGGGTACGACTTCTTGAGGAGTTTCTTCGACCTCAGCTGCCTTCTTGCGCGTGTGCTTCGCGCGCTTGGGAGCCTCTTCCGCGCCTTCAGTTTGCGCGTCCTTCGCCGCCTTCTTGCGGGTTGCGCGAGGCTTCTTCTCTGCTTCAGGCTTCGCTACTTCTTGCTCTTGAGCCTTCTTTGTGGTGCGGCGCTTCTTGGGCGCAGTCTCCTCCGTCTTTACGGAAGCATCATCCTTTGAAGCCGTAGTTTTCCTAGCCTTCTTTGCTGTCGCTTTCTTCGGCGTGGCAGTCTCTTCCATTTCTACAGACGTCTGTGTAGCCTGAGACGAGCGCCGCGTACGAGTTGCCTTCTTCGACTGAGTGGGTTCAGCTTCAGTATCGCGAGCGCCGGTAGCGCGGGATGGAGACACTCGAATCCCTTTCATGGGTGGACAAAATTAGCCGCCAATCCACTGGACGGCGACATACTGCCTACAATTATAACTGTCAGACCTTGACGTGCGCAGCTCGAAAGGCAAGACAAAATGCGTTCTTACGCGGCGTGACCATCAAAACGCCACGAAGACGTCATCACCGGGCACGGCGCATCGAGCAGAATTTCTGTTGCAGTATTGCCAATTGTTGTCCGTTGTGAACCGCCGGGGCGCAATCCGATAACGATCATGTCAGCGTCAAGAACACGTGCGTATTCCAAGACTGTTTCAGACATTGACATGTCCCTCCGGCAACGCTTGACTTCAAAGGAAACTTCGGTTCCCTCTAAGCGTTCCCACAGGTGGGCTTCGGCAGTATTTTCGTCTGAGAACGTCCCACCGCAATCGTGCGAAGCTACGACAATCATGAGAGATGTTCGCATCCACGATGCCACGCGAACAGCTTCGTCCAAGGCAGCATCCGATTCACGATTCCCGTAATAGCTCACAACAATTGCCACAATCGTTCTCCTCACGTTTTCTCTCATGATAAACATGAGCGCTAGGTAGCGTATGAATGTTTTATAGACTGGGCACATGAGCGTTTTGAGCGAGCAACTACTTTCTTTAGCACCTCGAATTGAGGAACGAAGCCACAGTATTTTGGCCGAGCTCGCAAACTCGATTGCCCCCTCTGAGCAGGTCACTCCCCTGCTGGAGATTTGCCATAAGAGCCTTGAAGAAGGTAAGCGTTTCCGCGCTTTCCTTGCTTTTGTTGGTGGCAGCCTCTTCACTCATGCTCCCATTGAGACTTTACCTTTGGATGATTTAGGCGCCTCACTTGAGCTCTACCAGGCAAGCGCACTCGTCCACGATGACATCATCGACCACGCCCCCACGCGGCGCGGTAACCCCTCCGCTCATGCGGCTTTTTCCTCCTACCATCGTTCTACCCATTTCCGAGGCGATAGCGAAGACTTCGGAATCAGTTCCGCGATCCTTGCCGGAGATCTTCTCTTCTCTGCCGCTGAATCCGCGATGATTCGTCAGTGCGAGGACTTATCCCATTACCGCGATCCCGTCATGCAGCTCTACGCGCGCATGCATGCCGAGGTTGCTATTGGTCAATTTCTCGACATTTCCGCCGAGCAGCGTCCTCTTGATATCAATGATTCCGAGGCAATTAATGCCTCAACCGCATTGACCATCGTTTCCCATAAAGCTGCCAACTATTCAGTTGTCATTCCAGCAACTTTGGGTGCCCTCGCTATGGGCGCTTCTCCCCTTGACGCAGATGCTCTCGGTATGGTCTTGGCTCCATGGGGTCACGCCTTCCAACTCCGCGATGATGAATTAGGCGTATTTGGAGATCCACAGATCACTGGCAAGGGAGCAGGCGATGACCTGCGCGAAGGAAAGAGAACATATCTACTCGCACTGACCTGGCAAAACGCAAGTGCAAGCGAACGTGAAAAACTCGCGCGCGGCCTCGGCAATCCGGAGATGACTGACAATGAACTCGACGAGCTGCGAGATATTGTCGCTCGCAGGGGACGGAAACTGCACGAAGAAGTAATCTCAACCTTCGAAGCACAGGGATTCTTAGCCCTCGAATCCAGTCGCTTCACTCCCGAGCAGCGCGATACCCTCTCTCAGGTTGCAGCGATGCTCATCAAACGCTCAAAGTGACACAAACAGTCGTTTGCCGCCCCCGCTTAGAAAGCCAAAGCAGAAGCAATACGGTTCACCCGATGATGACGCCCGCCCAGAAGCGCCTGCATCGGAGTTTCTCCCAGTTCATCATGCTCGGTGTACAGCCACTGCGCAGCCTCTTCAGGGGAAAACCCGCCATCGGACAAGAGCGTGAGCGTGCCCGGGAGGTTATAGAGCGGCTCATAACCGTCTTTCCCCTTGATCAGAATTTCCTGAGGAATTCCAGTTTCACCTGCAGCGTTGGTGTACTGGAAAAGAATGTGGTCACGAATCAGTTGCTTCACGCGGCGCGGTTCAATGCCAAGCTTTCGAGCTACCTCATCAACGGAATACAGGGCAACGGTTTCACTCATGGCTTTATGATATCGCGCCCTTAGCTGGCAGTGCTTCGCTACGGCGCGCGGGATATCGTGAGCACATTCCCTGAAATCTCCAGTAAAATCGCACTGATGACTTCTGAGACGGAATTTGAACCCGACAACCGCAGCGATGCACACATCGACGCTGACGGTCAAGACTCATCTATGCCCGCTGATCCCTTGATCGGCTTACTTGTAGATGATCGGTACAGGATTCAGGCACGCCTTGCCCGAGGCGGAATGGCGACTGTATATGTCGCTCATGACGAGCGCCTTGATCGGCCTGTCGCCCTCAAAGTCATGCATCCTCACTTAGCGGAATCAGCGGACTTCGTCGCTCGATTCCGCCGCGAGGCTCGCGCCGCCGCGCGTATTGTGTCCCCCGGAGTTGTTTCCGTATTTGATCAAGGTGTCATTCACGGCCAGGGCTTCTTGGTAATGGAACTCATCGATGGGACTAACCTGCGCGCGTTGCTTCAGGCGCAGGGCGCCTTTACGGTTTCACAATCTCTGCAGTACACGCAAGACATCCTCGAGGCATTGCGCGCCGCCCACCGTGTTGGCGTCATCCACCGGGATATCAAACCAGAAAACGTTCTTGTTCCCAGTGAGGGGCCCGTCCGCGTCACCGATTTTGGTCTTGCACGCGCGGCATCCGAAGTCTCGATGTCCACGACCGGCTCCATGCTCGGAACGGTTGCCTACATGGCACCCGAAATTGCGACAAGTGGTGTCTGCGACGCACGAACCGACATTTATGCCGTAGGCATCATGCTCTACGAAATGCTCACCGGCGCGGTTCCGTGGCAAGGTGAAACAGCCATGCAAATGGCCTATCACCACGTCAATGACTCCGTTCCCCTCCCCTCAGAATTCGAACCCTGGATCCCTCGTGAGCTTGACGATCTTGTCGCAGCGCTTGCCGCGAAGGATCCCGAAGATCGTCCTTTAGATGCTCAAGAGGCTCTTGATCTTTTGCTACGCGCACGAGCATCCATCCCAGCTGAGATTGCCGGTAAACGCGCTGAAATCGAAGCCGCAGAAGAGGATGGCGAGCACAAAACAGCTGCGCTGGGCCTCGTTGAACTCACCGCTCCCCTGCCAGCACAAAAGCTTCCCGCGACGTCTCAGGCTATTGTCCATGTCTCCGGTGGAGTAACGCAGGTGGCTCACCGAAAGACGCGCCGTAGCCGTTTTGGCAAGTTCGCGGCGTTGATCGTGTCCCTCCTTATCGTCGGCGTCATCGGCGGATTGTGGTGGTGGCACGAATACGGGCCGGGTTCATATATCACTATGCCGGTCACCGATGGCCGCACGGTTACCGATGTGGAGAATGATCTACGCGCGCTACACCTTAAGTTCCAAGAGCGCGAGGACTTCTCCGATACTGTCCAAACAGGAATCGTTATTTCAACGACTCCAGGCAGCCAAGACAGAGTCCACAAGCGCGCTGAGGTCCTCGTCGTCGTATCAAAAGGCGTCGATATGCGGACTGCGCCGAATCTGAAGGGAATGGCGACTGACGCTGCGAAGAATGCCCTGACAAGCAGCGGTCTTGCCGTTGGGAATGTGACCGAGGACTGGTCAGAGGATGTCGAAAAGAGCAAGATTATTTCGCAATCAGTCGAGGCCGGTTCCTCTATTCGTCACGATACGAAGGTTGACTTTGTTGTATCTAAGGGACGCGAACCCCTGAGCGTACCGGCTCTTGGCGGTAAGAGCGCCGAAGAAGTTCGACAGACTCTGGAATCGATGGGCTTGGTTCCTGAAGCGACGGAGGCGTTCTCATCGACTGTTGCCCAGGGAACCGTTATTTCGCAAGAAACCGCCGCCGGAACAACCCTTCACCGCGGGGACAAGGTGCAATATACCGTGTCCAAGGGACCCGAAACCGTCGAGGTGCCCACCGTTCAAGGTTTACAAGAAAGCCAAGCACGTTCGGCTCTCGAGGCAGCTGGTCTACAGGTACGCGTTGAACGATTCATGGGTGGCCTTTTTGGAACCGTGCGTTCCTCGAACCCCGCAGCTGGAACCGTTGTTCCTCGTGGCACTACCGTGACTTTGACGATCGTCTAAAACACCACTACCACCAGTTTGGGGGAGGAACCAACGGTTCCTCCCCCAAACTTTATGCCGGTGTGAAGTGCTCAGGTCAGTGAGCCTCACTCTTTCTTCAAATACTCAGCGACTTGGAAAGCCATTTCCAAGGACTGCTGGTGGTTCAGACGCGGATCAACCAAAGTTTCATAGCGATCACGAAGAGCTTCTTCATCAAGCTGCTCAGATCCGCCCAAGACCTCGGTGACATCATCTCCGGTGAGTTCAACGTGAATACCACCCGGAACCGTCCCGACCTGGCGATGCGCCTCGAAGAAGCCCGTGACTTCGTCCATGATCGTTTCGAAACGGCGAGTCTTGTAGCCGGTAGACGAGGTAATCGTGTTCCCGTGCATCGGGTCGGTCACCCAGGTCACTGGACGACCATCAGCCAATTGCGCTTCGAGCAGTGGCGGAAGAACGTCGCGAATCTTATCCGCACCCATCCTGGTAATGAAGGTCAGTCGGCCTTCCTCGCCTTCAGGGTTCAAACGGTCAATCAGACGGCACATATCTTCTTTAGTTGTCGAAGGCCCAAGCTTAACGCCAATCGGGTTGCGCACATGGGAAAGCAACTCGACGTGTGCATCGTCTGCTCCACGCGTGCGCTCACCGATCCATAGGAAGTGTCCCGAGGTGTTGTATGAGTCCCCTGTTCTTGAGTCAATACGAGTCATTGCCGATTCGTATTCAAGAAGCAGAGCCTCGTGCGAGGAGAAGAGATCGACGCTGCGCATCTGCGCTGCAGAACCTGCACCAGCGGCCTCGAGGAACTTGACCGCGCGGTGGATCTCCTCGGCAAGGGATTCATAGCGCGCATACGCTGGATTCGCAGTAAAGCCCCTGTTCCAATGGTGCACCAGACGCAAATCAGCGTAACCACCACGCGTAAATGCGCGAATCAGGTTGAGCGTCGAAGCGGCATGGTGATAGAGGTCAAGCAAACGCGAAGGATCTGGTTCGCGCGATGAAGGCGTAAATTCGAAGGAATTCACCGCATCACCGCGGTAAGAAGGAAGCGTTACTCCATCCCGTGTTTCCATATCAGCCGAACGAGGCTTTGCGTATTGCCCCGCAATCCGTCCGATCTTGATTACAGGCAGCGACGCTCCGTAGGTCAAAACAACTGCCATCTGCAGGAGGGTTTGGATCTTTAAACGCAGGTGGTCGGCAGTGGCCTCGGCAAAGGTCTCTGCGCAGTCACCGCCGGTGAGCACAAAAGCTTCGCCGCGCGAGGCCGCGCCCAATCCGGCGCGCAAATCATCTACTTCACCGGCGAAAACCAGGGGTGGCTGGCGACGAAGCTCAGCAAGAACCGTGCTAAGCGCATCCGCATCAGGATACGTGGGCTGTTGAAGTGCCCGTCTCAGACGCCATGCTTCCCAAGGCGCAGCGTCTTCGTTAGCCGTGGGTGCAAAGAGGTCAGGTGCGCCGGGGCGCAGCGAAAAATCGCCGCGCCCCGGATGAGTAGAGAAACTCATGGTCACTGTGCCGGAGCCAAGGGCTGACCGAGTTCAGCGAGCAGAGAAGTAAACCACGGCTGAGTAATATCGAAGGGCTTGCCGCCGGCGATACGCGGGAACGCGATGGCTGCAAGCTTGTCACCGTTCTCTTCATCCTGGCCGATAACGCCGCTCTCGCCGCGCAGCGCACACTCGACTGCCAGGTCACACATCTGCTTGATCAGAGCAAGGTCTTCTTCGTGGGCTGCAGCCGCGCGAGAGTAGTAACCCGACTTCTGAACCATGACCTTTTCGGCGCCGATGAGAGCCGCAAACTTACGAGCGAACCACTGGCCGGGGTTGATGGTGTCAAGCTTGACGTGGCCGAAGGGATCGCGCTGAACCTCCTCGCCATTGGCTTCCATCTCGGCAATGATTTCAGGCAGGCCAGCACCCTCGGAGAGGAAGATGTTGACGTTGCCCTGCTCGTCCATGATTGCCTTCAGACGTGCAGCTTCCCCGGCAATATCCAATGCTGCCTCGGGAACGTAGACGCCGTGGACATCCCAGCGCTCGCGGGTGAGTCCCAATGAAGGTGCCCAGCGCTTCGTCTGGAGCAGCTCATGGTAGCGACGTGCGGTTTCTGCGGTCAGGTAACCACAGTTGCGGCCCATGCACTCGTGGACGATGAGCATACGGGGGTTCGAACGGTGCTCGCCGATCACGTTGAATGCGAAGCGTGCGCCCTCGTCTGCTGCGGTCCATGCACCCAGGGACTGACGGATCGGAATCACGTCATTATCGATGGTCTTGGGCAGACCGACGACGGTCAGTTCGTAGTTGTGCTCATGCAGGTAGGCAGCGAGATCTGCAGCGGTCGTGTTCGTGTCATCGCCACCAATGGTGTGCAGGACATCGACGCCATCCTTGCGCAGCTGTTCAGCAGCGAAAGCAAGCGGATCGACGCCTTCTTCAACGAGGCCGCGCTCCACAAGGTTCTTGGCGTTGGTCAGCTTGACACGAGAGTTACCGATCGAAGAGCCGCCGAACTCACGCAGAACCGCTGCGTCACGACGTCCTTCTTCATCAACGACAACGTAGTTGCCGGTGAGCAGGCCATGGTAGCCGTACTGGTAGAGGATGATTTCTACTTCGGGAGCGACCTGGGTGTAGCGCTCAATGAGATCACCAACAGCGGCCGAAAGACAAGGGGCAAAGCCACCAGCGGTCAAGAGGGCAACACGACGAACCGTCATGGGTAAACCTTTCAGTCTTCTTCGCGCACATCAAAACGATCTGCGCCACGTACTTATCTTATCGAGTGCGGGATTACTTCGCTTTATCGGTCCATGAGAGGTGACAAGCGTGCAACTCCGGCTTTGCTCAGTTTTCTTCCTCGTGAAGTTCTTCCTCCGTTGGAGTGGGAACTTCAACGTCGGGGGCAACTCGCCCGCCGGGTGCAGTCTTTCCATTCGAAGGCACAGGTCCGTCGAAGGCACCTTCTGCAGCAAGCTGGGCCTTGACATCCGCGGCGTACAGGTCGACGTATTCCTGTCCTGACAAAAGCATGAGGTTGTACATGATTTCATCGGTGATGGCGCGTAGGACAAAACGATCGCGGTCCAAGCCCTTGTAACGACTGAAGTCGAGGGGTTCGCCGATCACCATACCGATATTGGTTCGCGAAGGAATCTTCTGCCCGATCGGCTGAGCCGCATGCGTTCCGATCATCGCAACGGGGATGACGGGTGCTCCGGAAAGCAGCGCCAATCGCGCAACGCCGGTCTTCCCACGGTAAAGGCGCCCATCTGGGCTGCGCGTTCCCTCAGGATAGATCCCGAACAGTTCGCCTTCGCTAAGACGCTTGAGACCCGCTTTGAGCGCGGCTTCAGAGGCTCGACCACCACTGCGATCAACAGGAATAGTGCCGACGGCGCGCATGAATTCCTTCGTTGCCCAGCCCTTGAGCCCGGTCCCGGTGAAGTAGTCGGCCTTACCCATAAAGACAACCTCACGGTCAATCATCATAGGGAGAAAAACTGAGTCCCACACGGCGTTATGGTTCGATGCCAAGATCGCGGGGCCTGTCTCGGGGATGTTCTCTTTCCCTCGAATCCAGGGCCGGTAAGCAGCTTTGAGAATCGGAGTGCCCGTCAGCTTTAAGGCTTGATACAGACCCATGTTTCCTCCACCGGTGTCAACCGCTAGCATCGTCGTTATGGTCAATGGTTCTACTGTACAGCCCGAGCCTAGTTTTTCCGCAATGGTTCCACGGTGGTTGGACTCTGCATGGCTCGTCGTCGACCTTGAAACGACGGGGCTCGGTGCCAAG
Organism: Actinomyces sp. Marseille-QA0893; assembly: GCF_976954355.1. Classification (NCBI taxonomy): domain Bacteria; kingdom Bacillati; phylum Actinomycetota; class Actinomycetes; order Actinomycetales; family Actinomycetaceae; genus Actinomyces; species Actinomyces sp. Marseille-QA0893. The sequence continues at coordinate 19,699 of NZ_CDRJSY010000001.1, forward strand.
GACTCGATTATCGAAATCGGGGCCGTGATCTACGAAGAGAAGCAGGTTGTTGATAGCTTTTCGGCTCTCGTCAATCCTCATCGTCCCCTCCCGGCCTTTATTACTTCTTTGACGGGATTAAACGATGAGGTCCTCGCACAAGCTCAGGATTTACATGCGGTGTTCCCGCGTTTTAGCAGCTGGATTGAAGTGGCGTGTCAAAAACGGAAGATTGCAGGATTAATTGCCCATAATGTCGCTTTTGATTGGGGTTTTCTGGCCCGTGCCCAGCAGCAGTGCAGCTGTAGTCTTCCGCCGCTTCCCCCCTATGACACCTTGTCTTTAGCTCGCTATGCTTTGCCGAAACCAGCAGTTGAAAACCACCGATTAACGACCCTGCGCGAGCACTTTGAATTGGGTGGCGGCCAGCATCGCGCATTAGACGATGCGCTAGCCACAGGCCTCCTTTTTTACGAGCTATCTACCCTCATCGATGAGCAGGGAAAACAACCTTTGGACTTTGCTTCCCCTGCCTATCCTCTGGTCCCTCTAGACCAACCTACTCTTTGAGCGCTTAGCGGCGAGCGCGCAGTAATTCGGCGAGGTTCTCTTGCAGCTCTTGAGGATCGAGAGGTGCGCTCACAATTCGGCTAGCACCAGCCCAAGTCGCGAGCCATTGATCCTGCGGACGCGCAGTGAGCATGAGGATCGGCGGAAGGTTCTCACGGGTATTTGCCAGTTCTTTAGCAACCGACATACCGCCTTCTTTTTGTGTCTCTCCATCAAGCACGAGAACGGCAATATCGTGGGAATCGACAAGTTCAAAAACACCGAAAGAGGTGGCAGCCTCAAGCCATTCAATGGGAGCAGTATCTTTCGAGGCCTTGAATCCGACGCCTGTGATCACTGCCTGGCGAGTGGACGAATTATCACTGAATACCAAGACCTTCACAGGCGTTTCACTCACGATGCGCTCCTCAACGCTAAGAAATCGTTACTCAGGGTATTCTAACCACTTTTGAATGCGGAAGTGGGGAGTTGGTTTTCCAACTCCCCACTTGCTCTGTTTTCAGGCGACAGGCGGCCTTTGCCGCGAAAAATTACTTCGCGGGAATCACCGCGATAATATCCACGACAACTGCCTGAGAAGCCGCGCCTTGAGCTGTGTTTCCTGCGCCGACAAGAAGTACACGTGAACCAGCGGTGAAGTCGACGAGCTGGTTCCCCTGCGCAACAGTCGTGACTTGACCGCCAGCCTCGCTCCAACTGGATTGAGTCTTGCTATCGGCACCGAAAGTGGCGCCGACTGCCTGGTAAACAACGGTTGAGCCGATAGTGACCTTCTCGCCCTTGCCTTCAGCGATGACGATCTTGGCGTCTTCAGTGGGGGCACTTTCACCGAAAGTGATCTTCGGTTCACTTCCCAAGTCGCCGGTCACGGTAATACCTGCGGGAAGTTCATTTCCAGTAGGTGTTGCCTTGGTCAATGCCGAAGTGTCTGAGGGGTTAACGGTACCCAAGATATCGACGACGAAGACCAAATCAGCGTTTGCCGGAATCGACGAACCTGCACCTTTAGCTCCGTATCCCCACTGTGACGGAATAACGAGTTCAACGCGGTCACCCACGTGTGCTTCAGCAAGGCCGTACTTCCAGCCCTTAATAACCTGATTCAGACTGAAGGCAATCGGGGTGCGTCCATCAGCGAAGGAAGAGTCAAAGACCGTTCCATCCTTGAAAAGAGCACCCGCGTAGTTCACCTGAACGATGTCATCCAAGCCGACAGTCGCGCCATTACCCTGGTGCAGGGTTTTCACCAGAATGGCGTCACCAACCGATCCTGATCCGGCCTTAATTTCCGGCTTTTCAGCGAATCCCCCGGTGACCTCGGGGAAATTTCCTTGACCGGAGCGATCAACCTTCGGCGCACCTGCTGAAGATGAAGCCGACGAAGACGCGCTTGTTGAAGCACTCGCCGAGGCCGATTGGGAGTTCTTGGATTGCCCCGAGCAGGCACTCAGTGCCAGGGTGCAGCTCAGTAGCAGGGCACCGAAAACAGAAAGCTTCTTCACTTTTCTCCGATCAGGCGAAAGATTCGCCGCATGCGCAGGTGTTCTGCGCATTGGGGTTGTCAATGGTGAATCCCTGACGTTCGATGGTGTCAGAGAAGTCGATCGTTGCTCCCGCGAGGTAGGGAACGCTCATGCGGTCAACGACAACCTCAACGCCGTCGAAATCGCGAACGGCATCACCATCAAGCAAACGATCATCAAAGTAGAGCTGGTAGATGAGTCCGGAACAGCCTCCGGGTTGGACCGCGACGCGCAGGCGAAGGTCATCGCGGCCTTCCTGCTCGAGAAGGCTCTTGACCTTCTGTGCGGCGACATCAGTCAAGATGACCTCGTGGGTTGCAGTCTCAGTGGTGTTCTCAGACATGCTGCTCCTTCATGTGTTGGGTTTGCAGTAATGGTTCTAGCCTACGGCTAGTCATGGATTGACGCCATTTTCTAAGCTGAGAGCGAGGACTCATTTAATTCGCCCATGTTCGCGCACCTCGCTGGCCGAGAGCTTCAAAATCCTCATTTTCGTCAGTTAGCACTCCGTGGATGCCCCATTCGGCTCGCTCATGAGCCGAAAGCGATGAACTCCGAGCAACTGCCAGAACGGGAAGCGCAAAATGTGCCGCGGCCTCGGTAAGCGTTGGAAGCGTCGACTCAGCAAGGAGCGGAGAGTGCAGTTCGGGCTCAAGAATGATCACGAGGTCGACCTCAGCAAGAAGGGATTGAAGATGCGTATGGTAGGCAAGGAAATCCCCATCAGAGATCAGCCTTCCTCCCAACACTGAGATCACAGCACCTGCTCCCCCGCTTGCTCCTGATCCTGCGATCCGCCCCGGCTCCACTAACGAGGCCGGCTGGCCTTGAAGGGGAAGATACGGTTGTGCAACTTGGTGCAAGAGGCGCATCCATTGGCGATTAAAGTCCGCATCCGCATCGCTTCGCAGGCTCAGGTCGGGATTAAGAGCAAGCGTCGACGAGGGACCAAAGAGAGGCCTCGCACTCGAAAAAGCAGCGTAGAAATCGCCGCGCCTGCACAATACTCGTGACTGCTCGATCGCGGAAAAAAACCAACGGTCGAAGTCAGAATAATCCGCGCGACTGAGCCCTGAAAGCCCCTCGAGAAAGGCGACTCCCCCGTCGGTATGCGCGAGATGCCCACCTTCCAAAACAGGAGTCTTTCCTGCAAGAATCGCGTCGCGATAGCGCGCGCCTAAAACTTTTAGGTCCGCCTCCTCGGCAGTTGAAAGCACTGCAATACCCGCGTGGGAACGCATGGCCTCGACAAAGGCGCGCCCAGGGCCAAAGGGAGCACACTGCGTCTGCCAAGTCGGCGCAAGGGATTGAAAACCTCGCGCAAGTAAATCGAGGATGGGGAGAGGATTACGATCCCCTCCCCAATGCCCCGAAATTAGGAGTCGGCCCACTTACTTGCGCGCCAAGCGTGTGAGCACCAAGGCCTCGGCGAGCACAGCAGCTTTCAGGTCAGAGAGCGACTGAGACTCGTCCTCGGAGTGCGCGTTTGTCAGAGGATCCTCAACGCCAGTGACAACGACCTGCGCGTGGGGGAAGGTCTCTTGGAACTCTGAAATGAAGGGAATCGAACCGCCAACACCAATATTGACCGCCTGAACGCCCCAGGCATCAGTGAGAGCCTGCTTGACGACATGAGAAACCGGAGAATCGACATCGGCAAGGTAGCCAGGGCCAAGATCTCGATCAGAAATCTCCACGCGAGCACCGAAGGGCGCGTGCTCAAGCAAGTGCTTCTCGATCGCTTCCATTGCTTGACGCGGGTCCACGCCGGGCACCGTGCGCATCGACAGACGGAAACGAACATGAGGAATGATCGTATTAGAGGAGTTCGCAACCGAAGTCGTATCGAATCCGATCAGCGACACCGAAGGCTTTGTCCACGTACGTGCTGCCAAATCACCGCTTCCGGCCAGGCGCACCTGATCGAGCATTCCGCTAGCTGCCCGGAATTCGTCTTCGGGCCAATCCACCTCGGCGTGGTCGTCGCCGCCCAAGCCCTCAACAACAATATTTCCATCCTTGTCGTAGAGGGAGGAAACGAGCAAAGCAGCACAGGTAGCAGCATCGATCATTGGGCCGCCGAACATTCCCGAGTGAACCGCGTGATCGGCAATCGTCAGGTCAACGGTAAATGCGCAATTACCCCGCAAGCTGGTCGTTACTGCGGGTTCTCCAACCTTCCAGTTGTCGGAATCGGTGACGATAATAACGTCTGCCTCGAGCTGATCACGGTAGGTCTCAAGGAAGTGAGTGAAGGAGGGCGAACCGATCTCTTCTTCGCCTTCGATGTACACAACGACGTTCGCGCGCAGCTCCTTGCCCAGGAGGGACAAAGAACCAAGGTGAACGATGACACCTGCGCCGTCATCTGACGTGCCGCGACCATAAATACGATCGCCCTTGACGACCGTCTTCCAAGGATCAGAGTGCCAACGTGCAAGGTCGCCCGTGGGCTGGACATCATGGTGCGCGTAGAGCAAAACCGTGGGCGCACCATCAATATGCGCAGAGCGTGCAAGAATTGCAGGCTTGCCCTGTACTCCCTCAGGAGTGGTCACCGAATGAATCTGGGCATCCAAACCCAGTGCCTCGAAACGAGAACGAATATGTTCAGCCGAGCGTTCAACGTCAGCGTTGTGAGAAGGATCAGAAGAAACCGAAGGGATCGCAACAAGCTGTGAAAGCTCGTCGACCAATTGCGGGAAGAGCGCGTCGAGGCGCTCACGAAGTTCGTCAATAGCCATGTATCCAAGCGTATCGCTTCTGAGGCGACCTGTATCAGTGCGCGGTTAAGGCCTGGTCAATGTGCCGATCGACTCTGCTATCTATTACCCTTAGAAGCGTGTTGAGTTCAAAGAAGTCAGAACCCGAAGAAACGCCTGAAACTCGCGCTGCGAGTGACCGTACAAAGAGCGGTCCGACTCCTACGCGCAAGGCTGCACAGGCCCGTAATGATCACTCCTTGATCGTCGCTGATCGTAAAGCAGCAAAGAAGGCTGCACGTGAGCGCGCACGTGCCATGCGAGCTGAACGCGACCGCCTCGAGCAAGAAGCCTTGGTTACCGGCGATGAACGCTACATGCCTTTGCGTGACAAGGGCACAGTCAAGCGTTTTACCCGCGACTGGATCGACGCTCGTCGCTCGGCATCAGAATTCGTGTTTCCTGTGATGATCGTCTTTTTTGTCGTCTTCTTCGCGGTGTCGTTCTTCTCGTCAACTTCAGATCTTGCTCAGCGCGCACTCTTCATCGTCATGCTGATCATGTACGGACTGTTCTTGATTGCAATCGTTGAGTCCACGATTGTCTGGCGGAAGATTAAGCGCAGGCTTGGTGAAGTTCACCCGCGCGAGAAGATCCCGCCCCGTATGTGGTTCTATGTTTTTTCGCGGGCAATTATGCTTCGCCCATGGCGTTCGCCTCGCCCGCAGGTTGCTCGTGGGCAGTTCCCAACGAGGTAACCGACATCTAGGTTTTTGAGTGGTGGGTATCAGCTGTTGCTGATACCCACCAGTTTTATCCACAGCCTGCACTCCTATCGGCGTTTTCCACAGGTTTGTTCAGCGCCCCGCAGCGCAGTAGTGCGCAAGCGCAGACTGATGCCATCACTCTTCACGAAAGGACCTTTCCGATGGCATCCCATTCTCTTGCGTCACTACCAACGAGCGGCCTGTACGGAGCTTCCGGTTGGATCGAAGACAATGGCATTTTGCAACTCATGCGTCCCTATGTTGACTCCCCCAGCATCTGTGCAGACTTTGCACGTTTTTCGGGTGTGAACGGACATATCGCACAAGAAGTACGCCCACTTCTCCCCGTTGATAACCTTGCAGATCGTCAAAACAATGCACCGCCGCTCGATTTGTTCTTTGAGGCAGCATTCGCCGATTCGCATGTACTCCTCGGAGGTTATCTGGTTCTTTCTCCGCGATGGGATGAACGAATGAGCATCGATTCCGTGTACATCGAGGATTCCTCAGCTCGCGACTATCAGGACTCTCCCTGGGCACTGATCTACGAAGATGGTGTGTGGGAACGCCTTCAAGAGCGATTGGGATTCGATGGCTATTGCAGGCCGGACGAATGCGAACCGATCGCGTGTATGGACGAGGCTCACGGTCCCGGTTGGTGGCTATGGTGGGACTGATGCGAGCTAGCAGGCGTGGCACAATGAAGGAATGCTCATTGAACTGACGGCCCTATCCGCACCAGATGACCCTCGTCTTGCCGATTACACCTCCATGACGGACGTCAACCTGCGTAAAAGTCTGGAAGTTGAGCGCGGCTTATACATGGCAGAATCCACGAACGTCATCATTCGCGCTCTTGAGGCAGGACATCGCCCACGGTCCTTGATGATGGCACCCCGTTGGCTCCCCGATCTTGAGCCCCTTCTTGAACACTTCCTCGGCGCAGCCGACGGCGGCGACACTCCCGTCTTTATCGCTCCTGAAGAGCTACTCGAATCGATTACGGGATTTCACCTCCACCGCGGAGCGCTCGCGGCAATGCAACGCCCTGAGCTCCAAGCCGTCACTGAGCTGCTGAGTTCCTTGGGAGAAGGCCCCAAACGTGTGCTGATCTTGGAAGACCTGGTCGATCATACGAACGTCGGCGCGGCTTTCCGAAGCGCTGCTGCTTTGGGCGCCGATGCCGTGCTCGTCACGCCGCAGTGTGCAGATCCTTTGTACAGGCGCTCAGTACGAGTATCCATGGGGACCGTGTTTCAAGTTCCATGGACCAGACTCGACAAGTGGCCGGCAAAAGATGAATTACACGCCGCAGGCTTTACCCTTGCTTCTCTTGCATTGAGTGATGATTCTGTAAGCCTCGACGAATTCATCACGATGCCGGCGATGACCGCACCAGACGCACGTCTCGCACTCATCATGGGCACCGAGGGCGACGGCCTCAAAAAGGCAACAATCGCCCAGACTGATTACGTTGTTCGAATTCCCATGATGGGTGGGGTCGATTCACTCAACGTCGCAGCAGCAAGTGCGGTTGCCCTGTGGGCAACACGCACAATTGGGAACTAAGCTCGCCCAGAAAGCTCAGAAACGATCTGAGCAATAACGTCGACGCACTCTTCCCAGCCGGCAACAGGACGCGTTGGATACCCTGCGGCCTTAACCGGATAGTCGTTGCCTGCCTCGTCAAGGCGATCGCCAATGAAGAGCATGTCCTGTGGGGCAATCCCCGTCATCTCAACAAGCTTTGCCATTCCATAGGCTTTGTCGATTCCACGACGGGTGATATCGACCGACGTTGAACCGCCTGCACGCACTTCAAGATCAGGAACATCCAAAGCAACAGCGTCCCGCAACTTACGCTTTTTGTCTCCACTGGGATCCCATGCGCGTTTCGCCTCGAGAGGAGCCTGCTGGCCAAGGGCAGAAAAAGTGATCTGTGATCCTCGGTCTTCGATGATCTCGCCCCATGGCTGTGCTTCCCACACTCCCTGTTCATGAGCGCGCAGGCGTAGCGACTTGATTGCACGCTCGCGTTCGTCCTGACTCAGATCATTCGCATAGACCTGATCCCAGTTGGAGTGATCTGCATTCCAGCGATAGTAACGCGTACCGCAGGTTGGCATGAGGTGAAGTTTCGAGAGCTGCTCGGAAGTTGCGTCCAGATTCTCCAGCAACTGTGCGCGAAATTGGCCGAACTCCCCACCTGAAATGACACACACAGGAACGACATCTAAAAGTGCGCGTAGTTGCTGAGCCATCGCAGATGGAAGCGCGGACTTCGAAGGAGCCAATGTGTCATCAAGGTCGAAAGCTACGAGGCGCACGCTATCCCCTATCGTGAGTTGGGCTCCGTAACAGGAGCGGTTGTTTCAGCCTCGTCCTCGCCAGGAGTCGGCAGGAGTCGAAGCATCACGAGTGAAGCAACAAGTCCTCCCCACACCAAAAGCACGGTGACGAGCATCATGATAATAGCAACGGCGTTCATGCCATCTCCTGATCAGTGGGGGTTGTCGAGGTGCGCTGAGGATGCGACCAGGGAACAAGAGTGAGAATCGCAGAGGCGATGAGGGCAATTGCCACCGATCCCCATCCGAAGATCGTCACTAAGTAGGTCGCGTATTCGTCGTACCCATTTCGCAAGCTCTTAATCAGTGAAGAAATGAGCATGAATGTGAGAACGGCGGGAATAACGATTCCAACCAGAAAATCCCAAACGGGCGGGATCGCCGGGGCAGAAACGGAATTGAGGTGTCTGCGCAGCCCCGCCAGACGCGGACGAACAAGGGCAGTGAACAGCGTCATTGCGACCGCGCAACCAACGACACCGACGTTGTTGATGAAGTTATCGACGATATCGAGTGTGTTGAGTCCTGAACGGGTGCCGAACAGTGCCAGTGAAATCACCGTTGCCGGGATTCCCATGACCAGCGAGGCCTTAATTGGTTGCATCGCGAACTTGTCCTGGAGTGCGCCCGAAACGACCTGAAGCAGCGAGAGCAAGGAGGTGATACCCGCCAAGACAAGTGAGGAGAAGAAGAGAACACCGAAGAGAGGCCCACCGGGCATCATCGAAATAATCTTCGGGAATGTTACGAAGGACAGGATCGGACCCCTCAGTCCCTGAAGTTCAGAAACCGCAACTCCTTGCGTGTGAGCCATGAAGCCAAGGGCTGAGAAGACGCCGATACCTGCAAGAATCTCAAAGGAAGAGTTTGCAAATCCCGCGACCAGAGCGGTGCCGGTCACGTTCGACTTCTTCTTGAGGTACGAGGCGTAGGTCAGCATGATGCCGAAGCCGACGGAGAGCGAGAAGAAGATTTGCGCGAATGCTTCAATCCACACCTTGGAATCGGTCAAGGCACTCCAATTTGGTGTGAAGAAAGCGTTGAGCCCTTCAAGCGCACCGGGAAGGAAAAGTGCGCGCACAACGAGTGCCAAGAAGAGGACGACAAGCAAGGGAAGGAAGACCTTGTTCGCCTTCTCAACGCCCTTGGAGACGCCGAAGGAGACAATCAGCAGGATGCACACCCACACAAGGAGGAGCGGCACAGAAACAGCTAGGACCGGCGTCCACGAAAATTCCTTGGATCCCACGGTTCCAAGGAAGGACGAAAGGAAGAAGGTCTTCGAATCGTTTCCCCAGGCCTCGTTGATCGAATAAACAACGTAGCTACTCGACCACGCGACAACAGCGGCGTAGTAGGTGATGATGACGAAACAAATAAAGACACAGAACCAGCCAAGGAATTCACCCTTGACGCTCATACGACGAAATGCCCACGGTGGCGTTCCACGGAACTTGTGGCCCACGGCGTATTCAAGCCACAGGATCGGGATACCGGCAAAAAGCAGGGCAACAAGGTAAGGAACAAGGAATGCTCCTCCGCCGTTGGTGTAGGCAACACCAGGGAATCGCCAAATATTGCCCAAACCAATCGCGGAACCGATTGCTGCCAGTAGGAAACCAGTTTGACTGGTCCATGTATCGCGCGTGCGTCGTTTTGCAGTTGGTGCTGCTGTACTCATGTAGACGTTTCCTTCCCTTATACAGGGCCAAACCTAGTAACGTCTCATGCTCCGGGCAATTTTATTCCATCATGCGAAACGAACACGAATAGCTCGATATCCCCAGCAAACAGCGAAAACCGCGGTTACCACGCAAACAATAGAAGCACCGGCGGGCAGGTCTAAGGACCACGACACGTAGATTCCGACGATCGAGCTGAGGACACCGATAGTGATGGCTCCCCACATCATCGAATGCAAAGAGTTCATCAGCAAACGTGCACTGGCGGCTGGGGTAATAAGAAGAGCAAGGACCAAGATATTGCCGATGATCTGAACGGAAATCACGACTGCGCCAGCAACACTGATATAGACCAATAGATCCAGAGCCATTACCGGCAATCCAGAGACTCGCGCACTTTCCCGGTCAAGACTGACCGCAACGATCTCCTTATGAAAGAAGGCAAAGACTCCCAAGATCAGCGCGGATGCTACAAGCACAAAAGGTACTTCCGATGCTGGGATCCCCGTCAGTGAGCCGAAGAGGAAGTCCTGGAGAGAGCCAGCGTAGCCCGGAGCCCAGGAAATAATGACCAAGCCCAGACCAAAGGCTCCAACGAAGAGAACACCGATGATTGAGTCTTCCTTCAAACGCCTATTTTGCGAAAGAAGTGCAACGAGCACAGCAGTTCCAACGCCAGCAAGCGTTCCTCCCAGCACCAGCGATCCCGAGCAGACGAAGGCAATGGCAAGACCAGGGAATACGGAGTGTGCTACGGCATCTCCAATGAATGACATTCCCCGCAAAACAACATGGCAGCCAACTACTGCGCACACACATGCAGCAACACATGTAACAAGCACTGCACGCGGTAAGAAGGCTAAGGCAGGGTTCGTTAAATCGTTGAAAAAATCGATAATGCTCAGCACTCACATCACCCCGAGGACTTTCAGCAAGGGATTCGAGGGGCGAATATCAAAGGTACGCATCCACACCTGAGGATCCCGAATATCCTCCGGTTTTCCAGAGGCAATAACCGTCGAATTCAGTAAGAAAAGCCGATCGCACGCATCGATTGCGCCAAGAATGTCGTGGGTCGTCATGACAATTGCGCACCCCGTGCGCGCAAGCCCTTGAAAGACATCGATCAGGCTTTCTTGGGTGGGCATATCGAGTCCGGTAAAGGGTTCATCCAGCAATAGCAACTGCGGACGCAGAGCAAGAGCCCTAGCAACCAGAACGCGCTGGCGCTGACCACCCGATAGCTCACCAATGACTCGCTCCCCCAGCTGCGCCAAGCCAACCTGATGCAACGCCTCTTCAACCGCACGATGATCATCGAGGCGAGCTCTACGTCCCCAACCAATCCGAGGAGCAAGCGCGCTCAGGACAGCTTGACGGATCGTAATGGGAAAATCCCATGCAAACTCATGACGCTGCGGAACGTAGCCGACTGCGCGGGGCTGTAGTGGCGCCCCCATTGAGGTGATGTGCCTCGAGCGAGATGGGATCGCACCAAGGATTGCGCGTAAAAGAGTCGTTTTTCCGGCACCGTTGGGACCAATCAGTGCGCAAAACTCTCCGGGAGCAACAGTGAGTGAGACCGATCTGAGTACCTCGCGCCCGGGGTAGGACACATCAAGGTCACAAATGTCGAGGGCCGAAACAGTGTTCTCAGACTCCATCAGGCACCGCTTTCCGATCCGAAACCACGGCGAACTTCCTCGCGTGCCTCCTCAATCTGTGCCTGCGTTCTCTTTGTACGACGAGCAACAAGAACGAAGGCGATCACACCCAAGACAAGGCAGATCCCTCCGTAGATGAAGAACTCTCTGTTTCCCCCTTGCTGGCTCGCATCCTCGTGCGCGCTAGGTTGCTTGTTGGCCTTTGACGAGGCCGCGAGCGCAGTGGTCGTGAGCGCGCGGGCTTCCTCAACCTTGGCCTCGTCGCCTACGACGAATCGTAGAGTGTCGGCTACACACTGCGGAGAGTTGCTGTCACCAAAACACCAGCGGACGCTGAGCGCATACGCGCCGGGGGCAGAAAACGCCCAGTTCGCATGAACATGAGTATTAGCTTCAACCCAGATATCGGATTGAGAGGAAGCAGTAGAGTCGTACAAGACCGTCGGTGCTCCAAAAGCCCCGTCTTGAAGGAAGAGCCATGCTTGACCGGGTCCCTGGAGATTCCCCAAGGTCATCGTCGCGCCATTGCCCATCACTTTAATCAGTTCCGGGTCTTGAGTATTCCATCCCAACCAGACAACATTAGGGTTTTGAGTTTGCGGAATAACCCAGTATGACTCTCCTTCACGTGCGTGGAGGAATGAATAGCTTGGGTCGGAAGGCACCTGGAGCTTACCCGAATCCGTCACGCGAAATACAAGGCTGTCTAGCGGGCGCCAAAGCGGGGTCTCACCGGAATCGTCACGCGCCAGAATCTCCGGTTTCGAATCGACGATCTTTGGCCCCAAGTCAACGTGACCACGTTCAATAACTGCTTCTTCTCGGACGACTTGTTCTGAAGAGTCCACATGTTGAGTTAACGAGTCATCAGCACGTGCCGACAGTGCCACACCAAAACTCAGCCCGATACCGACAAGAAGTGCCATTAAGCCCTGTGTCGAACGCACATGCCCCGTGCTGTTGATCATGAATGGTCCTTTCCTAAACACTGCGACAAAGAATGGGCGTTCGCACGCATCATCTCGATATACGTCGGAGCTTGTCCGTCCAAGGTGTCTCCATAAAGCCCGCAGACCTGAACGCCGCTCTCTTCGGCAACCTGAGCGATAACGGGGTGACGGCTGCGTTTTTGCGGTTCCAAGAAGACCGCGGTTATTTTCATGTTCTTCAAGGTCTGCGCAACGCGTTTGCGGTCTGCAATCGAGGCTTCGCTACCGTCTTGAGCACTCAGGTAGCCAGCAATTTCAAAGTCATACGCACGTGCCAGATAGGCATAGGCATCGTGAGTGGTCACAAGTTTCCTATCAAGTGGGTTAATCTTCGCAATTGCCTGCGCAAACTCACGGTCGACCTCGTCAAGCTTGGCGATATAGGCCGAAGCGTTGGCTGCGTATTGCGCGCTATGCTCGGGGTCACGCGTCGATAAGGCATTTTCAATGACTCGCACATAGGCCTGGGCGTTGTGAATGTCATGCCATGCATGTGGGTCAATATCACCGTGCACGTGTTTACCAAGCACTGCTTGGGGCAGAACATAGGCCTGGCCGTCACCCGAACCGATGAATTCCCATCCCCTGCCTTTGGGAATTTCGCGCAAGGTGCGTGAAGGAACATCGATCAGCACCCGCTTAAGGTCAAGGGAAGCGAGGGGTGAAGGAAGCCCGTTGCCCGTCTCGGGCGCCTCCAATAGTGGCGCACCCTCAGGGACTCCACCGTCTTTTTCTCGGTCAACCATCAGGGTCAACGCGCGCGAGTTCAGGTCCACGGTGATGTCACTATGGCCTCGTCGGAGAAGAAAAAGCCCACGTTCGCGAGCAACTTTTTCCGAATCGACACCCACGGCGAAGGTCACGTGTGAGGGGGGAAGTTCGATCGGCTCAGCATCCGGAGTGACGCGCAGGCGAGCTCGTAGATGCAGCGTGTAGATACCGGGCTGAGTAAAAACCCAGCTCATGTGCTGGTGTGCCCCAACGGGCAGAATTGAGGTATCTGTTTCCCAATGATTCCCACTATCAACACCATCACGTGAAGCGAAAGCGATCTCAGGACTTCCAAAACTTGTCGTGATGTAGGCACTGGCGTGTCCTGGTCCTTCGATGCCAGTGACAGAGAGTTCTACCTGGGATGACCGTTTTGCCCCGATCTGGCTTCCATCCCCATAGACTCGCATTCCGAGCCACGGGGTATCAAGGGAGCGATCTTCTACAAGGGGAATGAGAGTGCCGCCAAACTTCGCGCTTTCCTCCGCAAGGGACAGCGAGAGAGCGTCCTTGGGAAGATTTGCATCGAGCGCGCGAATCACCGAATGATCCTCCAACATCAGGTAGTTCGTGACCGCAATATCCGCGTAGGCAATATCGCGAATACCCCTCAGACTCAGTTCCCACGAGTGCGGATCAGCGCCGTTGGGAATGAGCTGATGAACATCGACGTATTCCCCGCCAACGTTTCGCGCAAAGTCCGCCAAGATCCCCGTTGTTGCGACAATGCTGAGGCGGTGCGATGAAGCATCGTTATGCGGTGCACATCCTCCAACTGCGCCAGCAAGAACGCACGTGACAATCGCTGATACGAAGCGTGCAAACTTCACCGTCTCACCCGCATATGCGTCGATGTGGCAATACACCCGAATCCGATCAGGAGGGCTGCAAGGATCATCGGGGCAAGTTCCGCGGTCCCCGCGCCCGTTGATGCTAGGCTGCAGGGTTGTCCCGAGGCCGTGCGTCCGACGATCGCGTAAACCAGAGGACGTCCGTGTTCTCCAGTTCCACCGGCTGCAACTAAGGATCCAGCAGATCCGCTTCCACTTCCGCGCAGGTCTTTGCCGCGAGGCGTCACATTCATGGCGATCGTCAGCTGGTAGGAACCCGGTTCGGTGAACACCCAGTTTTGGTGGGCATGAGTATTGGCAGGCAGGGTATAGCTTGTTCCTGCACCGTCGAAAACGTGAGTACCGATTCCTGCGCCCAAGCTTCCCGACTCAAATACTGCGACATTTCCGGGGCCTTGAACATCAAGGAGAGAGAAACGGACCTGACCGCTGGTTTCAGTCACGATTTCTTCGCGTTGCGAATTCATTCCGAGCCACGGAACGCCTCGTATCTGGGTGGCGGGGATCATCCACACGTCTTGTCCCACGCTCGCGGCGTAGCTGAGCGCCTCAGGAGCCTTGATCTTGGCCTTCTCCCCCAGTGCGAAGGTCATTGATGCGGGATCTTTCCACACTGCAGGTACGGCTCGGTCGTCTTTAATTCGCGCGACTAATTGGCCGTTTTCAATTGCTGGTCCCAGGTCAAAGTGCCCGTCGGTAATTCCGCCTTCGCTACCAACCTGAACGTTCAGGGTCGTTATTGCTTGGTTGGGAGTCTCGTTATCACTGCGGATTCGTGAAATTTCATCCTCGTTTGCTTCGCGGGTAATCCGGGTGGGAATGCAGCGCTCTGCACCAAGGCGCTGGGGGGCATCACGCGTAAGTGATTCGTCGTCGCTTGTCCTCCCCGCATCAACTGCAGGGGGAAGTACACCGCCGCTCTCGGCCGTTGAGTCCTTCGGCGCCACGCCCTGGGCTCCGCCAACCTCAATGAGATAGTGAGCGCTGCGCGTTGTTTCAAAGGAACCATCGTTTCGATAGGCACGTGCTCGAACGCTCAGCTCGTAGCTTCCCGCTTGAGAAAAGGCCCAGTTCGCGTGAGTGTGCGAGAGGTAATCTTGGACGATTGTCGACCCGTTTGGATCTAATTCGTAACCTCCTGTGCGCAGTCGCGACGAACGCCCTGCGACAAAGTCTTCGGTCCACAGCGAAATGCGTCCACCATTGGAATTTGTGTAGGAAACGTCAAATTCAACGCGCTCGAAACCCGCAGGAGCAAGAGAAAGAACATCCCACCCTGGCCACGGCAGAGTTGGGTCTTGAGTTTGCGGGAGGAAATATCCGCTTCCCCCGGCAACAATGTCTTGGGGAAGAGAGTGTTTGAGCGCCGAAGAAGGAACGACAAGGCGCAGTTCTTCTGCTTCGTGTTGTACGCCAGATCCGGTGACGTCTTCCATCACTTTCAGAACAGGATGTCCTTGGTCGTCGAGCGTCATGTAGAAGAGGTCGATATGCCCGTGGTCAAGAGTGAGACGGCGCTCGGCTGAGTTCGCCCTAGCGCTCGCTTGTCCTTGACCACTGTTTGCCGAGGCCGCCGCACTTTCGCTCGCCTCACGACTATTCGGGAGCACAGCGGAGGCGCCACTTTGAGCAGAGTCCTTCTCCTGGGCGGTCTTAAGGGGAGAGGGAACAGTGGCTTGAGCGGACGGCTCCGTCACGCTCGCAGGTGCTTCAATGCTCGCGGTGAATTCGGCCTCGGAAATAAGAGAAGGATCACCTCCCTCGACCGCTTCAAGAATGCGAAGTCGAAGCGAGCGGATACCAAGGTCAGCGAAGCGGAGCTGCACGTGCCCTGACACGAGATCTTCTTCTCCGGCTTCTAAGGAAAAGCCTCGGTAGATCTCGTGAGCGCCGTTGGTATTTTGCTCAACTGGGGTACCAAAGCGGCGTTGCCCGCTGCTTTCGATACTCAGTGCGGTGGGAGTGCCTTGTTTTTCAGCTCCATCCTCAGAATGGGTGGTCAATTCAATGAGATAGCGAGTTCCTTGGGTGAAGAGAGAGGGGTTGAGTTCAACGCCGATTTCATATCCTTCAGCAAGGCCAAGCTCTCCGTCGCGCTCTGCCGAAGTTGTTTGAAACCTCAGTGCGCCATCGCGAAGAGGCGACTTGGCGCCATTGTCCCCCGGAGTACACAGCTCAATGCTATTTCTGTCATTGCCAGCATTGTCGCAGGCTGTGACCTGGAGCGCGCTCGCCAGCCGGGGTTCCTCCGGGGAGGAGGAAAGACTATCCGCTTGAGCCGGAGGTGGAAGAAAGATCCAGGCGCTGATGAGCGAAATGGCGGCGAATAGTGAAATGAGTGCGCGCGCTACCTTAGGGCACAATGCTGACATGACCAACTCTCTAGAATGATAATCGTTCTCATTACCATTAAAGAGCGTGCCCCTACCCTAAGTCAAATGGACACTTTGCCCCAGCTGAGCTACTTAGTTAAATCCCAAGACCCACTGCGAAATGTGGTAGCCCGACATAATTACCGCGCGCCCGGGCTTCGAACGCAAGGTAATCAAACGCCCAAGAAGATCTCGGCGTACCGCTCGATACGCCTCCGGCTTCTTCGCTTCTAGCTGCGCCCATAGTTCTTCCTTGCGAGCCGCATTCTCTTCCGTTCCCGAACGTAAAAGCATGACCGTACAGATCACACAGTTAATCCGCAGGTAATGAACGAGGTAGCGGTACAGTTTCGGCGGGACATCATCGGGATGAGGAATTGCGTCAACCATTGCGGCATTCACACGCAATAACTGATCGACACGTGAAATCATCACTTGTTCATTGACTGACTGATCATCGCGCCCAATGAAGTAGCGATAGAGGTCAACATCGAGATACTCGAAAGTGCGCACATCGATGACCGGCACGAAGGAATAAATGAAGTCGACATAGAAAGTGTGCGTCGGGAGCACTAGTCCGCACTCGCGCACAAGCTCCGTGCGCAAAATGAGCGCATGCATCATCAAGTACTGGTCGTAGCGGCAGCGCTTGACCTCATCCCAGCTCACCACTCGATCACGAGGAATCACATTGCCATAGCGGATCACCGCTTTATGGGACTTTCCTTGCTTTTCATAGACGTAATTAGCGACTAGAAGGTCAAGAGGTTCCCCTTGCTCTTCGCGAAGAGCCAAGCGCTCAAGGGCACGTTTCAGCGCCAGACGATCCAACCAGTCATCAGCATCGAGAATTTTGAGGTAACGCCCACGCGCCGAAGCAATGCCAGCGTTAACAGCGCCGCCATGGCCAGCATTCTCCTGATGAATAACGCGGATATGCTCGGGATCACGAGCTACCCATTCATCAGCAATCTGAGCGGTTTTATCGCGAGAGCCATCATCGACGATGAGCACCTCGACTTCATCAAAGCCACGCACTGAAGTCACTGCTCGATCAATGTAGTCCTGTGCGTTGTAGGCAGGGATCACGACTGTTAACAAAATGTCTGGTTCCACGCCTTGAATACTAGTCTATTCACCCAAATTTCTGACCTAATTCCCTGAACACGGGAGCATTTTCGCGTTATCCTTGGCCTAAGGGCTAAATCGCAATGGGGAGGCATCATGAGCCAAGCAGAAACCATCCTGAACGCACTTGGCGGTTGGGATAACATCACCGATCTTCAGCATTGCATCACCCGCATTCGCGTTGATTTCAAGGATGATTCAAAGATCGACGAGGCCGCGCTTCGTGAAGCCGGCGCATTCGGTGTCGTCGTGGTGGGGTCCCACGCACAGATCGTCATGGGTCCGCAAGCAGAAGAAATCGCTGAGGAAATCTCTTCACTCAAGTGAGTTTCGAGCTCTACTCCCCCATTTCCGGGACGCTTCGACATCTCAATACGCTCGCGGACCCGGTTTTCGCCGAGGAAATCATGGGGCCGGGCTTCGCCGTCGCACCAGAAAATGACCGTTATGTGAAGGTGTGCGCTCCTACGGATGGCACCCTCACGCACCTACTTCCTCACGCCTGCGCAATTACTCGTGCGGACGGGCAACAGATTCTCGTCCACCTGGGTATTGACACGGTAAAGCTGGGCGGTGAGGGCTTTTCAAGTATCCGCAATCTTGGGGACGAAGTCAGTGCGGGTGACCCACTGATCGCATGGGACACCGCGCCAGCCCGCAACATGGGCTACCCGCTTGAAGTCATTGTTGTTGTCTTGTGCCCACCTGCAAGCTATCTCGAGCATCTCCCCGCAGATTGTTCACCGATCGAAGCACTGATGCCCGGCGCACGAGTGCACCGGGCATCAGAAGAAGGCTAAGCTCACTTAGCGCACGTATCGATTCACGTTCGCGAGGAAGGCGTGCACCTTCTCTGACGCGGCAAGATCCTCGATATGCGCCTCTTCGCCATCACTGCCATGGAGAGGAATACACCAGTTCGGATATTGATCTGAGGTTCCGGGCAGGTTCTGGGGAGCCTTCTCTCCAACTGCGTCGACAAGAGAAACCGCAAGCAGGAGCGCGGGGGAAGCCGCTAGATAAGCGTGGAACCCCATAACAAGCTCTTCTTCGCTGGGCTCTTCATTGTGAATGAAGCCGCCTTCATTCAGGCGAGACACCATTCGCTCTCGTTCAACGCGGTCAGCCTCGAGCACCTGGTCCAAGTCCTCGACAAGCAAGCCCAAGCGATTCCGGAGTTGAGTGTGAACACCCTCGAGGTATCCAAGGGTCGGCGGAAGATCGTGTGTCGTTACTGCAGCCAGGCAGGAACGACGATAGTGGTCAGGCCACAATGGCCATCCGCTTCCTTCTTTTTCAAACCAAAGAACTGAAGTGCCCAAGATGCCACGATCATTCAAGTAACCGCGAACCCAAGGTTCAACCGTTCCTAAGTCCTCACCAATGACTACTGCGCCCGCGCGCTGCGCTTCGAGAAGCACAATCCCAACCATGGCCTCGTGATCATAGGAAACGTAGGCACCGGCACTTGCTTCCATCCCCTCGGGGATCCACCACAGACGGAACAAACCAAGAATGTGGTCGATGCGAACTGCACCCGAATACGAGAGCACAGAACGCAACATGTCGCGAAGAGGCGCGTAACCAGCCTTCGCAAGGCCACGCGGAGACCACGGCGGCTGCGACCAGTTCTGCCCCTGCTGCGAATACATGTCGGGAGGCGCACCAACGCTCATTCCCGGGGCGAAGATCTCGGGCATCGACCAAATCTCTGAGCCCAAAGAGTGCACGCCCACGGCGAGGTCGGACATGATACCCATATCCATTCCCAAGCGATGTGCACTTTCCTGCGCGCGGATCAGCTGATCGAAGACGATCCACTGACACCACTGCCAAAACTCAATTTCACCCGCCAAGCGCTGGCGCGCCTGCTCAACTTCGGGAGCATTGATTGATGCGTAAGGCGCAGGAAGCTCGATGTCTCCATTCTCAAAAACCAGAGCAGACCAGAGAGCAAAGTTCTCTAAGGATTCTCCGCCCTCAGCGCAGAAATGTTCGAATTGCGCCTGACGAGTGATCGAGCGGGGGATCTCAAAAATCTTACGCAGGGCCTTGAGCTTAGACTTCCACGAGAGGTCACGGTCGATGATGTCTTCCTGAGATCGAGATGCGTGCGCATATCGCGTAATAACTCCGCGTTCCTTTCCGTCCATGCGCGCGTACTCATCGATGGCCTCGGGACGGATGTAGAGGGGGCTTGCCCAACGACGCGAAACCGGAAGGTAAGGCGAAGTCTCCTGGGGGAAACACGGCTGGGGTGCATGCAGGGGGTTGACCTGCAGGAAGTTTGCACCATCGCGCGCAACAATTGCCGTCAAATCAGCCAGATCTTGGGTATCCCCCATCCCCCACGAGCCGCTCGAACGCGTGGAGTAGAGCTGAGCCGCGACACCCCAACGCTTGTGGCCATCATCGAGACGGCAAGAAAGTCGTTGCGGAACAACGATCAAGGTCGAGGAGCATTCGCTGCCATCTTCATGACGAGCAACAATCCGGTGCCATCCTTGCGGCAACCAGTTGGGAATCTTAAAGGTCGCACGACCGACCAGATTTCCATCAACCATTCGCGGCGGGATCGGGCGATCTAGCTGCTCAAGTTCATGGTGATATCCATCTTCGGTCTCAACGTGGCACCACACGCCCATTCCGTGCGGAACATGGACAGGAATTTCTGCTTCATTGCCCTGACGGCACACGGTTGTCGGAGGAAGCGGCGCAGCCCAAGCAAAATCTTCGTTGCGTCGGAACGCCTCGTTAATTTCTGCCTCTGAGGGATCAAAAGAAAGAGAGAACCCCAAAGAGTTCAAAACGGCGATGAGGGAGGCATCTTCAACATGCTTCCAGTTACCGTACCAATCCCAGAAACCGGTTGAGACCCCCACGGTCTCGGCGAGTTCACGTAGTTTCTCTGTTACCGATTGGTTTACCATGAGGTCCTCTCTGAAATACAGCTACTTTTGTCTATTTTATGGGTTGCGGAATACGTGAGAACAGCGATTTGCGTGTGCCAGCAGACACATCTTGAGGCAGACACAACTGGAGCATCTGCAAAGCAATATTGCGCGCATTGACACCTGTTACAAGCTGAACAATGTTGCCAGAGCGCACAAGAGCCAATACCTCAGGTACACGAAGACCTTCTTCGTCGACCAATTCCGGCGACTCCACTTCGATTCGAATACGGAGCATGCACGGTTCGATATCGCGGATATTCGACGCTCCCCCAAGTGATTGGAGAAGAAGCGATGCCGTTTCCACGCCTATCCCCTCTCCACACAAGTGACATACACCTCATAAATATATACGGGATATTCGATGCAGTGCAATACGTCACGTATGACAACCTGAGATACACAAGTGCACTGCACTTTCAGGCGCGGAATGAGCACAATAGATCTATGACAACGCCGCTTCCCATCCCCACCATCTCAACGGAACCTGTTGCCTCCGTGCTGCGCATTCTTTCTCTCAAAGAAAATGGCGAAGATTCTTTTATCGCCCGCTCACTGCCTCAGGTCCGCCGAGTCTATGGGGGGCAAGTGCTTGCCCAGGGTCTTCTTGCCGCCAGTGCGACTGTACCCGAGGGGCGACTCCCCCATTCCCTACACGCATATTTTGTCCGAGGCGGAGACCCAGCGAGTCCTTTTACCCTCGACGTGACCCGAGTACTCGACGGTCGTTCATTTACTAATCGTTCGGTCTCTTGTTTCCAAGACACCCGCGAAATCCTCACTATGAGTGTCTCTTTCCAGGGCCACGAGGCCGCACCCTCCTATTCGCCGTCTGCTCCGCAGGTGCCCCCAGCAGATGAGTGCCGTTCTGCCTTTGAGATTTTCAGGCTCATGGACCACCCTGTCGGGAAATTTCTCGGAAAGACTGCGGCATTTGACGTTCGACACATCGGTCAAAGCCTGTACACCAAAGCTGATCCCCAAAGAGAACCAGCACAGCGGCTGTGGATGAAACCAAGAGCTCGCGTTCCAGAAGAAGCCTCCCAGTATGTTCACCGAGCACTCCTGACTTATGTTGTCGACCAAGTGATGTTGGAACCCGCGCTTCGCACTCTTGGTTTGTCGTGGATGTCTCCGGGCCTCGTTGCTGCTTCTTTGGACCATGCGATGTGGTTCCATCACGATGTCGATATCAATGAGTGGATCCTTTTCGATCAACGCTGTACGCAGATCGTCAGTGGACGCGTATTGGTCGAATGCTCAATATTTTCGCAGCACGGGACTTTGCTTGCCCATGCCACACAAGAGGCAATGCTTCGTATTCCCAGCGAAGGACACACATCAAGCCACTGGGGATTTGGTGTAGATCCAGTGAGCGGAAAGCCCATGGGAGGCGTCGCCTAAAGATTCATCTTGACTGAAAAGTAGGTTGGGGGGCCGGCGTTGCCGGCCCCCCAACCTACTTCAAGGAATTCTCAGTCGCGAGTGAGCTTACGGTGCGTCACGCGGTGAGGCGCAGCTGCGTCTTGTCCCAATCGCTCGATCTTGTTCTTTTCGTAGGATTCAAAGTTTCCTTCGAACCAGTACCACGATGCAGGGTTCTCGTCGGTGCCCTCCCACGCGAGGATGTGCGTGGCAACGCGGTCAAGGAACCAACGATCGTGGGTAATCACCACTGCACAACCGGGGAACTGCAAGAGAGCATTCTCCAGTGAAGACAGGGTTTCCACATCGAGGTCATTCGTCGGTTCGTCAAGGAGCAGCAGGTTGCCCCCCTGCTTGAGCGTGAGCGCCAAGTTCAGACGGTTACGTTCGCCACCGGAAAGAACACCAGCAGGCTTTTGCTGGTCCGCGCCCTTGAAGCCGAAGGCTGAAACGTATGCACGGGAGGGCATTTCGACACTGCCGACTTGGATGTAGTCCAGTCCGTCAGAGACGACCTCCCACAGCGTCTTATCGGGATCGATTCCCGCACGATTCTGGTCAACGTAGCTCAGCTTGACTGTCTCACCAATGGTGAGCTCACCGCCGTCAAGCGGCTCCAAGCCGACGATGGTCTTAAACAGGGTGGTCTTTCCAACGCCGTTGGGGCCAATAACACCGACGATGCCATTTCGAGGCAGGGAGAAGGAAAGTCCATCGATCAATACGCGGTCTCCGAAGCCCTTTCGAAGGTTCGAAGCTTCGATCACGATGTTGCCCAAACGCGGTCCCGGCGGGATCTGAATTTCTTCGAAGTCAAGCTTGCGACTGCGTTCTGCTTCAGCAGCCATTTCTTCGTAGCGTTCCAGACGCGCCTTCGACTTCGCCTGACGTCCCTTCGGTGAAGTGCGGACCCACTCGAGTTCTTCCTTCAGACGCTTTGCAAGCTTCGCATCCTTTTGGCCTTGAACCTGCAGACGCTTCTCTTTTGTCTCCAGGTAGGTCGAGTAGTTGCCTTCGTAGGGATACAGGTGACCGCGGTCAACTTCGGCAATCCACTGAGCGACGTGGTCGAGGAAGTAACGGTCGTGGGTAACAGCAATCACAGCGCCGGGGTAGGTGGAAAGGTGCTTTTCAAGCCAAAGAACCGATTCGGCGTCCAAGTGGTTGGTTGGTTCGTCAAGAAGCAACAAATCGGGAGCTTCAATGAGCAAACGGCATAAAGCGACGCGGCGGCGCTCACCACCGGAGAGTACGCTGACCTGCTGGTCCGGCGGCGGGCATCGAAGCGCATCCATGGCCTGGTCGAGCTGCGAATCGATATCCCACGCGTTCAGGGCATCGATTTCAGTTTGCAGCTTGCCCATCTCATCCATCAGGGCATCGAAATCAGCATCCGGATTTGCCATTTCTTCCGAGATCTCGTTGAAACGCGCAAGCTTAGCGAAGGTATCGGCAGCGCCCATACGAACGTTTTCGATCACCGTCTTGGAGTTATCCAATTCGGGTTCCTGCATAAGGATCCCGACGGTGTATCCGGGGCTGAGACGAGCCTCGCCGTTGCTGGGCTCATCCAGTCCTGCCATGATCTTGAGGATCGAGGACTTACCGGCACCGTTGGGACCGACCATACCGATCTTAGCGCCGGGGAAGAAAGCCATTGTGACGTCATCAAGGATGACTTTGTCACCAATGGCTTTGCGAGCCTTAATCATTTGGTAGATGAACTCCGCCATGGATTCTCCGTTCAGGATCACGTGACATAACGCCGTCGTAGTTGGGCAGACCCCTCAATGCTAAGGCACGAGTCGCATTTTTGGCATATAGGACTTCTAAGCCGCATCACTTCCGTCGAGATCTGACTCTTCCGCCTCCCAGGATGAATCACGATCCTCGTCAGCCTCGCAGTCACCAGTGCAGTGCTCAATCAAGCATGTGGCTTCAGTGCCAATTCCATTTCTTTCACCTGTACTGCAGTGCGTATCTGCAGCGCCCGGATCATGGCGATAAACGCCGTTTGAAGGCACTTCTTCCATATCCGGCTGTGCGGCGTACTCCCCCGCTTCAACGGTCGCTGATTCTTGAACATTGTGTTGAGGAATCTTCGGTTTCATCACTGCCGCAGGGCCGAAAGCAAGGTCAATACCGCAAAAACTCGCGTTAATGACAAGCTCCGCACGCGCCTCGGAATCGGGTCCAATCCACGCGCGAGCACTTGGTCGCCCGCTGACAATGATTGGAGTTCCCTTTTCAACGCTCGAGAGAAGATTCTTTGCAAGTCGGTCCCACACACATACCGTGTACCAGTGGGGATCACGTTCCTCATACTTGCCAGAATCATTAATTCGCCATTGACTTGCGGCGAGGCGGAATCGGATTCCTTTTGTCCCTGACTGAGTCGTCATGCTCCGTAGATCCGATCCGACGCGACCGCGAAGAATGACGCTGCCTTGGTTGTTCATGATTCTTCCTTCCTAGAGTCGAGTTCCCTTGACGGGTTCGACCACTGTGCGTCCACGCACACCGAAAAAGGAAGACCGGTACCGGCGTCTGTGGAAAACGCCGATACCGGTGCGCCCTGTGGAAAACTCGAAAGTTACTGAGATTCCTCACCAGTTTCAGGGATTTTCAAGGCCACGACCTCTTGAGCGACCTCGCGCGCGTACTCACGCGTGATGGGTTCGTGAGGGAAAAGAACACGGCGGTAGTACTCGAGTTCTTGAATCGACTCGAGGATATCGGCCAATGCGCGGTGTCCACCGTGCTTGACAGGAGCTTCCTCGAAAGCCCTACGGTACCAGCGCTTTGCGAGTTCCTTAATCGACGATACGTCAATCAGTCGGTAGTGCAGGTGATCAATGACCTGCGGCATATTCGCTTCGAGGAAGAGCTTATCCGTACCAACGGAGTTACCGGCCAAGAGTGCTTTATTCGGCGCGGGGACGAAGCGACGAATGTAGGACAGGACCTGTTCTTGCGCTTCTTCCATCGTCGTTCCCGATGCAAGATCTTCAAGTAGCCCCGATGAGGTATGCATCTGCCGGACGAAATCATTCATCCCTTCCAGGGCCTCAGCGGGAGGGGTAATAAGGACATCAATACCCGGGTCAACGATACGCAGATCAGCGTCGGTAATAACTACTGCAACCTCAATCAAGGCATCGCGGGACACATCGAGTCCCGTCATTTCGCAATCGATCCACACCAATGGTTCTTTCAAATCACTCACGTTCTCAAGTGTAGGCTTCTCACCGAGATTTCACTGTTTGGCGTGAGAAAGTGCGCTCACTAGCCGTGAGTTACGATAAAGATCGATCGTCAATTCAAGGAGTACCTATGTCAACGGATCAGTTCCCCCTTTCTCCCGAGTTAGTCGCCCAGGCCTCGGAAATTTTGGGCGATGTCGTTGAGAAAACACCGGTGATGTACTCCCAGCGCCTGAGTGATTTCGTGGGTGTTCCCGTTCACCTCAAGCGCGAAGACATGCAAACGTGCCGTTCATTTAAGGTGCGAGGTGCTTACTTCCGCATGAGTATGCTCAGCGAAGAAGAGCGCCGCCGCGGAGTCGTGTGTGCATCCGCAGGCAACCATGCTCAGGGGCTGGCATATGCCTGTTCTCAGTTGAAGGTTCGCGGAACCATCTACCTTCCGTCCAATACTCCCAAGCAAAAGCGTCAGCGTATCGAAACGATTGGCGGCGATTGGGTTGAACAGGTGATCGTCGACGGTACTTTCGACCGTGCGAACGCACAAGCACAAGAAGCTGCGCGCCACTCCGGCCGCACCTACATCCACCCCTACGACGATCCTTATACCATTGCCGGCCAGGGAACAATCGCCGTCGAGCTCGAGGAACAGATCCTTCCCGAGGCCGCCGCTGTGCTGGTTCCTGTCGGTGGCGGTGGCCTCCTTGCGGGAATTGCGACCTGGGTTCGTTCCCGTTTCCCCGGAGTCAAGATTTACGGCGTCGAGCCAAAGGGCGCAGCCTCCATGCATGCTGCGCTCGAGGAGGGCAAGATCGTCTCCCTTCCTAAAGTTGATCCTTTTGTCGACGGTACTGCTGTAGGCCGCGCTGGCGACCTGCCCTACTCTGTCGTTCGTGAACTGGTCGACGATATTTTGGTCGTTCCTGAAGGCGCAGTTTGCACTGAAATGCTCGATTTGTACCACTCAGACGGCGTGATCGCTGAGCCTGCAGGCGCGTTGGCCTCGGCTGCGGCGCGTATGTACTTCTCTGATCCTGAGCAACGCGCACAGCTTCTGGGTGATGCCAGCGGCGCTCTTGTTGCAGTGGTTTCAGGCGGCAATAACGATATGACTCGTTACGCGGAAATTATGGAACGCTCGTTGCGTCATGAGGGTTTGCGTCACTACTTCCTGGTGACCTTCCCGCAGCAACCCGGGGCGCTTCGTAGTTTCCTCGAAGATGTTCTGGGACCTGGTGACGACATCGTTCACTTTGAGTACACGAAGAAGAATAACCGTGATTCTGGGCCGGCTTTGGTCGGTATCGATCTTGCTGATCGTGAGGACATCACGGGATTGCGCGAGCGCATGGAGGCTTCTCCCCTGCACGTTGAAGAGCTTCGTCCCGATTCTGAAATCTATCGTTTGGTGATTTAGGCGAGGAGCCTGAGACCCCGAGCTGAACCCCGCTGTTTCTGTCTGGATTATGCGCAGCGCCTAGGCTGCGAGTGTGTGGACGCGCGTGCAGCTCACGCGCACCGTCGGGGTGGAGTTGAAACGGTAACCCTGGCCTCGAAGGGTGGAAATAAGATCCGTCTCGGGCAGTTTTGCTCGTAAACGACGGATATGCGCGTCAATCGTGCGCGTTTGTGTCTCGAGGCCTTCGCCGTACCAGACCGATTCCAGCAATTCGTCGCGTGAAACTACTTCGTCCGCGCGCTGAGCCAAGTAGGCAAGCAGTTCATATTCTTTATTCGAAAGCTTGACTGACGAGCCGTAAACCTCAAGGCGGCGATGGTCCAGATCAATGTGCGTTGATGCGGGTGAGAGCCTGAGACCTGCAAGAACTTCAAGGAAATCCTCAAAAGAAGTCGGAGCTTCAGCCGGACGGGTTTCAGGGGTGTAAACAAGGGTCATGGTGTATCCAAACTATTTGGTACCGCACACACCACTTTCATCGTGGGATTTCAGGCGGTAGCGATTGACAGGGCGAAGGTCAATCACATACACATTCGCGAGCACATGGAGCCGCACATGGGGCGGCAGGTCATGGTCGCGTTAAAAGTCATAGCCCTATTCTATCGAATGCTGAACTCGTGTCAAAAGGAATAACAAGAGGGTGGGAACAGGGCCACAGGCCACATGTTCCCACCCTCTCAGGCAGTAATAACTACTCAGTTTTCAAGCTGTGCACGCACGATTCGCGTTGCCTCAACAAGATTCCTGAGGGATTCTTCGGTCTCTGCATAACCACGAGTCTTCAAACCGCAGTCGGGGTTCGACCACAGATTACGCAGCTCGATCGATTCGGCAGCCAGCGTCAGAAGCTCGGTGAGTTCTTCCACCGAAGGAACTCGAGGCGAGTGAATATCCCACACACCCGGGCCGACGCCGTGGTTGAATCCCTGCTCTGCAAGCTCAGGAAGCACTTCCATGCGAGAACGCGCAGCCTCAATCGAGGTAACATCCGCATCCAAGCCCAAGATTGCATCAAGAATCTGGCCAAACTCCGAGTAGCACAGGTGCGTGTGGATCTGCGTATCGGGACGGACTCCAGCAGTGGCCAAGCGGAAGGAATCCACTGCCCACTTGAGGTATTCACCGTGGCGAGCAGCATCCAAAGGAAGAAGCTCGCGCAATGCGGGCTCATCAACCTGAACAACCGCGATTCCAGCGTCCTGCAAGTCAGTGACCTCGTCACGCAGGGCAAGACCAATCTGGTCAGCAACCTGAGCCAAAGGCAGGTCGTTACGCGGGAAGGACCACGCAATGATGGTGACTGGACCCGTCAGCATGCCCTTAACCGGGTGAGAAGTCAGCGACTGCGCATAGCGTGCCCATTCAACGGTCATCGCGTGAGGGCGGACAACGTCACCCCACAGGATCGAAGGACGGGTACAACGTGAACCATAAGACTGCACCCAGCCATTCTTCGTTGCTGCAAAGCCATCGAGTTGTTCAGCAAAGTACTGAACCATGTCGTTGCGCTCAGCTTCACCGTGAACCAGGACATCCAGTCCCAGGTCTTCCTGGAGACGAATCACCGAAGCGATTTCTTCGCGCATACGCTCTGCGTAGTCTGCGTCAGAAAGCTCGCCCTTCGCCCAAGCAGCACGCGCCCGACGGATCTCGGTGGTCTGTGGGAAGGAGCCAATCGTCGTGGTAGGCAACAGCGGCAGGTCAAGGCGCTCACGCTGAAGTTCATCGCGAAGAGCGAAGTCCTCGCGCTGACGATCGGCTTCGGTCAGCTTTGCAACACGCTCACGCAGTTCGGGGCGAACAACACCGGGAGCAGCTGCACGCTGCGCAAGAACCTCGCGGGTCGCCTCGACGGCCTCGGAAATGGAATCCCAGCCCTGTCGCACGCCGCGGGCGAGGGTGACGACCTCGGCAACCTTCTGGTCGGCGAAGGCCAGCCATGCGTGGAGGTTCGCGTCGAGCACGGGATCGTCCCACTTTTCGAGCGCGGTGTCGTGCGGGACGTGCTGAAGCGAAGTAGAAGTGGCAACGGCCAAGGATGCGGGGTGAAGTTCCTTCGCATCATCGAGTCGCGCAATTGCGCTATCGAGGTCGGTGCGCCAAATGTTGCGGCCATCAACGACGCCCGCAACGAGGGCAACCTTGGACAGATCCACGGAAGTAGCCTCGGGAAGAGAACCACGGCACAGGTCCAGGCCCAGAGCCTCAATGCCGGTGGAGGCAAGAGAAGCTGCAGCGCGCGAACCGTCACCGTAACCAATAGCAGCGAAGAGAGCAGGACGCTTCTCGAGTGCAGCCAGAGCACGGAAGACGCGGGTCGAGTATTCGATCAGGGTGGCGCGATCGACGCGGAGGTTATCAGAAGCAAGCGCATGCTCATCGATCTGGACCCAGGGAGCACCGGCCTCGGCAAGCTCTGCGAGAACGTCTGCGTATGCCGCAACAACATCGTCAAGGCGCTCGAAGGGATCGTAATCGGGGGTTGCTTCATCAGCCTTAGCGACGGCGAGGAAGGTCACGGGGCCAACCAGAACGGGGCGGACAACGGTGCCTTCTTCATTGGCGGCAAGGAAGCGCTCGACGATCGTACGATCAGCGAAAGAAATCGGCGTATCAGGGCCAATTTCGGGAACCAGGTGGTGGTAGTTCGTATCGAACCACTTGGTCATTTCCAGGGGCGCAACCTGCGCATT
The DNA here is from genome assembly GCF_976954355.1 of Actinomyces sp. Marseille-QA0893. NCBI lineage: Bacteria > Bacillati > Actinomycetota > Actinomycetes > Actinomycetales > Actinomycetaceae > Actinomyces > Actinomyces sp. Marseille-QA0893. Next base: position 48,776 of record NZ_CDRJSY010000001.1, read on the forward strand.
GCCGCGAGCGAGGGCAAAGTGCAGATCCAAGCCTTCGAAAGAACGGTAGCGCTCGGGAACCGCACCCAAGAGGGTGATTGCGTCCAGAACCTGGTCGTAGAGTGCGAAGGTTTCGGGGATCGACGCGTCATCCCTGCCGAGGCCGAGCTCGACAAGGCGGTCATGCGTGGTCTTGCGCAGCAGAGCTTCCGTCGCGCGAAGTTCCTCGGCGGAAATGCGGCCCGCCCAGTAGGCTTCGAGCGCCTTCTTCAGCTCGCGGCCACGACCGATGCGCGGGTAACCCAGGATGGTCGCCGTAGGGAATTGAGTCATTTACTTATCCTTTGTCATCGTGAAATGGACGGGTCTAAATGGCTTGCAGAAACAAGTCCAGCGGCATCAAGCACATCGAGAGCAGGTGCCGCTTTATTAAAGGTATACATGTGGATGCCCGGGGCTCCTGCTTCATGCAGATCCCGAGCTAGCCGCGCTCCCAAAGAAACGCCGACTGAGTACATCTCCTCAACTGATTGCGCGCTTTCCAAGCGTCGACGCAGGTACTCGGGGAAAACAACCCCGGTCAGCTCTGTCATTCGATTGACGCGCTTAATGTCAGTCGGGGGCAAAATTCCGGGAACGATCGGGATCGTAACCCCATTGCTCCGTGCTTTCTCAAGGAAATTGACGTAGGTATCTGTCTCCCAGAACAACTGTGTGATTGCGAAAGAAGCACCCGCTGATTGCTTAACAAGCAGGCGTTCAACTTCTTGATTGGGAGAGGTACCCGCCGCAGGGTTACCAGCAGGGAATGCAGCGACAGCGATAGTGAGAGGTTTGAACGCTGCTCGCAAGGCCGCACCGGGGTATTGCGCACAGCGCGCGGCCTCGATGGAGCGAATCAAAGTGACAAGTTCGGTTGCTGAACTCACTCCCCCGGGCGCAGGCTGCCAATCCGGACGGCCAACGGGAGGATCTCCGCGAAGTGCAAGGAAAGTTCGCACTCCGGCGTCCAAGTAGTCCGAAACAACTTCCCCGACTTCCGTTGCCGTTGTCCCCACGCAGGTGAGGTGGGCAATGGGCTGAACGGGGCTGTCCTGCACGAGAGAGCGCACAACATCGCGTGCACTGTGTCGATCTTGTCCTGCGGCACCATAAGTTACCGACAGGAAATCGGGGGTAACGGAGAGAAGACGCTGGACGGTATCCCAGAAAGGTTTAATGAGGTTTTCTTTACGGGGAGGCATGACCTCGAACGACAAGGTCGTGAGGTCACTAGAAGATTGGGAGGGCTGTGTCATATAAGTCCTTGGAAGTCGGCGCGAAGCGCCACGGTCGGATGCGCGGAAAACTTAGGCGCACATTCGAGCGCGGATCGAACCCACAAGGGCACTACGTCCAGAACTTCTTTCAAGCATGTCTGTATTATCCGTTGTTTTCTTTCGAAGTGCACAGCCGGCCCAGAGATTGGGAAAGTGTGACGGCCTGCGCCATGTACACTATGTAAGGCCGGTCAGAGCTTGGCTGGTGTGCCTCCGTAGCTCAATGGATAGAGCAAGGGCCTTCTAATCCCGAGGTTGCAGGTTCGAGTCCTGTCGGGGGCGCTTTTCCGCACGCAATATCTACAGCGTGTTTCTTTTTTTGCTTTAGCATGCTTTTCTCCCGGAAAACAGCCTAGAGTTTGCCTTTATTCTGTAGTTTCACCGGAATTTTGACTAAAAATCTCACCGAGATAGGAATTTAGGCCTAGAATCTGGCTAGGATCACCCACTCGCACTGTTGCAGGAGTAGCCATGTTCTCTTTGGTGAGCACAAGCTTTACGCCGTCAACGACGGCTATCGGCGCAAATGTATTTTTAACGGCACTTGCGGGAATTCTCCCGCTCCTGCTGTTCTTCGTTCTTCTGGGCGCTTTTAAAGTCAAGACGCACTGGTGCGCATTGATTTCACTCGTTGCTGCACTACTCATCGCCGTCTTTGGCTACAAGATGCCATTGAGCATGAGTCTCTTGGCAGCGGGCCAAGGCATCGTCTTCGCTCTGATCCCAATTATCTACATCATCATCGCCGCAGTGTGGCTTTATAACCTCACCGAGGTTTCCGGCCGCAGTAAAGACATGCGAGCCGTCTTCAACACGATCGGCAAGGGTGACATTCGAGTCCAAGCGCTGATCATTGCGTTCTCGTTCTGCGGTCTACTTGAGGGCCTCGCAGGTTTCGGTGCGCCCGTGGCAATCGTTGCCGCAATGCTTGTCTCACTTGGCCTTCCCCCGGTAAAGGCTGCTGTTGTGACCATCGTTGGCAACGCGATCAACGTTGGTTTCGGAGCAATGGCAATCCCGACAACGACCGCCGGCCGTTTGGGTGGCCAAAACCCCCTGGTGGTTGCAGCCAATATGGGTCACCTTTCTTGGATCTTCGCCTGCTTCATTCCTCTCCTCCTCTTGTGGATCCTTGATGGGGGCCGAGGCGTCGCCCAGTTGTGGCCGATCGCTCTGATTTCCGGCGTCGCAACCGCAGCAGGGCATTTCTTCACCTCAGAGTTCTCCTATGAACTAACCGCTGTCCTCGCCTCACTTCTGGGTTTGGCCGCTTCCTACATCTTCCTCTTGGTATGGACCCCGAAGACGCCCGACGATTACCGTTCTGAGAGCACCCAAGAAGATCGTCCCAATGCCTCGCGAATCACCTTGGCACTTCTCCCCTACGTTTTGGTTGTTGTCGTCATTGCCATCACCAAGTTGTGGAAGATCGGCGTTGATATTGACGCCATTTTCAAGTCCACAGACATTAAGATCCCCGTCCCCGGATTGCACGGGGAGTTGGTAGATTCCACCGGCAAGGCCGTTTCTTCGACGATCTACACTTTCCAGTTCCTTTCCAACCCTGGAACGTGGATCTTCGTCACTGCTCTCATTGTTGCTTTCGTTTACGGTCGCACCAGTTCGGGCGGTCGTTACCCCATGACCTTCTCAAAGGGAATTGCAACTCTCTTCAAGACAATTTCCACCTTGAAGATTTCTATCCTGACGATCTGCTTGGTCATGGGCCTGGCCTACGTCATGAACCTCTCTGGACAAACTGGGGCGATTGGTACCGCTCTTGCAACAACCGGCGTGTTCTTCGCCTTCCTCTCCCCCATCCTTGGTTGGTTGGGAACAGCAGTCGCAGGATCTGCAACCAGCGCGGGCGCGCTCTTTGCCAACCTTCAGTCCACAGCAGCGCAGATCGCCGGACTCGACCCATCAACTTTGCTTGCAGGCAACACGATTGGTGGCGGTATCGGCAAGATTGTGTCGCCGCAGAATCTCACTATTGCAGCGACCGCAATCAACGAACCCGGAAGCGAAGCAGAGATTCTCAAGAAGGCGGCTCCCTATTCCATCGGATTGCTACTCATCTTGTGCGTCTTGATCTTCCTCGCCTCGCAAGGCTATATGGGTTCCTACATGCCCGTTGCTTAAGATCGTTGGGCTCGCAGTCTCGTGGCTGCGAGCCCAACGTCTGCTTCAAAAGGAGTGTCTTATGTCGAAGCCATTGCGATCCTTGGCACTTCTTTGTGCAGCGATCACGCTTCTCACGGGATGCATTCCCTTCGGTTCAAACGCAGCACGCTCACGCTTACCCCAGGACCCACGCTTTGCCGAGTTCACTTACGAAACTGACGGCGAAATCAAGGTCCAAGAACGCACCGATTCCTTCAATGAACGGATGCCCGGGCTTGGTGCAACTCAGGGACACGTCGTGGCAGCCAACTTCCCAGAAGGATGGCTCTTACCCTCACCCGACCATCACTTATGGGTAACAGGCGTCGCAAGTGTTCCTCCTGAGACAATTCAGATGCTTGCCAATGGAAGCGACGGAAATAACGCACTTCTTCCCGGTATCTATCCAGGCCTCTACGAGTACGTCCCCCAAAACTGCCACTTTTTCACTGTTCCCTCCGATCATGCGAACACGGTGCTCCAAACTGATAAGAACAACATTTACTCGAACTGGGGGTCATTCGATATAACAAGCTTCGCGGCGTCCTCAGACTGTAACCTCATCATCGTCACTGGCGAAGGAATCAGGGGCTAAGAAAACGCGTTTCCCCCCAGCTGAGCACCCTCGCGAAGTAATAGAGAAGCCGAACGGACTTCCTTTCGCAGATACGGAAACTACTACCCGGCCTCGTCAATCCACGAGGCCGGGTCATTGTTTTCACGTACCGCAGCGACGTAAAACTGAAAAAGGAAAGGATACTCTGTCTTAAGTCGCGTTTTTGGGGCGGAGAATCGCTCAAGAGAAGCCGCCATTTCAGCGATCTAATTCTGCGACTTTTCCGCACGAAATCAACAATTCTGGCCCACACTCAGCAAAGCCGTAACACCTTATCCCCCATTGGGACCTCAGACCCAGCCATACTTTGAGAAATAGCACCTACGAGAAAGGATCTCCCAGTGCGTATCGCTCTCTTCTCAACTTGCCTGGCAGACGTCATGTTCCCCCAGGCAGCCCAGGCGACAGTGTCTCTGCTGGAGCGCCTCGGCCATGAAGTCGTCTTCCCAGAAGGCCAGGTCTGCTGCGGTCAGATGCATGCAAACACCGGCTACTTTGAAGACGCCGCAAAGATCACGCGCAACCACGTCAAGGCTTTCGAACCAGTTCTCGACGGGGAGTGGGACGCAATTGTGGTTCCCTCCGGCTCCTGCACGGGTGCTGCCCGCCACGAGCAAAAGCTCGTTGCCGAACACGTTGGCGATGCGCAGCTCGCAAAGCGCTCCCAGGAAATCGCCAAGCACACCTACGATCTCACCGAGCTCATCACTGATGTCCTCGGTCTGGAAGATGTGGGCGCATACTTCCCTCACACCGTCACTTACCACCCGACCTGCCACTCAATGCGCATCGCTCACGTGGGTGACCGCCCCTACCGCCTCCTGCGCGCCGTCGAAGGCCTGACGCTCATCGATCTGCCAGACGCCGAAGTCTGCTGTGGTTTCGGCGGCACCTTCTCGATGAAGAACTCCGAAACTTCAACTGCGATGCTTGCCGACAAGGTCGCAAACGTGATGTCTACCCGGGCAGAGGTTCTGGTTATGGGTGACTACTCCTGCCTCATGCATGTTGGCGGCGGCTTGTCTCGTCTGAATTCAGGTATCCGTCCCATGCACCTTGCTGAAATCCTTGCATCAACCAAGGACCAGCCATTCCTTGGCAACATTTCATTCGCACCGGAAAGCGCTCAGGTGATCTGATATGTCTGAAACCTTTATTGGTATGCCAGGAGTCGTCAGCAACGATTCCGACGCCACGGTTCACACCGGAGGATGGCGGACTACCGTCACCATTCCCGAGGACACGCTTCGTTGGGGACCGACTTTCCCCCAGGGCGCACACCGCACCCTCGCCAATACTCAGATGCGCCGCAACCTGGGCCATGCAACCCGGACTATCCGCACCAAGCGCGGCCAGCGCGTTGCCGAAATGCCCGACTGGGAAGATCTGCGCGACGCCGCTGAAGCCATCAAGTTTGAGGTCGAATCCCGACTTCCCGAGCTTCTCGAAGAGTTCGAACGCAACGTAACCGCGCGCGGCGGCATCGTTCACTGGGCTCGCGACAAGCACGAGGCAAATCGCATCATCGCCGACATCATCAAGTCCAAGGGAGTCGATGAAGTCGTCAAGATTAAGTCGATGGCGACCCAGGAAACGAACCTCAACGAGTTCCTCAAGGACGAAGGCATCTCCGCGCGCGAAACCGACCTCGCGGAAATGATCGTTCAGCTTGCTGACGACATGCCCAGCCACATCGTTGTTCCTGCAATTCACCGCAATCGTTCCGAGGTCCGCGGAATCTTCCTCGACCGCATGGAAGACGCTCCCCGAGATCTTTCCGACGATCCGCAAGAACTCACGGCTGCTGCCCGCGCGCACCTTCGTAAGAAGTTCCTTCACGCAAAGGTTGCAGTTTCGGGAACAAACATGGGCATCGCAGAAACCGGTACCGTCTCGATCTTCGAGTCCGAAGGTAACGGCCGCATGTGCCTGACTCTTCCCGATACTCTCATTACTCTTATGGGTATTGAGAAGTTGGTTCCTCGTTACCAAGACGTTGAGGTCTTCGCGCAGTTGCTCCCCCGTTCTGCAACTGGCGAGCGCATGAACCCCTACACCTCGATGTGGACCGGTGTCACCCCCGGCGATGGCCCACAGGAATTCCACGTGATTTTGATGGATAACGGCCGCACTAAGACCTTGGCCGACCCGATTGGTCGCGAGGCTCTTGCGTGTATCCGTTGTGGGTCCTGCATGAACATCTGCCCGGTCTACCAGCACACTTCTGGCCACGCCTATGGTTCGGTCTACCCCGGACCCATCGGCGCGATCCTCACCCCGCAGCTCACCCAGGGCTTGGATGAGAAGGATCCGGTTCACACCCTTCCCTTCGCCTCTTCCCTGTGTGGCGCATGCGGCGAGGTTTGCCCGGTCAAGATCAAGATTCCGAACATCTTGATCCACATGCGTGCACGCACCGTGGACGTCAAGCACCCCATCGTGCCCGACGTGTGGGATCTGGCAATGGGCGTTTCAACCCCCGTCATGTCCAACGCTAAGGCCTGGGAGCTTGCAACGGCCGGCGTGAAGGCAACCCGCCTTATTGGTAAGAAGAAGGGCAAGATCGGCGCTCTCCCCTTCCCTGCCTCGCTGTGGACGGGAGCTCGTGATCTTCCGGTTGCTCCTAAGGAAACCTTCCGCCAGTGGTGGCGGCGCACTCACCCCGAATCAGATGCTTCTGCCCCGCGTACAGATGCACCGGCACGTGGCATTCCTTTGGCCAGTGAGCACGGAATGACTACTCACACGAATGATGAGGAGGCCTGAGATGGTTATGGATGCAAAGACCGCAATCCTTGCGCGTGCGCGCGAGGCCATCGAGCGCTCGCAGGAAGGACGCCCCGTCCGCGAGATCCCTCGTAACTACATCCGAGAAGGGCAGTTTGCTCCGGGCTCAGATGAAGTCATCGCCGATATGATCGAAAAGCTCGAGGATTACTCGGCACAGGTGGTTGAAGCTCGCGATGACGAGGCCATTGCTGACGCTATCGCGAAGTTCCTTTCCGAGGCGAAGGCTTCTTCCGTGGTTGTCCCCACCGGCCTCGATGATCAGTTCAAGAAGGCCGCCGGACGCGACAAGCGAAAGGTCCGCGAGGACTCGCGCGAGAACGCTATTCCGACGCTGGAGCTCGATGAGATCGACGCAGTCGTCACCCGCTCGCGTGTTGGCATCTCGATTTCGGGAACGATTGTTCTTGATGGGGAACCCGATCAGGGGCGCCGTGCGATTTCTCTGGTTCCCGATACGCATGTGGTGATTTTGGAACGCTCAGCGATCGTACCGACTGTTCCTCAGGCGGTTGATATTTTGGGTCAGAATCCGACTCGCCCGACGACCTGGATCGCCGGTGGTTCAGCGACCTCGGATATCGAGTTGGTTCGAGTCAACGGCGTTCACGGTCCTCGTTTCTTGCGGGTGATCATCGCTCACTGAGTACTTCGATCCGACACGTTATTAAGCGGTGGGGCAGCCAAAGGGCCGCCCCACCGCTTAAGTTTTCCCCACGACAAATGCCCAAGGGCATAGTCACAAGTGGCTTATTCGCCGCCCTTCTCAGAATTTTCAAGAGAGAAGGTAAAGGTATGAGTCGTTAAGTCATTCATCACGATATAAATCTTCTCGCGCCCCTCGAGCTCCGCGAAGAAAATATCTTCGAGCTTAATGCCTTGTTGTTCGAGTTCTCTCGTGAGCCATTCCTCGCTCTGTCCAGAGGCTTCAAGCTGATCCTGAACAATCTGTCCCTTCGAGACCAAGACGTAGCTTAAACTTCCATCACCCTTCTTGATCACCGTCAAAGAGCCATTGGATTCATACTGTGCAAACTCGACATCTTCAACCGAAAAGATTCCACGCGAGCGAAGCTGCTCGGTGAAGTTAATCATGTCAAAAGCGCCATTCGCGTCATCGAGAGAATCAATCACGAAATGACCGTGATTGATGATGGTCATCACTTTGCCCTTCACAATCTGCCGCGCGGGCACAAAGCGGGAAGCAATGAAGTTGAAGAGCGAAATCATCCCCACGGTTGCAAGCAATAAAACGAGGTAGGAGAAAGTTGAAACCGAGTGGTTATAGATAATACCGCCGATAATTCCACCCAAAATGAAGTTTCCGATGAAATCAATGGAAGTGAATTGGGTGAGGCTCTGTTTCTTTGTCAAAGTCAGGTGAGCAGAGATGATCACGATACCGATGAAAAGTCGGTAAATCGAGTGTGCGTCAAGGATAAGTTCGTGCCACATGTGTCAACCTTAAAACACTGATAGCACGTATACTGTGGGCTTGCAGCCGTAATTCTCATCACCGAAGGATGACATCTCTGTCATGTCACTCGAATCAGCGATTCTCCTTGGAATAGCAATCACTGTTTCCTATGCAATTTCACGCCGCCTACATCTACTTTCTCCACTGGTGCTCATCGTCGCTGGCGTCGGGATTTCTTTTGTTCCACACGCTGGAGAAATTCAGCTTCCGCACGAGGTAGTACTCTCGATCTTTCTCCCCCTCTTGCTCTACTGGGAGTCCCTCTCGGTCTCACTAAGCCAAGTGCGTCGCGCTCTTCGAGGCGTGATTTTGTCCGGTACGGTGCTGGTTGCGATCACTGCGCTTCTCATTGCTTTGGTTGGCACATGGATGGGGCTCAGTATTGGCACCGCCTTACTCATCGGCGCTTGCCTTGGACCGACTGATGCGACAGCCGTATCTGCCTTAGGGCGTGGAATGTCCTCCGGCCAAAAGACTGTTCTGCAAGCTGAATCATTGATCAATGACGGCAGTGCACTGGTGATCTTTGCGGTCGCACTTCAAGTCACCGGTGGAACAGCTCGAGTGACAACTCTTGGAGTCACTCAGCAAGTGTTACTCTCCTTCGGCGGAGGGGTTCTTATCGGTTTAGCGATGGGACTCTTCGTTCTACGCGTGCTTGTCCGACGCGGGCTATTCCAAAGTGACGCGATCTTGGCAAACATCGCTCGCATCCTTACTCCCCTTTTGGCTTACTACCTTGCCGAAGAAATTCAGGCTTCGGGAGTCATTGCGGTAGTCATTTGCGGAATGCTTGTCTCTCGTTTCGGAGAGTCAGCGATATCGCTGGCATCACGCGTCATCGCAATCCCTGTCTGGACACTGCTGACCTTCGTACTGAACTCGATCCTATTCATTATGGTGGGCCTTGAGCTTCCCGTGATTATTCGCGGGTTGGACCACGCGACACTCGTGCACGGCTTGATCTTGATCCCGATCATCTACCTTGCCATGGTCTTTGCCCGCTTGATCGGACACCATGCGATTATCTACTCGATTCGCCTGCTCGATCGTCGCCCTGAGCAAAAACAACGCCGGACAAATTTCAGAGGCCGATTGGTGACGACAGTCGCAGGCTTCCGCGGTGCGATTTCTTTGGCGATGGCCCTGTCTATTCCCTCTGTCTTTGGTGATTCTGCTTTCGAAGATCGCGATCTCATACTGCTGGTTGTCGCAGGGGCGGTGATCCTCTCCCTTGTCGTCCAAGGTCCGCTTCTCCCAATCGTTGTTCGTTGGGCAGCCCAAAAACCCGCACCGGAAAGTGCTTACTTCCAGACCGCAAACAATGAAGTCAGTGCAATGCTGGCCGTTTTGAAGACCGCGGCTGACAACGTCGAAGCCATCGCACACGCGGCGGGAATCGAAGACAAACAACTGATCGATAGTCTGCGTGAAGAAATCCTCACCTACGTCGCACACGGTGAGGGGGCTTCCTCACTCGATGAGCTCTTGACAGAAAGCGCGGAAGAAACACAGCTACGCCTTGCACTCACCCAGTTCAAGCGCGATGAGATGACTCGTTTACGCGATCGAGGGGAGATTGAGCAAGAAACCTGGCGTATCGCCATCGACCATATTGACGTCGAGTTGCTTCGCCTCAGCGGACCCATTGAGATCGAGGAGTAAGACGTAGAAATAGTTGTGGGGCCCGGTACCAATCGGTACCGGGCCCCACAAAAACTTGCGAACGGAGGAATCAGTCCTCGACGTCCAGCAGGCCGTTCTTGTACGCCTTCGCCAGACGACGGGGAACACGCACCTCACGGCCGCCCACCTTGATGGTGTTCAGCTCAGTGAGATCGGCCTTCCATGCGGACCGGCGAGTGCGGGTGTTTGCTCGGGACATCTTGCGCTTGGGAACTGCCATGACCCTACCGCTCCTCTTCTAGTTCTGACGTTTTACCGCGTCGAAAAACACCCCTTTGGGTGCACAGTCATACGAATACGACTTTCGACAACCTGACCACTGTAGCACGACGGGCCAAAAGTACGCATATTCCAAAGGAAATATTCGTGCGAAGCTCGTCTCATTCGAGCCAAACTCCCCCGCCATGCGACAATGAGACCACCATGTCACCACTTCGAGTCCTTCGCTCAGGAACACGTCTGAGTCACGAGATCGAGATCAAACGATCACGTTTCATTGCTGCGATTGCACGAACAGATTCGCCTGAGGAAGCGCGAGCCTTCATCAATTCCATCAAAGAAGAACATCCCCAGGCTCGCCACAATTGCTCGGCATGGATGATCGCGGAAGAAGGGCAATCCCCGTCTCAGCACTCTTCTGACGATGGAGAACCCTCTGGTACCGCTGGAACACCGATGCTCGATGTTCTCACGCGGAACGAGCTGTGGAATGTGACGGTCGTCGTCACGCGCTACTTCGGTGGAATTCTCTTGGGCGCAGGCGGCCTCGTGCGGGCGTACTCAAGCGCGACCAGCGAAGCCCTCGCACTTGCTTCCTTTGCCCGCCTGGAGGCACTCACGGTTGTGGAAACGGAACTTGATCCCATCGACGCAGGACGAATCGAGGCTGAACTGCGTCGCATGGGAGCACAGGTACTGGCCACCGAATGGAGCCAGAACGTCTTGATCCGCTTAGCAATGTCTCCTGATCAGCTCGAATCCGCCACTGCGCTTCTGGCCAATCTCAGCTCTGGGAAGTATTCCTTCCGTGAATTGGGACAACGTTACATAGAAATCGAGGAATAACTCGGTCGGTTTTAGAGTTGCGGTGTGAGTAAGGCTCACAGCCATCTGAGGAGAAATCATGACGAACATCGCAACTGACGTTACCGATCTCATCGGCGGCACCCCCCTGGTGCGCATTAACCGCTTGAACAAGGGCGGCGCAGAGATCGTTGCAAAGGTCGAGGCCTTCAATCCCGCTTCTTCCGTTAAGGACCGTATCGCGCGCTCAATCGTTGATGCCGCCGAGGCTTCGGGACAGCTCAAGCCCGGAGGCACCATTATCGAGGCAACTTCCGGGAACACCGGCGTGGCTTTGGCAATGGTTGGCGCTGCTCGCGGATACAAAGTCGTGATCGTCATGCCATCTTCTATGAGCGTTGAGCGTCGCATTCTAATTCGCGCTTTCGGGGCAGAACTGGTCCTAACCGACCCCAAGGGTGGCGTCACCGCAGCGGTTGAGGAAGCCGAACGGATCCGCGACTCTCGTCCCGGTTCAATCATCGCATCGCAATTCACGAACCCTGCCAATCCTGCTGTCCACCGTCGTACGACCGCCGAAGAAATCCTTCGGGATACTGACGAGAACGTCGATATCTTTATTGCCGGTGTCGGCACAGGCGGCACTGTTTCTGGCGTAGGTTCGGTGCTCAAGGAACTGAAGCCGGGAGTAAAGGTGATCGCTGTTCAGCCCGCCGAGTCTCCTCTTCTGACCGGTGGACAGGCTGCACCTCACGGAATCCAGGGACTTGGCCCCAACTTCGTCGCAAAGACCTACGATCCCAGCGTGGTCGATGAAGTGATCGATATTGAGACCCCTGTGGCTCTTGAGACTTCTCGCCGTGCAGCAGCAGAAGAAGGACTCCTCGTCGGTATTTCCTCCGGCGCTGCTCTGGCCGCAGCAATTCAGGTTGCTCAGCGTCCTGAAAACGAGGGGAAGCGTATCGTCGTGATTCTGCCGGATACGGGCGAGCGCTACCTCTCCACCGCGCTCTTCGAAAATCTGCGCGACTGAGAACACTCATGAGTGGGTGGGGGCTTATTCCCCACCCACTCAATTTTCTGCCAATCCTCCACACAGCTCGCTAGGCTAGAAACCAGCACGATACGTGCAGATCGCGATTCACGAAAGACTGACCATGGCCTCGTCTCCCCGCAAGGTAATCGAACTTCTTGCAGAAGATCTCCGCACGGCTAAACGCCGCGACCCGGCAGCACGTTCTACCCTCGAGGTCGCACTTGCCTATCCCGGCGTTCATGCACTGTGGACGCACCGCGTAACCCATGCGATGTGGGCGCACCGCCATCTGCGTACTCCTGCGCGTGTACTCTCTTCCCTTGCACGCATGGCGACGGGTGTTGATATCCATCCCGAGGCGAAAATCGGTCGCCGCGTATTTATTGATCATGCGACGGGAGTCGTTATCGGCCAAACCGCTGAGGTAGGTGAAGACGTTGTTATTTTCCACGGTGTCACCCTCGGCGGCGTTGCGATGACTCAGGGCAAACGCCATCCAACTGTCGGAAATCACGTGATGATCGGTGCGGGAGCGAAGGTTCTTGGACCGATCACCATCGGCGATGGAGCAAAGGTCGGCGCAAACGCGGTTGTCACTAAAGATGTTCCCGAGGATGCTGTTGCAATTGGCGTTCCGGCACAATTACGCCAAAAGCCTGAGACTCGCATGGTGGAAGAAGACTGCGATCTCATCATCGATCCGAACTGCTGGGAAGAAGACCCGACCTGGTACATCTAGCACTGCAGGTTTTGTCAAGCCCTCGAACATATTCCCAACTTAAGGACTCCTTAGGCGCACAACTTCCCATAGAACCTCGCGCGTGCAACAGATCACATATTCTGTCCTTATGGATAAACATTCTCTACAAGCACAGATTGACGCACTGACGCGCCTTCACGGTGCAGCAGAGTGTGAAATCGGTGTGCTCACACGATTCGATATCCCCGAGCTTGCACAGCTCTCGCTCGCAGCCTACGGAGAACGCCAAACTCTGGAGGCACAGGCTGAAGCAACGGATGAAATGCGCCTGTGTTTCGAAGGGGTTTTCGGCACCCCGTTGGAAGGATCTTTTCTGGGCGCGTGGGTCGATGGAGACCTCGTCGCAGCAATCATCGTCGTCGTTGATCCCCCTGTAGAAGAACCCAGCGGTCTCCCACAGGTCATCGACTTGATGGTCCACCCGAAATTCCGCCGGCGCGGTATTGCAACGGCTTTGGTCGCAGAATGTGCACGCCGATGCCAAGACTGGGGAGCTTCATCCCTGATCGTCCGCATCGATGAGGCAAATGCGCATCTGCCACACGTTTACGACATCTTCCAGGAGAGCGAAAACTACGAACAGGCTTAAGACCCCAGATTCACTGACGATTCTGTCCTAGTTCTGGCAATTTGAGCACCAGAACAGCCTGCGGTTTTGCATGAGCTTCTCACTGATCATGGTCCCGCATTTAATACAGGGACGACCGCTGCGATGGTAGATGTACCATCGCCCAAGTTCTTCATCCCCTTCAGGAATCGGATCAGGTTGATCTTCGGGACGGATAGTGTCGATCCGTCCGATTTCCAATCCACGAGTCATCAGTTCACAGATGATGTCCCACAGCTGGCCAACGCGAGCCTTTGAGAGCCGGTTTCCTGCGCGCATCGGAGAAATCCCGGCGAGGAAAAGAGCCTCAGCGCGATAGATATTTCCCACCCCTGCTGCAATGGACTGATCCATGATTAATTCACCAACAGGACGTTTACGCGCGCGAACCAGCTCAATGAAACGTTTGCGCATTGCAGGCTCCTGTGATGCCCCAGGTTGCAAAGGATCGCAACCGAGTTTTGACTCAGTAACCAAACGCTGCTCGTCGGAAATGAGCTCGCAGCGATTTGGTCCCGTCACATCTGCAACGGCCACTTCGGAGAGGATACGCAGACGAACCTGCCCCACAGGTTCAGGCGCCTGCCATTGCCCTGCTATATCCCTAGCCTCGCCGGCAGCAAGATTGTCCTCGATATACAGGCTATCTTCCGAGTAACTTGCCCACTTGAGGGCAGCATGACGGTGCCCCTTCGTTGCAACCCAATTCGTCCGGGGAGCGCCAATTGAGGCTGGAACATCCTGTGTTCGCTCGTCAGCATCAAAGCGCCAAGAGCCATACAGCCCCAAGTGAATATGGAGCCATTGAAGCGATTCTTCACTGGGAAAGGCACGTTCTCCCCACACCGGCGAACTACCGGTAAAAGGAAGAGCAGCCACGGCCTCGGCGCTGTTCAAACGAGCAGCGTATTCAGCTTCAATTTCTCGGGCCTGCTCAATCACGGAAGTGGCGAGGCCGGGAGCAGCGAATGCAACGAACATATGCTTGCCCACTGCTCGCACCGCAACCACAACGTGGCCATCAATGAGCTGCGCAGACGAGGCGAACCTCCCCTGAGGGGAGGACGCCTGCACCTGAGCGCCTTCGAAAAGAGATGAAAAAGTGTGAGCGATCCGGTGGATCGCATCTCCTTCAGGCATGGTTACTTCGGAAGAACGATGTTGACCAATTGCGGGGCACGCACAATCACCCTGAGAGGCTCGCGGCCTTCGAGGAGCTTGACAATTGGGCCCTGCTCAAGAGCCAGTGCACGAAGATCCTCTTCAGAGATCGAGACCGGAACCTCGATCTTTGCACGCAGCTTGCCATTGGCCTGGACAATCGCTGTGACGGTATCGTCCTCGAGCAAGGATTCGTCTTCCACGACCGGGAAAGGAACGCGAGCAAGAGAATCTGCATGTCCAAGCTTCGACCACAGTTCCTCACAGATGTGCGGAGCAACCGGTGAGAGCATCAAAATGAGGGCCTCAACTGCAACGCGCGGCACGCGATCGAAAGAGGTCAGGTGATTGTTGAGAACGATGAGCTTTGCAATCGCAGTGTTGATGCGCAGGTTCTCGTACTCGACGGTCACTTCCGCAATGGTGCGCGCCAAAAGGCGTGCGGTCTTTGCATCCATTGGATCATCGCTGACGGTCACCTCACCGGTGGTCTCGTCCAAGACATTTCGCCACAGACGCTGCAGGAAACGCTGAGAGCCAACAACTGCGCGGGTGTCCCACGGACGTGAGACGTCCAGCGGTCCCATGCTCATCTCATACACGCGGAAAACGTCGGCGCCGTAGGCGTCATACATTTCATCAGGGGTCACGATGTTCTTCAGTGACTTACCCATCTTTCCGTATTCACGGTTAACGGGTTCACCCTTCCACGTGAATCCGGTGGATTCGTCGCCTTCAACTTCGTCCGCGGGAACGTACTGCCCGCGAGCATCCGTGTAGGCATAGGCCTGGACGTAGCCCTGGTTGAAGAGGGTGTGGTAGGGCTCAGCGTCGGGAACGAATCCCAGGTCAAAGAGGACCTTCTGCCAGAAGCGTGCGTAGAGCAGGTGGAGAACTGCGTGCTCAACACCGCCGATGTACAGGTCGGTACCACCGCTGATCTTGCCCTCTCGCGGCCCCATCCAGTAGGACAGGTTCTCTTGCGAGGCAAAAGCAGTGGAGTTCGTCGGGTCGGTGTAACGCATCTCGTACCAGCACGAACCGGCCCACTGAGGCATGGTGTTGGTTTCACGGCGATACTTCTTCGGGCCGTCCCCCAGGTCCAGGGTGACGTTCACCCATTCCTGTGCGCGTCCGAGCGGCGCTTCCGGTTCCGTATCAGCATCATCAGGATCGAAGGTACGAGGCGAATAGTCGCTAATCTCGGGAAGCTCAACAGGGAGCATCTCTTCGGGGAGGGCATGAGCCACCCCATCTTCGTCCCAAACGATCGGGAAAGGCTCTCCCCAGTAACGCTGACGACTGAAAAGCCAGTCACGCAGACGGTAGGTAACAGCAGCGCGTCCCAAGCCCTTTTCTTCGAGCCACTGGGTCATTGCCGCCTTTGCCGCGTCCTTATCCAGACCATTGAGGCTAATCTCTTCGTTCGCGGAGTCAACTGCAACGCCATCACCGGTGTAGGCGCCCTGGCTCAGGTCGTGAGCGGTCGGCTCTTGAGCATCACCGATAGTGCGAATGATATCCAGATCAAAACGCTGTGCGAATTCCCAGTCACGATCATCGTGTGCAGGAACTGCCATGATCGCGCCGGTGCCGTAATCCATGAGGACATAATCAGCAATGAACACAGGAATGCGACGGCCATTGACAGGGTTAATTGCCCACAGGCCCGTGAAAACACCCGTCTTCTCCCCCGCGTCTTCTGCGCGTTGCTCAGGAGTCTTTGCCCCAGCTTGTGCACGGTAGGCCGCCACGGCCTCGGCAGGCGTTGCATAGCCACCACGCCAGGCCTCGCGGGTGCCTTCGGGCCAGCTCGCGGGGATATCCAGCGCTGCTTGGTCCGAGGCCGAACCCGGGGTGGTGCCACCAAGGAGTGGGTGCTCGGGCGACCAGACGACGAAGGTTGCGCCAAAGAGAGTGTCGGGACGAGTCGTGTAGACCGTGAAACCACGATCACTGACGCCTTCGCCGACTGCAATGAAGTCAACTTCCGCGCCGTTGGAGCGACCAATCCAGTTGCGCTGCATGGTGCGCACCTTTTCAGGCCAGTTAATGGTGTCGAGGTCTTCAGCGAGGCGATCACCGTAGGCGGTAATACGCATCATCCACTGACGCAGGCTGCGCTTGAAAACCGGGTAGTTACCACGCTCGGAACGACCATCCGCCGTCACTTCTTCGTTGGCCAAAACGGTTCCCAGACCCGGGCACCAGTTCACGGGCGCCTCGGAGATATAGGCGAGCCGGTAGGAATCGATGATCTGCGCGCGCTCACGCGAATTCAATTCATCCCACGTACGTCCCTGCGCGATCTCGGAGGGAAGCTCACGCGCTCCAGAAGCAAACTGTGCGATCAATTCGCTGATCGGACGCGCGGCACCCAAGCCTCGTCCATCGCGACGCGGTGCCTGCGGATCAAACCATGAGTTGAACACCTGAAGGAAAATCCACTGGGTCCAGTGCACATAGTCGACATCGGTCGTTGCGAAGGAACGGCGACGGTCGTGCGAAAGCCCCAGGCGGCGCAGCTGACGACGCATGTTCGCGATGTTCTCTTCGGTTGTCACGCGCGGGTGTTGGCCGGTCTGAACGGCGTACTGTTCTGCAGGAAGACCGAAGGCGTCGTAGCCCATGGTGTACAGAACGTTCTCACCTTGCATGCGGTGGAAACGCGCAACGGTGTCAGTTGCGATGTATCCCAGCGGGTGGCCGACATGCAGGCCCTTGCCCGAAGGGTACGGGAACATGTCAAGGAGGAAGAAAGGCTGACGTGTGGCTAGATCACCTGCAAGATCTCCCTCGGGGTTATCCGCGTAGAAGGTCCCACGTTCGTCCCATAGGTCCTGCCACTTGTTTTCGATCTCTCCGGCCAATTGCGCCGTGTAACGGAAATCGGGCTCCCCTGTTGAGATCTCGCTCATCCTTGCCTCCATCTACCCTGAAAACACAGTGTCTTCAGGCTTGTTCTATGCCGTATCTAGGGTAGTGCATTGGCGCAAATTTGCCTGTTTATTCCCACTAGGCAAAACCCTCGCGGCGTTCGACAATAGAGACATGAGTACCGTTTTTGAAAAAATTATTTCAGGTGAGTTCTCTGGGCGTTTCGTCTGGGCGGACGATTCCTGCGTTGCTTTCGCAACCATTGAGCCGACGAGCCCCGGTCATGTCCTCATCGTCCCGCGAGATCCCATTCCTTCATGGACACAATTGGATCCACAGGAATGCACCCACTTGATGGAAGTCGCGCAGATCATCGGCCGAGCACAAGAACGTGCCTTTGGTGTCGAGCGATCCGGACTTGTCATCGCCGGTTTTGAGGTTCCTCATACGCACCTGCACGTCATTCCTCTGCGCACCGAGAGCGACGTCCTTTTGAGCAATGCAGCCCCTGCAAGCTCCGAAGAACTCGACGCTGCGATTGAAAAGCTTCGCGAGGCCGTGGTTGCTTTGGGTTACGGCGCCAAAGTTCCACCCCAGATGGCCTCGCTTCAGTAACTTGCTTCCTGTTCCTCCACGCTTGTGACGAACACAAGGGCGACTTCTTGGGCGTTAAGCTCAAGGAGTCGTTCTTTTTCTTCTGCTTGAACGATGATTTTCATCGTTTGAGCATCCATTCGTTCACTGATCGCCACGACGGCGTCAAGTCCTAGTCCTTTAGCTTCGAGGGAGCGAAGAGCACGTGCATCACTATCGCTAAAACGAGCGATTCGCATACGACAATGAAGTGGAATGTCACGCAGGGGCGTAAGCGAAAGAATGCACACTTGCCCATCAGCCGAAGGAATCGGATCTCCGTGAGGATCGCGCCTTGGGTATCCCAGTTGTTCATCAATCCGGTTCAGAAGACGGTCGGAAACCGCATGCTCAAGAATTTCGGCTTCCTCGTGGACTTCATCCCAATCGAAGCCCAAAGCATCGTGCAGATAAGTTTCAAGAAGGCGATGACGACGCACAACTTCAAGAGCTCGCCGACGGCCTTCTCCAGTCAAAGTTACTTTCCCATAGGGTTCGTGAAAGGCAAGCCCCTCAGCTGCGAGCCTTTTGACCTTTTCCGAGGCAGTTGAAACCGCGACTCCGACACGCGAAGCAAGTGCACGAATTGTGATTCCTTCGTCACCGTTTTCTTCAGCTCCCCAAATTGCTTTGAGGTAGTCCTGCGTTACCGTATTTTCGCGGGAAACTCGACTATCGACCGATGCCATGTCAACTGCTTGCACTCCCCTAGCCTACAGCCTCGTACTCAAAATTCGGCCCCGGCATGATTTGCGCATGGCGCCATTAGTATGTAATCTACTTTCTTGTCCTTAGGACAAAGCGCCATTAGCTCAACTGGCAGAGCAGCTGACTCTTAATCAGCGGGTTGGGGGTTCAAGTCCCTCATGGCGCACACAGTACGTTCACTTGTGTGCTACTGTAAACACATAACTGAAGCGCCATTAGCTCAACTGGCAGAGCAGCTGACTCTTAATCAGCGGGTTGGGGGTTCAAGTCCCTCATGGCGCACCCATTGCCGAGGCGGCGCCAATGGCCGGGTACCTCTTTGCGTATCTGTGCCCTACTCACCCCCCTCGGAGCATCTCATGCGTCGTCTCACTTCTTCAGAGAAGGATCTGCTCGCATCGATTGAACAACAGTTAAGTGCTCGTCGCCGTACCGTCATTACTCCCGATATCGTCGAGCAGGCCACCCATCTGGTCCGTTCAATGACCGATCCCCGCCCAGGCCTTCACGAACTCGTCGGCCCTGTGTGTACCACATCCGACATCGTTGCCTGGCTTGGAATTTCGCGTCAAGGAATCAACAAGGCTGTGCGAACCAATCGCATTCTTGCAGTCCAATCCCCTTCAACAATCTGGTACTACCCCACGTGGCAGCTCATGGCCAATCACTCCGTCATTGACGATATGTCGGATGTTCTCGGTCGCCTGCGCGGTCGGGTTCACCAGCTCACCGCTGCCTCGTGGTTCCAACGTCCCCTTGAGGTACTTGATCAGACGACCCCGGCACAGTGGATGCTCGAAGGACACGACCTGCACACCCTCGTTGGTGCTGCTGAGTCCTTCGCAACCGCCGAAGAACGCCGTCCTTCCCCGGTCCCGCTATTTGATCCGGAGATCCAAGCAACCTCACTGTGACCGCGACACGCTCACCTTCGCAGCTCATCTACAAGAGCCGGCTGCGGAGTGGGGTTCAACGGCGCACCGCGCTCCGCAGTCATTCATCCCTCATCACAAATAGAAATCGGGCCAAACCACGACGAAGCGGTTTGGCCCGATTTCTACTTAGTCATCAAGACCGAGGTCTCTGCGCAAGCGGGCAACATGGCCGGTTGCCTTGACGTTATACAAGGCATGCGTGACGACGCCGCTGGTGTCAAGAACGATGGTTGAGCGAATAATGCCCAAGAAGATCTTGCCGTAGTTCTTCTTTTCTCCCCACGCTCCCCACTCGGCAAGCATTGTCTTATCCGGGTCCGAGGCCAAAGGAAAGTTCAAAGACTGTTTCTGCGAAAAGTTTTCGAGGGCTTTCATTGAATCGGCGCTGACGCCAATGACTTCGTAGCCCTGTGCCTTAAAAGAATTGAAGTGATCCCTAAAATCACATGCTTCCTTTGTACACCCGGGTGTCGAGGCCTTGGGATAGAAATAGACGATGACTCCGACGCGAGCCCGTCCTAAGAGGTCGTGCAAAGAAAGAGTTCCCTGCGTGGTTTCGAGCGTGAAGTCGGGAGCCTTGTCCCCTACGTGAAGTTGAGCCATAGCGACGAGCTTAGTCGTGAGAGAGGCCCCATGCTCGCGTAGCGCTTCGAGGAGTGCATCGCAGCATCGATAAGGTAAACTCGGAGCGTTGCGCGAGTGGCGGAATTGGTAGACGCGCTGGATTTAGGTTCCAGTGTCTTTGACGTGTGGGTTCGAGTCCCATCTTGCGCACTGTTAAATTCCCGTGCCTCCCCTAGGAGGCCATGCTTCCCTCACCACGGTTTGCACGCTCAATTGTCGCCTCGGCAATCACGCGAGTTCCCCGATACAGAACCATGGATTGCCCAGCTGCCACGCCACGAATTGGCAGCGCGAGGGAGAGCTCAAGCTTTTCTTCCTCTTCCCCGAAGCGCTGGACAGAGGTGACAACGCTGGGCGTGCCGTGGGCACGGATCTGCGCGGTGAGCACACGCTCGTCAACCTCGCCCAGGCTCCGCTCCCCGATCGATGCGCCAAAGGCACTCGTCGCGGCCTCGTCAACGTCTCCCTGATCGTCGTTTGCTAGCCAGACGATATCCGAGCAAGTGATACGGTCCACCGACAACAGTTCTGAAGCACCAACAATCACTTGATTGGTCTCGGCGCGCGTTTCCACCACATACCGAGGTCGACCATCTGCAGCAGGATTCCCTAAGTTCAAACCACGACGCTGACCAACCGTGAAATTCCAGTACCCTTCGTGGCGGCCAACAACTTGCCCATCGGTATCGATGATTTCTCCGGGCTTTGAGCCCAGATGAGACTTGAGGAAGCCTTGGGTATCTCCATCGGGAATGAAACAGATATCGTAAGAATCGGGCTTGTTGGAAACCCCCAGCCCCATTCTTTCAGCTTCTGAACGCACCCAGGCTTTCGAAGGCGCCTCGCCCAACGGGAAGATCACGCGTGGTAGTTCCTGCGGTCCCATAATTGCCAAGACGTAGGATTGGTCCTTCGCTTCGTCTTTGCCTCGGTGCAGCTGCGGCCCATTCGGCCCTTCAACAATCCGCGCGTAGTGTCCCGTACAGACTGCGTCAAAACCAAGCGCCCGCGCACGCTGCGCAAGCTCTCTGAACTTCACAAACTCATTGCAACGCACGCAGGGATTCGGGGTGTGCCCGGCCGCGTACTGTTCAACGAAGTCGGTGATCACTGTCTGCTCAAACTCTTCTGCAAGATCCCACACGTAGAAGGGAATCCCCATAATCTCAGCTGCGCGCGCAGCATCTGCCGCGTCTTCAACGGAGCAGCAGCCGCGTGAGCCAAGGCGACATTCTTGAGGCTGGGAGGAAAGAGCCATGTGGACACCGACTACCTCGTGACCTGCTTCTACGGCTTTCGCGGCTGCGACTGCAGAGTCAACTCCGCCTGAAAGAGCTGCTAAGACCCTCATGCGCCCGTTCCCTCTCGTTCATCCAGGGCATGCCCGGCTCGAATGGCTGCGGGAAGTGCTGCCAAGAAAGCATCGATATCTTCTGCCTGAGTTTCAATTCCCGTCGATACTCGCAGTACCCCCAGAGCCTGGTTTTCGTCGTATCCCAGTTCCATGACGATTCTTGAAGGCCGCGAAACACCAGCATGGCACGCGGATCCAGCCGAGACGTCAATGCCTGCCATATCCATTGCTAAAAGGACCGCTTCGGGATGGTGAGTCGGGATCATCAAGTGGATAATCGCCGCCGAGGCCGCATGGGGGTCCACCGTCATGCGCACATCGCTGGGAAGACCAGCAAGGAGACGGCGACGAAGGTCTTTTGCCTTCTGAACGCGTTCGAGGCGGTGTGCAGCTGCGTACTCCAGTGCTGTTGCCAGTGCACATGCGCCAGCAACATCTGGGGTACCCGAGCGGATCCCCCTTTCGTGTCCTCCACCTGGGCGGTCGGTTACGACCTTCACTCCCCGGCGAACAAGTAATGCACCAGTGCCGACGGGGGCCCCAACTTTGTGGCCCCCCACTGTCAGTAGGTCGAGGCCGCTCTCGCTGAAATTGACATCGCAGTATCCGATTGCTTGCGCTGCATCGGAGTGAAGAAGAGGAGATTGCGCGTCCAGGGAGTGTGACCTGACGAGCTCAGATAGTTCCCCAATCGGTTGAATAGTCCCCACTTCAGAGCACACCCAAGTCAGGGACATGAGCGCGGCACGTTGAAGCAGCTCCGGGTTTTCACGCAGATTCTCAAGTGTTGTAACACCCCGTGAATCGACATCAAACTTGCGAATGCTAAAGCCCTCACGCCCCAGCGCTTCAGATTGTTCGCTGACTGCGTCGTGTTCAAGGCGCGACATCCACACATCGCTGCGCGTCGCATCTTTGTCTCGCATTCCCCGAGAAGCCCCAAGAAGTGCAAGAGCATCAGATTCTGTTGCGCCCGATGTGAAGACCAGCTCCGCACGCTCGGCACCAAGGGCAGCACTCGCACGTTCTCGCGCATCTTCAAGCATCCTGCGTGCAGCGCGTCCACCGGCATGTAGCGCAGCCGGATTCCCAGGGCGTTCACTCAGTGCTTCTTGGGCATGCATCCATGCTTCACAAACACCGGGAGCCAGAGGCGTTGATCCCGCGTGATCAAGGTAATGCGACACGTGTGTCTTTCACTAGTTGTCGGCTCTAGATGCCTGCCATGCGCGCAAGTGTTCCAGAGCCTGGGGAACGATTTCGTACATATCGCCCACTACGCCAAAGTCCGCGAGTTCGAAGATTGGCGCATCGGGGTCATCACAGATTGCAACGATCGTTTGCGAGGACATAATCCCCACTGTGTGATGAATCGCGCCCGAGACGCCGAGCGAGATGTAGAGCTTGGGAGCAATCGTGAGACCGGTTTGTCCGATCTGTGCGCTGCGGCGAGCCCAGCCTTCGTCCACAGCATCGCGGGTCGCGCCAATTCCAGCGCCCAAGACGTCGGCGAGATCTTCAAGAAGAGACCAATCATTTCCGGCACCACGACCGCCAACGACAACGACCTGCGCATCGGTGACACTGGGACGCCCATCAGAGCTAGCTTCAACCCGCTCGACGACGAGCGTACGCGTAGGATCGGGCTCTACGACTTCACTAGCAAGTTCAACGCATTCGTTTTCCTCAGCCGCTACTTCCAATCCACGAGAACGCACGCACACGCACGCTGGGGCACTGTGCGTCGCAATCTCTGCACGCCACGTTCCCCCCAAAGCATCCGTAGTCGCACACAAGTGTCCGTCTTCTACGCGAAGAGCCACGGCCTCGGCAATCGCGCAGCCTCCCAAAGTGATCGCAAGCGACGCTGCGCACTCACGGTCAAGGAAACGCGAAGCAAAAAGAAGCGGGGCCTGTGGGTTGCCGAAACGCGAGTAAGCCGACGCAAGTGCAGGGGAAAGCGCCGAGGCAGTCAGCACCGATTCATTCACCTGGAGGAAAACGCAAGAAGAAACACCAAGGCGTCCAAGTTCTTCGCGCAAAGACTCGCGCTCTTCCTGAGAGACAACAATCGCGTGGACAGCTTCGGCGCACTCATGCGCCTGGGCAATCATGTCGCGGTAACGCGAAGCCAGCGAAGCGGTATCCGAGCAATCAATGACGACAATCGCGTCCTTAAGACAAGTGCTCATTTCATCTTCTCCTCAATGAACTCAGCCAGACGCGTCCCGCCGTCCCCGGTATCGGTGAAGACCTCACCAGAACCGCCGCGATTATGTTCTGTCATCGAGACAACGCCCAAAGGCATCTCGGAGCGAGCTCCGGAGACTAATTCACTGAGGCGTCCACTGGGATCGTAGCCAGCGACGTCATCCAGTTCAGCCTGAACGAGGGGCTTCATGCGTGCTGCCTTCAAATCCTTAAAGCCGGGGAATCGCGGCTCATTGAGTTGATCCGTCACAGAGATGACTGCCGGAAGGGGCGCGCGCAAAGTTTCATCAACACCATCCACGCTGCGCAGTGCTTGGACATGACCGCTATCGGGATCAACTGTCAATTCTCGAACCTGAGATACCAAAGGAACATTCATGACAGCGGCAAGTGCTGCCGGGAGCATCGAGGTCATTGCATCGGATGCCGCCATGCCACACAAAACAAGGTCGATCGCTTCTTCTTCGGCCAAGAGCGAGATCAACGCCGCGAGTGCGCGCGCTGTCACAGTGACATCAGCGTTTTCAAGCAAGGGGTCTGAAAGGAGGTATGCGCTATCGGCGCCGAGAGCGAGACAGCGAACCAGTGCGTCACTGGCATCTTCCGGCCCCATGCTCACAGCGAGCACTTCACCGCCGTGAGCAGCAACAAGCTCGGCCGCCGCCTCGACTGCATTCTCATCAAATTCATTCAGCACATCGTCTTCACCGCGGACAAGACGCGAGCCTTCAAAACGACGCCCCGAGCTGGTATCGGGAACTTGCTTAGCCAGCACTGCAATCCTCATGTATCCAGAGTGCCATATCAGGCCTCATGCGCGCAGCTCCGAGTGTGCTGAGGAACAGGAGCGACTATGCTTATAGCTGTTATGACAGATGTAGAGGCGGTAATGTCACAACAGCAAACACACACCTTCCGTGCCGTTAATCGGCCAAATCCTCACTTTCGTCAGTTGGGCGTTTCAGTGGCAGGATCGGGCCTTAACGTCGCTGTTGTCTCCACGCGCGCGACTCAAGTAGATTTCTGCGTCATCGACCCGCAAAGCGGTAGCGAAGAGCGCTACCACCTTCTTGGGCCTGATCACGGAATCTGGCACGGTTACATTGAAGGTCTTGGAGTCGGTACCCACTACGGCTTCCGCGCTCAAGGACCTTGGGATCCCGACGCAGGCTTGTTCTTCAACTACAACAAGCTACTCATTGACCCCTATGGCCGCGGGCTCGCAGGCAGCGTCGATATTTGCCCGGAAGTTTACGCACACAGCGTTGATGAAGATCTCTACCCGGTTTCCTATCCGCTTGAGCCTTCGCAGTCAGATTCCGCACCTTACAACGCGCATAGCGTGGTCATCGACACCTCGTTCAAGCTCGCACCCCAGCCTAAGGTTCCTTTGGACGAGACAGTCATTTATGAGCTTCACGTCAAAGGTTTTACGCAGAATATGCCGGAGGTTCCCCCCAACCTTCGCGGCACCTACGCAGGACTCGCCCACCCTGCCTCAGTGCGCTATCTCAAGGAACTTGGCGTCACTTCCGTCGAGCTACTCCCAGTCCACGCAAAGTCTGATGAGCCTTTCCTCGTTGAACGTGGACTCACGAACTACTGGGGATACTCGACTCTGTCATTCTTTAGCCCCGAACCTTCCTATGCCAGCGCTTCTGCCCGTGCACGCGGACCTCAGGCAGTCATTGATGAATTTCGTGGAATGGTTTCGATCCTGCATGAAGCAGGTATCGAAGTCATCCTGGATGTCGTCTACAACCACACCTGTGAAAACGGTGATGCCGGTCCGTCCTTGTCTTTCCGCGGACTTGATTCACCCCTGTACTACCGCCGAACCGAGGGATACCCCTCGCACATCATCGATACGACAGGGACTGGAAACACCGTCAATACGGACAATCCCCAGGTTATTTCGCTGATCCTTGATTCTCTGCGCTATTGGGTATCGAATATGGGGATCGATGGGTTCCGCTTTGACCTTGCCGCTACCTTGGGGCGCTTTGCTAACGGTTTCACTCCGATGCACCCCGTTCTGATCGGGATGGGCGCGGATCCGATTCTTCGTGAGGTCAAACTCATTGCTGAGCCCTGGGACGTCGGCCTCGGCGGCTGGCAGACAGGCAATTTCCCTGATCCATTCTGTGAATGGAATGACCGTTTCCGCGATACGGTGCGCACTTTCTGGCTCTCCGATATGCGCGCATTGGCCGGCGGGCGTGGCGCCGGCGGTTCGAATGAGTTTGCGACTCGCTTGTCAGGTTCTCAAGACGTCTTCGGTCATGGCGTGGGATATTTGCGAGGTCCCAGCGCTTCGGTCAATTTCGTAACCGCCCACGATGGTTTTACCTTGGCGGATCTGACGGCTTTCGATCACAAGCACAATCTGGCAAACCTCGAAGAAAACCGCGATGGTTCTGATAACAACAACTCGTGGAATCACGGTTTGGAGGGGGCAATTGCCTCCCCCATCATCGGTGTTGATCCCGATGTCCGCGACGTTACGGGCATTGTTGAAGACATTATTCCTGCCCGTCAGCGCAGCCAGAGAAATCTACTTGCAACTTTGTTGGTCTCTTCGGGAACTCCAATGTTGGTTGCAGGAGACGAATTTTCTCGTACGCAATTTGGCAATAATAATGCCTACTGTCAGGATTCTCCGATCTCATGGATCGATTGGGATCTTTCTGAACTCCAGAAAGATCAGCTCCAGACAGTGCGTTGGCTTTTGGCCTTGCGCCGCGCTCACCCGGCGCTTCGGCCCATGGCTTTCTTCTCAGGAACAGATCCTCATGGCGATGTCATCGCTGATCTTTCTTGGTATAGCGCCGATGGTTCACCGATGAGGGATGACATTTGGGGATCTCAAGAGTCTCGAGTCTTCCAGATGCTTCGCTCCGGTAGCCCCTACAACGGCCACGACGCCTTGGTCGTATTCAATGGCACAACAGATGACCGCGATGTCGTTCTTTCCCAAGGCCGCGGCTGCCCGTGGGTTCAGGTCCTCGACACCGCATGGGGTAACCCCGCGGACGGCGGCATTAGCTCTGTGTTCGACGCGACGCGATTGCCGGCTTCCCTTGATCAAAAGGCTCCAGGCGACACTATTTCTTTGGACCCCTTCAGCATGCATATCTACCTGTCTGCTGTAGAGTCTTCGCCTCAGGGGTGATCACGCTAGACTGGCCTAGTGACTAGCAGCGAAGAAACACTTGAGCAATCTACCTCTGATGCATCCCTCGCACGTTCAATCGCACGTTCGAAGGAAATCGAAGAGGCCATCGACCAGGACCCCTCGCGATTCCGCGTATTAACTGGAGATCGCCCCACCGGCCGTCTCCACTTGGGGCATTACTTTGGAACTCTGCGCAATCGCGTTCTTCTTCAAGACCGCGGCATTGACACCTGGGTTCTGGTCGCCGACTACCAGGTCATCACCGACCGGGACGCAGTTGGCCCCATTGAGGAACGCGTTTTAGGCCTCGTTACCGACTACTTGGCAGTTGGACTCGATCCGGAAAAGACAACGATCTTTAACCACTCATCCATTCCTGCGCTCAACCAGCTGATGCTTCCTTTCCTGTCGCTGGTCACCGAGTCAGAATTGCATCGCAATCCCACGGTGAAGGCTGAGCTTGAGGCAACCGATGGACGCGCGATGAGCGGTTTGATGCTGACCTACCCGGTTCACCAGGCATGCGATATTTTGTTCTGCAAGGCAAATCTTGTTCCTGTTGGGCAAGACCAGCTCCCCCACATCGAGCAGACGCGCTTGATCGCTCAACGCTTCGACAAGCGTTACGGGCGCGTCGACCCCAAGCGCGCAGTCTTCCCACGCCCTGATGCGCTCCTATCTGAGACTCCCCTCCTCCTGGGGACTGACGGCACAAAGATGTCGAAGTCGCGTGGGAACACGATCGAACTCGCGATGAGTGCAGATGAGACCGCTCGCATCTTGAAGCGTGCGAAGACGGATTCGGATCGTCATATCACCTACGATCCCGAGAATCGTCCCGAGGTATCCAACCTGCTGATGTTGGCTTCGCTGGCAACGGGTGAGGATCCCGCGGCGATCGCCGAAAGGATCGGAGACGGCGGCGGCGGAATGCTCAAGGCAACCGTTACCGAGGCGCTCAATGAGATGCTCGCCCCCATTCGCGCTCGCCGCGAAGAACTGGCCGCAGATCCGGGTTACCTGCTCTCCATTCTTCGCCAAGGAAATGAGAAGGCGAACGAGCAGGCAGAACAGACCCTCAACGAGGTTCGTCAGGCCATGCACATGGTCTACTGAAATTCATAAAAATGGTGGTGATCCGCGTAAGGATCACCACCATTTTTGTCTTCTCAGCAACCTCTCAGTGGCTAGAGTATGTCGACGCTCACAATTTCCATTACGCTTAGATATGTGAACGAGACACTTCTGGCCCGCATCCCCGCAACTGAAGTTTTCCCCGTCGTCGAGGACGGAAATCTTCCCGCAAAAGCCACTGCTTTTGAGGCTTTCCCTATCCGAGCAACAGTCTTTAGAGAAGGGCACGATTGCTACGCAGCCGAGGCAGTTCTCCTGCGCCCGGGTGGGTCGATTCATTCACGCGCGCTTATGCGTGACATCGCTCCCGGCCTCGACCGCTATGAAGCGTGGGTGATGCCGGATGCCGTCGGTCAGTGGAGTTTCAGGATCGATACCTGGTCTGACCCTTATGCGACGTGGCGCCACGATGCCTCGGTCAAAATCGGCGCGGGTGTCGACGTCGAGCTGATGCTCGAAGAAGGTGCGCTCTTGATGGAGCGTGCCGCCCGAGGCGAAGCACTCAACAATCCCTCGCAAACCCAGCCGACGCGCTCAGCAATCGATACTCTCTTGGACACGGCAAAGGGATTGCGCGATGCCTCGCAAACCCCCCAGCGTCGTCTTTCAGCTGGCCTCTCGGCGCCCGTGCGCGCGGTATTTAGGCAGTTCCCCCTCAGAGACCTCTACGGTTCGACGCGCACCTACCCCCTTTTCGTTGCCCGCAACCGCGCTCTTGCCGGTGCTTGGTACGAAATTTTCCCGCGTTCCCACGGCGCTTTCCAAGACTCAAAGGGACGCTGGGTTTCAGGTACCTTGCGTACCGCTGTCGAGGATTTGCCAAGGATTGCCTCAATGGGATTTAACGTCATCTATTTGACGCCCATTCATCCCATTGGATTGACCAACCGCAAGGGCAAAAATAATGCTCTGATCGCTCACAAGGGCGAACCTGGAAGCCCGTACGGAATTGGCTCAGCCGAAGGCGGACATGACGCGATCCATCCCGAGCTCGGCAACTTCGATGATTTCGATTATTTCGTCGAGCAGTCACGCGAACTCGGCCTCGAAGTTGCGCTCGATATCGCATTGCAGTGCTCACCCGATCACCCGTGGGTCAGTGAGCATCCCGACTGGTTCTCGCAGCGTGCCGACGGCTCCATCGCCTACGCCGAAAATCCCCCAAAGAAGTATCAGGACATTTATCCCCTGAATTTCGATCGAGATCCCGAGGGGATTTACACAGCTATCCGCGACATGCTTGAACTGTGGATCTCTCACGGCGTCAAGATCTTCCGCGTTGATAACCCACACACGAAACCAGTCCCCTTCTGGCTGCGGCTTTTGGAAGAGCTTCACACGCGCTACCCGGACGTGATCTTCCTTGCCGAGGCCTTCACCCGTCCTGCGATGATGCGCACCTTGGGTGCTGTCGGATTTGACCAGTCCTACACCTACTTCGCGTGGCGAACCTACAAGCAGGAAATCGAAGAGTATCTCACCGAGCTCTCCCATGAAACGGCTCACCTCATTCGCCCGACGTTCTGGCCGACGACCCACGATATTCTCACGCCTCAAATGACGACGGGCGGGACGGCAATTTTTGCAATCCGCGCTATGCTTGCCGCCCTTGGAGCTCCCTCATGGGGAATCTACTCGGGCTATGAATGGGTTGAAAACGTCCAGCGTCCCGGAGCTGAAGAACCCAATGACAACGAAAAGTACGAGTTCAGGCCTCGTGATCCCAAACTCGCCCAAGGGACAGGAATTCCTGCTCTATTGACGCTGCTCAACAGTGCGCGTGACCGCCACCCCGCATTGCGTCAGCTCCACGACTTACGTATTCATCCCACGACATCGGACCGACTTCTGTGCTTCTCAAAGCACGTTCCCGCTCGTTTTTCTCCTACTGGAGTGCCCGACACCGTCATCGTCGTTCTTTCACTCGATCCAGAAAATACGGTTGAGGGTGAAGTTCACGTTGATTTGAGCGGGCTTTCATTGGGAACCTCATCAGCTAACTTCACGGTTGTTGATGAACTCGACGGACAGCGTTACTCCTGGTCAACGACCAACTGGGTCCGACTGTCTCCCTGGGATCGACTCGGCCATGTCATGGCCATCGAAACCGAGTAATTACACGATCACCTTCGAACATGAGATGATGAACACATGGAACCTCAAGCAACATCAGTGGCCACAGACGTCCTCGATGCAGTAGCCGAAGGACGCTACGCTCTTCCTCACGATGTGTTGGGAGCACACCTTAGTGACGGCGTCGTCACCATTCGTAGTGTTCACCACCTAGCAGATTCTGTCGAGGTGATTACTCCCGATAGGACGCTCCCCGCGACCCATGAGCATTCTGGGGTCTGGGTGTGTGCTTTCGAGGCAGACGATATCCCCGACTACCGTCTGCGTGTCACCTACGGAGATCACTCACAAGTCGTTGACGATCCGTATCGCTTCCTCCCGACTCTTGGAGAGATGGATACCTATCTCATCGGCGAGGGACGCCACGAACGTCTCTGGGACGTCTTGGGAGCGCATATCACCCATTTCGACGGCGTCATGGGACCGGTCGACGGCGTTGCCTTCGCAGTGTGGGCGCCCAATGCTCGCGCGGTTCGCGTCGTCGGCGACTTCAACTTCTGGGATGGCACCGCCCACTCAATGCGTTCTATGGGAGCCTCGGGAGTGTGGGAGCTCTTCGTTCCCGGCGTTGGCGTAGGCGCTCGCTACAAGTTCGAAATCCAAGGCCCCTCGGGTGATTGGTTCCAAAAGGCCGACCCGATGGCCCGAGCAACCGAGATTCCTCCCGCAACCGCTTCAGTGGTGACCGATGTATTCCACACATGGGAAGACCAGGAATGGCTGCGTGCGCGGGAAGAGACGAATCCGCATTCAGGCCCAATGTCTATTTATGAGGTCCATGCGGGCTCGTGGAAGCAAGATCTGGGATACCGCGGTCTTGCCGATGAACTCATCCCCTACGTCAAGAAGATGGGCTTCACGCACGTTGAGTTTATGCCCCTTGCCGAGCACCCCTTCGGAGGTTCCTGGGGATACCAGGTGACCTCCTACTACGCACCAACCTCACGCTACGGAACCCCCGACGACTTCCGTTACCTGGTTGATCGTCTCCACCAAGAAGGCATCGGCGTGATCTTGGACTGGGTCCCCGCACACTTCCCCAAGGACGACTGGGCACTGGCTCGCTTCGATGGCACTCCCCTCTATGAAGACCCGGATCCTCTCCGCGGGGAGCATCCCGACTGGGGAACCTACGTCTTTAACTTTGGACGCACGGAAGTTCGTAACTTCCTCGTTGCCAATGCTCTCTACTGGCTCGACCAGTTCCATATCGATGGTCTACGCGTTGACGCAGTAGCATCGATGCTCTACCTCGATTACTCCCGCAAGGACGGTCAGTGGCGCCCCAACCAGTATGGTGGGCGTGAAAACCTCGAGGCGATCTCCTTCCTTCAAGAAGCAACTGCAACGGCATATCGCTTGCACCCGGGCATCGTCATGATTGCCGAAGAGTCAACCGCTTGGCCAGGAGTGACTGCTCCTACTTCCGGCGGAGGCCTCGGTTTTGGCATGAAGTGGAACATGGGGTGGATGAACGACACCCTGCGCTATCTCTCGGAAGATCCGGTCAATCGCCGGTGGCACCACGGTGAGCTCACCTTCTCCTTGGTCTACGCCTTCTCCGAGAACTATGTCTTGCCCCTGTCTCATGATGAGGTTGTTCACGGTAAGGGCGCGCTTGTCTCGAAGATGCCGGGCGATCATTGGCAACAGATGGCGGGCCTGCGCGCACTGTATGCCTACCAGTGGTCTCACCCCGGCAAGCAGCTCCTCTTTATGGGACAAGAATTCGCCCAGGAACAAGAGTGGAACGAAAGCTATTCTCTTGATTGGTGGCTCTACGATCGCCCCGATCACGCTGGGATGGCTGCCTTAGTCTCGCGTTTGAACGAGCTCTACAGCGCCCACGCAGCACTGTGGAACGATACCTACACCGGATTTGAGTGGATCGACGCATCCGATGGCGATCACAACCTCATTTCCTACATTCGTAAGTCCGAGGCCGCTGGCGGACACAGCGCTCACGATGAGCTTGTCTGCGTCGTGAACTTTGCGGGTAACCCCCACGAGGGCTACCGCGTTGGTTTGCCACACGGCGGCACCTGGCGCGAAGTCGTAAACACAGATGATCCTGCCTTCGGCGGGTCTGGAGTGGTGAACATCGGAGACCTTGTCGCCGAAGAAGTCCCGTGGAATGGACGTCCTTTCTCAGTCGAACTTCGAGTTCCGCCTCTGGGTGGTCTCTGGCTCGCTCCTGAAAAGTAACAGCTACTAGAAAAAGGGAGTGGGTGCGGATCCTGGGATCCGCACCCACTCCCTTTAACGTGCTCTAAAGTGAGCTGCCGTCTGATCAGATCATCAACAGGGATGAGAGACGACGACGAGCCGCCTTAACTTCGGGAGTGTTCCCGGCGATGCGGAAAAGATCCAAGAGACGCACACGGTAGTCTTCTTTTTCTTCTTCCGAAGCATCCTCCATGAGCTGCAAGAGGACCTCAAAAGCCTCGGCGTACTGGCCTGCGGCAAAGAGTGCATCGGCGCGGGCAGAGGGATCATCGTTTGCCAAGCTTTCACGCAAACGAAGATTCACACGCGCACGATGATCTTTTGCATCTTCGTCACGAGGATTCAATTCAATAATCTTGTCCCAAGCTGCGCGCGCGCCTTCCAAGTCACCGCGTTCTTCAGCTTCCAGAGCCGGGAGATGTTCTTCGGGGATCGGCTTAGCGACGTCCTCTCCACTCACGGCAACTCGTCCGGTCACACCCATTTGCTGGGCGGCACGAAGAAGATCTTCGATAACCGGTGCGACCTGTTCCTTGGGAGCAACTCCCTGGAAAAGAGGAACCGGACGGGCGCCGACCAAAGCGACAACAGTGGGAATAACTTGTACCTGGAAGGCCTGCGCCACGCGCGGTGCACGAGCGACATCGATTTCCACAAGTTGGAAAGCGCCCATCTTGTCCCGAGCAAGTTCTTCCAAAGTTGCCAGAAGCTGCTTGGACTCCAATGACTGAGCTGCCCAAAGCACGATGACCACGGGCACCTGTTGCGAGCGCGCGGCGACGGCCTCGAAAGTCGAATCATCGCAGGTATCGACCAGAGGAATATCAAGGCCCGCCCCCTGCTGGGACGTCGGAGCCTGCATCGCAGGATTTCCCTGGGCTGCCGGCTGCACTCCACCCGAAGAGTTACCTCGCGCTGTAGCGGCGCTCAGATCCACGGCGCCGTGAGAATCTGCAGGCTGAGGGTTATGAGCCTCGTTATTCATATCTATTAATCTCCCTTAACGTTGATCAGGGTTGCCCGCGTTATCGTCCTTTACGACCGAGCCGAGCGCACGTTCGGCACCCACCACGCTGATCACCTGTGAATCAGAACCCGACTTTGGGATGTGCAAGAGGACCGTTGCAACGTAGGTCGCTGTTGCCTTCCCCTTAACGGTATCATCGTCGCCCTCAGCAAGGGCTGCAGTCGTTCCTCCCAGACGCATTGTCGAGCGAGCAACAGTACGCTGATAGGTCTGAGTATAGGTGAAGGAAGCAACGACCAGTGACGAACCATCAACCAGCTGGACACCCACGATGGGGAACTCGTCCGAGACTTCAGCATGAGCTTGAACGTTTCCTGCTGCCTGCACAGCATCATTCAGGCTCTTTGCGTCTTGAAGGTAACGGCGAGCAAAGTCATCACCGGAATACTGGTCGTTCCCAGCGTTGCCGGAGTTGAGCATATCAACGTAACCCTGCAGCGCTTCCTTCGGGGTCTTGACGTAGCCCTGAGCATCCGCGCTCAAAGGTGCGGAACCCTTCTCCATGTTATCGAGCTGGAACTGTGCGCCGCCCAGCGCACGCGCCCACCCCAGAAGTTTGTACTGTGAGCGTGCATCCTCTTGGACTGCGAAAGCGATCACCGGCAACGAGGTTTGATCCGGGTTCGAAACATTCACAATGACGCGAGGCCAATCATTCGAATTTGAGACCGCAACCGATCCTTCATTCACGATGAGTTTGGAGACCTCAGTATTTGTGGCTTTTGCTGCGGCGTATTGGTCCGCGCGCATACGCAGAGCGCCACCTTCAAGACGAGCTTGAAGAAGCGCAGGATCGCGACTGGAATCCGCCGTGTTGAGCGTGTCTTGAATCGAATCGAGAATGCGCTCGACGCGGGCAGAATCTAAGTTTGGTGCACTGGCCGAGGCCTGAGCAGTGGTTTCGGGAGCAACCAAGTCCCCACTGCTGCAGGCAGCCAGAACGAAAGCGGGAATGACAAAAACAGGAAGAAAACGTCGTGCGCTCATATCACTGCTCCTTCTTTCCGCGTTCCTTAGAGGACATCCATCCACCAATAATCTGACCCCACGGACGTTTCTCGGCAGTTTCTTCGCCTGTTCCTTCTTCGTCCTTGGAAACCTGTGGAATCAGTCCAGTGTCGAATTCCTGTCCGCCAATGACTACGCGATTCTCGCCATTTTCGCGTGCCTGACGCAGTGCACGACGAGAGGGCAGGACAGCGCCGGGTCGGATACTCGACAAGTCGATAATGCCGGTGTCCGTGGATTCACGCTGGGGCGGATCAACGTGTTCATCTTCGCTCACAATCCCGTGACGACCAAACCGTGGTTCTTCTTCAGGCTGCGTATTGTCTTCAGTTTCATCAACAACCGCTGGATCCTCAGAGGAGTATTCATCGCCTGAGTTTTCCTCTTCCTCAAAAGCCTCCTCATCCTCACTGGAGGGAAGTCCTTCTTCCACGAGGCCATCATCTTCACTCGTTTGGGGTTCCGGCTCTCCGGCAGCTTCTTCCTCAAAGAAAGACAGCGCCTTCGAAGGAGCTTGAGGATCGTCTTCGTCAGTATCCGTATCTGAGTGTTGGCGTTCGCGCCAAAGAGCGAATCCCACCAGCGCACCAGCGATCAGCAGGAAGAGCAGAGCAATGATCCCCGAAGCAATGGCCAAAACGTTCTTGTGCGGGGTCTTCCACGTCATGGTGACGGTCAGGTCGGAAGCGGTCTTTCCATCCGAGGTAATGACAAGGGAGCGGCCTGCGGGGACATCGCGAAGAGTCATGGTCGCACTCGAGGCGGCGGTGGCCTCGTCAAGCCACATATCTCCGCCAGCTGCCGACAAACTCGGCGTTGCGCTCGTGGAAGGCGAAGGCTGGGGGGATGCCTCCGGATTCTGAGGCTGCTCGCTCGAGGGGGAAGGCGAAGGCGTCGGCGTGGGAGAAGCGCTTACTTGCGCATCATGTCCCTGGGTCAAAAGATTGCTGCGGTTGGCGGAAATACCGGTGATTTCAGCGTAGGACAGATCTGAAACCCAGCCTCGGACATCAGAAGACGTACCCAATGCCATCGTGACTTGTTGCCCAGATGCCGAGGAAGCGGTAACCGTGACTTCGCCGCCCTCAAGTTGGAAAAGCCCCTCTCGGGTGATAACAACCGGCTGCTCGGGTGAAACGGTGGCACTGATTTGCTGCGCAGGCTTCCAAATAGTCAAAGCCAGCACGGCAACGATCGCTGCAATCACCGCAACTGCACATGCAGCAACTGCTCCTGGAAATCTCTTGAGCTGATCCACTCGGACTCTCCTAGTAATGGGATACTGTCAACCTCTAGTTGTAACTCTACGGGCAAACAACACGAGTGCATACTGGAGGTGTCTCACGCCACGTGCACGTAGCCGATCACGCCCATTATGCCGGTCGAAGACCACGTTTCCAACAGTTAAGGTGCCAGTGTCGCCGAGCGCGAACACCCTGTTCTAAACCGTAAGCACGTTCTTCAGGCCAGGCGACGACATGTGCACTCCCCACCGTGACAGGCTGCAAACACGCGGGACATGTGTAGGTTTTGGAGGATGTCCGAAGATACTGGACCTGATAGTAATCGCCATCGGGCCCAATTTCGCTGTGCGCCATCGAGGCGAGAGCAGAGACCTGAAGTGGCCTGCTCTCGCCCCAGGGACGCTTACGAGATCGCTTTCCTCTCACTCCACTACTGTGCCACGGCGCAAAACCCGACGCACATTAAGAGCAGAATCAACCTCGACCACATCGGCGAACTTACCGGCCTCAAGGCAGCCAATGCGATCATCACCCAGGATGGTTGCGCCCTGTACCGAGGCCATGTAGACAGCATCCACCAGCGGAATCCCACCAAGAGTGGAAGCAACACGCACACAATCCAGCAGGTGTGCAGTTCCACCTGCAATGGATTCTCCTTGAGCGAGACGGGCAATGCCATCACGAACCACAACGTCTTGAGGACCGAGGGTGTAAGCACCAT
The DNA here is from genome assembly GCF_976954355.1 of Actinomyces sp. Marseille-QA0893. Classification (NCBI taxonomy): domain Bacteria; kingdom Bacillati; phylum Actinomycetota; class Actinomycetes; order Actinomycetales; family Actinomycetaceae; genus Actinomyces; species Actinomyces sp. Marseille-QA0893. The sequence continues at coordinate 85,400 of NZ_CDRJSY010000001.1, forward strand.
CGGGCATGCCGGCAGCTGCCATCGCATCCGTAATAAAAACGACGTGGTCGCGGCCCACCAACTCGTAAACGTCACGAACCAGAAGCGGATCGACATGGACGTTGTCGCAGATGAGTTCAGCAACAGCGCCGCCGCGTGCGGCATCGGAGAGGAACTCTGCGATCGGCCCCGTGTCACGGTGGTGAAGCGGGCGCATCCCATTGAAGAGGTGGGTAATGGTCGCGCGCGGGCCACGGCTGGTGTTGGACTGGGCAAAACGTGCACGCGAATATTCCAATGCCTCGCGAGCATATACAGAAGTCGAATCCGTGTGTCCCCATGAGGGAAGCGCTCCCCCGTCGATCAGGGCTTCCGCGACCGAGCCTTCACCGTATGCACGAGGCTTTTCGGGGGCAAGTGTCATGGAGAGGGCATAGCCCTCGCACAGCTCGATCAATTCTCGAGTGAGGTCGGGATCGGGATCGACGATATAGGTGGGATCTTGCGCTCCGCAGCGTGCGTGTGAAACGAAAGGACCCTCGAAGTGGATTCCGGCAAGTTCCCCCTGCTTCGCCAAAGAAGCAAGAGTGCGTGCACGGGCTTTCAGAGTATCGGCATCGGCGGTCACACATGAAGCAACCAGGCTGGTCGTACCATGGCGACGATGCTCCATGACAGCAACCATTGCCGCTTCGCCAGTTGTTGCATTGGGGAAAGACTCTCCCCCGCCGCCGTGGCAGTGAACATCAACCAGCCCGGGAAGGAAGGTTGAATCACTGGGAGCAGGAAGATCTCCTTCATATTCTGTAGCGGCACATACACGGGTAATGAATTGGCCTTCGATCTCAATAACACCATCGTCAATGATGGAGTCCTTCAGGATTACGCGGCCTCGCATAATTTGTTGATCCATAGCTCTATTTTGTCACACTGGCCAGCGCTTTCGCAGTCAATTTCCGCTCATCACCTGAGCAATTGCCTCCGCTTGTTCAAGAGATGCTAAGGACAGCGCGCCTTCATAAGAATCGACAAATTGATAACCCGCGCGTGGGTCTTTCACCGCAATGACACGGCCGTTTTCAATGATGAAAGGGCGAAACATTCCGTTCTTTGTTGGGCAAATTGCGTGTTCTGCTTGAGCGTCAGCTAGACACGAACGGTCTGCATAACCAACATGAATCTCATCAAAAGACGGGCATGAAATGAGCGAACGTGCTTCCTCACTATGAGCGCGCAGAAGTGCGTCAAGATCGGCACGGTGGTACCCCATCTGCGTGTGGATAATCGGAAAGTTGTGCCCGCGCTTTTCCTGTGCAGCGCCGTCTAAAGCTCGAGCGGCCTCGCGCTTGGGGATACCCGCCCAACGGACAAGGTCTTCAGCGCTCACTGGCCCGTGTCCCCAGGCGTAACGGCGCGCAAGGTTGACCAGCGCGGCCTCGTAATCTCTTTCTCCCTGAGCCACGCCCTCCGCAGGCGCTAGCGTGCCCGCGTCAATAAAAAGGAAAGAATTTCCCCGCCTCGGGCCTGCAGCAAGATAGCCAGAAATATGCAGGTCCAAGAAGAGGTGCCGGCGATCAAGGAAGATCCCCTTCTCCCCTGCTCGACGCGCAGCCTCGCGCTGCGGTCCCGTCCCTGTCCGGATCCCGGCGTCCTCCCAGGCTTTGCAGAGCTCTTCTCGACTTTGCGGCCCGAAGTCGCGAATCTGCTTACATGCGATCTGTGCCGCTTCGTTGAGGAGGCCTCGCGTCAATCCTTCTTCTTCAAAAGAGCGTAGCCATCCGTTATATCGATGCCGCAGCAGCAAGCGGAGCCAATGATGGTCCTCGCCGCAGGTGACGTGAATAGTGCCACGCATGGGCCACGAGCGCACAAGCTGGCAGTTTTCGAAAGCCTGATCAATCTGTGCAATCGAAGGCAGACGAAGGCGAAGATTGATCGCCCAAGGAACTGAGGATGGTTGCTGTGCCTGGAGAGCAAGAAGCGTGCGTACAGCATCGTGAGGGTCCTCGGCAGCGGTGGATGTGACGAGGCCGTGGCTGATGATGCGTGCGAGGCTTCGCTGGGTAGATGCGTCCATCGCGGGTCTAGAACAAACGCGAGTCAGGATCGTCAAAACCACGCATCGCGTCGTAATCCAGGATCAAGCAGTCAATCCCACGGTCCTCAGCAAGCGTACGGGCCTGTTTGGTGATTTCTTGAGCTGCGAAGATGCCGCGAATCCCGTCAAGAAGTGGATCGCGTCCCAAAAGAGAGAGGTAACGCGTGAGTTGATCAACGCCATCCATTCCACCGCGCCTCTTCACCTCGATCGCGACTGGGAGTCCTTGCGGGTCTCGCACTAAGAGGTCAACGGGGCCGACCGGTGTGGGGTACTCGCGGCGAACAAGTTCCCACCCCTCCCCTAGGATCTGAGGAACCTGTTCGGCGAGGAGTTCCTGAAGGTGTGTTTCAACCCCGTCTTTGACCAGGCCCGGGTCGACGCCGAATTCCTCGCTCACATCGCTAATGATTTCGTGAATTCGGATGACAAGACGGTCATCTGTTTTATCGGCTTGTACTTGCCAAATCTGCGTGACGCCGTCGAGCTCTTCGCCTTCTTCAGGGGTTTCAGTAGTGACAGTACAAGGCGCGTTCATCCAGTTCAGGGGTTTATATGATCCGCCATCAGAATGGATGAGGACCGAACCATCCGCCTTGTGCATAATCAAGCGGACCGCACGATCGAGGTGCGCACTGAGACGACCAGAGTAATCAACTGTGCAAGAGGCAATAAGGACGCGCACAAGCCCGCCTTTCAGGACTTCGAGTACAACTTAACTTTGAATTGCGGGCGGTTCAGACTCACACCAGGACACAAGACCGTTGTAGGTCAAAGGTTCGACTGCAATATCCAAAAAAACATCCCCTGAAGTCAGTCGAACCTCGACCATGGAGCCATCGGTCGAGCGCTGCAGGGGAAGGGAAACTTCAAAGCCGTGCCTGGGGAGAACAACATGAGGCTTCATCGAAAGCGCAATGAGGCGATACCAGCACAAACGATCGCCCTGATATTGGCCAATGCCTGACATCCAGCCCGAATGCGAATCGAGACGTGCCCATGCGCGGAAGGCGCCGACTTGCTGGTCGAGGCGACGAGCGCGCACGTTAACGTAGCCCCAGAGGGCAAAAAGGGTAAGGAGGAGGACCACGATTGCGTAAATAACGAAAATCATGAAAACCTCCTGACAAAAATGAGGGTGTGCGGACAGTTTAACGCCCGCACACCACTCATCTACATCTGGGAGGCGTGTTCCACGACAATCGTAATAAAGTCGGAATCTACCGATGCCAGACCCTGATCGATGTCGAAGTTGACAATGCCGTCTTCAGTCGTCACGCTTACGCGGCCCGAAACGAGGCCAGCGAGCAGTGGTTGTCTGCCGGGAAGCACACCAATTGAGCCATCTGTTGCAGGAAAACTCACGTGGGAAGCGCTCCCGTGCCACAACCTACCTTCGTGTGAGACGACCTCTACCTGCAGCTGTTCAGTGGCAGGCACGTCAGTTGTCCTTCTCGATTTCGTGCCAACGACGTTCCAGATCGTCGATGCCACCAATGTTGTAGAAGGCCTGCTCGGGCACCTGATCGTAGTAGCCCTCGGCGATGCGCTTGAAAGCTTCGATCGTCTCAGACAACGGAACTGTCGAGCCTTCAACACCGGTGAACTTCTCAGCCATGTAGGTGTTTTGAGAGAGGAACTGTTCGATGCGACGTGCACGTGCAACGGTCACCTTGTCTTCTTCAGACAATTCATCGACGCCCAAGATCGCAATAGTGTCTTGGAGTTCCTTGTTCTTCTGCAAAATCGCCTTCACGTGAGTTGCCGTGTCATAGTGCTCACGGCCAACCAGCGCGGGGTCAAGGATTCGAGAAGTCGAAGCCAAAGGATCAACAGCCGGGTAAATACCGCGGGAAGCAATTTCACGCGAAAGTTCCGTTGTTGCATCCAAGTGCGCGAATGTCGTTGCCGGAGCAGGGTCCGTGTAGTCATCAGCGGGGACGTAAATTGCCTGAAGCGAGGTGATGGAGTGGCCACCTGCCGAGGTGATACGTTCTTGGAGCTGACCCATTTCATCAGCCAAGTTCGGCTGGTAACCGACAGCGGAGGGCATACGGCCCAGCAGCGTCGATACCTCAGAACCGGCCTGGGTGAAACGGAAAATGTTGTCGATGAACAACAGCACGTCCTGATGCTGGACATCGCGGAAGTACTCAGCCATGGTCAGACCGGTCAGTGCGATACGCAAACGCGTGCCCGGGGGCTCATCCATCTGTCCGAAGACCAGTGCAGTCTTATCGAAGACTCCCGCCTCTTCCATCTCGTGAATGAGGTCATTTCCTTCACGCGTACGTTCGCCAACGCCCGCGAAGACTGACACACCACCGTGGTTCTGGGCAACGCGCTGAATCATTTCCTGAATCAGAACGGTCTTGCCCACGCCTGCGCCACCGAAGAGGCCGATCTTGCCGCCCTGAACGTAGGGGGTCAAGAGGTCGATGACCTTGATGCCAGTCTCGAACATCTTGGTACGAGCTTCGAGCTGGTCGAAGGCCGGCGGCTGACGGTGAATGGGCCAACGCTCGGTGATCTCAAGCTGTTCTCCGGGCTTAAGGTTCAAAACGTCGCCGGTCACATTGAAGACGTGTCCCTTGGTGATATCGCCAACCGGTACCGAAATCGGCGCGCCGGTATCGGTGACGATTGCACCGCGAACCATGCCGTCGGTCGGCTTCAGGGAGATCGCACGCACGAGGTTGTCACCCAGGTGCTGCGCAACCTCAAGGGTGATGGTCTGGCTGCTTTCTCCCTCGCCTTGCCCCGTTAAGTTCACATCAACGTGCAAAGCGTTGTACAGCGGAGGAATCGCATCCGGCGGGAATTCGACATCGACAACGGGGCCGACAACGCGAGCAACCCGTCCCTGTCCAGTTGAAGTTGTAGTCATTTGTGTATTCTCCATGTGCACGGGCCTCAGCCCTGGACCAATGCGTCGGCACCGCCCACGATTTCCGTGATCTCTTGAGTGATCTCCGCCTGGCGGGCCGAATTCGCCAGACGCGTGTATTTCGTAATCAGTTCTTCCGCGTTATCAGTTGCCGTGTGCATTGCGCGTTGGCGCGAAGCCAGTTCTGAAGCCGCAGCCTGCAAGAGAACATTACGAATTCTGCTGGACACGTAAAGTGGCAGCAGCGTGTCAAGAACAGCTTCAGGTGAAGGAATGAATTCGTACTCGGGGAAAATAGCAGTGTTTTCCTCGTGAGTGCCGCGTTCTTGCTCTCGTTCGCTATCTCCTTCAGGAGCATCGACAACGGAAAGCGGAATCATGCGTCGAACTTCAGGCACCTGGCTCATCATCGATTTGAATTGCGTGTAGACCAAGTGAACTTCACACACACCGGTGAGGTGATGCGGATCGGTGAAGCGCTCAAGAAGTTCACGAGCGATCTGGTTGCTGACTTCCTGAGAGGGGGAATCCGATTCGCCTTCCCACGAGTCTTCGATCTGTACTCCGCGGAAACGGAAGTACGCCTGCGCACGACGACCGTAGGTGTAGAGAACGGGGATCTTCCCCTCTTCTTCCAAACGTTCGATAAGCCTTTCGGCCTCGCGAAGAATCGTCGCCGAATAGGCTCCCGCCATTCCTCGGTCAGAGGCCACAACCAAGACCGCAACGCGCCGCGTGTCGTGGCGTTCCCGGGTCAATGGGTGCTCAAGATCCGTGTGGATGGCAACGGCGGCAACCGCCTGCGTTAGGGCCTTTTCATAGGGCCCCAATTCGGTGGCCGCACGACGGGCAGCACCGATACGCGAGGCTGCAATCATTTCCATCGCACGAAAGACCTTAGCCAGCGTCTGCGTTGAAGCAATCCGCTGTTTATAGATCCTTTGTTGTCCACCCATTATCAGGCCTCGGAGGCTGCAGGACGAGAACGGACGATCTGCTCTTGGGAACGCTCAGCCTGAACTTCGCCATCGTCAAGGTTGCTTGTTCCCTTACGAGCACTCACCCACTGGCTGTGGAAGGCTTCCACGCACGAGCGAAGCTTTTCTTCGTTCTCCTTCGTGAGTTCACCGGTTGTGGCGATCTCATCGAGAACCGAGGAATTCGAGTGCAGGTAGTCCAGCAATCCGCTTTCGAAAGAAAGCACCTCGCTGACCTCTAGGTCGTCAAGGAATCCGTTAGTTCCTGCCCAAATTGACGCAACCTGGTCTTGAACGACGTAGGGCGAGTTCTGGGGCTGCTTGAGGAGCTCCATCAGACGCTCACCACGCGTGAGCTGACGACGAGTTGCAGCATCGAGGTCCGAAGCAAACATTGCGAATGCCGCCATCGAGCGGTACTGCGCAAGGGTCAGCTTCAAGGTACCCGCGACCTTCTTCATGGCCTTAATCTGCGCAGCGCCGCCAACGCGCGAAACCGAAATACCGACGTCCACAGCAGGACGCTGGTTCGAGTTGAAGAGGTCGGACTGCAGGAAGATCTGGCCATCGGTAATTGAAATAACGTTGGTCGGAATGTAAGCCGAAACGTCGTTCGCCTTGGTTTCGATGATCGGCAAGCCGGTCATCGATCCTCCGCCGAGGTCATCGGAAAGCTTTGCGCAACGCTCCAGAAGGCGTGAGTGCAAGTAGAAGACGTCACCGGGGTAGGCTTCACGCCCCGGTGGACGACGCAGAAGCAAGGACACCGCACGGTAGGCCTCGGCCTGCTTAGAAAGGTCATCGAAGACGATGAGAACGTGCTTGCCCTGGTACATCCAGTGCTGGCCAATAGCAGAACCCGTGTAGGGAGCCATGTACTTGTAGCCCGCAGGATCCGAGGCCGGAGAGGCAACGATCGTCGTGTATTCCATCGCGCCGGCGTCTTCCAGAGTCGAACGCACCGAAGCGATCGTCGAACCCTTTTGGCCGATGGCGACATAGATGCATCGAACCTGCTTGTTGACATCGCCGGAAAGCCAGTTATCGCGTTGGTTGATGATCGTGTCCAAGGCGATAGCAGTCTTACCCGTTTGACGGTCACCAATGATGAGCTGGCGCTGACCACGACCGATCGGAATCATCGAGTCGATAGCCTTCAGGCCAGTCTGCAGCGGCTCATGGACTGACTTACGCATCATGACACCAGGAGCCTGAAGCTCCAGCGCGCGGCGCCCTTCCATGTCGGTAATCTCACCGAGGCCGTCGATCGGGCGTCCGAGCGGGTCCACCGTACGACCCAAGTAACCATCGCCGACGGGAACTGAGAGAACCTCACCAGTGCGGTAAACGGGTTGACCCTCTTCAATCGAGGAGAAGTCGCCGAGAATAACGGTACCGATCTCGCGCTGTTCAAGGTTCATTGCCAAGCCCAGCGTTCCGTCTTCGAAACGTAGAAGCTCGTTCGCCATGGTGCCCGGAAGGCCTTCAACGCGAGCAATGCCGTCAGCAGTTTCTGTAACGTGTCCGACCTCGTCGGTCACGACCTGTGCGGGTTGGTACGATTCCACGAAAGAGTCGAGCGCCGCCCGTACTTCCTCGGGGCTAATGGACAGATCAGCCATTGAGTTTTCCTTCTATCTATTCCTCGAACACATCGGGCTAACCGACGATCGAACGTTTCAAAGCACCGACCCGCGTGGCCAGTGATGCGTCGACGCGCTCTGTCCCCATTCGGACGACGAGGCCGCCGAGCAGATCCGGACGCAAAGTGTAGGTTGCAGAGACCGGGCTTCCCAGTTTCTTCTCGAGAATCTTTTCAAGACGATTCTTCTGATCGTCGCGTAGCTCTTGAGCCGATTCAACGAAAACGAAGCGCCGACCTGATAGCTCCGCAGCGCGGGCAGCGAGGCCTCGTAGCTTCTCCAAGAGGTGGCCGTGAGAGGCTCGCCCAACGCTGCGGCGCAGAAGGCGCATAGTTGGACGGTTCACTACGCCGCCGAAAACCCGCTGCGCCAAGTCAGCACGTCCCTTGGGCGACAGAGCCGACAAATTAGACAGCTCGTTTCGCAGATCGCGATGAGACTGGAGGAAAACAGCAATTGCAACCAATTGTGCTTCCGTCTCTTCAAGGACCCCGTCAAGCTGAGCATTGAGCAGGACTGCATCGCAACCCGCATCTTCAATCTTCAGCACAATGTCACGCGGACGAGACCAGTGTCCCTGCCCCAGGTCATGCAGACACTGAAGCGAAACTTCACCCACGACAGGGCCGAAAAGACGGTCAATAAGAGAGTCTTTGTCGGTCTGGCTCCGCGCGGGATCGGTCAGGGCGCGCTGAACGGAAGAGTGTGTGCGAAGAAAATCCGCAACACCAAATAGATCTTCCGCAAGCGCCATGCGGTCACCATTCACCTGCGTCAGGCGTTCGCGTAACTGCTCAGGAGTCATCAGTTCACACCGCCAACGGGAGTCTCTTCAGCCTCAAGCTCATCAAGGAAACGATCGACCACACGCGCCGTGAGATCGGTGTTCTCCAGATGCTCGCCCACCAGCTTTTCAGCAAGCTCACTTGCAAGAAGACCCACGTCACTACGAAGCGAAATTTGAGCAGCCTGACGTTCGGCAAGAATCTGGCGCTGAGCGGCATCTTGCACGCGCTGAGCCTCTACCTGCGCATCAAGACGTGCCTGTGCCACGATCTGTTGGGCCTGAGCACGTGCATCTTCACGGATCTGGTGAGCCTCAGCCTGAGCATCGCGAAGCATCTCGTCTTTCTTACGCGAAGCAAGAGAGAGATCTTCACGAGCTTTCTCAGCGTTATCGAGGCCTTCCTGAATGGCGTCGCGCCGCTGGTCGATCATGGAGTAGATCCGCGGCAACGCATACAGACCAACGACCAAGAGGATGATCAGAAGAATCAGCGCTGACCAGAAAATCTCATAAAGAGGCGGCAGAACAACGCCAATTCCTCCGACCGATCCCTCGGACATAGGAATAAGCTGTGCGAACATCAGACGATGAAGGGCAGAACGAAGCCGATCAGGCCAAGAGCCTCAGCAAGTGCTGCACCAATAATCATGTTGGTGAAGAGCCTACCGGCGATCTCAGGCTGGCGTGCGGTTGCTTCCTGGGTCTTTCCCACGAGGAGGCCAATACCAATACCAGGGCCAATCGCAGCCAGGCCGTAGCCGATGTAGGCAAGGGATCCGGTCATTTTTCTTTCCTTTTCCTTTGGTGAATCAGTCGAAGGCGCAAGAAGCCTTTAGTGTTCTTCGACTGAAAGCTTGATGTAGACCGCTGTCAGCATCGCGAAAATGTACGCCTGCAAGACAGCGACGAAAATTTCAAAGAGCGTCGCCGCAACCGCGCCAGCTCCGGTTAAGAGGGCACCAGTCTGTTTCATACCGGCAGCGATGAGAAGATTCGACGTTCCAAAATAGGTCAGCGCAAGAAGCAGGTGCCCTGAAATCATGTTGCACAGAAGACGAATAGCCAAGGTTGCGGGACGAACAATAAAAGTCGAGAAGAACTCGATGGGGGTGATGAGGAAGTAGATCGGCCAGGGCAATCCCTTGGGGAAAAGCTGCGACTTGAAGAAATGAAAGAAGCCGTACTGTTTAATTCCGGCGCCCACGAATGAGACGTAGGCGATGACGGCGAAAACAATCGGCACAGCCATTACGGAGGATGCGGCAATGTTCATTCCGGGGATAATTCCCTGGATATTCATAAAAAGAACACCGAAGAAAACAACACCGATAAAGGCAGCCCAACGACGACCTCGTCCTTCACCCAGCATCGCGACGGAAATACCATTGCGAACAAACTCGGCTGCCATTTCGAGGAGAACCTGTCCCCGCCCCGGCATGAGCTTGACGCTGCGCGCACCGAGCCAGAAAACCAAGCACAGTGTAATTCCAGCGACCACGCGCACCAGTGTCAGCCGGTTGAACTGGAAGAGCGTACCCTCACCGAAAAATGCATCGGGGAAGAAATCATGGATACCGGGAGCGTGAGGTGCCTGCGTTACCGCAGGCACGAAGGTCAGAACAACGATGAGAGCAACAACACCGATTAAAACCATGTACCACAGGGGCATGACCAAACGGCGCTGCGCGGTTTTCTCTTCGCCGAGAACTGTCGCTTCCACGTGTTTCACTTCCTCACTAGGGTCAACCCGGTCTAGTGTAGCCCAGCTAGTTGCATTGATGAAGTTATACGTCCAGAGATTGTCCTCTGAAAGATCCCTCAGTCTCTTTCCTCGTTATGCGAAGTGCTCTCAGTTCGAGAGTCCCCACGCATAATGCGCGAAAAAGTAACGCCAAGGAAGATGAACACGAGGAAATGCTCGCAAATGAGAACAAGTCCAACGACGATCGCCGAGACACCCCAGGCTTTGCTCAGGAATAGCCCAATAATGAGGACAAGAAAAGTCCCTCCCATATGAGCCCAAACCCATGCGGAACGATTGAGAGAGTCGGCACAGATCATGTTGCGAACGCAGGTTGTTGTGACCGCACCAAGAACGATCATGCAGCCAGAAAGAAGAAGGCTCATGCGTCCCCACCCCGCGTACAGGGCCCAACCCAGAGCAACACCAGCACCGATGAGGATGAGGAACCCCAAGCGTCGAACAGCTTGAAGAAGCTCTTCGCTTCGAGCCTGCAATAAGTCAGTCATTGTGTCTTCCTTCTTTCTCGTCTGCGCCGAGGCCCGCGGCCAAATAACAGGGAATAGGTCGGGAACTCCGATGCGGTGAAACGCATTCCGATGAAAAGCGCAGGGAGGGTACACAATGCGACGACCCTCCAGTCATACGTCAAGAGAGCAACGGGAGGGAAAGCAACCAAAGCCGTCCACATCCACAAAATTGCCACAACGCCGCGGTGCGAGTGGCCTCGTTCAAGCAATCGGTCATGAAAGTGGGAACGGTCTGCGTGGAAGGGGCTCTTTCCTCGGAGCATTCGTCGAACACTGGTCACGACGAGGTCGCCGATGGGTACGAGGATGACGGAGATCGGCAATAGCAATGGAAGCAAGGAGACGATGAGTTGCTGACTGCCCAGAAGCGAGGGGTCAACCTGGCCCGTGACGATGATGCCAGCGGAAGCAAGCACAAGACCCATTGTTTCTGAGCCGCCGCCCATCATGATCGACGAGGGATGGTAATTAAACCAGAGGAACCCCAGGCAGACTCCCACCAAAGTGATGACCGCCAATGAAGCGGTGGTCGCATAGGAGGCAGCTCCCATGATGCGGGTGAGCACGTAGGAATAGACGAAAAATGCAGCAGCTCCAATGCCAACGATTCCCGCGGCAAGACCGTCCAAGCCGTCAATAAAGTTCACCGCATTCATGATGCCGACGATCAGAAGAACAGTGAGCATCAGTGACAGACGCGAGGATCCAATCGTCAGACCAAAAATGGGGAAACTGACCATTTGGACACCGTTGAAAGCCATCGATCCCGCAATGAGAATCTGCCCCGACAGCTTCGTCATCCAGTCAAGTTCTACGACATCGTCGACGACGCCAAGGGCGCACATCGCACATGCCCCGCCGACAACGGCCCATGCCGCGTTCGTTTCAAAAAGCGGTGCCATGTAGGGAATGCGCGCGCTAATAAGCATTGTGATGACCAAAGCAATGGTGATCGCAATGCCTCCAAGGCGAGGAATCGGCGCAGCCTGGATATCGCGGCTTCGCAGTTTAGGGACGATCCCCCATTTCAGGCATGCCCAGCGCACGAGTGGAGTCAACAGGACCGTCAATGCGGCCGCGACAACCATCAGCAGGACATAGACCTTCACGGCGTCGATGTCTCCTCCCTCAGCGCGTTCCGGGCTGGTATCCCAGCACAGTAGCAATATCTTTGAGGGCCCATGCGCCTTCGCGCAGCAGTGTCGCATCCCCATGCGCACAATCGATGATTGTTGAGGGAACACCACTCTTGGTCGGCCCTGAATCCACGTAACAGTCTACAGTGCCACTGAAATATCCACGTGCTTCTTCCACATTGGTCGCGGGAGGCTGCCCCGTGAGGTTCGCGGAAGTAACTGCCATAGGACCGACACTACTCAAGAGCTCGCACACGGCCTCGTGAGCGGGCATGCGCAAAGCAACAGTTCCACCGGTTTGTCCCAGATCCCAGTCAACACTCGGATTGGCTTGAACGATCACGGTCAGTGCCCCCGGCCAAAATGTTTCCATGAGCCGAATAGCGTCTGCGCTCAAATCAGTCGAGACCTCGTATGCCTGCTCGACAGAGGCGAGCAGCACCGGCGGGGGCATGGTTTCATTCCGACCTTTCGCGGCAAGCAGCGCGCGAACTGAGTCATGGTTATCCGCACGCACTCCGATCCCGTAGACGGTATCTGTAGGGAGAACAACAAGGTCTCCGTTGGCAATTCGCGAACTCACAAAGGCGAGATCAGCCGGATCCCATCCCATGCGACAATCAAGGATATGCTCCACCGTTTTCTACTCTCCTTCGGTATATCGAGCGAACAAAAAGCGTGGGACGCCAGCTAAATCACTGAGGGTTCGGACCTGAGTGAAGCCGCACTCACGCGCATATTCCCTCAAGGTCTGGGCTTGCGACGCCGAGTGCTCCATGGCTAAAAGGCCGTCTTTCACCAGCAAATCACGGCAACGGTCAATCAGTAGCTTGGGGATCTGTGTACCATCGTCCCCTCCCCCATAGAGCGCCACGGCCGGGTCACGCTGCGCTTCAGGCTGAGTCGGTGCCTCGTAGGGCGGAACGTACGGGGGATTCGTGACGAGAAGCGCAACTTTCCCGCCCAGTTCCTTGAGCGTCGAGGCTTGGGTTGCGTCCCCATTGACGAGGCCGACGCTGGCGTGGGCGTGCGCGGCAACATTGCGCTGCGCGTAGGACAACGCGGAGGGATCCACTTCAACTGCAGTCACGTGATGTTTTCCCTCGAGGCTCAAAGAAAGCGCAATTGCCGCCGATCCGCTGCACAGATCAACCCATTCCCCCGCTGGAATCCCTTCCTTCGAAATCAGCTCCAGAACGTGTTCAATGAGCATTTCTGTTTCGGGGCGAACGGTGAAGACCCCCTCGCCCGCGTCAAGCTCGAGTCCTCGAAAATACATCTGGCCAGTGACATGGGAACGAGGGATACGGCGCGCTCGCTTCATGACGGCAGTGCGGTAGCTGGCCTCGGCGATGGGAGGGACCTCAAGGGGTGCGCGAAGGAGAGAATCCACGCCCAGTGCCCACGCGAGAAGGTAGCGGGCCTCGGCTGCAGGTGAAGCTCCCCCACTGTCAGTTGAGAGCTCCTTAAGCTGAGCGCTCCCCCAAGTGAGAAGCTCAGATTGAGTACTCATACATGTGCATCTGCAGATGCGAGGCGCTCGGCCTCGTCTGCGCTTTGGAGAGAAGCAATCACGGGATCAAGCGCGCCATCGAGAACCTGATCAAGGTTGTAGGCCTTAAAACCACTACGGTGGTCGGCGATGCGGTTCTCCGGGAAATTGTAGGTACGGACGCGTTCGGATCGGTCGACGGTGCGCACCTGGGAAAGACGCTGCGCAGAGGCTTCAGCTTCACGCTTGGCTTTGGCTTCAGCAGCCAATCGCGAGGCAAGAACACGCAGTGCTGCTTCTTTATTTTGCAGCTGCGATTTCTCGTTCTGCATGGAGACGACGATTCCCGAAGGAAGGTGGGTGATACGCACCGCGGAATCGGTTGTGTTCACCGACTGACCGCCGGGGCCCGATGAACGGTAGACATCGATTCGCAAGTCATTGGGGTCGATAACAATTTCGTCATCGACTTCAAGTTCGGGCATGACGAAGACACCGGCAGCGCTGGTATGGACGCGTCCCTGTGATTCGGTTACGGGAACGCGCTGGACTCGGTGCACTCCCCCTTCGTACTTCAGGTGTGCCCACACGCCTTCATCGGGAGTGGGGTTACCGCTTGCTCGCAGGGCAAGTGTAATTTCCTTATACCCACCCAATTCGGTGTAGGTGGCAGATAGCTCGCTTGCCTTCCAGCCCTTCGAATCCGCATAGCGCAGATACATTCTGGCAAGGTCAGCGGCAAAAAGCGCAGATTCTTCGCCACCTTCGCCAGCCTTGATTTCCAAGATCACGTCGCAGGCATCATCGGGATCTCGTGGAGCAAGAATCGAGAGGAGATGTTCGTGCGCAGACTTTTCTTCCTCTTCGAGCGCGGGGATTTCCTCCGCGAAAGAAGGATCATCTTCAGCGAGTTCTTGTGCTGCTTGAAGATCATCTTGCGCATGGCTGAGCTGATCGGCTGCTGCTTTAATGCGAGAAAGTTCAGCGTAGCGGCGGGAAACCTGCTTGAGCAGTGATGGGGAGGAAAGGACTTCAGGATCAGACATTCGCGTTTCAAGCTCTGTATATTCCTCGAGCAACGCATCTAATGCGGAGAATTCTTCTCCGAGAGCACTCATGACTGATCCTTCCCTAGACCTGATTCAAGGGTAGCTGTTGACACACGTCGGCGCCGACGACATCGTGTCGCCGGCGCCGACTGCGAGCTCACTTGGAGGGGCGCACGCGCTTTCCGTAACGCGCCTCGAAACGGGCGACACGGCCGCCGGTGTCAAGAATCTTCTGCTTGCCGGTGTAGAACGGGTGGCAAGCCGAGCACACGTCCACGCGCATCTCACCGGAGGTGAGGGTGGAACGGGTGTGGAACGTGTTACCGCACGTGCAGGTCACGACGGTGTCCACGTATTCGGGGTGAATGCCCTTCTTCATGGATATATCTCCTGGATCGTTTGGTGCCCCGGGTCCGAATCGCAGTGCCCATCGCATCTGGCGATGAGTCACCTTCCACTGAAAATCAGCGGGACGAAGCGGTGAAGCGGAAGCCGACATGACATTATGCCATGTCCTCCCCCATGATTGCCACGCTCAGACCATTCGCTGAGCGTGAAATGGGCAATGTTTGGGCGGCGCGTTCAGAAGGACGAGGACGAGCCCGAACCGGAGAAGCCTCCGCCTGAACTTCCATAGCTTCCATCACTGGAATCACTGCTGTGCGTCCAGGTGTGAGCCGTGTTGTAGGTGTGCTGTTGGTACCACATCGACTGGTAAATATACGTATCCGATTCCCATCCGGGCATGCGGTAGCTTCCAAAAGCTATGGATTTCAGAGTGTCCGCACTCACCCCCGCGCTCTGGGTATTCAGGCGAATGGTTGAGGAAGGATCATAGGTATGAAGGGTGCCATTCAGGCGATACGAGCCCTTGTAACCGACCGTTGCGGCGCCATCGGATTCGTCCTGCATCGTTTCCCATTTCTCGTAGCGTTCTTGCCCGAGTTTGGTGGTATCAGCTTTGAGCGATGCCACGACGACACCTTTGACCCAATTTCGAGTTTCATTCGCAATACGATCAAGTGTTTCCAAAGCGTTCACGGGGGTAACCGCGCCCTGACCGATTTGGTCCTTG
Organism: Actinomyces sp. Marseille-QA0893; assembly: GCF_976954355.1. Taxonomy (NCBI): domain Bacteria; kingdom Bacillati; phylum Actinomycetota; class Actinomycetes; order Actinomycetales; family Actinomycetaceae; genus Actinomyces; species Actinomyces sp. Marseille-QA0893. Next base: position 100,794 of record NZ_CDRJSY010000001.1, read on the forward strand.
AGCTGGACGATGAGTGCCTGCTGATCAACGATCCAACGGAGGATCTCTTCTTGGCCTCGCATTGCGTCGGGGGTTCCCATTTCTTTGCTCACCGAGGTGACGAGTTCCCCAAGCGCAGTCAGGTCCTCAATGACCGGGCCGATTTCCTTCATCCAAGCGTCGACCCATCCACTGCCGAGGTTAAAGAACTCAGAGGCAGAGAAAACTGTGTCATCAGTTGAATCCATTGAGCTGGTCAAACTGAGGAGAGTATCGGTTTTGTCCTTAAGAACAGCGCTGAAGTACTCCCAGAAACGGGGGGTTCCAATTTCCGCCCATTTCTCTTGAGCGATGCGGAAATTCGCTTCATATTCGGTGTAGCGCAGCTCAAGTTCATCGTGATACTTGCCGCTATCACCGATTAAAGCAAAAGCTCGCTCGGCTCGATTGTGGTCCGCCTGCACGTTTTCCCAATGCTCGCGCGCCTGACGCAAGTTACGACGCGATTCGCGACGGAGCTTGAAGCCCTTCCATACGGTGACCAGACCTAAGAAAGAGACAAACCATGCGGGCCCAGGAGGAAGCTCTCCATCATATGTACTATTTCCATTCGCGTCTGGAACGTAGCGCGCCGCTTCTTTTGCAGCTTCGACCATTCCCGCACTCCAGCGCCCGGCCCGGAAATCATCTTTGGCGGCTTCTTGGATCTTGTCTTGTTTACTGCTGGATACCTTGGTGTCTTCCCCAAAGTACGTACCCACTTTTCGATAGCTCGGCGATACCGCGAGGATCACCAGGCCGTCAGCCCACTTGTTTCCGCTTGCCGAGAGCCATTCTTTATGAGAACTTCGCGCGTAGTTCAAGACCGCTTCATTGAAGTTACCAGTGGGCACAGTGTCGGTGGATAGAACCACAAGCTTCACCGGCTGCTTGAAGGGCACCTGCCCGAGCGCGCTTTGAAGACTCTGCCCGTTGATAGCGCCAAAGCTTGAGGTCTGATCATAGATTTCAACATTGGGATAGTACTGGTTAGCAGCACGCGCGGTTGAAATACTCGACATGACAATCGGGAAGAGCCACACAGCCGGAACAGAGAGCATGACGAGCAGCCCGCAAAGCATTCGCATCATGCCGCGCCGCGCAGTTGCCTTCTTCTTGCCTGAGGGGTCGTCTCGAACAATCACTTGAGGCGTATCAGCCATAACCATCCCATTTCGTTGTCAACTAGTAGCAGAATAGTGACCTTGCCAAGGCAGAACAAATGGGGCGAAAGACCGTCTAGTCTTTCGCCCCACTCGTCGCTTATCTTCAGTCTGCGGAAGGAACTTGCTTTTGAACCAGCATGAGGAATTCCGCATTCGATTGCGTTTCCTTCAAACGATCCAAAACCGCTTCCAACGCACTTTGCTGATCCAAGGTGCCCAGAACTCGACGCAGTTTCCACATGATGCGCAGTTCTTCGGGCTTGAGCAGCATCTCTTCGCGACGGGTTCCCGAAGCGTTGATATCAATAGCCGGGAAGATTCGGCGGTCAGCGAGCTGACGCGAGAGGCGCAGTTCCATGTTGCCTGTGCCCTTAAACTCTTCGAAGATCACTTCATCCATCTTCGAACCGGTCTCAACCAGTGCCGAGGCAATAATGGTCAGCGATCCGCCTTCGCGCAGATTGCGCGCTCCACCAAAGAACTTCTTCGGGGGGTACAGCGCAGAGGCGTCAACACCACCGGAGAGAATACGACCCGAGGCCGGTGCCGCAAGATTGTAGGCACGAGAAAGCCTGGTGATGGAGTCAAGAAGAACGACGACATCTTGGCCGAGTTCGACCAGACGCTTGGCTCTCTCGATCGCCAGTTCAGCAACGATTGCGTGATCCGATGCCGGGCGGTCGAAGGTCGATGCAATGACCTCACCCTTGACGATGGAACGCATATCGGTCACTTCTTCAGGGCGCTCATCAACCAAAACAACCATGAGGTGAACCTCGGGGTTGTTCAGCTCGATTGCCTTGGCGATCTGCTGGATGACCATGGTCTTACCGGCCTTCGGCGGCGAGACAATCAAGCCACGCTGGCCCTTACCAATGGGAGCAACCAAATCAATGACGCGAGGGGTATAAGCCTTAGCAGAGGTCTCCATGCGCAGCTGCTGATCGGGGTAGATCGGGGTGAGCTTGGAAAACTCACGACGAGCCTGTGCATCCTCAATGCTCATACCGTTGACGGAGTCAACGCGAACCAGCGCGTTGTACTTCTGGCGCTGACGCTCTCCCTCACGAGGCTGACGGACGGCGCCTGCGACCGCGTCACCGGGGCGCAGGCCCCAACGACGGACATTGCCGAGGGTGACATAAACATCGTTCGGACCCGGCAAATAACCCGAGGTGCGCACGAAAGCATGGTTTTCTTGAACGTCCAAGATGCCCGCGATCGGTGCAAGATTCTCTTCCGAGGCCGAAGCTTGCGCTGCAGCTTCACGGCGTTCGCCTCGTTCACCGCGGTCGCCACGTTCGCGACGGGATTCGCGGCCTTCTCGACCACGGCCACGACGACGCCCTTCGCGATCGCGACGCGAGCGCTCACGGGATTCAGGATCGTCGCTATCGGGGAGCGAAATTTCAATGTGCTGGCTGGGTGCCGATTCTTCCTCTTCACGCTGAGCGGGGGCAGGAAGATCCAGGGTGACGGTCGGAGGCTCAGCCGCTTCACTGGAGACGACGCGGCGACGGCGACTCTTACGCGGAAGGCTTGCTTCACGCGAAGAACGTTCTTCGGAAGCGCTTTCCTGCACCGAGGCCTCGGGGAGTTCGATACTCACCTGCGGGGCTTCGCTGGCCTCCTCACGTGCCGCGCGGCGACGACGCGGGGCGGAAGCTTCTGGACTGCTGCTTTGGGCAGTGCTAATTGCCTCGATGAGCTGGGGCTTGCGCATGGCAGAAACGCCCTTGAGGCCCAATTCAGTGGCCATAGCTTTGAGTTCCACCAACTTCAGTCGCGAAAGTTCGCGCTCTTGGGTGGTCACATCGTTGCTCAACTGATAATCCTCACATGCATGGCCCATTCAAAGGCCAGGTGAACTTCTCAATCAACATGAGATCAATAAAAAGACACATTCCAACAGGAATATGGAAGAGCGAAGGATTTCCTTCAGTGCGATAGTAGCAAGTCGCTCAGGTTTTCTCACTACTTTTCGCGGCAGAGTTCTTCAGTCTGCGCGCTAAATCACACAAACACTCGCCCATCGTCAATCTTTGAAAGATTACCCCGAGTAATCTGCACACCAGACTTCGCCAGTTTGAGAGGCAAAACCTTCCAACCAGCAGCCTGAGCATCAGCCTGGACCTTCGGATCAATACTTTCCAAACTGAGAACTGTCGGCCCAGCCCCCGAAATAACAGCCGCTTTACCCGCACCGCGAAGCCACGTAACCAGAGCGTGCGAAGGTTGCATGGATTGACGACGATAGTCCTGATGGAGGCGGTCTTCTGTCGCGGCCATGAGCAAGTCATGCACATCATGTCCTGCACCGATCACGCGCGTCTGCCCTCCCAAGACGGCGGCCAAAATCCCAGCCCTTGAAAGATTGAATTTCGCATCGGTGAAAGGAACCTGCTCAGGCAAAACAGCCCGCGCCTTCGAAGTCGCTAGCTCGAAGTCAGGAATAAAAGCGACGGGGTCAATGGGAGATTCTCCCGACAAATGCACCATTCCGGGCGCCCCATCATCATCCATCCACGACACCGTGACGCCACCCGAAATAGCGGGTGCAACATTATCGGGATGACCTTCAATTTCCGTTGCGATTGCAAGAATATCTTCAGCGGTTAGCGCCTCGGGATCGCCAATAAGGGCGCGCGCAAGCCCAAGCCCAGCAACAATTGCCGACGCAGAAGAACCTAGGCCTCGGGAATGAGGGATACGGTTCGTGCAGTGCATCTGGATCCCGACCTGAGCAACCCCAGCGGCTTCAAGTCCCATTCGAAGCGAGCGAACAACCAAATGGTCTTCGCCCTCGTCAAGGACCCCGGCCCCCTCACCCTCGATCGCGACATGCGTCGGACCTGCGGTGGCGTGGACACTGACCTGATCCCACAGATCTAAGGCAAGACCGAAAGAATCAAAACCCGGTCCGAGATTCGCCGAAGTTGCCGGAACACGAACAGCAACGAAGTCTTGGGTGATACGCATGGAGGGTCACTTTCCAGATTTTAGATATCCAGCATGGGGAAGATTACGGGCGGAGTGAGCACGTCACACGCACTTTGAAGGGCATCGACGAGGCCATGGGCACGGTCTCTCGAAACAGACTGAGTGCGTAACGTGACGATTTGCTCCCCTTCAGTATCACCCCTGACGACATCGAGACTGCACAGCGACACTTCACGGGAGGCACAAACGGCCGCAATCGTTTCGTACACACTAGCGCCCTGGCGCACGCCGAGACGAATAATAAAAGGCGAAGCAACGCTCCATTCAGAGGCGAGGACAACATCACTTTCCTCTTCGAGGCGCAGCGCCCCCTGACCATCAACGCGGTCACGAGCGGCGGAAACAATGTCCCCCAGAACTGCCGAGGCCGTCGGGTAACCACCCGCACCCAAACCGAGGAAGGCGAGCGTGCCGGCAGCTTCAGCCTCAACATAGACACCGTTTGCGGGACCATGAAGCGAGGCAAAGGCATGGTCGGAAGGAACGAAGGTCGGTTCCACTCCAAGAGCTAATACCTGCTCCCCTGCTTCAACCCTGAGTTGCGCACGCGCCACAAGCTTGACCACACATCCAAGCTCGGCAGCAAAAGCGATGTCCTTGGTCGACAAAGTCGTAATACCCTGCCTCGGAACAGAATCAACACTGACCCAGCGGCCGAAAGACAAGGAGGACATGATCGCGCACTTTGCCGAGGCGTCGTAGCCTTCAACGTCTGCACTGGGATCCGCTTCAGCGAAGCCGAGCTCTTGCGCCTGAGCCAAGGCCTCGTTGTAGTCAGCACCACGCGTCGTCATCGCATCGAGAATGAAGTTCGTCGTACCATTCACGACTCCCGCAATCTGACGCACGCGATCTCCGCGTAGCGAGCTGGAGAGTGCATGGATCACGGGAATTGCACCCGCGACCGAGGCCTCGAAATACAAGCGAGTATTGGCCTGACGAGCAGCTTCAAAAAGCTCTGGACCACGCGAGGCAATCAATGCCTTGTTTCCTGTAACAACAGCACTTCCATTGCGCAGGGCAGCCATCACATAGTCAAAGGCGGGTTCAACCCCACCGATCAATTCGACAACAATGTCTTTTCCATCGATCACCGCATAAGGATCCGTTGACAAAAGTTCCGAGGCGATGGGGAAAGTGCGCTTGGCCTCGAGGCGACGAACGAGCACAGATTCGACATCGAGACGCACCCCTAAGCGTCGCTCGTATTCATCCGCCCACTGGTCGAGCAAATGAATAACGTGGCCACCCACCGTTCCTGCTCCCAGGACACCAATACGAATCGGCGTAGCTGCGCTCATTTTTCCCCCTGCATCAGGTGTCACGCACGCATCAATGCGGACTTTTCTTTCCTTGAACTGTGACGAGTCTACTGTGCCAAGCTCTCCCCTACGGGTTTCAACAAGCACTTTGAGATACGCAACTTTCAACCACTTCAGGTTAGGGACTTTTGTCCTATACTTGTAGTGACCGGAGCGACAAAAGTCCCAGATTGTTAGACACCACATATAGGCGAAAGGCGCATAAAGATGCTGTCCGGGCATCAAGTGAGGGACACTATTACCAGATGCCCAACACGGCACCAAAGATGAGGCCGAGCCTCATCAACCGGAGGTTTTCAGCCTGAAAGCCACGGCAACCGAGAAGAGGGAAAATGACTGATCAGCAGACCGCCGACGTCGCTACCGACGCATGGGACGGTTTTGTTAGGGGCCACTGGTCCGAAGAAATCGACGTGCGTGACTTCATTCAGCGCAACTACACCCCTTACGAAGGAGATGCTTCCTTCCTCGCCGGGCCGACGGAAAAGACCCTGCGCGTGTGGGAAACCCTTGAAAAGAACTACCTGTCGGAGGAACGTAAGGTTCGCATCCTCGATGTTGACACCCACACCCCCGCGGACATTGACGCTTTCAAGCCCGGCTACATCAGCGAGGACGACGATGTTATCGTCGGTCTGCAGACTGATGCCCCCCTCAAGCGTGCGATGATGCCCAATGGCGGCTGGCGCATGGTTGAGACCGCCATCAAGGAAGCTGGTAAGGAAGTTGACCCCGAGGTCAAGAAGATCTTTACCCAGTACCGCAAGACTCACAACGATGCTGTCTTCGATATCTACACTCCTCGCATTCGTGCAGCGCGTTCCTCACACATCATCACCGGCCTTCCCGATGCATACGGCCGTGGCCGCATCATCGGCGACTACCGCCGCGTCGCACTCTACGGTGTCGATTACCTGATCGAGCAGAAGCAGAAGGACAAGGATCGCTACGCAGATCAGCCCTTCTCCGAGCACTGGGCACGCTACCGTGAGGAGCACGCTGAGCAGATCAAGGCTCTGAAGAAGCTCAAGAAGATGGCAGCCGACTACGGCTACGACATCTCTGGTCCTGCTCGTAACGCTCATGAAGCAGTGCAGTGGACCTACTTCGGCTACCTGGCATCCGTGAAGTCTCAGGACGGTGCGGCAATGTCCATCGGCCGTCTCTCCGCCTTCTTCGACTGCTACTTCGAACGCGATCTGAAGAACGGCACCCTGACCGAGCTCGATGCCCAGGAAATCATTGACTCCCTGGTTATTAAGCTGCGCATTACCCGCTTCCTGCGCACCATCGATTACGATCAGATCTTCTCCGGTGACCCCTACTGGGCAACCTGGTCGGATGCCGGCTTCGGCGAAGACGGTCGTACCCTGGTCACCAAGACCGCCTTCCGTCTGCTCCAGACCCTGCGTAACCTTGGCCCCGCACCCGAGCCGAACATCACCATCTTCTGGGATGAGAAGCTCCCCAAGGGCTACAAGGAATTCTGCGCACTGATCTCCATCGAGACCTCCTCGATCCAGTACGAATCCGATGAGCAGATTCGTGAGCACTGGGGCGACGACGCCGCCATCGCATGCTGTGTCTCCCCCATGCGTGTGGGCAAGCAGATGCAGTTCTTCGGCGCCCGCGTGAACTCTGCAAAGGCCCTCCTCTACGCCATCAACGGTGGCCGCGATGAGATGAGCGGTAAGCAGATCATGGAAGGCTACGAGCCCATCAAGGGCGACGGCCCCCTCGACTTTGACGAGGTCTGGGCGAAGTACGAAGAGATGCTGGACTGGGTTGTCGGAACCTACGTCGAGGCTCTGAACATCATCCACTACTGCCACGATCGTTACGCATACGAGGCAGTCGAGATGGCTCTGCACGACTCGGAGATCGTCCGCACCATGGGCTGTGGCATTGCCGGCCTGTCCATCGTTGCCGACTCTCTGTCTGCAATCAAGTACGCAAAGGTCTACCCGATCCGCGATGAAACCGGACTGGTCGTTGACTACCGTACCGAGGGCGAATTCCCGACCTACGGCAACGACGATGACCGCGCAGATGACATTGCAGCAACCGTCGTTCACACCATCATGGATAAGATCCGCGCGATCCCCATGTACCGTGATGCAATCCCGACCCAGTCGGTGCTGACCATTACCTCGAATGTTGTTTACGGTAAGGCAACCGGTTCCTTCCCCTCGGGCCACCAGAAGGGCACCCCCTTCGCACCTGGCGCGAACCCGGAAAACGGCATCGATACTCACGGCATGGTTGCCTCCATGCTTTCCGTTGCCAAGCTCGACTACAACGACGCGCTGGACGGTATCTCGTTGACCAACACCATTACCCCTCAGGGTCTTGGTCGTACGCGCGACGAGCAGATCACCAACCTGGTGGGCATCCTCGATGCAGGTTTCGTTCCCGACGATTCCTGCTGCGTCGATGCAACCAAGGGCTACTGATAGAAACAAGTCTTAGGCAAACGGAACACCGCTTGTCTATCCGGCCCCACCCGGAAGAAAAGGAGAAATGAAATGGCAACTAAGACCTACGAAGAGCGTCTTGCTTCCATGAAGGCCGCCCGCGAAGAGCGTGAGGAAGGCGCTGGTCTGTACCACGCCAACATCAACGTTCTCGACCAGGCAACCCTCGAGGACGCAATGGAGCACCCCGAGAACTACCCGAACCTGACCGTTCGCGTCTCGGGCTACGCAGTGAACTTCGTGAAGCTCACCCGCGAGCAGCAGCTGGACGTGCTTTCCCGCACCTTCCACCACTCTGCCTGAGAGTAGCTTGACTGAATGGGGCGCTGGCCGCAGGGCCCGCGCCCCATTCGCTTTCTCAGCCCACTGACGAAATTTTTTCCGTACCTTGATCGTTCTTCCCCATAGGAACGTCAAGGGCACACCCCACGGAGTACACGATGACCATGACATTGAGTGACACTGATCTTCTTCGCGATCAAGACTTTCAGGCACCCTTAGCTCGCACAGCTGGCCAGGGCGTTGAAGGCCTCGAAGAGCTGACTGATCTTGAACGCTCAGACCGCCTCGCTCGAATGCGCGAAGGCACCCTTGGGTCAATTCACTCGTGGGAATTGGTCACTGCCGTCGATGGACCTGGAACCCGCATGACGGTCTTCTTGAACGGCTGTCCCCTACGCTGCCTCTACTGCCACAATCCTGATACCTTCCTCATGAAGGACGGCGCTCCCATTTCAGATGTCGAGCTGCTCAACAAGATCCGTCGCTACCGCCGCGTATTTAAGGCGACAAACGGTGGCATCACGCTATCTGGTGGCGAAGTACTGATGCAGCCGGCTTTTGCCAAGCGCATTATCTTGGGCACGAAGGAAATGGGGATCCACACCTGCATCGATACCTCAGGTTATCTGGGCGCCAACTGCGACGAAGAGATGCTGGACAACCTTGATCTTGTCCTACTCGACGTCAAGTCTGGCTTCCCTGAGACCTATAAGGAGGTCACGGGACGCGATCTGCAACCAACTATCGACTTCGGTGACCGGATCGCAAAGCGCGGTGGCCCAACCCGTATGTGGATCCGATTCGTTCTGGTTCCCGGCCTGACAGACGATCCCGAGAATATCCACAAGGTCGGAGAGATCGTTCAGCGCTGGACGAACGTCATTGACCGCGTCGAGGTGCTTCCCTTCCACCAGCTCGGTTCCGACAAATGGAAGAGCTTGGGACTGGAATACAAGTTGGAGGATACGAAGCCCCCATCGCCCGAGGCCACCGAAAAGGTCCGCGAATACTTCCGCTCTCTGGGCTTCGAAGTCCACTAAGTAGCGCCGTTAATATTTGGGCCACTGCACCAGCGCGTAACGCTCGGCAGTGGCCCAAAGTTTATAAGGTCGAAGCTCAATTCAAAGTATCGAGGGCTACCTGGCGGTCTTCATCTTCACGTAGCTCACGGATAACACGCGCTGGATTACCCACGGCAAGGCTGCGAGGCGGAATCGAACGTGTCACAACTGCGCCAGCTCCAATAACACTGTCATGGCCAATAGTGACGCCTTGGCACACCGTCACGCCGCTGGCCAGCCACACATTGTCTTCGATGGTGATAGGTTCGGCGCTCTCCCATCCCTCGCGACGCGGGCCGTGTTCCAATGGGTGAATTGGTGTGAGCAGCTGACAATTCGGGCCGATCAGAACATCATTACCAATGCGAATCTCGGCAACATCAAGTGCGGTTAACCCGTAGTTCGCCCAAACTCCTTCACCGATATGAATATTGATTCCGTAATCGACTCGGAAGGGCGGACGAATCGTCACTCGCTGTCCCACACTGCCCAATACTTGCTCGAGCAGATAGTGTGCAATGTCGGGATCTTCCGGAAAGGCGGCTTCATGGAGTTTAAGAAGACGTTGAGCGCGTCTGCTGACCTCAGACATCTTCGGATCATCACCGATATACCAGTCCCCTGCGATCATGCGTTCCCAATTGCTTCGCCCATCAGCTTGGAAAGCACCGTGATCACGGTTCATGAATGCAGTCCTTCCCTCAGCATCCCCAAGAGCAGTTCAAAAGAATAGCGGTCTGAACGCGGGTCTTCGGGATGCCACTGGACACCCACGATGGGAGCATGCGGGTCTTCCACGGCCTCGATTGTGCCATCGGAGCTGCACGCAATCGAGCGCAGTCCCGTGGCCAGACGATCGATTGCCTGGTGGTGCGCAGAACTCACCGTGAGCTCATGACCAAAGCCCGCTCGAGTCAAAGAAGACTCGTCTTCAAGAATGACCTGATGACGACTAAAACGGTGGTCATCCAAGAGCGTCGGGCTTTCATGTCCATCCATGTCTTGAATGAGCGTTCCACCGTAAGCGACGTTGATGACTTGGTGTCCCCTGCAGATACCAAGAAGAGGAAGTCCTCGCTGTCGGCACTGCAGAACCAATTCGATTTGCCTGCGGTCGCCATCTGGCCAGTGCTGACCTTCACGGGGGTAACCGGTATCCATGCCGTAGAACTCAGGATGGACATCGGGGCCACCGAGGAGAATCACCGCATCGATTCCCTCCACAACCTCGGACGCTGGCCGAGGATCGCTATCGGCGATATGGAGCTGAACATCCCATGAAGTAACCGCTTGGGAAAGCACACTTCCCTGAAGGGCTTCGAGCAGCGATTGCTCACGACACGTTGAACGGTGATCAGTCAGGGCACTGACCAGAAGGCGAGGGCGAATCATCACGTCTCCTTGAGATGAACCTTAGGCGAGGGTTCCCATGGGATCCCATGCGGGCAACACGATCGGATCCTTGTCCAGACTTGCTGCTAGTTCTGCGGGCAAGGCGCTCTTACGAACGACGACCTCGAAAACGTTATCCGTGAACCACTGATCATCCATCGTGAAGAAGCCCGAGTCACCCGGCTCCTCACCCCAGGAATTTTCGACCCTCCATGCCCGCGGTGCACCGGCCTCGTCAAGGTCAACGCCGGTGAAGAGCATTGCGTGATCCATCGCGGATTCTCCCGAACGTACACGCTCGAGCTTGGTCGAAGAGAAATCAACACCGAAAAGACGGTCGTAATCGTGGATTCCAGTCACGAAGAAGCCAAGACCACGGTCATAGGGCTGGGAGACATCGGCACCGAACCAGACGGGCTCGCCAGCAACGATCTGCTCGGCCGCAATGCGCTTGATCGCATCGATGGGAGCGTTGAGGTAACGAATCGGACGGCCACCCACGACATTGCCCAGGTGCTCAACGGTTTCCATTGAGCCCTTCGGGTTTTCGGGGCGCGGGTCATCGACCAAGCAGATGTAGTCGCTCAGATCAACGCCCACGTGAGCCTCGTAGAATTCGTGGGGGGTCACCTCGCCATCGCGATGGAAATTCCCTTCATCGTCACGCCACTGCCAGTTAAAGCGTGCTGGCGGCTCGCCCAAGGAAACAACGAGGATCTTCCAAACATCGGCAAGGATTTCACGACGCTTCGCATCGATCTCTTCTGCATCTGCACCGCCGGCAATGGCCTCACGCAAACGAAGTGCTCCAACGCGAAGAACCGCACGCAAACGCGCGTTCATGGGGCGAGAGTTGGTCGAGGCCTCGCTCTCGGGCATAACTTCCTTGGGAACCAGTCCGTACTTCATGTAGATTGATGCGGCCATATCCCACTGACCGCCATCACCCAAGACATCAGCAAGCAGGAACTGCACAAGGCGTCCGTCAACGGGCTCATCTGCGGTTGCGATGATGTCGGTGAGGAACCAGTTGGCGCGCTCGAACTTATCCCAGAAGAAGACGTAGCTCTGGGAAAACTCGAAGTTCTTTACGCCCAGGCTCACGCGCGCCCGCGAGCGCAGCAGATTCAGCGAGGAGAAAAGCCAGCAACGGCCGGATTTCTTCTGCGAGGTAGCCTTCCATTCATCGAGTCGGTGCGAGATCGCCGTCGTCGTGTGTTGGATAGCTTCACGGTTCAGCGATGCTGTTTCGATTCCCATTTGAGTTGCGGCATTCCTCGCTAGGGCGAGCTCATCCGCGTGTGCGTGGCGGAGATCGTCAACGAGTCCGTTCGTAATTTCAGGCATGTCAATCCTCTCGTGTGTCCTGATTATCAGCGCCATTGCTTCCTTCATAGTACGCGTATCGGCAGATCGTGAAGGTATTTGTCCATGACCGAAGCGTTTTGCATTGTGCCTTCGAACACGGGCCTGAAGTCTTATCGCCTCCTTACTCAGTGCCCCTAAACTAGTGAGGTCAGCGTGGAAGGGCCACGCAGGTGTCACAGCGAGGTGCACAATGTCTCTCCATGCTTCTGGCCGCGAGTTTTCCTGCGAAGTCGGGGACTATACGCTCAGTGTCGTCAGCGTCGGCGGTGGGATTTCTTCATTCAAATGGCGCGGACGCGATTTGCTTTTCCCTCATAACGTCGCCGAGGTCGCTCCCGGTTGGTCCGGAAAAGTACTTCTCCCCTGGCCCAACCGCATTGCCGATGGACGTTACACCTGGGATGGAAGGGAATATCTTCTTCCGATCAACGATCGCGGGACCGGCACGGCCCTACATGGACTGGCTGGATGGGTTCCTTGGGAGTTTGTTGATGCGACGGCCTCGCACGTGGTCCTCGAGGCTTTCATCGCTGCCCAGGAAGGCTATCCGTGGCCACTGAGCGCACGCCTCGATCTTCATCTTGATGCGGAAAAGGGGCTGAGCATCGACATTTCCGCAAAAAACCTGGGAGACTCCCCCGCCCCCTACGGTTCTTCTCTTCACCCGTACCTTCTTGCGGCGAGCAGCGTGGATGAATGCACACTGTACTCACCGGCTTCGACAATCGTCATGACGGATCAGAATCTTCTCCCCACCGGTATCGAAGCAGTTCACGGTGCCTACGATTTCCGCACTGCCCACAAGATTGGCGATCTGTTCATCGATCATTGCTTCGGTGGCCTTGAAGGGCAGTGGGAAGTTCACCTAACGAACGATGAGGGTCAGGGAGTTTCCTTGTCCTCGGATACCCCCTGGCTTCAGCTCCACACTGCGGATGCTCTTGGGCGCCCCGGCTTGGCAGTCGAGCCCATGACCTGCCCGCCGGACGCTTTTAACTCGGGTATCGATGTGGTTTCTCTTGCTCCGGGCCAGAGGCATCGTTTATCGATGCGCATCCGCGGGCTGTGAAGCTTCGTGCGATACTGATGCGGTGTTGACCTTTCAGGAAGCGATTGCGAGCGCAGCGGATCTTCCCGTCCACGCATTGCTCCCTGAGTTCTCCCAAGCTTTCACCCCGGGCAGTGTGTCTGTTGTTTCAGCGAGCGCGGGAAGCGGCAAAACAACGCTTATCCCTCTTGCCTGCGCGGATCTCATAGCGAGCGGACAACGCGTTATTGTGTGCTCTCCGCGGCGAATGAGTGCACGCTCGTGCGCGCGGCGCCTCGCGAGCCTACTCAACGACTGCCTCGGCAATCTCGTGGGGTTTAGCGTGCGCGGGCAAAGTCAACGCAGTAGGGAAACACGTATTGAATTCGTGACCCCGGGAGTGCTCGCGCGAATGATTCATTCTGACCCGGGGCTTGACGGGATCGGCTGCGTGATCCTTGACGAGTTCCACGAACGGGCTGTCGATAGCGACCTGTCTTTGGCTTTTCTTATCGATATTCGCTCTCTGTTGCGCGAAGATCTGCGTTTAGTTGTCATGTCCGCGACCATCGATGACGTCGCTCTGGGGCAGCTTCTAGTCGATCTTCCTTCGCGTTTCTTTGAACTCACACGCGAGTTATTCCCCGTTTCTGTCCTGTGGGAGGCGCCGCCGCGTGGCATTGAGGTCTTTCAAGGAGATCGAATCAGCCGCGGTTTCTTGCGTCATATTGCTTCGCTCGCTCGGGCTTCCCTTGACACTTATCCCGGTGATGTTCTGGTTTTTCTTCCAGGAGTGTGGGAGATCGAAAGGGTTTGTGAGTTTCTTGATGGCGCGAATGCACAGGTGATTCCTCTGCATGCTCAGCTTTCTCCCGATCGCCAAGATGAGATCTTTGCGCCGTCCAATGAACGACGAATCATCGTCTCTTCGGCTATTGCAGAGAGTGCGTTGACTGTCCCCGGAGTGCAAATTGTCATCGATTCAACCTTGAGCCGTCAGACTCGTTTCTCCCCTTCCCGCGAGGCAAGCTCATTGGTCACGATCCCATCGCCTCGTTCTTCAATGATTCAGCGCGCGGGACGTGCGGGACGAGTGGGGCCGGGCGTGTGCATTCGCGCGATGGAGGAATCTACTTGGGCTATGCGTCCAGCGCATCCTTCCCCTGAAATCACCACCTGCGACCCCGTTCCTCCGCTTCTTTCGGTTGCGTGTTGGTCGCGAGCAGACTTCTCCTCCCTGCAACTTTTGGATACCCCAAGCACGGGCTACGAAGACTACGCACGCACCTGCCTTCAGGCCTTGGGTGCGATTGACGAGGCGGGACTTGCCCTTCCCCACGGCCGCGAGTTGGTCCTTACCCCCGTTGATCCTCGAATTGCACATGCCCTGAGTACGCTTCAGGGAAATATTCCACGTGATATCGCAGCCATGTGCGCAGCGCTTGTATCCGAAGATCTTCGCCCGCAGGGTGCTGATTTATTAAGTGCTGTCTTTTCCCTCTCCCCCTCGAGCCCTCAGGGAAAGCGAGTGGAAGAGTCAGCTGCACGTTTAACTTCCGGTATTCGCCCTCGTCTCAATACCAGTACAAAGCAGGCGCTTTCGCAGGCGCTCCCTCTTTTTGTCGCCTGTGCATACCCGCTGCGAATTGCACGTAAACGTGCACAGAGCGCGCGTTATCTACTTGCTTCTGGACAGGGAGCTAGTCTTCCTCCGTCTTCTTCTTTGGAAGGCAGCGAGTGGATTGCGATTGCTGAGCTTCAATCTGCGGGCAATGCGGATGCCATTATCCGTTCAGCTCTACCCATTGACGGTGATGATGTTGATCTGGCAGCTTCGCATCTGCGTGAGAAAACCTCGTCGCTACGTGTCGAAAATGGCGTAATTATTGGTTTCGTGGAAGAAAAACTGGGAGCCATCGTGCTCTCTCGTACGCGTTTGCCTTCCCCTGACCGATCTGAAATGCGCGAGGTGGCGCGGCGAAATCTAGAGGAAATGAGCGCAAGTGATCTTCCGTGGGATGACAATGCGAAACAGCTTCGTATGAGAATCATGGCGTGTCGAAAACTCATCGGAGAGCCTTGGCCCGCACTTGATGACGCCCACATCATTGCCGCGTGCATTGATCACTTGAGCGAGCAGTGGAGTGAGGGAGTGGCATTTTCCCAGCTGGACCTGAGCGAAGCTTTGAATGCGCTGCTCCCCTGGCCACTCAATATGGATCTTGAACGAGAGGCACCACAGCAGATCACGATTCCGACGGGCACTCATCGAAGCGTGAAATGGGACGAAGACGGAGCATACGTACGCTTGCGTGTCCAAGAGGCCTTCGGCTGGACCGATACTCCGCATTTTGTTCAAGGACGCCTTCCGCTTCGAATTGAGCTGACTGATCCGGCAGGCCGCCCCGTTGCGATCACCAGTGATCTTGCTTCCTTTTGGAAGGGACCATATCAGCAGGTTCGTTCTCAGCTTCGCGGTAGATACCCCAAACATCATTGGCCCGAAGATCCTTTCTCTGTTGCCCCAACATCGCGGACAAAACGCCAAAGCCAAAAATCTCAGTGATCCCCCTCACCTTCCTGCGAAACAGGGAATGTCCTGCCATCCATGTCGTTGAAGTGGATGAAACAGGCCTTAGAAACGGAAGGACGGGCCATGGAGAACTTTGATCTCATCGTTGTTGGCGGCGGAAAGGCCGGCAAATCACTGGCAATGAACCGCGCCAAACACGGATGGAAGGTCGCGCTCATTGAACGACAGTTCATCGGCGGCACGTGCATTAACGTGGCGTGCATCCCCACCAAGTCCCTCGTCGCTTCGGCACGTCGCCTCGACGAGGCCCGCAATGATTCCGTCTTCGGTGTCGAAGGGACTGGGAACGTTCACATCGACATTGAGAAGCTGCGCGCGCACAAGAATGGCATCGTCTCAGCGATGATCGCCGCGCATGAGAAGTTCTTCGCTGCCCCCGGCATCGACTTCATGCGTGGAAGCGCCAGGCTCCTCGATGCGCACAGCGTCGAAGTGACTTTGGAAGACGGTACAACACGCCAGCTCCACTCCGACAAAGTCCTTCTCAACCTCGGAACGCGCCCCGCACACCCGCCGATTCCAGGCCTGTGGGAAGCAGGCGCATGGGATAGCGAAGATATCCTGCGCCTTGAAGAAATTCCTTCCTCTTTGGCAATCATTGGCGGCGGCTACATCGGCGTCGAGTTTGCCTCGATGATGGCGACCTTCGGTTCACAGGTCACTGTGATCGCTTCGGGCGAGCACATCCTTGACCGTGAAGACCCAGATATCGCTGCAATCTACCAGGAAGTGCTCAGCACGCAGGGCGTCACTGTCCTCACCGGTGCCCGCGCGCAGTCGGCTGCAAAGGACGGCGACAATATCCGAATTGAGCTTTCGGATGGACGCGAAGTCAGCGCCGAGCGTGTATTGGTTGCGGCAGGACGCGTTCCCAACACCGATGGCATTGGCCTTGCCGAGGCCGGGATTCGCTTGAGCGAACGAGGCTTCATCGAGGTTGACGATCACTTGCGTACCCCCGTCGAGGGCGTATGGGCAGCAGGCGACTGCGCGGGAACCCCGATGTTCACCCACGCCTCGTGGAACGACTACCGCATTATCCGCGAGCAGCTGGACGGCGTTTCCCTGGACGACCCACGCACCTCGAAGGCCGGCCGAGTGATCCCCTGGGCACTCTTTGCTCACCCCGAGTTGGGACGAATTGGCATCAACGAAACCGAAGCTGCGCAGCGCGGTCTTGAGGTTCTTGTCGCATCAATTGACACGGCCGCAATTCCTCGCGCAAAGACTATGCGCGATACGACTGGAAAGTGGAAAGCCATCGTTGATGCGCATACCCACAAGATTTTGGGAGCAACCCTTGTGGGTCCCCAATCCGGTGAAGTCATTACCGCGGTTCAAGTCGCAATGGAAGCAGGGCTGACCTATGAGCAGCTGCGCATGCTTCCCATCGCGCACCCGACCATGGGCGAGGGGCTCAACATCCTCTTTGATTCTCTTTCCTAATGTGAACCTGTTGCCTAGGGCATCTGCTCCTGCTGAAGGCTGAAACACCTTGGCCCCGTAGTTTCGCATGAAACTACGGGGCCAACGGCATCTATCGACTGCCTTTACATACGCTCGGGAGCCGCAACACCGAGAAGGTCCAGACCACTACGCAGAACCTGGGCGACGGCATCGTTGAGCCACAAGCGTGCAACGTGGCCTTCATCCACCGGGTCATCCCCGCGAGGAGTGACACGGCACTGGCCATACCACGTGTGGTAGGCGGCTGCGAGCTGCTCCAGGTAACGCGCAACGCGGTGCGGTTCACGCAAGTCGGCAGCTTGTGCAACCTGCGCGGGGAACTGCGCAAGCACTCCGAGAAGGTCGCTATCAGCTGCGGTATCAAGCGCTGCAGGATTGAAACCAGCCTCGCGACTCACACCGTGTTCGGCAGCATTACGCGCAACATTTTGGGTGCGAGCATGCGCATACTGCACGTAGTACACAGGGTTCTCATTCGTATTCGATCCCAAGAGATCCAGATCGATATCGAGGTTTGAATCCATTGAGACACGAACAAGTGCATAGCGAGCAGCGTCCACACCCACAGCGTCGACAAGATCGTCAAGGGTGACAATGGTTCCAGCGCGCTTGGACATACGGACGGGAACGCCGTCCTTCACCAAGTTCACCATCTGTCCGATGAGGATCTGCATGTTGACGCCCGGCTTATCACCGAAAGCCTCACACATTGCCATCATTCGACCAATGTAGCCGTGGTGGTCGGCGCCCAACAGGTAGATCGCAACGTCGGCACCACGGTGGCGCTTATCAAGGTAGTAGGCAACGTCGCCAGCGAAGTAGGCAGCCTGGCCATCAGACTTGATGAGCACACGGTCCTTGTCGTCTCCGTAAGAGGTTGTCCGCAGCCACACGGCACCATCTTGATCAAAGACCTCACCGCGCTTGCGCAAGGTTTCGATTGCGGCGTCAACTGCACCGGAATTGTGCAGCGAATCCTCATGGAAGAAGACATCGAATTCAGAGCGGAAATCGCGCAGACGCTGCTTGATTTCATCGAACATCAGCTCAACACCACGCGCGCGGAATGCCTCAACGGCTTCTTCTTCGGGAAGCGTGACCGGATCGGGCTCTCCTGCCGCGACCGCGTCTTCGCGCACCTGGGTAGCGATATCAGCAATGTACTGGCCGCCGTAGCCATCTTCGGGGGCTTCGTGTCCCATCGCACGCGCGTAGAGCGAACGAGCGAAGCGATCAATCTGCGAGCCGTGATCGTTGAAGTAGTACTCGCGGGTGACCTTCGCCCCCGAAGCCTTCATTAGGCGTGCAAGGGAGTCACCAACGGCTGCCCAGCGCGCACCGCCCAAGTGAACCGGACCCGTCGGGTTGGCGGAGACGTACTCCAAGTTGATGTGCAGGCCCTTCATGGACTCGCCGCGGCCGAAAGCGCCACCGGCCTCGACGATGCTGCGGGCAAGCTCGCCTGCAGAAGCTGCAGCAAGACGAATATTAATAAAGCCGGGGCCGGCGATTTCGGCACTGTCAATGCCGTCGAGTTCATTGAGACCGTTGACAAGGATCTGCGCAAATTCACGCGGGTTCATCCCTGCTTTTTTGGCGAGCTGCATAGCGATATTGCTTGCCCAGTCGCCGTGATCTCTATTTCGAGGACGCTCAACCTTCACTGTGTCGGGGACGTCGGCGGGATCGAGAGACAAATGCCCCTGAGCGATCTCGGCGAGCAATAAATCATGAATATGGGATGCAAGTTCTTCTGGAGTCACTATTTAAGGGTAATAGTTTGCCTTGCACCTGTGCCACACGCATTGATCTGTGACAGCTCACAAAATAGTGGAGTAAAGTTCGGTTATACGAAGATTTACGACTGTCGGGGGAACAATGGCAAGCGGGCACCGTCTCAAACAACATCGGCTTTTTGCACTCATGGGGCCTGCATTCATCGCTGCAATTGCCTACGTTGATCCCGGAAACGTAGCAGCGAATATTACAGCTGGTGCTCGCTACGGCTACCTTTTGGTCTGGGTTCTTGTCCTATCCAATATCGCAGCGATGCTCGTTCAATACCTTTCAGCGAAACTAGGTATTGTCACTGGTCGATCACTTCCAACCCTCCTTGGCGAGCGCCTTCGTCCCCGCAACCGTATTCTTTTCTGGCTCCAAGCTGAGCTTGTCGCGGCGGCAACGGACCTCGCAGAAGTCATCGGCGGAGCGATCGCCCTCAATCTTCTCTTCGGCATTCCGCTCCTGTGGTCGGGCGTCATCATCGGCGGCGCATCCATCGTGATCTTGCTCTTCCAAGGACGCCGTCAAAATATCTTCGAAGCAGTCATCATCGGGATGCTTGTTGTCATCACAGCCGGATTCCTTGCGGGACTTTTCTTCGCTCCCCCACAGTGGTCGGAAGTGGCCTCGGGGCTGATCCCACGCTTCAAGGGCTCCGATTCGATCTTGGTTGCCGCATCAATGCTTGGCGCGACGGTCATGCCTCACGCGATTTACTTGCACTCGTCCTTAGTCAATGACCACCACACCGATCCTGAAGTTGAGCACCCCCACAAGAGAGCTCTCCTTCGAGCAACACGTCACGATATTTTGTGGGCACTGAGCATTGCGGGAATCGTGAACATCGGTCTGCTCCTCCTTGCGGCATCTGCACTATCCGGAGTCGAAGGAACAGACACGATCGAGGGCGCCTACCACGCGATCGCACACGCATTAGGTCCAACGGTTTCAACAATTTTCGCACTCGGTCTTCTGGCTTCGGGCTTGGCCTCGACCTCAGTTGGCGCCTACGCGGGTTCTGAAATCATGAACGGACTCCTCCATGTGAACGTTCCCCTGCTGGCACGCAGACTGGTGACCATTATTCCGGCACTGATCATCTTGGGAATGGGTGCAGAACCGACTTGGGCCTTAGTCCTTTCTCAGGTGGCCTTGTCCTTCGGAATTCCCTTCGCGATCGTCCCTCTCATGCGACTCACCCGCTCCAAAGAAGTCATGGGCGAGTACGCGAATAAGCCGCTGACAATCACAGTGGCTTCCGTGATTGCAGCGGCAATTATTCTGCTCAATATTCTTCTTGCTTACCTAACCATCACCGGTCAGGGCTAGAGGATCTATCAGTAGGCATCCATGACGGCAATGCGACGCTTGTGACGCTCATCTTCACTGAAGGGCGTGGACAAGAAGGTCAGAACGAAACGCGTGGCGTCTTCAAGGGAATGCTGGCGCGCGCCAACGGAAATGACATTGGCATTGTTGTGCTCGCGAGCAAGAACCGCGATCTCTTCATTCCACACCAGTGCTGCACGGACTCCCTTGACCAGGTTTGCAGCCATCTGCTCACCGTTTCCAGAGCCTCCAATAACAACGCCCAGAGAGCCCGGTTCAGCGGCGACGCCTTCGGCCGCTGCAATGCACATCTGAGGATAGTCATCGTTGGGGTCATAGGTGGTTGCACCGTGGTCCACGACTTCGTAGCCGGCATCGCGCAGGACGCCTACCAGGTGTTCCTTGAGTTCAAAACCTGCATGATCAGTCGCAATATGAACGCGCATATGAAGTTCCATTCGATTGTGAGGACAGCGAACCCCTACATGATAGGGGGTACCCCGCCTTAAAGACTAGCGTTTGAGCTGGGGCTAAAGACTGATAAACTGACGTGGTTGCCCCGATAGCTCAGTGGATAGAGCGTTCGCCTCCGGAGCGAAAGGTCGCAGGTTCGAATCCTGTTCGGGGCACTTTTCGCGCCGCAATAATTGAGCGCACTAGAAGCACTGCGAACCATGCTGCAAAAAGCAGAGCATCCACACGCGGAGACAACACCGAGGCGCACCATGCTCCCGCTGGAACTGCGCATACCGCAGCGACGCCCACCGTCAGTGCTGGCCCCAAGCGCAGGAGGCCTCGGCGATAATTCGTGAAGGTACCGCTCAGCGCACCCGGGAGCATGACGACCATAGAGACCCCGCGCGCGCCCAGGTCAGACATTCCAAGCAAAGTGAGCCCCGGTACTGCAACTGCTCCCCCACCGATCCCAAGTAGCCCCGCGAGGAAACCGCAGAGACCGCCGATCGCGACCAAAGCGCAGGCGACAGCAGGATTAAGGGTCAAAACTCCCTCACGTGCGGGAACGTAGAGGACTTGAAGCGCGATCAGCGTCAGGATGAATGCGACGAAGCACCAGCGCAGGGTCACTTCACGCATACGAGCGAGCAGCCAGGTTCCTCCCTGCACGCCAAGGAGCATTCCAATCATCATTAGCAATGCCGGAACCCAAGCAATGCGCCCCGACCACGAGTAGGAGATGACTCCCGACAAACACGTAGGAACAATCGCAAGAAGACTTGAAGCCGAGGCCTGACGCTGGGAAAACCCGACCGCCATGAGCGCAGGGACAATGACCGTCCCGCCGCCGATCCCAAACATTCCCGAAAGAAAACCAGCGAAGAGCCCCGCACTCATCAGGATCAGGGCATTTCGCGTTGCCTGTGACATCCCTCCTCCTTGTACACCTCAATTTTACGCGTGATGGATGCCCCATAACCGTATGCAAAGACACTCACTGCCGCCGATGCACGCATGTCCTAGGATGAATATGGCATGTTGCCGCATAGCTTTTACGTCAAGGAGTTGCCTTGGAATACCCCTTGTGGTCACTTATTCCATTCGTCGCGATGCTCGCTTGCATCGCTGTTTTGCCGTTAATCCCTGCAACCTCGCACTGGTGGGAACGCAATTCCAGCCAGCTGACGGTTGCACTGGTCTTAGCGGTCCCGACGAGCGCCTGGATGTTCTGGAAGGCCGGAAGCGCTCCGCTCATTGACACGGGAATTGAGTATTTCCAATTCATCTGCTTGCTGTTCTCGCTCTACGTAGTATCGGGCGGCATCCACCTCGCGGGTGATATCCGAGCAACTCCTCGCAACAACACGCTCTTCCTTGCAATCGGCGGCGTTCTTGCGTCCTTTATCGGCACAACCGGCGCAGCGATGCTGCTCATCCGCCCTCTCCTTGCAACGAACCGCGAGCGAGTAAACAAGGTCCACACCGTCCTCTTCACGATCTTCATCGTCGCAAACTGCGGTGGTTTACTCACTCCCCTTGGCGACCCGCCGCTCTTCCTTGGTTTCTTGAACGGTGTCCCCTTCACGTGGACCCTTAACCTGTGGAAAGAATGGGCCTTCGTCTTGGCGATCCTTCTTTTGTCGTACTACTCGCTTGATCGCCTGTACTACGCAAGCGAACCCAAGGTGGCCATCGAAGAGGACAACGAGGACATCGAACCTCTGCGCTTGCACGGCGCGATTAATCTCCTGTTCTTCACAGCGATTATCTGCTCCGTTGCTTTCCTACCTTCGTGGGATGCCGAGGCCATCATCGAAGGCCATGCGCACGGAAGTGAGTTGGTTCCATGGCGCGAGATCGTCATGTTGCTTGCGGCTGGTCTGTCACTGACCATCGGAAACAAGAAGGTCCGCTATGAGGAAAATGCCTTCCAGTGGTCCCCCATTGCCGAGGTCGCGGCCCTCTTCATCGGCATTTTCGCCACGATGGCCCCCGCCCTGCGCGTCCTCGAAGAGGTTGCTCCTTCGCTCCCCTTGAACCGCGGAACTTTCTTCGTCTTCACTGGTTCTTTGTCCTCGGTCTTGGACAACGCTCCGACCTACATGACCTTCTTCGGAATGGCAAAGACCCTGGGTGGGGATGGAACGCTCATTGCCGGAGTTCCCGAGACTTACCTGATCCCGATCTCTTTGGGCGCGGTTCTGTGCGGTGCTATCACTTACATCGGAAATGGTCCGAACTTCATGGTTAAGTCTGTTGCCGAGGCCGATGGCGTTGAAATGCCCAGCTTCGGTCGCTACATTGTTGATTCCTTCATGCTGCTTGTTCCCGAGCTCGCAGCAATGGCAATGATTTTCATTGGCAGTGGCTGGGTGCGCATCGCAGGTATCGTTTTGGGCGTCGTGCTGGTGGGAATTTCACTCTGGCGAATCGCGCGTGCTCGTACTATCGAATTGGCAACGCGCACTCAAGGAATCGATATCTAGTCCAAGTCGCAAAACTTTGAGGCGTGGTCCCCTTTCTCGGGGCCACGCCTCAATTATTTATTCTGCGTTTGCTGGCGCGATCGGGACCCATTGGCCTCGCTCTTCCAATACCCGACGAGCGAGGGTCGGGTGATCAGTAATGAGGCCGTCGACCCCCAGGTCGAGGAGGCGATGCATTTGTGACTCTTCATTGACCGTCCACACGTGCACGGCACAACCCAAGGCGTGTGCAGTCGCAACGAAACGGCGATCGACCACGCGGATTACACCCATCTTTTCCGGAACCTGAACTGCCCATACCCCTTCAAGAGGACCCGGAACGTGCAAACGTGTAGCAGGCTGGGCGAGCTGGGACGCGGCAACGAGCCTCGTCACCGCGGCAACCCCCAGTGAGGTGACCAAGCGCGGTTCACGGGAGCGAAGAAGGC
This sequence comes from Actinomyces sp. Marseille-QA0893, assembly GCF_976954355.1. NCBI lineage: Bacteria > Bacillati > Actinomycetota > Actinomycetes > Actinomycetales > Actinomycetaceae > Actinomyces > Actinomyces sp. Marseille-QA0893. The sequence continues at coordinate 124,445 of NZ_CDRJSY010000001.1, forward strand.
GAAGACGTGACTCATCAAAAGAAGCGATGAGAACCCTGCCCAGGGCCTCGTGCTCACGCACAACGTCAAGCAAAGGAAGCGCGACTTCAGCGCTCTTGGCGTCAACGTTGAAATACATGTCGGGGAAACTCTCAAGAGCATCTGCCAAGCGGATCATTCGACCGCCATCTACCCCGCGCAACTGTTCCAACTGCGACCAGGGCATCTGGCGGATCTCGCCCTTGGCTGGGTAGGTGCGATCCACTTTAGGATCATGATTAAGAACCACTTGGCCATCTGCACTCAGGTGCGCGTCAGTCTCAACGTGGAAAACCTGAATATCACGTAGAGCTTGAAAAGCTTCCGGCGTATTTTCGGGAGCTTCGGCGCCCCCGCCACGATGCGCAAGAATCAGAGGGCCTTCACCGAGAACCCGATACATTGTCAGCACTCCTTGCCGATAAAGATGGCCTTGTGCTCGACCATCCACTTTTCCGGATCAACCGGTTCATTCTTCGAGTTATGGATCTCGAAGTGAAGGTGCGGTCCCGTTGACCATCCATTCGAGCCAACTGCACCGATCTGTTCACCCGCATTGACCTGCTGGCCAACCTTGACCTTGATGTCTTTCATGTATTGATGCAGGTAAGCAGAATAGAAAACGGTTCCATCGCTGAGGGTATGGCGCATAGTGATGAGAGCACCGGAACGTGAATTCTCGGAGACCTCGATGACCTCCCCGGGATACACAGCGTAGATCGGTGTTCCAAGGGGGGCAGCCATATCCGTGCCTTCATGCATGAGCAGGGTTCCGGAGACGGGAGAAATACGCATCGAGAAAGGCGAGGTCACCTGATAGGTCCCCTGCTGAAGCGGCCAATAGAGCGTGTCAGCTTTAGTGAGCGTTCGAGTTCCATCGGCAGCGCCGTCACTACTCAAACACTGAGCGGCAAGAGGCGAACGAACTCGTGAACGCGAGGCCGGATCAACCTGGGCGTTAAGACCGGAAGAGAGCGTGACTGCGTTGGTATCAGTTGCCCAGGACTGGGAACCAGCGGCGACACCAAATTCTCGAGAGGGTATCGAAATCGACACATCCGGACGCAAAAAACCACTCAAGGGGACCGCAATTGTCATTGCACCAAGTGCAAGAAGAACGCCCGAACGCACGATAACAGCACCAAACTTTGATCGTTTGGCGGGCGAGGCCTGGGCGACAGAAGATACGGGGGCACCGTGAATGCGCGCGTCATGAGCGCGCTCGTGGGCACGCTCTCGACGCGTCGGGAACTTCGGTGCTTCAGGTGTCATAGTTCTTCCATCATCCCAAATAAAAAGCCGGATCGCAGTTACTTGTGTCCTACTGCTCACCTCAGGAACGATAGTTTCCAGGAAGAGTGTCCTTCTGGAGGGCGTCGCGGACCTCACCAACTAGTCGTTCAAGAATATCTTCAAGGAAGAGAACCCCTGTAACCGTTCCGTCTGCACCCATGACTTCGGCAAGGTGCGCACCGGCGCGTTGCATATGTCGAAGAGCGTCTTCAACTTCTGCGTCCATCGGCACCGCCTCCATCTTGCGGATACGCCACGAGGTGATGGGCTCAAAACGCTCTGTTTCATCGGCATAAAGGACATCTTTAAGGTGAATATAGCCCTTGAGCACTCCCTGAGCGTCCGCAACAGGGAAACGCGAAAACCCAGTGCGGGCAACTTCTTTTTCAACCTGATCCGGCGTAGTGGACTCATCCAAAATAATGAGTTCTTCCAAGGGAACCATGACATCGGAGGCGTTCTCTGTCGAGAACTCAAGGGTTCCTGAGAGCAGACCCAGGTCGTCGTCAATCATTCCCTCTTGTTGGGAGTGTTCAACGATTGTTGCCATCTCTTCGACGGTGAAAGTCGCCGAGATTTCTGATTTCGGTTCAACTCCGGCAATGCGCAAGAACCAATTCGCCAGGTGATCCATGCCGTGAATCACTGGACTGATGACGTGTCCAATATTGACCAAAATTGGTGCCAGCACGAGGAGTAGGCGCTGTGGGTTTGCAATTGAGAGGTTCTTCGGCACCATCTCACCGAAGACAACATGCAAGAACAGGACCAGCGCGAGGGAGAAGGTAAATCCGACGACGTGTACCCACGAGTGCGGCAGTCCCCACTGCTGCATTGGTCCTTCGATTAACGAGGCGAAAGTGGGTTCTGCGACCACACCAAGGGAGGTAGACGCTACCGTCACGCCCAACTGACAGATCGCCAGCATCAAAGAGACGTGCTCGAGCGCGAAAAGCGCGTACTTCGAACCACGAACTCCTTCTTCAGCCAAGGGTTCGATCTGCGAACGACGAGATGAGGTAGTCGCAAACTCGCCCGCGACAAAGAACGCATTGAGTGCAAGAAGAATGCAGGTCACGATCACGGCGAAAGTGGCGTTCACAAGAGCACCTCCCCTTCGCTTTCACGCGCGGGAGGAATGATGCTCACCTGCATGACTCGTCGCCCCGTCATCTGGATGACTTCTAAGCTGGCGCCTGCGACTTCGCAGCGGTCTCCTACCTGTGGAATCGTTCCAAGCTCGGTCATGATCAGACCGGCGAGAGTGTCATAGGGACCATCATCGGGAAGGAAAATTTTCGTTCGCTGCGCGAGTTCGTCGATGCGCAATCGTCCGGGTACCAAAAGACTTCCATCGGGACGCTGACGAATACCCAAGCGACGCTGATCATGCTCGTCCGCGACATCGCCAACAATTTCTTCGACGACATCTTCAAGGGTGACGATTCCCGACACACCACCGTATTCATCAACGACGACGGCCATCTGGAGACCTTCTTCGCGCAACTGAACAAGCAGTGTGCCCAAGTCAAGGGTCTCAGGCACGCGCGGGGCCTCGGCAAGCAAGGAAGACGAAATCACGGGAACTTCATCGCGTTTCTCGAAAGGAACAGCGACTGCTCGACGCAAAGAAACGAAACCGATGATGTCATCCCGGTCTTCTCCGATCACCGGGAAACGCGAATGCCCGGTTTCGTGGGCCGCACGGACAACATCGGAAGCCACTGCATCTTCAGGAATCGTATGGAGAAGGCCACGGTCCGTCATCACGTCCGCCGCATTCAATTCGCTGATTCGGATCGAGTTCGTGAACAGCGATGCCGTCGAGGTATCCAGAGTTCCCTCTTGAGCCGAGTGACGAACCATCGCGGCAAGCTCCGAGGCGGAGCGCGCAGAAGAAAGCTCTTCTTGAGGCTCAACACCCATCAGGTGCAATATGCCGTTGGCTGACGCATTGAGAACCGTAATCACCGGTTTGAACACAACGGTGAACAGGGAATTAAAGGGGACGATCCGTCCCGCAGTCTTAAGGGGGTGCGCAAGAGCGAGATTCTTTGGAACAAGCTCTCCAAAAACCATGGAGAGAACATTGATCAAAACCGCCGCAACAGCGACTCCAACGGCAGAAGAAACCGCCGTCGATAAGCCAAGTCCTACCCCGGCCGCACTCAGCATATCCGCGAGTGCAGACTGCGTCGTATAACCCAAAAGAATTGTCGTCAGCGTGATCCCGACTTGTGCGCCGGACAGCTGCGTCGACAGATTTTTAATCGCGGTGGAAACTTGGCGAGCACGAGCGTCTCCGGCCGCAGCTCGGCTTTCAACGACGGCTTGGTCAAGTGCGACAAGAGAGAATTCTGCGGAAACAAAGACAAAAGTACCCGCCGTGAGGATGACTCCTAAAAGGAGCATTGCGATATCAAGAAGCACGTTGGCCTCCCGCATCGAGGCGGTATTGACGCATCAGACTTTGATCAGAGCAACAACTGTCACTTTCCATGATTCCTCCAGTCTATCGGTAGTTGGAGTTCTTCGAAGTGTGAGAAAGGCCCGTTGCAGGTGAGGCATTCACGGCCCTAGGGCCTAAACTGTTGTCTAAAGTCACATAGCAGTGTTCAGAAAAAGGATGGTACAGCTGTGGTGGAATCCCCACGTTCACCAGAATGGGTTCAACAAATGCGCCAGCAGTGGTTGGCCGATCCCCACAGCGTCGACGCCTCGTGGCGCGCCTACTTTGAGGGAGACGCTGTCCCCACCCAGCTTCATCGTCCGCAGGCTCCTCTCCCGACGCAACCAACCGCAGTTGTTAGCGCCGAGGCTGCCCTTGCCGCCCAGGCAGACAATCCCGCAACCGAGCAGCCCGAAGTTCTCGTGACCCGCTCCGATCTTCCTCCCGCTCCCCCCGCTCAGGCGAGCGAGGCCTCGTCGCCCTATGCACGACGCCACCGCGCTACGCAGACGCCAGCCTCGCGTTCAATGAGCACGGAAACTGAAGACGATATCCGTGTCCTCAAAGGAATCGCACGTGCAACCGCACGCAATATGGACGAATCACTGAGCGTCCCAACTGCGACTTCTCAGCGCCAGATTGCCGCAAAGATCCTGATCGAGAACCGCGCGGTTGTGAACTCTCACTTGCAGCGCACCGTTGGCGGCAAGGTCTCCTTCACGCATCTCATTGGATACGCCATCGTCGAGGCGCTCTCCGAGATGCCACAGTTGAATGTTCGCTATGTTCTTCAAGACGGTAAAGCCGCGGTTGAAGAACTGGCACACGTGGGATTTGGCTTGGCGATCGATATCCAGCACGGTGGCGAACGCCGTCTGGTTGTTCCGGTTATCCACGATGCTGATACCTTGACTTTCACGCAATTTGTTGACGCCTATCAGGGCATTATCACTCGGGCAAAGAAGGGCGAACTTACGGCTGAGGATTATCAGGGTGCCACTGTCACCCTGACGAATCCGGGCACCATCGGCACCACGACCTCGGTTCCGCGTTTGATGAGTGGCCAGGGGCTGATTATCGGTGTGGGGGCAATGGATTATCCAGCCGAGTTCGCTGGAGTCTCCCCGCGCAAACTTGCTCTCATGGGAATTGGCAAGACGATGTTCGTCTCGTCGACCTATGATCACCGCGTCATCCAAGGTGCTGCTTCCGGTGAATTCCTCCGTCTCGTGGACATTAAGCTGTCGGGTCGCGATGGTTTCTACGAACGCGTCTTTACGGCTCTGCATATTCCTATCCAGCCCTACGTGTGGGAAGCAGACTTCGAGTACGACTTGGAACGCGAGAAGGGCAAGCCTGCGCGTATCGCTGAGCTCATCCACGCCTACCGCTCGCGCGGTCATCTCGCGGCCGATACCGATCCCCTGGCGTACCGCGTGCGCCGTCACCCCGATCTGGACCTGACCAGTTATGGCTTAACCGTGTGGGATCTGGACCGTTCTTTCCCGACCGGAGGCTTTGGCGGAACGGAGCAGATGCTTCTTCGCGATCTTTTGTCGCGCTTGCACGATACCTACATTCGATCCATTGGTATCGAATACATGCATATCCAAGATCCGCAGCAGCGCCACTGGGTGCAAGAACGCATTGAGGGACCTTTCAAAGCTCCTTCTTCCCAGGAGCAACGCCGCATTCTTTCGACCCTAATTCACGCTGAAGCATTCGAAGAGTTCTTGCAGACCAAGTATCTGGGGCAAAAGCGATTCTCTCTTGAAGGCGGCGAATCTTTGATTCCTCTTCTCGATGAGATCTTGAGCCAGTCTGCACGTCGCGGAATCCACGAGGTTGCGATTGCGATGGCCCACCGCGGGCGCTTGAATGTGTTGGCGAATCTTGCGGGCAAGAGCTATGCCCAGATCTTCTCCGAGTTTGAAGGAAATCAGGATCCGCGAACCGTTCAGGGCGCGGGAGATGTCAAGTACCACTTGGGAACTGAGGGAGTGTATTCAGCTGAGCCTGGAGTTGCGACCAAGGTGTCCTTGGCGGCTAACCCCTCTCATCTTGAAGCCGCCGATGGAGTGCTCGAAGGAATCGTGCGTGCAAAGCAGGATGTTTTGGGCGATCCCGATCTGCCCATTGTTCCCCTGTTGATCCACGGTGACGCGGCTTTCATCGGACAAGGCGTGGTTCAAGAAACCCTCAATATGTCCCAGTTGACCGGATACAAGACCGGCGGAACTATTCACATTATCGTGAATAACCAGATTGGTTTCACGACGGGACCGGCTTCGGGTCGTTCTTCGCGCTATCCGACGGACCTGGCAAAGGGCCTGCAGATCCCCATCTTCCACGTCAACGCCGATGACCCCGAAGCAGTCGTGCGCGTGGGCGCTTTGGCCTTGGCTTATCGCGAGGCTTTCCACAAGGATGTTCTCATCGATTTGGTGTGCTACCGCAGGCGTGGTCACAACGAGGGCGATGATCCTTCGATGACCCAGCCGGTCATGTACTCGCTGATCTCCAAGTTGCCTTCTACCCGTGAGGTTTATATCCGCAACCTTGTGGGACGTGGCCAGCTCACCGAAGAAGACGCGCGCGAGTCCATTCGCGCTTACGAAGCCGAACTCAGTGAGATCTTGGATCACACCCGCGAGCACGGCTGGTCTCCGCAAAATCGCAGCGAGGATGAAGACGATCAGTGGCAGGTTCCCGAAAGCCAGCTGCCCGGTGCGGGAATGATGATCGGTTGGACTTCCGCTGTGAGTGCCGAAACGCTGAGCCGTATCGGCGAAGCTTATGTGAACTTCCCACCGGATTTTGCAGTCCATCCGAAGATCGAGAAGCTGTGCCACAAGCGTTATGAAATGGCTTCCGGCCACGATTCGATCGACTGGGGTTTCGCAGAGCTCTTAGCTTTCGGCTCGCTACTCATGGAGGGCACGCCGATTCGCCTTTCCGGTGAAGATGCACGCCGCGCGACCTTTGTTCAACGCCACGCGGTCCTCCACGACCACAATGACGGGCGCGAATTCACTCCATTGCACTTCCTTACTCCCGATCAAGCCCACTTCGATGTCTTCGATTCGCCTCTGTCGGAGTATGCAGTTCTTGCCTACGAATACGGGTATTCCATCGAGCGCCCCGAGGCATTGGTCCTGTGGGAAGCACAATTCGGTGACTTTGCGATCGGCGCGCAAACAATCATCGATGAGTTCGTTTCTTCGGCAGAAACGAAGTGGGGGCAGCGCTCTTCTCTGGTCATGCTCTTGCCGCACGGCCAGGAAGGACAAGGCCCTGACCATTCGTCGGCCAGGATCGAGCGTTTCCTCCAGCTGGCAGCAGAGGACAACATGTGGATTGTTCAGCCCTCAACCCCGGCGAACCACTTCCATATGCTGCGCACACAGGCCTACAAGCGGCCTCGTAAGCCTCTGATCGCCTTCACTCCCAAGCAGCTCCTGCGTCTTCCCGCCGCGTCTTCCTCCATCGAAGAATTCACCTCGGGGTCCTTCACTCCGGTCTACTCCGAAGTTGATTCTCGGGTGAGCACCCACGAGGTGACAAAGGTTCTCGTGTGTTCTGGCCGCGTTTACTACGACCTCATCCACGAACGCGCGGAGCGAGGCGCGTGGAATACGGCGATTATTCGCGTCGAGCAGCTCTATCCCCTCCCCGTCGATGAGCTTCGCAAGGCTCTTGCCACGTACCCGAACGCCCAAGTGGTCTGGGTCCAGGACGAGCCGAAGAACCAGGGTGCTTGGCCCTACTTTGCTCTGAACTTGTTCCCTGAGCTGGGAATCGCTCCAGCGCTTGTGTCCCGTCCGGAGAGCGCAACAACCGCTGCTGGACGCGCAAGCTTGCACCGTGAGCAGGCTGCGGATATCTTGCGTCGAGCTTTTTCCTAAGAAGGGGGCACGCAGATGCGTATTTGTGTGATTGGCGATGAGCTGATTACCCCAATGGGTGATCCCCGAGGCCTGGGCTGGGTCGGGCGCGTTTTGGCGCGCTCGCACTTCCCTTCCCCTCCGACCGTCATGACTTTGGCTGTTCCCGGGGAAACGACAACGCAGCTTGCCTCTCGGTGGGAAAACGAAGTGAGCTATCGTCTTGCGCCCGATGAACCCTGTGCGCTCATTATTGCCGTTGGTTGCGCAGATATTCCCGCGGGTATTTCAACGCCGCGCTCTCGGCTGAATCTTGCAAACATCACCGACCGAGCTTCGACGCTCGGTATTCCCTCGATGGTTGTTGGCCCGCCTCCTCTTGCGGGAGTCCAATCCAGCGCGGTGAAGGAAGTTTCCTTGTCGTGTCAGCAGGTGTGCGAGCGCAGGGATATTCCCTTTGTCGATACCTTCACTCCCCTTGTTGCACACGATCAGTGGTTTGAGGATATGGCTTCTTCTGCTGTTCGTTCTGCTCGCGGCGCTTCGATGCCTGGACAGTCCGGCTATGCACTCATGGCTTGGCTTGTCCTGCACCAGGGTTGGTTTGAGTGGACGGGAGCGACCCCGGCGGACGTGTGAGCACAGGAGGAATGTGTGTACCCACGTCATTCACGTCTCTCCCCCAAGAGACTTTTGCCGTCGACTACTACCCGCGCAGTGGGATCATGAAGGCTATCCGTGAGGCGTGACGCGAACGCGCCCCGGCCTCGTCCATCCCACACACGTCAGTGAGACCATGAGCAACCAGTACCTCACCTCTCCCCCGCCCGGTCCCGTCAACCGCCCCCGGCCTCGTCGACGATCGAGTGCCTGCCGCGGGGGCTTTCAACGCGCGCAAACCTGCTCGCATTCGTCGTCGCCGTTGTCTTTAGCATCATCGCTTACGGTTTCACGTCAATCGGCAGGTACGTGCACTTCGGCTACTGGCGGCTCGTGTGGGTAGCCGCTTACTGCGTCATCGGCCTGATTGCCGCGATCGCGTGCGCCTCCCTCGCCCAGCCGACCCCTGGTCTGCGAGCCTCGACTAGTCGTATCGGCACCGGGCAACGCGGGGTTGCCTGCAACCGTCGTCCTCGATCAACGAAGCCGTGAAACGACGCGTGAAACGGGTCGTCTCACGCTTGGGTGAGGATCCCCGAGATGAAGCGCGCGCTGTGGTCGAGGGCGGCCTCGGCCTCGGGAATGATCGGAACGCCCAGGACATACACGTGGAAGCCATCCGGTTCCACGCGCAGGCGCACGTCCACGCCAGCGCGAGCGGCCTTGCGCGCGAACCCGATCACGTCGGGGCCAACGATGTCCGCGTCGCCCTGGAAAATACGCATCGGCGGCAGTCCCGACGGGTCACCGTACAGGGGGCTGACGCGCCAATCGGCCGGATCCAGGTCGCCAGCCCACGCGCGGCCCGCCCATGCCAGCCCGGGCACACGCAGAACCCGGTCGCGGCGCTGCACGTCCTCGATCGCCGGGTTCGTCATGGTGACATCCACCCACGGCGCGTACAGGACGAGGCCGTCCAGCTGACGCGCACCCACGTCGCGTCGCTGCATGGCGAGGGACAGCGCCAGGCCGCCACCCGCCGAGTCGCCGAAGATGATGACGCGGCCGAACTCAGCCTGGGCCTCGTCGATGATGGGCTGGACGAAGTCGAACGCTTCCGCCGCAGTGTGGTTGGGGGCGAGCGGATAATCGGGGATGATGACGGGCAGCCCAGTGCGGTCAATGAGGCCCTCGACGATACCCCACTGAACAGCGACCATCGGGGCCGCATACGCTCCACCATGCAGATAGATGAGTACACCGCCCGAGCGCATGCCCTGCTTCGGGAACACGCGGGTTATGCCTTTGTCGCACGTCGCCGTGAAACGTCCTCGCATGCGTGCAGGCATCGGGGCGGGATGTGGGGTGTGGAGCGCCATCTGCTCAGTCGCTGTCTCGCTCTGTAGCAACGGAGGCACAAGCCCCATACATAAGTGAACAACGCGCATCTGGAGGGACATGTAGCCTCTTTCGTTTCGACGAATCAGTGTGCACGCACCGGGACACCCCCTCGCGCCAGCACGTACTAGGGTACGCCGCGAGAGGGGTTCGTTTCTCACTGCGAGTGTTCATCGTGACTATCGGGAGGAAACACCAGTGGTGGTAGGTACCGGTGGCTGAAAGCCGTATCTGCTCGCCGCCGGAATCTGGCGAGAGCCCATCGGACGAACCTACTACGCGGATAGGAACGACGGCCGTGGATTGACACCACCCACAAACGGGTTACCCACGCCACCGCGAGCGTCCTCAGCACCGCCCCAGCACACACAATATATCCGCATGCGCGCGGCACAAGCATGATCGGCAGCCTATGAGCACACCGTTGTCCAGTGCTGTAGGAACGCAATTCCAGCGGCGCACACCCCAGACACGGCACACACCTGGTCCCGTACCCGCGCGCCCCTCGCGTCACGCGCGCCTCGCGCAACCGCACCTGGTTCCCGCCAGCAGTGCAAACAAAACGCGTAAACAACGCGCATACAAAACGCGCCCGGACCATCCGGTCCGGGCGCGCAACGTATTCGGCTCAGGCGTTAGGACGCTTGCCGTGGTTCGCGCCGTGCTTACGACGATCGCGACGCTTACGACCCCTCTTCGACATTGTCGTCTCCTCTAAAAACTGAGATATCCAACCTGCACAGTTTTTCACACCCGAGGCTAATCTCCAAACAGAGCGCGCCCACAGAGTCGAAATTCACGATTTAGTGGAGCTCCACGTTACCTCAACGTAGGTCTGTGCAATGATGCGCTCGCGCAAGGATTGAGGGGCTTGGTCGCAATAGCAACGCGCAAGGAGAGAGCGGACGAAGCGCTCGGTGTACATCGAATCCTGGCAGTGCTTGCAGCGAGAAATATGGTCAAGCAGTTGCTCGCGAAACTCCGGGCTCTTCAAGCATTCAGCGGAAATATAGTCGCGGCATTCCTCGCGGTCGAGGAAGTCAATCACTTCAAAAAGGTGTTCGTGTAGCTCACGACATGCGCGCTTATCGTCAATCTGCATGGTTCTCCCCGATTCCATATTCAGCCGCGAGTGCTGACAGGCCTTCGCGTAGATTCTTGCGTCCTCGATGAAGCCTGGACATGACAGTCCCGATCGGGATATCCAGCATGTCTGCGATCTCTTTATACGCAAAACCCTCTACATCAGACAGAAGGACGACAACACGTTGGTCTTCCGACAGTGACTCCAATGCAGTTCGCAGCTGGGAGGAAGGAATGTTATCCAAGGCCTCTGCTTCCGCAGAAACAAGACCCTTCTCATCGTGAGAAGCAGCAGCGGCAAGCTGCCAGTCCTCAACCTCTTCACCGCCACTGCGTTTAGGGGAACGCTGCGCCTTGCGGTAGTGGGTGATGTAGGTGTTGGTCAAGATTCTGTAGAGCCAAGCTTTGATATTGGTTCCTTGCTGATACTGATGAAACTTCGTGTAGGCCTTCATAAAAGTTTCCTGCACAAGGTCTTCCGCATCAGCACGATTTCGCGTCATTCCTAAGGCTGCGCCAAAGAGTTGATCAATGAGGGGAATCGCCTGTTCGGCAAACAAACGGTCCCGGTCCTCCTGACTCAACTCCTGCGGTGCAGGCTCACGAGTGTCATGTAATTCGCTCATTGATGTCAAGGCTAATCGCGAATGCCTCGGATGCGAAAGTGGACGCGCGAAAGCGGGGCGGCACCGCGTTTTCCCTCGTCTTGCCACTTCCTCATCAAGTTTCATACCCACTTCAACGCCGCAAGCTGATGATTATTCCCTCCGTTTCGATTCAGTACAGGTATTTACACGAATTTTCTGCCGAGCACAGGGTGCCAAACGACTTTTTTTGACACAATGGAGTCATGTCTCTTCTGCGTGGTATTGCCCGTCCTCTCCTTGCCGCTCCCCTCGCTCTCGATGCAATCGATGCCCTGATTCATCCGGATCGTCACGTCGCCAAGCTCGACGCACTCCGCCCCGTTTTTTCGCGCATCGAAGAGCGAGGCAACATTGAGGATATTGATCCTTATCTCTCCCGCAGCGCGCGAATCAGCGCCTGCGTTACTCTCCTCGCAGCGGGAGCCTTCGCCTTGGGTAAAGCGCCTCGTACCTGTGCTGCGGTCTTAACGGCCATTGCGCTTCCCATGGCCGTCATCAATCATGAACAGCCTGCCTCGCTTCGTCTGAAGCTTGCCAATTGTGCGGGATTATTCTTCGCAAGCCTCGATCGGAACGGACGGCCCAGCTATTCTTGGCGTCGCAATCAGCTCATCGAGGCTGCCTCCACTCGCGGAGCACATTCCTCAGGCGCCGCCCAGTGAGCTCGTGGTGTGCTCCTCGACTTCGCTCCCCTATCCATGCGAAGGTTTCAATCCCCGGCTCCAAATCACAGACCGCACGTGCGCTCTACCTCGCTGCGATCGATCGCCAACCATGTGTGATTGAGGGCGTTCTTCGCTCTCGCGATACTGATCTTTTTGCCCAAGCGCTGCGAACTCTTGGCGCTCAGATCGAGATGCTGGGCGACTCTTGTGCACGGGTCACCCCGATTTCTTCAGATTCCCCTTCTTCTGAGCGAGTTATCGACTGCGGGCTTGCGGGAACCGTCATGCGTTTCCTCCCGCCCTTAGCTGCCCTTTCTTCCACTCCCACGCGCTTCGATGGAGACGAGCAGGCATATGTGCGCCCGCTTGCTCCTCTCTTAGATGTCCTCGAAGGCCTGGGAGCCTCACTGATTTACCACGGTGAAAAGGGACATCTTCCTTTCACGATTTCCGGCCCGCTCACGCCTCCATCATCGCCGATCATTGTTGATGCTTCCGCTTCCTCGCAGTTTTTCTCTGCGATGCTTCTTATTGCCCCTCTTATCGGTGGAGCGATTATTCGAAGCAATGCTCCTCTCATTTCTTTGCCCCACATCGAAATGACCCTGGAAATGATGCAAGAAGTTGGCCTTTCATGGATGCGATTGGGCGATCGCGAATGGAAGGTCGATGCGGGAGCGCCCACGGCCTCGGAAATCGCAATCGAAGCGGATCTTTCGAATGCGGGTCCCTTCCTATGCGCGGGAATACTCAGCGCGGGAAGCGTCACAATCCCTAACTGGCCGCTTGCATCAACCCAGCCCGGCGCACAGTGGCCGTCTCTTTTCGCTGAGATCGGTATTGAAACTTCTCTGGAAACAAACGAACAGGGAAGCAGCGAGCTGACAGTGCGCGGGGGCGGACCGGGGAGTTTCCCCGGAATTGAACGCGATATGTCGGCCATGGGTGAGATGGTTCCAACCCTTGCGGCCCTCCTTCTTTTTGCGTCAAGTCCCTCGACACTAACCGGCATCGCCCATCTGCGTGGACATGAAACCGACCGTCTGGACGCAATCGCTCAGTCAGTCAGCGCTCTGGGCGGTTCAATCGAACAGCTCCCAGACGGGCTGCGGATCACCCCCACTGCCCTTCACGGTGCCCATCTGCGGTCCTTCGCGGACCACAGGATGGCAACTTTCGCCGCGATTGTTGGCTTGGTTGTTGACGGGGTCAGCGTTGACGATATTTCCTGTACATCCAAGACCCTCCCCGGGTTTGAATCGATGTGGGCACGCATGTGCGCAGAGAGTGACGACAATGTCTAGACGCGATATTGGAACTGACGATCCCCGCGTAAAAGTTCGTCCCTCAAAGCGTTCGCGGCCGCGAACTAAGGTCCGACCCGATTGGGGCAATAAGCCAATCGGGCAGGTAATTGGCATTGACCGCGGTCGTTACCTTGTTCGCTATGAGGGCCTAGACCTTCGCGCAGTCTTAGCCCGCGAGCTCAAGAAGGGCAGCGTCGTCGTAGGAGACCGGGTTCGCCTCACTGGAGATTTGAGCGGCCGCGTCGATACCCTTGCGCGAATCGTCGCCACGGATGAGCGCAGCAGCGTTCTCCGCCGTTCTCTCGAGGACGCACCGGATCAAAAGGGCGAGAAAATTATCGTCGCCAACGCTCAGATCATGGTGATTGTGACGGCTTTGGCTGATCCGCCCCCTCGAATGGGGATGATCGACCGTTGCCTTGTTGCCGCTCACGAAGCTGGAATGCGTGCCGTCTTGTGCCTGACCAAGGCCGATCTTGCTCCTGCTACCGAGTTTTTGGAAGCCTACGCTGACTTTGATGTCACGACGGTCGTCACCTCAGTTGAGGCAGGCTGCCAAGGCCTCGATGAGCTCAAAGAAATCCTCGCCGGTCATTTCTCCGTTTTGGTCGGCCATTCCGGCGTCGGGAAATCAACACTGATCAATGCTTTGATCCCCCAAGCCGAACGCGTAGTGGGTGTTGTAAATCAAGTGACTGGACGAGGTCGGCACACCTCGACGTCTTCGCGCGCCTTTGAGCTTCCTGGTGGAGGGTGGATCGTCGACACCCCGGGTGTGCGGTCCTTTGGTTTGGGACATGTTGACATCGATGATGTACTGGGAGTTTTCCCCGACGTCGCCGAGGCCTCGCACTGGTGTTTGCCGCTGTGTACGCACCTTAAAGACGCAACTTCCTGCGCCCTCGATGCTTGGGCGCAGGGTAAGGATCCTTTCGTTATTTCTTCCACTGACGAGGCCGCGGATCAGGAGCGCAGGCGGCGTTCCTCCCGGGTGGCTTCGGTTCGCCGGCTCCTGGACGCGGTCGCTGGCGCAATGAAAGTGTCGAAAGCTGCCCGTTAGAGTTCAAACTGCACGCAGTTGCAGGTGGAGCAGGTCATACTAAGCACATGCGTATTCTTCACACCTCAGACTGGCATTTTGGCCGTAATCTCCACGGCCAAGATTTGGGTGATTCTCGCGCCGCATTTTGTCACTGGCTTCTTGACGCAGTCAGGAAACATGAGATCGACCTAGTCCTTGTCTGCGGCGATGTGTACGATCGTGCGATCCCTGCGGTTTCTCAACTCAATGAAGTGATGGACCTTCTCCGCGATCTTTCTTCAGTCACACAGGTCCTGTTGACTCCCGGAAATCATGATTCAGCAGGTCGTCTCGGTGTCTATTCGCAGTTTTTACGTGGCAAGGTTCAAGTCTGCGCAAGTGTGGAAGAGGTTGGTAAGGCTCGCGAATACGCAGGTAAAAACGATGATCCGGGAGTATTGGTCTACCCCATCCCCTACCTTGAGCCGGACTTAGTTCGGACAGAGCTCTCCGATGATAACGAAGCTCTCGAACGAACCCATCAGGCGGTGATGGATGCTGCGCTTCGTCGCATTGGCAATGATCTATTGGCTCGGCGAAATTCCGGAGACATGCGTCCTGCCATCGTGATGGCTCACGCTTTCATCGTGGGGGCAGTTCCCTCCGATTCCGAACGCAATATTGAAGTAGGCGGAGTCGCTTCCGTCTCGGCCCAAACTTTCGAAACTTTCGGCGGAGCAAAAGTACTGCCTGAACCAGGCCTGAGCTACGTTGCCCTCGGGCACCTGCATCGTCCCCAAGAAGTTTCAGCTTCCCACGTCCCTATGCGCTATTCCGGTTCTCCTATCGCTTACTCTTTCTCGGAAGCGCCCGGAGATAAGAGCGCGGTCGTGATTGATACGCTCGGCGCGGAGGGGAACAAGGCCGTGGACGTTTCCCTCATCGATATTCCCACCGCGCACCCTCTTGTTGTTTTGCGAGGTTCGATGGAGTCTTTGCTCGAAGGCGCAAAGAAAACTCCGCCGCAGGCATATGTGTCCCTGACGGTAACGGATGATTCACGGCCTCAGGAAATGGTCGCCCGTCTTCGTGCTGTTTATCCTCATGCACTCTCTATTCTTCATTCCCCCGCGCATGTTTCTCCTCTACGGGCACCACGTATCCAACTCGAAACAGTGGATATGAACGCAACCCTTGCCGAATTCTTCCAGCAAGCAGGAGGAGAGGCTCTGACGCAGCGCGAGCGGACAATTGTTGGTGACGTACTCGATGCGGTGAAAGGCCAACGGCAATGAAACTTTTAACCTTGGAATTGTCTGGTATCGGTCCTTTTGCACAGCGCCAATACATCGATTTTGAGCGTTTCACTGATTCGGGTCTTTTCCTTCTTCGAGGATCAACCGGCTCGGGGAAGACAACCTTGATCGATGCGATTGTTTTCGCGCTCTATGGAGATGTGGCAAGTGGCAGCGAGGGGGCAAAAAACCGTTTGCGTTCTTCATATTGCGGCCCCAATGATCCGTCTTTCGTCACCCTTGTCTTTGAAGTATCCTCGGGTATCTACCGAGTTCGCAGAACACCAAAGTATGTAAAAGAAGGACGGAGCACCCCGGTCAATCCGACTCTGATTCTTGAGCGCGTCGTACGCAATTCGGATGACCCATCAGGTTTTTCAACGGTTGAGCCCTTGAGTCGCTCGATCATGGATGCTCAATCGATGATGACCACCTTCATCGGACTGACGAAAGACCAATTCCTCCAAACCGTCGTTCTCCCTCAGGGGCAATTTGCTCGTTTTTTGACGGCGAAATCCATCGAACGCGAAGAGATCCTTCGTGACATTTTCGGAACCCAGTTTTTCCAAAGCCTCCAAGATGCCTTCCGTGAGCAGGCGAAAGAAGCGCATGATTCAATCGTTCAGGCTAGGCAACAGGCACGTTCCTCATTGGATTCTTTGCTCGATGATGTCTCTCATTCTCATCTTGGCCAAGAGTGGGCATGTACACTTCGCACTCTTGCGGATTCTCTTGACACTTTCACGCCAGGCTCATCTCTCAATACGGAGTTTTCTGATTTTCGCCTTCGCTTAGATGCTCAGCTTGAAGAGGATGCGCAACAGGCAAACGCTGCCCGTCTCTCACAAAAAGAGAGGTCTCGCCAGCTGAGTGCGGAACTAACGAAGGCACGCGACCTCAATGAGCGTCTCACTGAACGCGCACAGCTTCTTGACCACCATGATCAGTTGCTTGAGCGCGCTCAGGACATTGATGCTGTGCGCAGTAGCGTCGCAGAGCTTCATCTTCTCCAGCCACTCGAACTCCCGCTACGTCAACATGATTCAGCTCGTGATGCACGTGAGCGGGCCTTCTACGCGCTCTCTGAGTGCTTTGCGCCCCTGCAGGTCACCCCTGAGAATCTTCAGCTTGATGAGCTCCATACTCTTCTTGATGAACGTGAGCGTAATCTCCAGGAGCAACGCGAGTCCTTGGCACACGCGTTGCAGGCGCAGGCTCAACTGACGAGCCTCCGTGGTGAGCAGAAAGAGTGCATGACTCAGTACGAACAATGCGCAAAGACTGTGGAGGACGCTGATTTCCAGATCCAATCGGTGCAGATGCAAGGTGCGCAGCTCCGCGACAAACTAGAGGCTGCACGCACGGCGGCTTCCGTACTTCACGATGTTGAAGCCAGCTGTCATCAGCTTTCCACGCGCCTTGAGGCTGCGGAACGGGTAGATCATCTCCGCGAGCAGCTCGTTCATCTTGAAAGCGATATTCAGGAAGCGACACGCCTTGCCCGCACGTGCGGAGAGCGATCACATGCCGCGCGAGACCTATGGCTTCGTGAAACCGCAGCTTCGCTTGCGTCTACCCTGCGAGAAGAAGATGCGTGCCCCGTCTGTGGCTCTACGACCCATCCCCAGCCCGCTCGTTTCGAGGGGGAAGAAAGTATGAGTCGTGAGCAACTAGAGGCTCTTGAGAAGGCCACAACGGCTGCTGACAAGCGTCTCCACGAACTTACTACTCAGTACTCGAGCTGCTCGGCTCAGATTGCAACGCTGGATGAACAAGCTCAAGGTGATAGCGCTTCTGTGAAAGCCCAGCTTAACGAACTCACGACACGGATCGCGGATCTACGTTCACTCGCAGATTCGCAGCAGTCCATTCAAGAATCCCTTGACGAATGCGAGGAAAGCGAAAAGAACCTGATCGCCACCAAGGCCTCACAAACGCAGAGACTCTCTCATCTGCGCCAAGAAAACACGGATCTTCTCTTGCGCATCGATGAAGAGACAAGCGTGTTTACTCAGCTCATGCAGGGTCACACATCACTCGAAGAGTGGACTTCTTCCCTCGAAGACAGCACTCAGGCGCATCAGCGCTCTCGTGAAGCGCTTCAACGCTATCAGCAAGCAGAACAACGCCTAAGGGAAACTCAAGACTTCCTACTAGAAGCCCTCGAAGGTGCAGGGCTGAGTCCGGATTCCACCGGTATCGAGCTCTTGCGGAGCAAACTCCCCCGTTTGTCTGAGCTGAGCGCCAGCACCACAATCCTCCAGGAGTACGATCAGGATCTATTTGCGACCCGACAAGCCCTTGAATCCGAGCGCTTGCAGGGGCTTGAAGGACAATCTCCGCTTGATTGCCAGGCTATTGCCTCCTCACTCGAGGACGCAGAAAACGCTCTCCTTGCTGCAACAGATCACGTCGCCTCGATTCAGGCACATCGTCAGGGAATCCAACGTTCACTGAGCAATGTGGAAAATGCTCTTTCAGCTTTGACTTCTGCCCTTGAAAGCGGATACCCCAAGCAACGCCTCGCAGAACTAGCAAGTGGAACGGGCCCCAGCCTTCACCAGGTTCCCTTAAGTTCGTGGATTCTCATGTCTCGTTTTGAAGAGCTCATCGCCGCAGCAAATCCACGCCTAGCCGAAATATCTCATGGGCGATATGAACTCCGCCGAAGCGATACAGACGCGACCCGTTCGCGTAAGAATGGCCTCGGACTGTCTATCCTCGATCATGAGTCTGAAGAAGAACGAAATCCGTCCACGCTCTCGGGTGGTGAAACTTTCTATGTCTCTCTTGCCCTTGCATTGGGACTTGCAGATGTCGTCATGGCTGAAAGCGGTGGAATTACTCTGTCAAGCATGTTCATCGATGAGGGATTCGGATCCCTGGACTTGGACACCCTCGACATCGTCATGTCCCAGCTTCTTGCGCTTCGCGAAAGCGATCGTTGTATTGGTGTGATCAGTCATGTCGACGAAATGGCCAGACAGATTCCTGACCAGATCGAAGTGAGGTGGCGCGAAGGCGAAGGCTCGACGCTTTCAATCCGAGCTTCCTAGCCGCGCTTAGCTCAGGCCCTTAGCCGCGATAACAGTGCTCAGTTACGCCTTCTCGTTCATCGACTCCAGCACGCGTAGCAGCAGTTCGCGTTCTTCGGGCGCGTACCACTCCAGGCTCTCTTCCCACAGCTGCGCGACGGCCTCGTCAGCTTCTTCTTGTGTCTGAGCACGAAGAACCTTCCGCACAGCAGGAGCAGCATCTGGAGGATCAATGAAGTAGGCGGCAATCGAGTCGCTATCGGGCGTGCACGGGGAGGTTTGAGCGACATCGCCATCGTACTCTTCCCAAGAAAGCCCCTCGATGTCAGCAGCAATAATGCATCTGCTGGAACTACCCGATTCTTCATCTCGCAGAAGGGCAAGTGAGTCTAGCGCGGCAAGTGTACGCGCATCGTCTTCAGCAACCTCTAAATCTTCGCCGTGCAAACCAGCGTCGGGACGGACGCAATAGGCATTGCGGGGAGGAAAGTTTCCCTGGGCCAGTTCGCTTCCCAGGAAGGGGTAATAGATGCGCATAGCACCAGTGTATGCACAATTTTGCGCCATGTCCCTTATGCCGCTTCCTCTGCACTCCGTACACAGTCAGAAACCAACTAGCACGGACTAAAACAAACTGAATAAAAGCAAATTGACTTGAATGACATAAGGAGAATTTAATACACCTACATCAACCGTAATGCACGGCGCCTAATCGCTTTCGATCTGCACAAATAGGTCAAAACTAAGCGCTTCTCCCCCTGCAAATTCGCCAGAAAAAATGGCAAAATAGAACCCATGAATCAACGATTCCTCACTCTCGCCGAGGTCGCCGAGACACTCAACATCACGCTTTCCGCGGCGCGCTCGCTGGTCAATTCCGGTGAACTGCCCGCAATCCAATTGGGCGGAAAGCGTATGTGGCGTGTTGAAGAATCCGTCCTCGAAGAGTTTATCCAAGAACAATATGCAGAATCTCGTGCGCGCCTAAGCCACAGCGCCTAGAGTCCTTCTCTTAATTCCAACAAACGGGCAGAAACAAGAGTTTCTGCCCGTCTTCTTATGTGTGTTTACTTAAGCATCGCGCGATTGTAGAACATGAGAGCAAGCGAGTACCGGCAATCCACAACACTATTTCTGAAAGTTTTCCCAACACTCTCTGCACGTTTTCTCAATTTTAATCGATACTTATGCAGCAAAAATGAATGTTCTACCACTGCAAGACGTTCACTCGTGCTACTCAAGAACCGCGAGCAGCCCACATAAAGCAGACATATTTTCCATACTTCACACATTCAGTTGGCTTTTCAATCTGCCTCCATGAGGGGCGAAAAGTCGATTGACACATGGCCTTCATGCGAGAAGACTCCAAATTAACGCCTCAATGACGAAGCGTCCCCCATCCCCACACGATATTCGAGGAGCATTTCCATGACACGAAGTTCGCGAGTATTCGTCCCCCCAGCCGATCATATTTTCCGTATCAGTTGGGATCTCAGCCGAGATACAACGCACAGCGTCCAAGAGAATATGAAAACCTACATGAGCACAGAAAGCCCCTTACTTCCCAGGAGGCCAGAGATCACAAATCTATGCCAGTGGTCGATCGGTTTGGCGCGAGGAATTATGGAAGTTCTTTTACACATTCGCCCGCATCAGCAACTCCAACGATGGTTGATACCGCCACTGTACAAACGCCTCGTGACGATCGTTGAGCGGGATCGACGCGCCTTTCGACGAGAAGCATGCCATCCCGTGCAGTGGCATATTAGCCAGACCTCGCACACAGTTGTCGAATCATGTGTGATCGTCGCACAAGGAGAAGGTCGCCATGTTGTTTCCATGCGCCTCCAGACATTCAAAAATCGATGGATCGTCACCGACTTGGATGTCCTTTAGGAGTAGCAGATAAAACAGTGGCGGCGTGCACCTAATGGTGCACGCCGCCATCAAAAGGCCGGTCGCAGCGATAAATCAGCGCTTCTTGCGCTTCTTCGCTGCGCGACGCTGAGCGCGATTGGCTCCCTCAGAGGAAGTTGTCCCTTCCTCTTCCTCAGCGGAAGAGTAGCTCAGGCGAGTCGAGCTCTTTTCTTGGCCGACGTCTCCCATAACAGAAGCTGAACGTTCAATGGCTCGCTCTTCAGTTTCCGCGGCCTTACGACGGGCTTCTTCACTGAGCTCGGCTTCAGCACTGTCGCCTTCCTGAACAACTTCCTCTGTGGCGGCACGCTCACGAGCCTGTTCATAGGCAAGCTGGAACTGATGTGCATAGGAGAAGACCTGCTGGACGGATTCCTCACGAATGCGGTCCATCATCGCGTTAAACATCTGCGCGCCCTCGTCCTTGTATTCAACAAGAGGATCACGCTGACCCATTGCACGAAGACCGATACCCTCCTTGAGGTAATCCATCTCGTAGAGGTGCTCGCGCCACAAACGATCAACCGTTGCAATCACCACGCGACGCTCAAGCGTACGCATGGGTTCATCGCCCAATTGTTGAATTGCCAGCGGATTTTGATTGAGCTGATCTTCGGCTTCTTCGTACTGCGTGTGAATATCGCCCAGAACCTCGCGCATAAGGTCCTCGCGCGTCAGCGAGCCAACGCCGCCGTATTGCTCTGCAACCTCTTCGGCGGTGACCGACGGCGGGTAGTATCCGCGCAGGGTATCCCACAGTTCCTTCAGGTTCCATTCACGAGGCGATAGACCGTTGGTCTTCTCCGCAATGATTCCGGAAACCAAAGACTCCATGAAGCCCTTCATCTGGGGCTTCAAGTCTTCGCCTTCCAGAACGCGGCGACGTTCAGCGTAGATGAGTTCACGCTGATCAGTCATCACATCGTCGTACTTCAAGACGTTCTTACGAATTTCGTAGTTTCGTGCCTCAACTTGGTGTTGAGCGGAGGCGATTGAACGCGTCACCACACGGTTTTCCAGCGGCATGTCTTCGGGGTATGCGCCCGAGGCCATGATGCGCTGCGCCAAACCTGAGGAGAAGAGACGCATGAGGTCGTCTTGCATCGACAGGTAGAAGCGCGACTCACCGGGATCGCCCTGACGACCACTACGGCCTCGCAGCTGGTTATCAATACGACGGGACTCGTGGCGCTCGGAACCCAGGACGTACAAGCCACCGAGCTCGCGAACTTCTTCGCGTTCAGCCTCAACTGCGGCCTCGGCCTCGGCAAGCGCTTCAGGCCACGCGCGGCGGTATTCTTCTGCGTCCGTCTTCGGGTCGAGACCCTGAGCTGCCAAGTTAGCCTGGGCGAGGAACTCAGAGTTACCACCCAGCATGATGTCGGTACCACGACCAGCCATATTCGTCGCAACGGTCACAGCGCCCTTTCGGCCTGCCATTGCAACAATCTGAGCTTCGTGAGCGTGCTGCTTCGCATTCAAGACCTGGTGAGGAATCTTGCGTTCCTTGAGCATCTTCGACAAGAGCTCGGACTTTTGAACCGATGCGGTACCAACCAAGACAGGCTGGCCAGCCGCGTGCCGTTCTTCAATGTCATCGATGATTGCACGGAACTTACCGGCCTCAGTCGGGTAGACCAAGTCAGGCTGGTCCTTTCGAATCATCGGACGGTTCGTCGGAATGGGGATGACACCGATCTTGTAGGTCGATGCGAATTCCGCAGCCTCAGTTTCGGCGGTACCGGTCATGCCCGAACGCGAGCCTTCAGGGTAGAGACGGAAGTAGTTCTGAAGGGTAATGGTCGCCAGGGTCTGATTTTCAGCCTGGATCTGCACCCCTTCCTTCGCCTCGATGGCCTGGTGCATTCCATCGTTGTAGCGACGACCCGGAAGAACACGCCCGGTGTGCTCGTCAACAATGAGGACCTCTCCCCCGTCGACGATGTAATCGCGATCGCGGTGGAAGAGTTCCTTGGCACGGATTGCATTGTTTAAGAAACCAATAAGCGGGGTGTTTGCGGCCTCGTAAAGGTTTTCAACGCCAAGTTGATCTTCAACCTTATCGATGCCGGGTTCCAAGACACCGATAGTCTTCTTCTTTTCGTCGACCTCATAGTCTTCATCGCGCACCAGGATATTGGCGATGCGCGCGAACTCGGTGTACCAGCGGTTCACATCACCCGAGGCCGGGCCAGAAATGATCAAGGGGGTACGCGCCTCGTCGATCAAAATCGAGTCGACCTCATCGACGATGACGAAGTTGTGTCCACGCTGGACCATGTCTTCGGGGCGCTGCGCCATGTTGTCACGCAGGTAGTCGAAACCGAATTCATTATTCGTACCGTAGGTGATATCTGCGTTGTACTGCTCACGGCGTTCGGCGGGTTCTTGCCCAACCAGCACACAGCCCACGGTCATTCCCAGGAAGTTGTAGACGCGCGCCATGAGATCTGATTGGTACTTAGCCAAGTAATCATTCACGGTCACCACGTGAACACCCTTGCCTGTGAGCGCACGCAGATAAGAAGGCATGGTGGCAACCAGAGTCTTGCCTTCACCGGTCTTCATTTCGGCAATATTGCCGCGGTGCAGGGCAATGCCGCCCATGACCTGAACGTGGAAGGGGCGCTGACGCAGGGTTCGCCACGCGGCTTCACGCACGGTCGCGAAGGCCTCGACGAGGATGTCGTCCAGAGTTTCGCCTTCTTCGAGGCGCTCCTTGAATTCGTCCGTTTTACCGCGCAGTTCCTCATCGCTCAGGGCTTCAAAATCTTCTTGAAGAGCATCAACTTGGGAAGCAAGCCGGTCGAGCTGACGCAAGGTACGTCCTTCTCCAGCTCGAAGGATTTTGTCAATAATGGACACGAGGGCTCCTGGAATTGTGACCGGATGATCCGGGCGTGCGTCGCGCACACTGTTTCTAGTCTACGAATTTCCGACTCTGCTTTCGACTTCTTTGGCTCCGCCGTGTCTTTTTTCTCTGTCAGCCGATCTTTCCTCTTCACCGCGATGAATGGGCATGCGTCCGTCTCATCAACAGATATCCGACAAATTTGTGTGCAAAAAATGCTACTCTGTACACCGTCAGGACACAGCGATTCATGGAAGAACTTCTGTGTAGCGCTATCTCCCCGATCTTTTTGATCTGCTGAAAAGTCATGGTCTCAAGGAGTCAGAGAGCTCGGTTATTATGCCCGAATTTGAATCACTTTCCCCGGACGGCGGAGTATTTGCACAAAGAAGCGCATTGCAGCCGACAGCACCTACGTTGCCTTCTCGCACCGAGACCACGATGGACGCGATCGAGCAGTACATCTTGAAGAATCATCTCCAACCAGGTGATCCTCTCCCCACAGAATCAGCACTGTGCGAGTCCCTTGGAGTTTCGCGCTCCTCGGTGAGGGAAGCTCTTCGTCAGCTCAAGGCCCTCGAGATCGTCACTGTGCAACAAGGACGCGGCGCATTTGTGGGAGACATGACACTCCGTCCTCTGATCAAGACAGTTTTCCTGCGCTCATCCACTGCCCCCGATTCTGCCGAGGCGCTTTCCCAGGTTTTGCGGGTTCGCCAGGTTCTGGATCTTGGCTTGGCATACGAGGCGATCGAATCATTGAAGGGAACTCACGACGAGCACCTTCATGAGCTTGTTGACACGATGATTGCTAAAGCGCAAAAGTGCGAGTTCTTCATGGATGAAGACATCGAATTCCACACGACACTACTTAAGAGGATCAATAACCCTCTGGCAGAGCAGTTGGTCAACGCAATGTGGATGATTCACATGATGGCTCTTCCCTCGGTCCACAATGGTTTCGAAGGTTTGCTGGAAACTGCTCGCGCACACGAGGCCATCTTGGTAAGTGCAGAGAGTGGTGACCTTGAGGGCTACCGACGTGCGGTCTTCGCTCACTATCACCCGCTCAGCGACGCATTGAGCGCCAATCGCAGCGAAAACGATCAAGCGTAAAAAAGACAAAGCTTGGGGGCGGAACTGAGAAGTTCCGCCCCCAAGTGTCAAGATAGGTGAGTTCTCTATTCGCCAGTTTGAATAACTGTTGCATTCAAACGAAGCACGCCATAGGTCCATCCGTGACGGTGGTAAACCACACAGGGCTGCATCGTTTCTTCGTCAACGAAGAGGAAGAAGGGGTGTCCGACCAGTTCCATCTGGTTAAGCGCTTCATCAACGCTCATCGGAACAGTCTCATGGACCTTCTGCCGCACGATGATCGGGGTGTCTCCCAGCTGCTCCTCGCGAGCTTCACCGACCTTGAGGTCTCCGGCGCTCTTGAGAGATGCAGGAGTAGCCTCTTCTACTTCCTCAACTGGAGGAACCGTTGCGGGAAGGACGTCCAAATCGGGGGGAAGAATTTCTTCGCTACGGTGGTGGTCCTTCGCACGATCGCGCATACGACGCAAACGTTCAAAGAGCTTTCCTGCCGCAATATCGACTGCGGCATAGCGGTCCGCAGACTCTGCCTCAGCGCGAATGATCGGGCCTTTGCCGAAGACGGTAAGCTCGATTCGCTCGGCAGTATCTGCCTGTCGTGGGTTCCTCTGGTGAGTCAGTTCAACGTCAACCCGCTGCGCGCGAGGATAAAACTGCGTCACCTTTGCCAGTTTTTCCTCAATGTATTCGCGGAAGTTCGGGTGAATCTCTGCATTACGTGCAGCAACTGTGATGTCCATGGTTTCTCTCCACATCATGTATGCGGACTGAGCCGCGATTGAAAACCCGGCGACGTCATTGCCCCGGAGTGTCTTTAACTACCACCCCCTATCAGCAACCGATGGCGAGCCATCATTGGAAGAGATGCATCGAGTATAGCAGAATACGGTGATCTGCGTCATAGGAGTTGGGGCTTATTGTCGCGATCGCGCGATGCACGCCCCAGCCACCCACGAACTCTCAAACACGCGAAACATCTCATTCATCGTTCCCCCACTTGCGACAACATCATCGACGCCAATAACACCCACTCCCCGGGGAATTTCTTCCGTCGTATACATGCGACCGCGGCGGGATTGCCGCCTTTGTTCGGAGCTCTTTCCTGCCTGGGAAGAAACCCACGGGTCAAGGCGACAGGCATCGCGCACACAACATGCCACCTCGCTGTGTCCTCCCACAGCTGCTGCTACTCCGCGGGCAACATGGATCGTAATTCCTTGCCCAAAGAGTCGCCTCTTCCAGCTGGCAGGAGCAGGAACTACCCAAAGCGATGTCGCATCACTCCCCACGCTCAACATCCCGCTTTGCGCAATCGATAGACCAATATTGACCCCGCAATCAAAGAGAAACTCCGACAGATCAAGTCGAGACGAGTGCTTTGCTGCCAAAATGATCGAGCGCATCGGGTCCGAATAATCACTCAGTTCCCACAGCGGATATTCCACACTTCCCGCGTCTAGCAATTCCCATTGCGGCAGCAGCGAATAAGACAAAGCTGCGCATCGTGGACACACAGAGTAGTCCCATCTCCCGCACCCCACGCACGCACTGGGAATACACACACTCACAAGTTCATGCGCGGCCTCGTGAAGAAAACCCATAGAGGAAGCACAGCACACAAGCCGAGGCGCGGCCTCAGGAGCGCACAATCTGTGGAAAAAACGATTCAGCCGGGATAGGAAATATCGCGCAGCTTCCCCTCGAGCAACTGCCACAAAGCACCCGAACGCACCTGATAGCTTCCATCCTTGCCGCGAATGACCATCGTTGTCGAAGAAGAACCCGCACTCAAACGCTCAGTTCCCGTTGGAAGAGCCAAAACAGACGGGAAACCACCCACAGGAAGAGTCACCAGGGACACCTCATCAGCCTGGTCGCCACTGCCTCGTGCACCACCTTGACGCACCGCAACCAAGGTCGAGCGCCCAGCCCAAGAAATATCGTCAACCCCCGTCGACAAACCAGTGAGGGGCTCAAGATCCGTAAACCCGGTCGGCTCACCATTGCCTCGGCGCACAATTCCAACAATCCACGCGCTCGAAGTGCCACCCGATGAGCGCAAAAGCACCGCACGCGCACCGTCGGGAGAAATACGAATCTCAGCAACATCATTGAGCGATTGATTGGGCGGCACAACTGCAAGGCTTTGCCCCTCAAGTCGAGACGCACGCGCTCCCCCATTCTGGGAGACATCCCACACCCAACCGAAGCGATCAACAGAAGGCGAATAGTTCCCGACCGATCCATCAACCGCGCGCATCGAAGGAAGAGCAGAATCAACAATCATCATGCGGTCACCCTCTCGCCAAGCAACAAGAGAGGAAGACACCGGCGAAACCGCAGGAAGAGAAGCAGAAGACGAGGGAGCAACCGGCAGGGAACGCAAGGATGTCGTCCGCCCATCAAGGCGAACCAGCCCCTCGGAACTAAAAGCAACCGCGGTGTCGAGATCATAGGAAGGCTGCGTGGGAAGATCATTCGTCTCCAGCGTTTCCCCTCCCATCGCAATTTCCACCGAATTCACACGTCCCGATCGCTGCAGTGTCTGAGAAATCTCCCACGCAAGAAGGCGTTTTGCGCGCTCGTCTGCGGGAAGCGACCCATTCAAAGAAACCTTCGCAACGTGGTCCGAAAGTTCGATACCGCCACTTGAAATCGATGTTCCCGATGGAATCGCATTGACTAAGGCATCCCCTAAATGCGACTGAGGCCCAGCGATCAGCCCTTCAACCATGTGCGTTTCGAGGCGACGCGTCGGATACCAACGAGGATCCGCAATCAGGGCATCCCCCGTCGCGGAGGGGAACATCAAAGAAACAAGCTCGTGGGAGGCAGTGAATGACGCCTGCGAGACCACAACGCCATCGGCCGGCGCATCGATCCGCCACTGACCGTTTTCGTGGACCAAGTGGAAACGCGCTTCGAGGGATGAGGTTTCGGCGGGAGACAAGACTCCATTTTGATCGACGGAACCAACTCCGACCGCAGTGATCGATGCATTGAGAGTATCTGCCTTCGAGGGATCGAAGGAATATGCAACCTTGGGGGTCGAATCTGTCGAGTAGATCGTCACTAATTTGTGAGGATCCCATGTTTGCGCCGAGGACGACGTTAAGAAGAGACGCGCGGTCGCGTAGTCATCGGAGGCTCCGGCCGCACACGCAAGCAAAAAGCTGTTGAGCAGTGTTTCGGGGTCCGCGTCTGCAATCGGCCCGCCTGCAGACAATTCGATCGGCGAGGCGTTGGGCGCATCGACATCGAAGGCTTCGGGAGAAGACGAGGTCGGAAGAGACGTGCAGGCGCTCGCACAAATCAAAGCAGTCAGGCAGGCCGCGGCGATTTTGAAGCAAGAGAGCTTGTGAGGGGCAAGGATTCTGGACTTCATCGATTCACTCCTGTCCCCATAATTCAAGGGGCTCCGCGTCGATCGTGACACCCACTTTCCTGGGCAAGGTCATCATGAAGGACGAGCCGGCGCCTAGCTCACCCCATGCACGCAATGTTCCCCCGTGAAGTGCAACGTCCTCCAAAGAAATTGCGAGGCCGAGGCCGGTGCCGCCGGTTGTGCGCGCTCTTGCCGGATCTGCCCGGAAAAAGCGGTCGAAGACCCGCTCAACGGTTGCCGGGGACATCCCAACCCCGTGGTCACGCACGCGCACGGCAACTGCGCTGTCGTTGGCGGCGATCGTCACAACGACAGGTTTGGATTCTGCGTGCTCGTAGGCATTCACCAGAAGATTGCGGATTACACGCTCAATACGGCGATCGTCGATTTCTGCGGGACAGCGGTAGTGTGGCGATTCGACGATCACCTCAACACCAAGCCTTTGTGCCAATTCGCTATTTGCCTCGACGACGCGTGCGACCAAGCTTCGCAGATCCACGCTTTCGGCAACAAGATCGACCGATTGGGCATCGTGTCGAGAGATTTCAAGAAGATCGGCAAGCATGGAATCAAAGCGCTCAACCTGTTCGTGGAGCAATTCAGCACTCCGATTCGTCACAGGATCGAAATTCTCGCGCTGATCCCAAATCATCTCTTCGGCCATACGGATCGTCGTCAAAGGAGTGCGCAGCTCATGAGAGACATCGGAAACGAAACGTTGCTGGAGTCTGGCAAGCTCGTCGTATTCATCGATCTTTTTCTCGAGGGACTGCGCCATGTTGTTGAAGGCGCGACCAAGGTTTGCCATTTCATCGGTGCCGCGGGTGTCACTGGCGTCAATGCGCACATCAAGATTTCCGTCAGCAAGTTTTCCGGCGGCGGCTGCAGTTCGCCGGACAGGTCCCAAAATGTGATAGATCAGCATGAAGGTGATCACGGGAATGAGCAGAAGGAAAGGAATTCCTGCAAAGATCAAAATCCCCATGACGGTGTTGATGCGCTCTTGATCGCCCTGGAGCGAATAAACAATATAGAGCTGGTGGGTTCCTGCTCGAGGAACCTGCACTTTCGTCCCAACAAGAATGGCGGGGACGCGAACGCTAGAGTCTTGCGCAGAAGGAATAGACACCGATTGCCACTGGGGATCCGATGACTCTGCAACAGCTTGTCGCATATCATCCCCAATAACTCCTTGAACTGAAGGATCAACAATCTCGTTAATCCTCAGCGTCTGACTCTGAGCGGGCGAGCGTAACAGCAGGACGGACACAGCTCCCGTGCCCGCCGCCGATACTCTCAAAGAAGTCGCCAATTGACGCGTTGATTCTTGGATTTGGTCTGGTGTCGACGCGGTTGATTGATCAAAAACCGATTGAGCCGAGGAAAAACGTAAGGCAGCATCGGACAAGATTGCGCTTCGACGAGATTCAAAAACACTGGAGCGCAGTTGCCCCGCAACGATCGTCCCAGCGACCAGAATCAACACCATTGATACAGCAGCAAGATAGGATGCTGCACGCAAGGAAGCTGAATTACGAATCGCTTGAAGAGCTTCCCACTGAGAAATGCGTTTCCATCCGCTCCATTGCCGCACGGGACGCGTGATAGCGCGCAAACCCAGAGTGATCCGTTCGAGTAGAGCCAAGCGGTGCTCTGGGAGCGGGTGCGGGAGTAGTGGCCCCCCAGCGTTGTCGGTCATGACGAGGCGTTACCCGCGCGGTAGCCGACACCGCGGACCGTCACCACAACCTCTGGATTATCTGGATCGCGTTCGACTTTGGAGCGCAGGCGCTGCACATGGACATTCACCAGACGAGTATCCGCGGCGTGACGGTACCCCCACACGGATTCAAGGAGTTCTTCGCGAGTGAAGACCTTCCACGGTGAGCGGGCAAGCGTCACAAGCAGGTCAAATTCCAAAGGAGTCAGGGGAAGTTCTTGTCCGGAGCGATGAACGCTGTGGCCTTGGACGTCAATCGTGAGGTCCCCGAGGCGTACCAGTTCTTCCCCGCTATCGTCGCGCCCGCGCAGTCGTGCGCGAACTCGCGCGACAAGCTCCTTGGGCTTAAAGGGCTTTGGAACATAGTCATCGGCACCGGCTTCGAGGCCAGAAACAACATCCGTCGTATCGGAGCGGGCAGTGAGCATGACAATCGGGACATCCGACTCACGGCGTATTTGACGACAAATTTCAATTCCGTCGACATTGGGCAGCATCAGATCGAGAAGCACCAAGTCTGGTGCGCTTGCGTGAAATACGTCTAGTGCCTGAGCGCCGTCGGCACAATCAGCGACCTCGAAGCCTTCCGCGTGCAACATAATTCCGATCATTTCGGACAGCGCGACATCATCGTCGACAACCAAGATCCGTGAGCTCATATAACGATTGTGTCACGAATCCAGTTGATATGTCGAAAGACGCGACCTCTTCTATATTTAGGGCTTCAAAAGGCTGAAAATGACCTGACACAACTCTGGGTTGTTTCTGATTACTTGAATACGTGGCACAATGGCACAGTAAAGGTAGACACATAACCCATATAGGAGTAAGAATGTCTGACCCTCAGGGCACGCCCGCAAACGATCCGTGGGCCCCCCAGTCCCCTTCTCAGCAGAACCCTGCACAGGGTTCGGTCCCCTCGACACCGCAGGTTCCTCAAGCCGCTGAAGCGGCTCAGCCCGCACAGCAGCCGTGGGGAGCACCCCAGGCTCCGGCTCAACCCGAGCAGGCTCAGCCTCAGCAGCCGTGGGGAGCACCCCAGGCTCAGCCCCAGCAGGCACAACCCCAGCAGTCCTGGGGAGCACCCCAGCCCCAGCCCGCACAGCCCCAGCAGCAGTGGGGCGCAGCTCCTCAGCCTGCAGCAGCATGGCAGGGAGCCCAAGGACAGGGCGGAACTGCGTGGACCGTTGCCCAGCCCGGCATCATTCCTCTGCGTCCTCTTACCGTTGGCGAGATCCTCACCGGCGCTTTCCAGGCGGTTCGCGTCAATCCGCAGACCATGTTCGGTTTTGCCTTCGCGGTTATGGCAGTCGTCGCCCTTGTTGAGACGATCTTCACCGCAATTAGCATTCAGGCTCTGACGAACTCGCTCATGTCGGGTAATTTCTCTGTGTACTCGATGATGTCGAGCCTCAGCGGCACCCTTGTCTCATCGCTCTTCAGCTTCGTCGGCACGACCTTCTTGGCCGGCATGCTGGCCCTGACCGTGTGGGACGCAGTTCTTGGCCGCAAGTCGACGCCGGCTGATGCATGGAACCGTTTCTCGCCTCGTATCGTTCCGGTGCTGCTCGCAACTCTGCTCCTGGCCGCCATTCAATTCGGTGTCACTCTGGTGATCATCATCGTATTCTTCCTTCTGATCGGTTTGGTCGGCGCGGGAGCAGCCGGATACGCCAACAGTGGAGATTACGGTGCGGCTTGGTCAAGCGCAGGCTCGATCGGCCTGTTGATTTTCCTCATGTTCATCACCTTGCTCTGCGTCCTGGGCTTCCTCTCGGTGAAGTTCGCCTTCATTTCGCTCGCAGTGATCCTCGAAGGCTTGGGGCCAGTTGATGCACTCAAGCGTTCATGGAACCTTTCCAAGGGTTCCTTCTGGCGAATCCTTGGTCGCATGATCATCATCGGCCTTGTCGTTGGTGTGATTGGCATGGTCCTCGGCGCAATCATCGGGGCAATTATGGGAGCTGGTGCTTCACTATCTACCGCCATGACCACCAGCTTGATCACGTCCTTCCTGACCACGCTGGTCTCCGCGGTCATCATCCCGGTTCAGTCCTCGTACCAGACGCTGATGTACCTCGATGAGCGCATGCGCAAGGAAAACCTTGCCCCCATGATCGCTGAAGAAGCTGCACGCATCTGATGTTCGTTTGCGAAGCTCCGCTGACACCCGATGACCAGGAAGCTCGGTCGTGGGTGTCAGCGGAGCTTTCGCGTCCGGACTACCAACCCACTCAGCCCTCCCCCCTTTCACGCTTCTTCACCTGGCTTGTTGATCGCCTTTTTCAAGGCGCAGCACACGCCGCACCTGCTTCTTTCCCCATCGCAGGTTTCTTTATCTTTCTTCTATGCGTTGTCCTTGTCGCCTTGATCGTCATTGTCGCAACGCATCCCATCCGCATGCGCCGGCGCCTTCGACACGCAGCAGTGTTTGACGCCGATTCTGAGCTGTCACTTGTCGACGTCAAAGAGAAGATTGCCCAAGCACGCGCGCAAGGCGATCTCGATGCCGTCCTTATTTGGTCCTACCGACTTTTCGTTCTTCATCTTGCCAGCGGCGGAATCCTTCGCGATACTCCGGGTTTAACTGCCAACGAGGCTGCCCAAGCAGCAATTTCCGCACTCCCTCAATTTTCCGTAGCCATCAATCAGGCAACTTCCTCTTTCGCAGCGGTGCGCTACGGTGATGCACACGCCAGCGCATCAGAGTGTGAACAGATGGATCAACTGATCTCCGCCTACACGCCGGCTGCAAAGAAGCGGGCCTCGGCATGAAAAGTGCTCAAACTGCCGTCGTCACCCCCACTCTCACTCAGCGCTGGAAAGCTATCCGTCCGCTGGTGATGGTTTTCTTCTTTTCGCTATCAGTCATGATTGCAACCGCCCTCATTCCCCGTAATGAGGCGGATTATTCCTCCCTCTCACCGTCGAATCCAGGTAATTCGGGAAGCCAAGCTCTTGCAGATGCCATGCGTCATCACGGGGTCAAGGTCATTCACATTCACTCGATCCAAGAATTGGTGGCACGCTCAACTCCCGAAACAACCGCGGTCATCACCGATCCCGAGGATTTGACCACGACAACCGCTCAGAAACTTGACGATCAGCTTCAGCGCGCCGTCTATCTTTTGCAGCGCCCAAGCACCGATTTTGAGCCTCTTCACATCACAACGAATTACGAGAAGAAGTCGTACAATCCCGACACGCTCACCGCACAGTGCGAACTAAAATCTGCACGCGCCGCAAAGCAGATCGAGAATCCTAACGGACAGCTCATCAACACGACCGAAAGCGGCTGGACGAAGTGTTTCCCTTCAAACGGCGCCTACGCCTACCTCGAGAAGAACGAAGGCAACTACTTCCGTGCTGTTTTTGCCGATTCTGAAATTGCAACGAATGGGAATATCGACCAAGAAGGCAACGCCTCGATGCTCATCAATGCAATGGCTCAAAAGCCCGTGATCTTGTGGTACAACGCCAATTACTCGGACAGTCTTGACGAACCAGATACCGCGTCCCTCACTCCCTCCTGGTTCCTCCCCATGGTCATGATGCTGGGGGCTGGGATCACGGTGATTGGTATTTCCCGAGGCCAACGGATGGGTCGTCTCGTTCCCGAAGATCTTCCCTCTTACGTTCCTTCCTCGGAGACGACGCGTGGACGCGGGCGCCTCATGGCCACCCAAAACGAGCACGGCCACGCGGCACGCCTTTTGCGCATCGAGGCTGCAACAAACATTGCGCGCCACCTCGGACTCGATCCGCAGGCACCACGGGAAACCCTCGAGCGCGCACTCGAAGCTCGTGGCCTGCTCAATTCCCGCGTCACCGCACTACTGTGGGGGCCTCCTCCCACATCCAACGCTGAATTGGTCACTTTGGCCGAACAACTGACCGCGCTCACACAGGAGATTGATTACCGATGACTCAACCTGCAACCCCGCCCCAGGGTCACGATGTTCGTGACGCTTTGGTGTCCTTGCACTCAGAAATCGCCAAGGCCGTTGTCGGTCAGGAAGGCGCACTCACCGGCCTCATCATTGCTCTCGTCGCCGATGGACATGTGCTTCTTGAAGGTGTCCCCGGCGTTGCCAAGACGCTTTTGGTTCGTACCTTAGCGCGATGCGTGGACTTGGAAATGACTCGTGTCCAGTTCACTCCCGACCTCATGCCCGCAGATATCACGGGGTCACTCGTGTGGGACAACGGCAAGAGCGAATTCGAATTCCGCCCCGGTCCGATCTTCACGAATCTTCTCCTTGCGGACGAAATCAACCGCACGCCTCCCAAGACCCAGTCGGCTCTTCTTGAAGCAATGGAAGAACACCAGGTCAGCGTCGATGGGCAGACGCGTCCTCTTGCCTCGCCCTTCATGGTGATCGCGACGCAAAACCCCGTCGAATACGAGGGTACCTATCCCCTCCCCGAGGCCCAGCTGGACCGATTCCTCCTCAAGATTGACCTTGAGCTGCCCTCTCGTGATGAAGAGTTCAATATTCTTCTGCGCCACCAAAACGGCTTCAACCCGCGCGATTTGGGCTCCGCTGACCTGCATCCGGTCGCCAACGCCGCTGATATCCTTGCCGCACGCGAGAGCGCTGCCCGCATCGAGGTTTCTCCCGCGGTGCTGACCTACATGGTTGACCTGATCCGAGCGACCCGCACCTCTCCTGCGGTGCGCATCGGTGTGTCGCCTCGTGGCGCAACAGCTTTGCTCCGCGTGTGCCGCGTCTGGGCGTTCCTCCAGGGCCGCTCTTTCGTCACTCCTGACGATGTGAAGGCAATGGCCCACTCTGTTCTCGCCCACCGCCTCAGCATGAAGGCCGAAGCAGAGCTCGAAGGCCTCAATGCCCACTCTGTCATCTCCTCGATCCTGGAACAGGTCCCGGTACCTCGCTGATGGCTCTGTCATGGCGCGCTAGCATCCCCGTTTTTGTGGGGATCATTCCCCTCTTTTTCTTCCCGACGTCGCTCTTCTTCTTCGGGTGGTTGGTCCTGTGCGCCCTCCTATGGGCATTTGACGCAACGATGGCACCTTCGCCGCGACAATTGAGCATCGAGCGCTCGATCGATACTCCGATTCCGGTCGGGAACCCCGCCCATTCACGTATCGTTCTTCGCACCCCTGTCCCGATGCGCCTTGACCTCCGTGATGCGTGGCCGCCCTCGACCCACCCTTCTCCCTACTCGCATTCCCTTGTCGCTCAGCCGGAGATGGAATCTCGAGTGACAACAACCCTCCACCTTGAACGCCGAGGCAGTATTCGTGCTGACTATGTGACGGTTCGTTCCTGGGGTCCTTTGCGTATGGCCGCGCGCCAAACCTCAATCGTTGCGCCGCTCAACCTCAATGTTTTACCGCCCTTCCGGGCAAAGAGACTCTTGCCTTCGCGTCTTGCACGCCTGCATGAACTTGAGGGAACGACCGCGACGGTTTTGCGTGGTCCCGGTACCGAGTTTGATTCGCTTCGCGAGTATGTCCGCGGTGATGACCCGCGAGATATTGACTGGCGTGCCTCGGCCCGCTCGTCTGACTTAGTGGTGCGTACGTGGCGCCCTGAGCGCGATCGTCACGTCATGATTGTCGTCGACGCCGGACGTTCGGGTGCGATGCTCTTGGGTGAGCCTCAAGAAGCAGATTTGGGCGATAAGGACCTCGTTGAGCTGGGAGTTGCTCCCCGTTTAGATGCTCAGATCGAAGCTGCTCTCCTTTTGGGAGTTCTTGCTGACCGCGCGGGCGATCAGGTGCATATGCTTGTCGTCGACCGTGAGATTCACGAAGATCTTGCACAGCAGCGTGCAGGAGCTCTCATTCGCGAGGCCGCGCGGGCCTTTTCGCGCGTCCAGCCTTCCTTGCTTCCCCTCGACTGGCAGTTAGTCATCAACGCGGTCGATAAGCGCCTACACCACCCCGGCCTCGTTGTCTTGCTCACCGAGATTCCCCCAGCCGCCACAGACGTTGATTTCTCCGAGGCTATCGCAACGCTCAGCAAGCGCCACCGCGTCATTGTTGCCGGCGCACGCGATCCTGAGTTGGGTCGCATGAGTACAGATTGGACCGACGCTCCGTCAGCTTTCACGGCTGCAGCAGCAAGCGCTACAAGTCGCGATCTGGACGCGGGGGCACGCGATGCGCGCAGCGTGGGGGCCTATGTGATCGACTGCGATGCGGGTTTCTTACCCGCGCGACTTGCCGACACCTACATCGCCTTGAAGAAGGCGGGCAAGCTCTAAATCAGATGACGGGGGTCGAGTAGCCCGCGTCCTCTTCTAGGTCTCCTGTTGCACCCGCTCGATAGGTCCGGCGCCCAACGACAAAGGTGTAAATCCACACGAGTGCGGTTAAAACAACGCCGCAGGTGATCTTTGCCCAGGTGGGAAGATCAGAGGGTGTCACGAAGCCTTCAATAAGGCCTGAGAAGAACAGCATGATCACCATGCCCAGAGCAACCGTAATCATCGAACGCCCCGCTTCTGCCAGTGCCTGAGTGCGCGTGCGTTTTCCTGGAACAATCCACGCCCAAAACAGGCGAAGTCCCGCTGCCGTTGAAATCCAAATTGCGGTGAGCTCCGGGATTCCATGGGGAAGAATAAAGCGGAAGAACTGCCCAGGGCCTGCGAAGTGAATGACGATTGCAGCGCTTTGAGCAAGCGCTCCGGCGTTCCCCCACAGCACAAAAGCGGGAAAGAACCCCGTGATTCCACCGGCAACTACTTGAATCGCGATCCATGCGTTATTCGTCCACACATAGGTCATGAACTGCGCATGAGTGTCTTGACTGTAGTAGCTGACAAAAGATTTGTTCGCATAGGTCTTGAGTGACTCGGGGCTTCCCAGAAGAGCCATATTCGCGGGGTCTCGAAGAATCCACCACGTTTGAATCGCCGTCATGGCGATAAAAGCAAGCATGACCGCGATCGTCACATATCGAATGCGGTACAACGCCGCTGGCAAATCGTAGCGGAACCAGCGAGAGATCACCCACAACGATGCCCCTTCGGTTCCGGTCAGTCTTCCTCGGGCCTGGAGAAGCTCCCCTGAAAGATATGAAATAACATCCGGATCAGGATTTTCAGAACGTACCTTTGCAAGGTCACTAGTCACCTGGCGATATAGGACCGCGAGTTCATCAATTTCCGGGCCGGTGAGTCGACGCGAGTGCGCCAATTGGTGAAAGCGATCCCAGTGGTGCAAATGTGAAGCTTTTAGTGCGTCGATATCCATACAAGATATAGTGTCATACATGAGCGAGCTTCCTGTAACCGTCCGGCGAATCTCTGACGAATCTTTCGTCAGTGGTGAGGGCGTTAAACTCGATCTCAACCCCGCCTCACCTTTCATGAGGACCGGCGCTTTTCTCATGGATCTCACGCTCTATGCGGGAATCTTCCTCATTTTAATGTTCGCCGCCGTCCGTTACGACATCGTCTATGGACTCCCATCGACCCTCGGTAGGTCGTTGACCGTTTTCCTGATCTTTTTCTCCTTTGTCCTCCTTCCCTTCCTCATTGAGGCCTTCACGCGCGGTTATTCTTTGGGAAAGTGGGCGTTTAACATCAAGGTTGTTCGCCGTGACGGTGGGATCATCACCGTTCGACATACGCTGGTGCGTTCTTTGACCGCAATCGTCGAGACCTACATTTGCTTGGGTTTCATCGCTTTCATGTCCACGATGTTCTCCCCTAAAGCCACTCGTTTGGGGGACCTTGCTGCTGGCACGATTGTTGTGAAGGTCCCAGAACCCGTCTTTTATCCCCCGTTGGTCATGCCTCCCGACTGTGCCGAGTGGGCTTCTCATGCGCAAGTGATGCCCATCCCTGATCGCCTCCAGTACGAGTGCATGCAGTTCTTGCGGACAAACCGTGAAATCACCGCGCCTCTTCGCATCTCAATTGCAAATGCTCTAGCTGGAAGACTTGCTGCTTTCGTTTCTCCTGCGCCTCCCACGACCGTCAACCCTGAGCGTTTCATCGCGGCTGTCCTCGTGGTTTTGCGGGATCGCGAGTATGCGAAGGAACTGCGCAGGCAGGATGTTCTTGAGCGCCGTCGCGAGCAGATCGAGCGCACGCCCTTCGGAATTTAGTTTTCCGTATCTGTTCCTTGTTCCGCTTGTTCATCGGTGATCAGGCGGAATTGCGCGCGTCTACGCGCCCACGGGGAATTTGGATCAAGAGGACTCGAGGGTTCTGCCACTTCTTCTTTACCGCGTTGCGCAAAAGGACCAAATTCAGCCGGGGACGAGGCCGAGGCCGGGGTGGACGGTGAAGCTTGCGTTTGCGCGCTCTGCTGCTCGGCCTCGTGAGATCGATTGCGGGTATGAGCGGCGGCCGCACGCACCGCATCGACAAGAGCCATGAGGTCGTCACCCGAGGGTGGTGCCGGCTCAAAGTTGGTCTGCAGGCGAACGATCTGCCATCCACGAGGAACCGTCAGGCTATTGGCGTGGTTCTCGCATAGATCGTAGGCGTTAGGATCTGCGGAAGCTGACAGGGACCCGACGACTGCGGTGGAATCCGAGTAGTCGTAGGTCAATGTGGCAACAGCCGGCCGTGAGCAGCCGGGTTTAGAACAGTGTCGAACCGAGATCACCGCTCTACAATACGGCATTTTTATGTCCCCTTGGGTCCCCCGCATCGGCAGGTCTTGAGCTGGGTCGGCCTCCACGCGGGTTAGGCTTGTGTTTATGGCTCTCCCATCAGCTTTTCCTCGTTCGCGCGATCGGCACGGTCGTCACCCACGCTATGTGCGTCTTTTTCCAGCGCTCCCCGCGTGGAAGACTCGTCGGGAGATTTTTGATGCCACTGTTGCTGCGGTCATTAACGAGCTTAGCGAGCGTTGGCCCGAAGTTGCCCGCATCGAATTTGCCACGGAAGATGTTCCGCCCTCAGATCCGGCCTCCTGGGAAGAGCACGGCGTTGTTCTTGCACGAGTTTTTCCTGCCGACCGCCGCAAGGGATTGGGAGACCGCATTGTTATCTACCGGCTCCCGGTGGCTATGCGTGTTCCCTCCCAGGACCTCTACGGGGCACTTCGCACCCTGATCGCCGAGAGAATCTCACACGTTCTCTACATTTCCCCGCAGGACTTGGATTCGCTTTCCTAGGTGCGCGAGTATCTTGCCCGCTCCGGGCGCTAGTTGATGGTAATTGCAGCCGAGGCCTGCTCTACATCATCCGCGCTCAGAGGCCACAGTGCGCGCAAAGTTCCGCTGGGAGTTTGCGCCTCTACCTCGAGTGTCACAGCGACCTGGCTGGGAGATTCAAGGACCACAGAATCGCTAGATGGGAGATCCATGCTCAGGGTCTTCCCCGCTTCCACGGTCACCGTCTGCGTACCAACGCTGAGCTGGACTCCGCTTTGCGAATGCACGGGAGTGATAATGAGCCGTGAGTGGATTTCACTGACACCGCTGGGTTTTTCTTGGGCAGTTGCTCGAAGTGCGGTGGCGCTCAGGCTTTCGCGTACCATCGATTCAACGCGCTGTGAGGAGGGAAGCTCAGCTCGAATCAGAGCGGGAGAAGCCGCGATGCTGGAACGCATTGCCCAGCGGGAGCCTTCCGCATATTCTTCTTGCTCTGTGTTCGTGACAATCTGTGCCACCAGCGCGCGATCACCGCGAACGCGCAGCGTATAGCGGTCATCAGTCATTCCACTGAGTGGGACATCGACGACCGTTCCCGTGCTGATATCCATCTCTCCACCGGGCAGGTTGAAGGTCCCGGCCTCGCTCGTGTAGCTCAGGCTGACGTGTGCGTTAGCATCATCAGAGTTTCCCGAGGGAGGAACAAAGAGGCGCAGGGTGCTTGTTCCCTGAATGGACACGCCTTGCAGCAAGGTCTCTTCACGAGGGCGCGCGGCGGGAATTGTCGTCGTCCCCTTGGGCGTTTCTCCCTGCATGGCTGAGCTCTGAGTCCATGTAGCCACTCCTTGTCCATCAGCGCGAACATGAAGAACAAGGGCAGTTTCTTCAGGGAAGAGGCCGCCAGCCAGCACGGATTGCGTCGAATGTGCGGGAACAGTGAGTTGGTGAGTCTTCACGTCAAGTGGCCCGTTGAGTCCAAAGGCCTCCACACTCACCACAGAAGGAGAAGAATTGGGATTGGCGAAAGTGAGGACAAGGTCTTCGCCCGTCGTTGATGACCCCAGAACGCTCCACTGATCTGTTGAAGGTAGCTGACACGAGCTCATGCTCAAACCGCGCAGTTCTCCCCCACCCTGGCCAAGAACTCCCAGCGATGCAGGAAGCGTTTTGGCAGATGTATCTGCGTGCAATACCTCAAAATTCCGCTTTTTCTCTATTGTTCCAGCGGAGTTCCACAGGGTAGGAGAAGCGATTTTTCCGTCAAGATCAAAGGGGTTAATGATCCCGGGCGGACATGCGTAATTGAGGGTCTCGGGACTGGCGTGAACGACCTGCGCAGAGGGAAGCGAAGGATCATGAAATACGCGGCCCGCTCCCCAGGATCCTGCGCCCAGAAGCACAAGCGCAGCTGGAACACTCATCAGGGCGAGTATGCGGTTTCTATTCGGCGTTGTCATACTCGTCCTTTCTTCCTCGAAGGAACGCGGCAAGAAGAATCACTGCGCCCACTACGCAGGTGATCTTCCATGCAAGGATCAGCGGGGAGTAGTAGCTAAGAGTCACTTCGCCAGCTTCGGCAATGGTGAAGGCTTGTCCCCAGCCGTTCGTCGGCTCAGCTGCGCTCAAACGCTTCCCGTTGAGCGTGGCAGTCCAATGAGGATTGGATCGTTCAGCAAGTCGCATAACGCCTGGGCCAGGAACGTGTGTTCTGGCGCCGATAACCCCGCTAGCAAGCTCAGCGCAGGGAGCATCTTTCGAGGCCTCGGCAAAGCACAGCCGCGCGGGCTTGCTTCCATCGGGGCGCACTCTCCATGCGCTTCCCGCTTCTGTTTCACCAATTTTTTCAATTCCCGGCGCGCGATCCAAGGTTTGTGTCATGGATGCGGCGGCGGGACCTGAGGACTTCACGATGATCGTGTCGATGTCGTGAAGAGCCAAGTGCCTGGCAGTGGCATCATCCGGGAATGAAACCGCCGTTGCGATTGACGTGGACAATTCTGAGGATGCAGCGTCGCTGCTCGCGTTCAGTCGCTCCTGCAATTTAATCCACGAGGCCACGGTGGAGTGCTCGCTCCAAGCTGGCCCCGCCTCGCGCCAGATTTGTACGTCAAGGTCACCGTCGGCGCCAATGTTGATGGCCATAACTCGCGCGTCCCTCGAGGAGTTTTGCGCATAGCGGGACACGAGCGGGACCTGGGTGCCCGCGGAGCGCGCGCTCCACTGATCTGAAGGAATAAGAGGAAGCCAAGCCGAGGCACTCATGACAAGGAAGGGAATCAAGGCGATGCACGCCACGCTTGTCATTGCGAGGCGCTCAAACTTTGACGCGGATCGTGTTTCTTCGCCGCAACTGAGGATCACCAGAATTAGAAGCAGCATTTGGAGGCTGGTCAGTGCGCCTCCCCAGCCGAAGATCGCGGAGCTATCGGAGTCAACCGCAAGGTGTGAAACGAGGAGCGCGCCCAGGCCGGCGGCAACAACTCCCGCCATGAGGAGCGGAAGAGTCGCGGGGAAGGAATCCTCGCCTCGACGCTGACGAATTGTGCGAAGGAGAGCGAAGACAGCCCAGGCCCACACGCAGGCCAAAACCAGCGTTGAAATGCCCATCCACTGAAGCGAGGAAGCTGCGGGGAGTCCCCACGCGCCCAAACTGTAGGGCGATCGCTGGAAGGAAGCAGCGGCCTCGGCAGGGACGAGGAGGGCCGGCCATGCGCGCGTAAGTGCGGCGTCGATAAGGAAGGGAAGGATCAGAAGCAGGCCCGGAAGAAGCGTCGAGGCGCGCGCGGGCACACGCGCCAATGCAAGCAGTGCGATAAGAGCAAGAAGCGGGTATGCGGTGATGAGGATCGCTCCGACAATCGCGGCGCGCGCCCACGGGCGACGCATTATGACGCTCTCGCCGCGGGAGAGATCATGCAGGGAGGCAAACCACAGGGGAAGAAAAACGTGGACAATGAGCGAGGCCATTCGCCCGCTCATCATCGCCATAAGTGCGCTGGGCATTGCCGCCCAAAGGCACATGAGCGCAACGCGGATGGTCGAGTTACTCGTGAAGCGCGACGCAAGAGTGTCCATATTCCATGCGGCCCATGCGGGGGCACAGATAAGGAAAATATGGAGAACAGTCGTAGGGGCAATGCGGATCAGGGCAAAGGGAGCGCAGATGATGCTCCAGATCAGGACGATCGGATCGACCGCGTGCGCGTTTCCATCGCCCGCAGGAAGCCAGCCGGACCAAGCGTAGGTCCACAGGTCGGTGAAGCTTTCGGGTAGGCTCCGCCACGCTCCCCCGCTGATCCCACCGAGGTCCGAGCGGAAGATCCACAAGCTTAGGAAGAGAAGACCCACGCAGGTGATGAGGCGCACTCCAAGATCACTCCTGCGTTTTTCACGCAGAGCGTCTTTCCATGATCCCTGTGTATCGTCAAGGTGAGCGCTGCGCCGTACGCGCCGCATTCGCGTGGCATCCCAGCGGCTTGTGAGCAGGGGGCGCAAGCTTGAGCGCGGTTGACTTGCGCAACGACTGTGGCGCGAGCGGGAGGCAAGAATGTGGGGAAAATGAGCGAAGAGTCCAAGCCATGCAAAGAAGCGCGCATAGGCTGCTGACGCTCGCCCGCACAGGAGAAGACCCAGGCATGTGAGGGGAATCCACACGAGGGAGGCCAGGGCCTTCGCAATGAGAGACGCGGGGCTGGAGATCAGCGTTGCAAAGTAGAACTCACTTGAGCGGCGGATACGCAGTGCCGAGGCCGTGCGAAGCTTGCGTGGGGAGGATAGCTGAAGGTGGGTGAGGTGAGCGTCGGGCGCTGCGACAACGCGGTAGCCGCTGCGGTGGAGGCGCCAGCACAGTTCGAGGCCTTCATTGTAGGGGCCGAGTGCGCGATCAAAACCGCCAACGTGCGAATATGCCTTTGCTAGGACAAGGAGGCCCGCACTACCTCCGGCAAGCACATCGCTTGTTCCGTCGTACTGGCCCTGATCAATCTCGCCATCGAAAACTTCGGGGACTCGACGTCCCGAAGATGTCGCGTGAATTCCCAACTCGCACAGAGTTCCATCCGGGCG
This sequence comes from Actinomyces sp. Marseille-QA0893, assembly GCF_976954355.1. Lineage (NCBI taxonomy): Bacteria > Bacillati > Actinomycetota > Actinomycetes > Actinomycetales > Actinomycetaceae > Actinomyces > Actinomyces sp. Marseille-QA0893. Next base: position 167,259 of record NZ_CDRJSY010000001.1, read on the forward strand.
AAAAATCTTTGGAGTAACAGCTGCGATAGAGGGGCCTTGGCCTGCTGCTTTGAGTTGTTCTTCGAGACAGTTCGGGGATGGCTCACAGTCATCATGTAGAACCCATAGCCAATCATGGCCTTGTAGCGCTTGCCCGCATTCTTTGTCCTTAGCCAGTTTGGCAAGGGTATCGCTGAGATTTCGAGTTCGTCCGGCAGAAAAAAGAAGCGCTCCTTCTGGGAGGTCTTCAGCGACGATGACCTGACCGGAAGACAAGGGCGAGGTGCGAGGAGCACGCACATCGCAGACGATGAGCTGGTCTGGGAGTCGAGATTGTTTGTCGAGAGCGTCAAGAAGCGAGCGCAGCGCGGGGGTCATTCCCCGTGCGACGATGATTGCTGCAACAGTCCCCTCATACGAGGGGCTCGTGCGCACCATTAGATGGCCGAGCGACGCAGACGACGACGTTCGCGCTCAGACAGGCCGCCCCAGATACCAAAGCGTTCATCGTTGGCCAGAGCATATTCGAGGCACTGCTGACGCACCTCGCAGGACTGACAAACTGCCTTGGCTTCGCGAGTTGAACCTCCCTTTTCAGGGAAGAATGCTTCCGGATCGGTCTGCGCGCACAGCGCGTGCTGTTGCCAGGCAAGGGGGCCGTCGGAGAAGGGAAGGTCTTCGACATCGGAAGTGTCGGACCACTGGATTGGTCCTTCACCCAGAATGTTCCACACGATATTTTCCCCTCTGTGTGATGGTTTGTAACAAAAAGGTCAATACGAGAATTACACGCGTGTCGTTCGCACCTGTCAAGCCGATTGAGGTTAAAGAAGGCGGCGAAAATAGGGCTTGAAAACACTGCACGAATTGACACGTTGTGCAAGTCCAAAAGCGCATGAAACCGCCGTTGCCGCGGAATTAAGCCAAAACCTGAATATCTTTCTGAACGGTTCCTGATAATTTGAGGCAAAAACAGCATATTTCCGCCGTTTAAGCTACCCTTTTTCCATGCAAGCTATCTCACATTTTCTCTCCGTTACCCAGAACGTGAATCGCCCAATTTTGACCCACTATCACAGTTTTCGAGATGAAATTTCGGGTCCCGTGGCAGCTCGCTGGGTCGCGAAAATGGCGAATTTACTTGCATCAGACCTGAGCCCGGATCTCTTTGGCGACAGCGAAAGCGCTCCGCGCATCCTCATTAACCTCCCAGGGGGCTGGCAGAGCACGTTTTGGCAGGTCAGCGCTAATTTCATGGGCTGGGAGACCCAGAATGGCGCTATTTCTCAGCTTTCACCCAGCAACGCTTTCAGCTTCGATGTGCACGTGAGTGACGAGCTAGTGGCCCTTGAAGCAAGCACTGCAGCATGGCGCCTGGCCCACTCCATCACTCCCCTGGCTATGCGCTGGAGAGGTCCTTTACCCGCTGGGATCCTTGACGCACTGGCCGAACTCATGGCTCAAAGCGATCAATTTGAGTACGAGGCACTGGAGAGCGCGCCTGCCCTAGATGACTACATCGCACAAGTAGACGCCGAGGAAGAGGCCCTGTTCGAGGCGGCCTCGGCACTGGGGATACCGACGCGCCTCGGCCTGTACACCGAGAACTTCCCAAGCGCTCCCCTGCTTGCGCGCCTGTGGATGGATGGCCACGGCGTAGTGGTCGTCGACAAGTCGCATTATGGCGCCCAGAAGGCTCAGGAGATCTTCGCCAGCGAGAAGGTCCAGCTTGCTGTGGATGAGGAGCTGAAAGCGCCGCATGCAAGGGGCTGATCAGCAGTCCTTGAGTGGCGCAGGTGAAGACCTCATTACTTCTTCAGGTGAAAGATCTCTGTTCCCGCGCGATTGATGCGTGCGCCGTCACCGGTTTCGATATCCCAGCACACCATTGCTTCGTTTGTGCTGGCACACACGTCGTTGCCAGCGTAAACGGTTTCACCATAGGCAAGGGTTCGCAAACGCTCACCCTGGTTCGTGGGAAGCGGCCCATCGCGACGAGCGGCAATTTTTGGCATTTCCTCATCTTCGGAATAACCTGCAAAAACGATGGTATCTTTCGCGATCGGTTTCGAACCCGGGAATAGCACCGCATCGCCATAGGGCTTATCTACTCGATAGGAATCAACCACGCATAGTTGCAAAAGGTCGCTGGAGAACAAGCAATGAATGTTTCCAGAGGGCGAGTTCACCCAGATTCCTTTGGCATCCCCCGTATCCTCCAAGCGGGTTGCTCCCTGAGGAATCGCGCCGAGAGTTGGGGTCATTCCCCCATCTTGAGCCTTCGTCGTAGGGCTTTGCGTCGAGGCCGTGGGAGAAGAACCTTGGGAAGCCTCGCTTTGCGCGCCCGCATGCGTTCCGTTTTCGCTTGCCGAGGCCGCCGGAGAGTTCTGCGCACTCCCGCCGCCTGTGTGTGCCCTGCAGGAAGTCAGAGCAAGGCTAAACAGAGCAATGAGGGCGACGGCAGACACTCTGATAATGGGACCACGCATGACAGAACCTCCAACAGCATTGTTTGGGATGCGTTGGAAGGAAGTATATCTACTTATTGCGCGTAAAAATGAACCTATACCCCAAGTAGTTACACACCGCTCCAGTGCCCATGGCAACGATCTTTGCCGCTGGCTTGAGTAAGGACAGCGAGAGTCCCAATCCAAGAGCGGGAAGACCGTGGACAATCGCCCAAATGATGGCAGATTGAAGGACCATTCCCGTGAACAGCGTTAATCCCGCAAAAGAGAAGAACGAGGCCCAGGAAAAACCTTTTGCTTGGAAGACGAAGTGCTGGTTAATCCAGTAGCTCACGCATACGGTGATAATCGTTGAGGTGATATTCGACGGGATCACCGGCAGATCGAAGCCCACCGAGAGCAGCGAGAAGAGCGAAAAGTCCAGAAGCGAGGTTCCAACACCCACCAAGAGGTAACGGTAGAAGGAACCTGCTTCAAGAAGACGCTTCCACGCCTTTTGAAAGACGTTCATAGATGCGTTGTCGCTTATCAGTTCGGGAGTACCGAGGAGTAGCGCAGGTACGCCAAGCGCATGGCTTCGCGGCGGGTCTTCAAGTTACCCGATTGAAGTAGTCCAACCACGAAGGACAAAACGCCGACTATTACCAGTGAGGATGCCAGTACAGCGCTGGGCAGCTTGGGAACATTGCCCGCCTGGATGAAATGCCAGATGACAGGGCCTCCAAAGCACAGGGCCAGGAGCATGAAGATTGCGGAGAAGATTCCGTAGAAGGCCATGGGGCGTTCGTGCGCAACCAGTCGGCCAATCAGCCCGAGGATACGGAAGCCATCGTGGAAGGTACGCAGCTTGGATTCTGAGCCTGCGGGGCGGTCCTTGAAGCCGACGCCGTACTCGGCCTGAGGAACGCGCAATGCCATGGAGTGGACCGTGAGTTCGGTTTCGATTTCGAACTCACGAGAGAGCGCCGGGAAGGACTTCACGAAACGGCGAGAGAAAACCCGGTAGCCGGAGAGCATGTCGGTAACAGTGTCACCAAAGAGGAATCCGACTAGGGAGTTGAACATCTTATTGCCCTGGGCGTGGCCCGGGCGGTAGGCGGAGTTGTCCTTGTCGTCAACGCGGCAGCCCAGAACGTGATCAAGGTTTTCACGAACGAGCAGATCGATCATCTCGGGTGCGGCCGAAGCATCATAGGTATCGTCGCCGTCGATCATCACGTAAACATCGGCGTCGATGTCTGCGAAGGCACGACGCACAACATTGCCCTTACCCTTGCGGGTTTCGGTGCGAACGATTGCGCCTGCTGCGGCTGCAACTTCAGCGGTGCGGTCCGAAGAATTGTTGTCGTAAACGTAGACTTCAATTCCGGGAACTGCATTTTTCAGGTCCGTGACAACTGTGCCAACTGCGGCTTCTTCGTTGTAGCACGGGACGATTGCTGCGATACGCACCTTGAATTCCTTTACTCCGACATCGGGGGTTGCAGGCAGAACCTGCACTCATGCGTATAGCCTAGCGAAGATCACTGCAATTTAGCGAGACAGCACCCCCGGCAAGTCTGTTTTCTAACAGCGCTTCGCGTGGACAGTTAACTTATTTGACACCCAAGGGAACCAACGACTGTTTGTGCTCAGGTCTTCTTCAAGGAAGAAGCAACCGCTCCCCCACACTCTAAGACCGGGAAAGCACTTTCAGAAAAGCCTTTTCGCAAGGCTGGACAACGAGCCGGAAAATTACGAAACATACAGCTAAAAGCACGAGGTAAATGAGCACGATGCTCAAAGAGGCATATGCAAGTCGCCATACTCCGCTAGGGCTGGGAACCGAGAAAACAAGTCCCCACAGGTGGGGCTTAAAAATAAAATTCTCGTGAAGAAGATAGACACCAAAAGTCGCCGGAGAAAGTGTCAGGACAAGGGAGGAAATTCTCTCATGCGTCGATGCATGCGTACGGCTTGAAATGTACTGAAGTGTCATGAGGAAAATGAGCACACCACAAATCACGGAAAGGATCGGAGACGCCCCTGTACCGGCTGTGAAGAGATTTCCTGGGTAGTACAACTGTTCCCTAAGGAAAGAAGAAACAGCAATTGTATGCGTACCAACCATGCAAATGAGCGCGCAGAGTATCATGATCGCCATCGCGAAATACCAACGTACGCGAGGCAAGCGATCTTCGTGTCGACGAATCAAAGCCCCGATGAGATAGAGAGTGCACAGATAGGACACATCTGTAAAAGCCCATGTGTTCGCGGGATTCAGAATATGCCAGATAAAGGTAATCCATAGCGATAGGCACAGCAGTGCCCCGTGCTGGCGAGCTGAGGTCGCGTCAAGAAGAATATTGATATAAGGCGCGACAATCACCATCACAACGTATGCACTGATGAACCAGTACGCTCCGAATGTCACCGGGAAAACAGACATCAGGATAGAACGAGGATTGACAAAATATTGACTGGATCCCACAAAGTGCGACAGAACAAAGTAAGCACCCCATAATCCACATGAATAAATAAAGGTCTGAATCCAGATCTTTGCTACTCGTGTGAACGGGCTGCGCGTACTACGCGATAAAAAGTAGGCTGAGATGAGAACGAAAATCGTCACGCCTACTTGCCCCGGCATGATTGTGACCGCGTGGAGCGCTGATTTCCATGACTGGGCGAGTGCTGGATCTATGCGTGAGGGAGAATCATCAGAAGCGAAATAGTGCGTCGCAACAATGAGGAACATCGAAAATATGCGGAGAAGTTCGAGTTCCCAATGACGTTTCGTCGCTGGCTTCCCTATTTGTGCAGCACTCATTTTGTTCTTTCCACCTCTGATCGACAGATCAAGAACTTAGATTCGCGCGAATAAGGGAAGGTGTGAGCAGTTTGAGCTGCTCGCACCTTCCCTTATCTCACAGACCGAAAGTCTTTTCCCAAGCCTGGACAGAAACCAATTCGGGAAGAGCTTCCCGATACTCACGGCTCAGCGAGGCCCAACGACGAATGAGCTCCGCGTGGAGCGCAATGCTCTCTGCCAGAGCACGACGGTAGTGCTTCGCATCGCGCTGGTAGCGCCACGCACCAGAACCTTCCGCGTTCGACACCAGAGCAGAGTTGAGGTTTGCAAGCCTCCACCAACGAGCATCCGTGCTGGAGAGAACATCCTCAACACGATCCTCACGGTGTTCGCCTTCAGGCAGGAACTGCTTGGTGATACCAGCGATTGCTTTCGAGATGAACTGAGCACGCGAATCCGGCTTTGTTCCCACGGGAGCGGGCTTCTTGCGATGCACCGCCGGGAAGTCTGCGGCCTCAGTCATCAGGCGCGCATCGGTGTATTCCTTTGCCTTTGCACGTGCCTCGGCAGCGCGGGTGTGCATTGACGGGTGCAGGTGACCTGGGCCAAGCAAGACATCCTTGAGTCCTTGGCGGCGCAGATCCGCGCTGTAGTACTGCAGCGAGAGCAGCGCGCGAACGTCCGAGGCCAGCGAGGTCTTCGGGAAGGACGCACCGCGCGGGTAGGGAGAGTGCAGCAGCGCTGCAACCCAACGATTGCGCTGGTGGAAGTAGGCCTGCCAATCCAGACCGTCGTCCTTCTCGGTCCACGGCACGTGCCATACGGCAGCGCCAGGCAGAGAGACCGTCGGGAATCCGTGCTCTGCTGCACGCAGCCCATATTCGGAGTCGTCCCACTTGATGAAGAAGGGCAGGGACAGACCAATCTCCGCAACAACGGGCTTGGGGATCAAGCACATCCACCAACCGTTGTAGGCAACATCGATGCGGCGGTTCAACCGAGGATCATTGCGGATCGTGCGCTGAGCCAAGTCAACCGTTGCGAGTTCGGGGTTGACAGCTCCCCACCAGAACTTGTGAGCATCGATAGTCTCACCCATTGAGTGCAAGATCGTACGCTCATTTGCATTGAACATGTGGCCGCCGACGATCGTCGGGGTCAGCGTGTGCTCCGCGAAAGCGAGGGCGCGAAGGAGCCCCTCGGGTTCAATGACAGCGTCATCGTCGAGCAGCAAGACGTAGTCCGAGTCGGGGTTCTTGAGCATTTCGTACATGCCGCGAGAGAAGCCGCCGGAACCGCCGAGGTTCGCCTGCTCGATGACACGGAGCTTGCTTCCCAGTTCCTCTTGCAGACGCGGGTAGCGCTCACAATCCTTCACATTCTTATTGCCCTGATCGACGATCAGGATCTCAGCAATGTGGTCAAGGACCTCGGGTTCAGCTTGGAAGCGCTCAGCCTGAGTCAAGCAGTCCTCGGGAAGGTTGTAGGTGGTAATACCCACGGTCACATTTGCGTGGCGGTCACCTTCACGAGAAGGAACTGACCAGGTTCCCCATTCAAGTTCGACGTCTTCCTTGAGAGCGGTGATTTCCGGCCAGATCCAACCACCGTCACCGAAACGGTTCAGCGGAATGTCAAAGCTCAGCTCACCAGAGCCAGCGCGAGTTGCAACGGGAGTAAAAGTACCGCGCGCAGAAGAACGCATGACCTCAACAACGGCCCTCTTTGACAGCTTCAAAGTCAGACGAATGTTACGGACATCCGTCCAGCGCTGCCAGTAAGAGGCAGGGAATGCGTTGAAGTAGGTTGCAAGCGAGAGACGTTCACGAGCAGGAATGAGCATTGACGTGCGTGTCGCATCGACGCCGCGCGGCATCTCAAACTGACGAAGAGTCAGGGCCTTCTCGTCTCCTTGAGAAGCACTCAGCGCCGCACTGGAAGGGGCAACTCCCCAGTCCACATAGAGCGGCCACAACGAAGTGTCGCTTTCTCCTGGAAACACTACGCGCTGAACAGGAACCCACTGTTGTTCGGTCACAGTTCCTTCAGCGACCGCTTCACTTTTTTCTTTCACGCGACACTCCTTCAATGTGTGCACTTATGTGGCAAGTCTATGTGAGAAAACGGAAGAAAATCTATGTCACAGCACCGCAGAGGCGTTGACTCTTAGCCAAGACCGCAGGCAGTGATCTTGTAAAGGCTGTATGGTCCGCGTTCCAGAACACGCTCAAAACCGGGTGTTTCCGGAGTAATATTCCGAATGCCGGTCCAAGGCGAGTGTTCATCAAAGATCTGTCGATGACGCTCAAGAACAATCGCGTAGCGGATATCCTCCTGTTGGATCACCGGGCAAATTTCTTGCGGGTCCTCGGAAACCTTGTACAAGTCATCCATGATGACAGTAGTATCCGGTTTCATCTGCCCAATCCAGTTACCTGGCATCGACGTAAAGACGACCGGCAATCCGCTGGTCGCGTATCCAAACATCGATCCATCGAAGGGATCATTCGCCACCTTGTCGCGGGTACCGGTGATCTGACGCGCTTCATCCATAAAAGCAATCTCGTCAGAATAGGTGTAGTGGCTTGCTCGGTCTTCGGCATTATCTTGCATCGTAGTCATGCGCCACTTCATATTCCCTCCAGTCAGCGTGACTGCAGCGATTACGACATAGACGAGCGCCGAGGAGATCAAGCGAAGAGCAGCGCCCTTGGGATGTGACGTCTTCACAAGATTTTCGCTCAGCCACGCAAGAGCGAGCGCCATCAGCGGAACTGCAAGGATTGACATCGCACCGGCGGGGCGATAGGAGTCGTGATACCAGAAGCCCGTGGCTATATTTCGGATGCGCCCTTCAAAGCCCGCACACAAAACATAGAGGGCAGCGATAGATGCATAGGAAATAACAAGCCATGCCCGTCGATATTTGAGGATGGCAAGAAGACCACCGATGGCGACGCCAATGGCAAGAAGCCACTGCGCGGCCAAACGCACCGATGCTGCATTCGTGGAGAGCAGAAGGACCGCTGCAATCGCGCGTTTCGGACTTTGGAAGGAATCCCAACGCCACGTCACAGTGCGTTGCATGAATGGGGCTTTATACAGCGCATACCACAAGCAAGCTGCAAGAACGATCAGCACGAGTGCGGTCAAGGTTGCCTTAATCATGCTCCCGCTGCGACGACGCACCTGGTTGAAGGCAAGAGCAACCACATAGGGGAAGAGAATGACCGCAAGGGTGAAGACCGAGTTGGGCTGAGCCAAGGCGATGGCTGCAAAACCACCAATAGCAATCAGAATCAGACCGCAGAGTTCAGCACCCTTGAATTGCTTCATAAGTACGCCTCGAAGCAAAACAACAAATGCCGCAAGGTAAGCAGGCGCAAGCGCGTAGGAGAAGAAGTTTGAGTACAGGACGCCGAAAGCAAGCAATCCCCACGGGTACGCCGCAAACAGCGAAGAAACCAGAACAGCGAAAACCGGCGACAGACGGACCTTCTTCCCGAAAAGCACGTCCGTCAGCACGGCAGAAGAAAGAGGCCAAACTGTCAGCAAAACCACCAAGCACGATGCGTTAATCGCAACCGTCATTGGGGTTCCCAAGCCGGAAATCACCATAGATACCCAGCCGTGCCACAGAGCGGGATAGAAGTGCGAGCCAACGGTCCCGTCAACAGCTGCGCTATGAAGTGAGGATCCGTCACCGCTTTCGATCAGCCAGCGGATCACCGACATATGGAAGGGGGTGTCGTAGGTTGAGAAGAAAGCCTGGGGAGAAGGAACAGAGCGAATGAAAACTCCGATTGCGATCACGGCATTAACAATCAGTGCACCGACCAGAGCGATGGCGCGCGAACCCGCCCAGCCCGAGAAAAGCCTCTTATAATTTTCAAGCCAGTTCCGAGGCCTCGAACCACACAACCACATGATCCCCGCAACCACGACGAAGACACCGACTTCGCAGCACAGGACAAACTTCAGACTCCAGTGTCCTGGAATAACGCCGCTCGCAAGTGACGCGAAGCCCAAGATCGCCGCTCCCGTCACGGGTGCAAAACCGACCGTATAGAGACGTTTACGCAGGAAAAGAGCGTTAACCGCAATTCCGGGAACGTACAGGATCGCAGCCAGCACAAGCGCCGGAACGATCACCGAGAGCCATGCCATTTTCTCTCCTGATCTACGTGAAAAGCCTGTTACAAGGAACGCAGTCGATCGACTGCTTCTTGTGCTGTACCGTCTACAAGAAGCTCACCGTGGTGTAGCAGCACTCCCCTATTGCACAGGCGCGCAATCAGGTCAAGATCGTGGCTCACAATCACCAAGGAGGTCCCTTGTTCTTGCATTTCATGGATACGGTCAAGGCACTTGCGTTGGAAGGGCTCGTCGCCCACAGCCAAAATCTCATCAACAAGGAAGATATCCGGGCTGGTGTGGACCGCAACGGCGAAAGCCAAACGCAAGAACATACCCGAGGAGTAGAACTTCACCTCGGTGTCGATAAACTTCTCAATCTCTGAAAAGGCGACAATATCGTCAAAAGCAGCTTCGATCTGCTCTTTACTCATGCCCAGAATCGCGCCGTTCAGGAAGACGTTTTCGCGGCCCGTCAGGTCCGGGTGAAAGCCCGCACCGACTTCAATGAGGCCAGCCATGCGTCCGCGGTATCCCACCGAGCCCTCATCCGGCGTGATGACACCGGAGATCAGCTTGAGCATGGTCGATTTACCCGAACCGTTGAAGCCGATCAGGCCAATCGAATCCCCCTGTTCAACCGTGAAACTCACGTGGTCAAGGGCACGGAAGTGATTGACCAATTGGTTACGGCGCCCGGTCAGACTCCAGACCAAACGATCCTTCAAGGTATGCGTATTACGCAACGCAAATTCTTTGACAACATCATCAACGCGAATAACTTCAGTCATCACAGCTCCTGGGCAAACTTGGGATCCATGCGCCTGAAAGAGACCTCGCCAAAGATGACGGCGCCAAGCGAAATCAGAAGAGCGATTCCCGTCCACAGTCCCAGATTGGGGAGGTACGGATTCGCAGCAGTATCAACCAGCGTCGGCTGCCAGAAACCATAGTGGAAAAGCTCAACAGCAATGGTCAGCGGATTGGCCTCGTACACCCACCACAGCCAGTGCCAGCCGTGGGCATCCAAAACGTCTCGCACGCTAAACCAGGTGTAAAGGACGGGAGACACCCACGTGGCCATCATCAAGATCAGGTCAACGAAGTTCTCTGAATCTCGGTAGAACACGTTGAGCGCGCCAGAGAAAAGGCCGATTCCCAGTGCGAACATCGACACGATGAGGAAGGCCGCCAGGATTGCCAGAACTCCCCACACAGTCGGATGCCAGCCGAAAAGAAGCGCACCGACGAAAAGAACAGCGACCTGCGGGAGGAAGTGGACAAGGGCGACCCACATGGCTGACATTGGGAAGAGTTCGCGGGGAAGATAGATCTTCTTCACCAGCGGAGCGTTGCCGACGACAGATCGGGTTGCGTTGCCAAAAACTTCCGAGAAATAGTTCATGAGAACCACGCCGGAGAACATGTAGATCACATAGTTCTCCACGGCGCGGTTCATCTTCATGAAAACGCCCAGCGCGAAGTAGAAGACCAAGAATTGGGTCAACGGCTTCGCGTAGCTCCACAGCATTCCAAAGATCGAGCCGCGATAGCGAGCTCGCAGTTCCTTGTGAACGATGAGGCTGGTCAGGTAGGGCTGACGGAAAACCTCGATCAGTCCCGATGACTTGCCCGGGGTTTGGAATTGCTGTGATGCGATGTTACTCAACGAGTGGTCCCATCCTCGAACAAGGGGGCTAGCTCGTTATCGAGCATCGTCAGTGCCGAAGCGATGGCCATGTGCATATCCAGGTACTTGTAGGTACCCAGGCGGCCCCCGAAGAAGACACGGTCTTCATTCTTCATGAGTTCACGGTACTGCTCGAGGCGTTCGCGATCCTGCGCGGTGTTGACCGGGTAGTAGGGCTCGTCGCCGTGATCAGCGAAGCGTGAGAACTCGCGGAAGATCACGGTCTTCTCATCTTGGTAGTCACGCTCGGGGTGGAAGTGGCGGAATTCGATGATTCGGGTGAAAGGAACGTCGATATCGCCGTAGTTCATGACGGAGCAGCCCTGGTAGTCACCGGTGTCGACGACTTCCTTTTCGAAGTCGACGGTGCGCCAGGACAGGTCACCTGCCGAGTAGTCGAAGTAGCGATCAACCGGGCCGGTGTAGACAACCGGAACCTTGCCGACGACCGCGGCCTTGTTCAGCGGGTTCTCGGGATCGAAGAAGTCGGTATCCAAGTAGACATCGATGAGGTCCGAGGCCACCATGCGTTCCATCCACGCGGTGTAGCCATCCACCGGCAGACCTTCGTACTTATCGTTGAAGTAGCGCGAATCGTAGTTGTAGCGCACGGGAAGACGCGAAATGATCGAGGCGGGAAGATCCTTGGGATCGGTCTGCCACTGCTTGGCGGTGTAGTTCTTGAAGAAGGCTTCGAAGAGGGGGCGACCTACCAGGGAAACGCCCTTGGATTCGAAGTCGGTGATCTCTTGGCCGTCAACTTCTGCTGCCTGCTGGGCAATGAGCGCGCGGGCCTCGTCCGGGCCGTAGGCGGCGGAGAAGAACTGGTTGATGGTTCCCAGGTTCACGGGCATCGGGTAGACAACGCCGTCAACGGTGGTCCATACGCGGTGAACGTAAGAGGTAAAGGAGGTGAAACGATTGACGTACTCCCACACACGCTCATTGGAAGTGTGGAAGAGGTGTGCGCCGTACTTATGAACTTCGATACCGGTTTCCGGATCAATCTCAGAGTAGGCATTGCCACCAAGGTGCGAGCGACGCTCAACGATTGCGACACGGAGGCCCCAGCGGGATGCGGCCTGCTCAGCAATTGTCAGGCCGAAAAGGCCAGATCCGACGACAACGAGGTCATAGTTCACGGTCGAACTCCTTTCAATCCCAGTCAGTATAAGCGAAAGAACTGAGTGAATCGTTTCTTTAGCCCTTCGACACGAACCAACGCATCTTTCCAACGCCTCGATACAGCACTTGGCGCAGATCGGTGGGAATCAGGCGATAGCCACCACGAATGGCCAGGTTTCGGGCAAATTGAGCATTGGAAACGATGCCTTCGCTGCGGAAGATCTTTTGCAGACGCATTTCTGAGCGCAGCATGTGTCTCCCCCCACGCCTCTTATAGGCGCCCGATCCCACGCGATAACGGACCAGAACTTCAGGGGTATTCCCGCAGGGAACACCTGCAGCCACCATTCGCGCAAACAAAAGGTAGTCCTCCATCAATTGGAGATGCTCATATCCCCCAACTGCCTCGACCGCGCTCTTGCGATACACAACTGAGGGGTGCGCGAAAGGTGAACGATAGGAAATAACCCGACGGATCTCTTCTTCGCTGGTTGGCATGGAGCGCACAAGCCCAGCCTCGGCCTCGTCGTCACTGAATTCTTGAATCGCAGACCCCAGGAGTCCAAGCCCTCCCTCAATCAGAGGAATCTGGATCGCAAAGCGCTGCGGGAGTGAAATATCGTCGGCATCAACGCGCGCAACGATTTCATGGGAGCAGTGTGCAAGCCCAATATTGAGCGCATTCGCCAGCCCCATATTGTGCTTGAGTCGCACGACTCGAACGTCGATGGGCCCCAGCAGGTCGGTTTCTTGCCCTCGTGAGGCGCGGTGAAGGAAGTCGGAAATGCTCTCGTCAACGGGACCATCGCACACAACCACGAGCTGTTTGGGAGAGAGCTCTTGTTCCCGCGTTGCGCTGGAAACAGCACGGAAGAAAAACTCCGGCTGGTCCCCTGCATAGACAGGGAGAAGGACTGAGAAGTCACCGACTGTCATTGATGCTCCCCCTTAGAGCACTCACGCGCCCCCGAAGAGGAACACCCACAGTCGCACCCGCAAGCGCGCCGCCCCTGTTCAAGAGCAGCGACTTCATCGGCAACTTCCGTCAGGTGAAGAATCTCGCTTGAACGCAGAGGCGGACGCCATGCATCACGCAGTCCCTCGCGCAGGTAATCCAAGGCAGCCGCGCGATCGGAAGAAGCCGCAAGCATCTTCGCCCAGCGCAGCGCGGTTGCCGCCCCAAACGCACAGCGATCAAAGAGCCCAAAACCAGACGAGGTACCAAGCGCCCAGACCTTGTTACGAACTTCGTTGTAGAAACGCGGGCCGGGGTCTGCAGTGGAGTTTCCGAAGGTCTTCGTCCGGTGCTCAACGCGTGCGCCATCCACGTAAAGCCCCACGCGTCCCTTGAGTAGGCGCGCGGTGTACTCAAAGTCGTCATTCCATAAGAAGTAGGCGGCTTCAGGAAGCCCTTCTTCTTCAATCGCGCGAGCATCGATCATGATCGCAACGAAAGAGGCCGTGCGAATCTGCCGCGCTCCGACGGCAGCTGCGTGTTCGCGAAGCTCGCGCGAGATCAAGAAGCGTTCGCGAGGCGCATTCATCGGGTGCTCGCGTCCATCAATCCAATCGGCTCGACACGCCAAAACGGCCGGTGTGCCGGGATATGCCTCGCGGGTTTGCAAGAGAACTTCAAGCGCGGTTGGGGTCGGGATCGTGTCGTCATCCATGATCCACACGAGGTCTGCGCCTAAAGTCATCGCTCGAGCAATTCCCGCGGCAAAGCCACCGGCGCCACCGTAATTTTGGGGAAGGGTCACAACATTGGTGACGGCAGGATGTGAGGCAATGAGCTGCGGAGTTTCATCGCTGGAAGCATTGTCAACGACGACAACTCCATCCAATGGTCGGGTCTGCGAGGCAAGGCCGTCCAAGGTTTCACGCAAGAGCTGTGCTCGGTTCCATGCAACGACGACGGCGATGACGGTTGGATTGCTCATGGGATAAGCCTACGGGCAAATGTGAGGTATATGCCAAGTAATGCACATAAATTCTGAATAATATTCGGATAGGGTGTTTGAAGAGTTAGTTTCTCTTTGCCCCCCAGGAGATTCACTAATGCGTTCTTCGCTTATTGCTTCATCGTGTGCAGCTGCGGCATTGTTTGCGCTTACACTTGCCCCTACAACACACGCAGATTCTTCTTCCGCTTCACCATCCCCCTCCCCGTCGGTCAGCACCGCGGCCAGCGAGGCGACGCCATCAACTTCCCCCACGGCCTCGGCACACGCAACCCCTAGCGAGGCCGCGCCCACGACTACCACGATTACTGCACCCCCCCCCACATCGATCTCCCCCGCTGACGTCATCCGTCAGCGTTGGCAGGACTTGGGCGGAGAAAACGGCGTACTTGGCAGTGCTACCTCTGGGCTAGTTCCCCTCCGCGACGGCGCTTTCATCCAGTTCTACCGCGGCGGCCAAATCTACTGGACTGCTCAGTACGGTGCGCATGCCTCGCGCGACGGAATCCACAGTGCCTACAGCGCACAAAAGTGGGAAAACGGCCCCCTCGGTTTCCCGACCTCTGACGAAGAAAACCAGACGATCGCGGGGATTCGCGGCGCGGTCCAAAGCTATGAAAACGGCCAAATTCGTTGGAGCAGCCAGGGCCGAGCCCACCCCATCTGGGGCAAAATCCTCGGACGCTACAAAACCGCAGAAACAGAAGGCCGCTCGCTGGGCTGGCCGCTGAACGGTGAGATGAAGGACGCTGCCAATGGCGGCGCATACCAGCACTTCACCGGCGGCTCGATTTACTACCACCCGCGCACTGGTGCTCACAGGGTTACCGGCGGTATCCGTAACCTGTGGGAAGGCCAGGGCTGGGAACGCGGCCAGATGGGCTACCCGACGGGCGAAGAAACCCCAACCGCGGACGGTGGCATCTATCAGACTTTCCAAGGCGGCGTTGCATACTGGCACCCGCGTACCGGCACCTACTACGTGCACGACGCGATGCTTGGAGCATACGGGCGCGCCGGATATGAGCATGGGCGATACGGCTACCCTCTGAGCAATGAGACGCCTTCCGCGAACGGTGGTGTCTATCAGATCTTCCAGGGCGGAACCGCCTACTGGCACCCCGGCTCGGATTCCTATTTCGTCCACGACGCGATTTTTAATACCTACGGTTTCTACAACTGGGAACGCGGAGAACTCGGATATCCCTCTTCAGATGAAACGCCTTCCGCAAACGGCGGCGTCTACCAGATTTTCCAAGGCGGAACCGCCTACTGGTCACCGCGCTCTGGTTCTCACGCTGTTCCCCTAGATTTGTTTGCCGAATACGGCAACCACGGCTATGAGCACGGGCATCTGGGATACCCAACCTCCGAACCCTATTGGGACGGAGACCGTCACAAGCAGAACTTCGAACACGGAGTTCTAGAGAAGACCAATGACTTCAATGTCACGTGGGCCGGGCAGCCTAATAACTATTTCTGCGGTCCGACCAGTGGGTGGATGATTCTCAACGCGATCGGCGCTCACCACTCCGCACAGGGAACGCCGCTCAGCATCAACGCCGTAGCAAGCCGCGATTATATGAACACCGTGGGATACGGCTACACAAGCTTCCACGACCGTCGTTTCGAATACGGAATGAATCGTTGGCTGGGGCGCGACGCCTATACAACGATTCACACTCCTTCGGTTGAGCAGGTCCGCGATTCCGTGAAGGCATCCTTCTCCAAGGGATTGCCGACCGCCGTTGATGCTCAAGAACGTCGCGGCGGCCCCCACTACAACGGTCACCCGAACTCAACCTTCTCCCACATCATGGTCGTGACCTCATACGACGCCAACACCGACTCCATGCGAATTGCCGACCCGGGAGTCCACTACCTCTGGGGCGGCGAGGAACAGTTCTGGTACCACCTCCCCTCCTTCACTCAAAACTTCCTCCAAACCGAGGTTGAGCGTGACGGCCGCGAACACATTGGCATCTACAGTGCCCGCTAAGTCAGTGCTTTCCCCTCATTCCCGAGGCCGCGCATCCCTGCGTCGCTTTGCTTTCCTCAGTGCTTGCGCTCTTGTCGCCCTTGGCGGCTGCGCAAGCGGAGGGAGCGGGGATTCATCGGCCTCGGCGAGCGCGAGTGTATCGCCTCGTCAGATGGATGGCGTCTTCGAGCCTCTCGTTGCGCAATCCGCACTGGAGGATCCCCGCGAAGGTGTATGCACAGATCTCTCTCTTCCTTTTGACCTTGTCGCGATGCACGCGAGCGATCAGCCATGTGAATTGTCTCCATCGGGACAAAGCCAAGCATCTTCTGTAGATGAGAAATGGACACTAGGCGGGGATTTCCGACAGATTCCTTCTCTCCCCATCGACGGCTCCCAGGTTTTTGGGTCCTCAACACATGACCCGAGCGACCTGTACTCCTACAAGCCAGCGATTCTCTCCCCTCAAGGGCCACACGAGCTCTCGCCGGACTTACTTCGAGAAGACGGCAACTACGTTGAGCCCCTCGACGGGACCCAAAGCGGTCCATGGATTACTTTCCTCGGACGTGAAGTTTCTTCATCCTCAACCGGAGATCACGAAGAGGACAATGTCTTTGCCCCGTGGGCGATTTACTCCTGGAATAGGGACGAGCAGCGTTTGCATACCGTGATGACGTGGAGTGATCTTCCCGCTCACAGTCCCCGGAGCTCAGGAGAACTTCCTCCCGTCAGCGATGGGACACACGCGTTCTACGGTGCAAAGGCCTCGACTGATCACGGCGATTTTTCACTGATCGTTGCCCAAGGCCTTGACGGTTCAAAGCGCTCTGATAAACCCCAGATTCTTCTCTTTGGTGCTTATCCCGCGACTTCTGAGCAGGGGCTCAGCGCGGTCGCCACTTCAAAGGATTCACCGCTCCCCACTCGCGTTGTCACGCTCAGCGGCACGGATTTCTCAGCGGTCACCACCCGCTTTGATGTGAAATCACAGGAGTATCGAATCAACGGGCTCTATGCGGCAGGACATCACCATGCGGTCCTCGTTAGTCCATCAACGACGTCTTCCGCGGCCTCGTCCTACCTCGGAGTCTGGGACAGTAAGTCCGCGGACTATCCCACGCAGTGGATCATGGTCGATTCCCGAACTCCTTGGGTGTCCATCGGTGAAGAGGCAATCGCATGGGGCGCCGGATCGCAGGCGAACAATGCACAGATGTACCTGCGTTCATGGGAAAGCGGCCAGATCACGCGCTTAGGGGAAACCCCCGGATATTCACGCCCCGTCATCGCTGCGCAGGGACGAGCAGTCCTTATTCCTTCCCTCACAGCCACGGGTGCCGTTGAGTGGAAACTTGGAGAATTCGCCGAAAAATAGCGCGCCCTTTCTTCAAGTAACGATATGATAAAGGCGATGAGTACTCCACAATCACGCATTGCGCGACCGATTGCTCACTCGGCAACGCTCCCATTTAAGAGTGGTGCGGCACGAGTGATTTCTTTGGTTGCCTTCTCCTGCGTCCTCCTGCTGGTTTCCACCGCTTTCTTCATTTACCGCGATTTCGGCAACCAGCTTGCGTCAAACTCCATCAATACCCAGGGTCTGGGCAACGCGAACTCCACCGAGACCGCCGCGCCTTCCGATTCCTTCGAGGGACGCCCCGTCAATATCCTCATCTCCGGAATTGACTCACGCCAGAACCAAGGTGATGACGCCAATGGTGACGCTGCGGAGCTTTCATCAATTCACTCCGATACGACCATGCTTATGCACATTTCCGCAGATCGCACGCGGGTTCAGGTCGTATCAATTCCCCGAGATCTCATTACGGACATTCCCGCGTGTAAGCGCTCAGATGGCACGGTTTCTTCCGCCTACACCGGAATGTTCAACTCTGCTTTCTCTACCGGTTCGAATGACACCGATATCGCAGGCGGTATTGCCTGCACCGAGGCGACCACGGAACAGTTGACCGGCGTGAACATCGACGGCTTCGTCGTCGTTGATTTCCACGGTTTCCGAGGCCTCATCGACGCTTTGGGTGGGGTCTGGTTCGACATCCCCGAAGACATCGATGATTCCCGCTCAGACTTGCACGTGCAAGCCGGATGTCAAAAACTCGACGGTAAAACGGCTCTGGCCTATGCCCGTACGCGTTATGCCGTGGGTGACGGTTCAGATTTGGGCCGTATTTCGAATCAGCAAAAACTGGTCGCGGCGATTATGCGTGAATTGCTCGCCAAGAACTTCGTGTCGGATCTTCCTTCGCTCTTGTCCTTCACCAAGCAGGGACTGTCCGCACTCCAACCTTCACAAAACCTGTCGAATATCAACACCGACGTGGGTCTTTTGCTCTCCCTATCCTCGATTGACCGCGCGAATATTCAGTTTATTACCTCGCCGAACCAGTACTCCCCCGTTGACCCCAACCGCGTCATCAATCTGGAGCCACAGTTCAGCCAGGCCTGGGAGGCAATCCGCAAGGATCAACCTTTCCCCGCTGCAATTGAGTTCACCAACGGTAGCGGCCAAGAAGGCCAAACGAATGCCTCGCCGAGTGCCTCAGCCTCGCCTTCTGAAAGCAGCTCCGCGTCTGCTTCGGCTACCCCGAGTACGTCACCCTCGGCAAGCGCATCTGCAAGCGCAAGCCCCACCGCAGCTTGCCCGGCGGAACGCTGATGACTCAACCACCTTCTTTTCAGCCCGACCCCTCACGTAGGCGCCCGCGCCTTTCCGAGGTTCAGAACTCGTCTGCGCGCAGCGAAGACGAAGGCGTCGTTTTCCCCGGAACCGAAGGAGCTGCTCCCCGGGCAGCATCCGAAGAAACGGTCATGCCGCCCTCTTTTGCACCGCGCGCCAAGCGAGTAGCCTCGGCACCGAGCTTTACGCCGTCTTCTCCTGCAGCAACCGAGCTTCCGCGCGCGGCAACACCGTCCAGGCCTCACTTCCAGCCCGTTCAAGCGCCTCCCAGCGCCCCCGCAGGCACGCCAGTGTCCCCGCGGCCTCGTCGCAAGAAAAAGCGACGCTGGCCACTGGTGACGCTCGTCGTGATTCTCCTGATCGCTGCGTGGCCCACCTATCTCCTTTTCGACGCAAATTCGCATCTCAAGCGAATCGACGCCCTTTCCGGCGCCGCGGGCACCTCGGGAACCACCTATCTTCTTGCTGGCTCTGATTCGCGCAGCGATGGTTCAGTTCCAGACGACACCGAAGGACAACGCGCGGACTCAATCATGCTGGTCCACGTTGCTCCCAATGGACAGACCAGCAATATTTCACTCCCCCGAGACACCTACGTTGAAATCCCCGGATACGGGTGGGACAAACTCAACGCAGCCTATTCCTACGGCGGTCCCAGACTCCTCGTTCAAACCGTTGAACAACTCACGGGACTGACGGTCGATCACTACGCAGAGATCGGCATGGGCGGGGTTTCCAACATCGTCGACGCCGTCGGTGGAGTGAACCTCTGCTACGACCTGACAGTCAATGACGAGCGCTCCGAGCTCAATTGGGAAGCGGGCTGCCACGATGCAGATGGCAAGACCGCTCTTGCCTTTGCGCGTATGCGCTACTCCGATCCGCTCGGTGACATTGGACGCGCTCAGCGCCAGCGCCAGGTCGTCTCGAAGACCGTATCGAAGGCCATGCAGCCGGCAACATTAATCAATCCTTCGAGCGCTTTGCGCGTTGAACGTGCGGGAGCATCAGCCTTTACCGTCGACGAAGATTCTTCTGTCCTCGACGTCGGCAAGCTTGTTTTGGCTTTCCGCAGTGCTCAAAACTCTGGAATGACCGGTGTTCCTCCAATTGAGGACTTGGGATACTCGACCTCTGCGGGCAGTGCTGTTCTCTTGGAAGACACGACCGCCCCCGACTTCTTCGCCAAGCTCCGCGCGGGAACACTGACGAAAGACGATCTCACTCCTAAGCTCTGAGTCTGCCGAGGCCCCGCCTAGGCTCCGTTGTGAGTCTTCCACAGCGTGAACGCAGCCAGCGAAATCGAGTCCTGAAGCTCGCCTGAAACGATCATCGAGCGCAGTTCATCGAGGCCCACCCATTGCAATGCGTCGATTTCACCATCGATCTCGCCGCGTTTCTGCTCCGGCACGGTACATGCAATAACCTCGATGTGCCCGCCAAGAATCCCTGAATCGGGATAGATCTGGCCCAGAGATATACCGTTTTCGCCATGAAAACCGGTTTCTTCGAGGAGCTCGCGCAAGCCGGTTGCAATTCCATCCGCGTCGCTTCCTTCGCTCATTCCGCGCGGGAACTCCCACAGGTCGCGTTCAATTGCGAGGCGACGCTGACGAACAAGTGCGAAGGCACCCTGTTGATTGCGTGCAACAACCACGGCTCCGGCCTTGTCTCCGCCGATCATCACCCGATGCATTCGAGGGGTCGCATCGTTTCCTTCCACCCACAGGGGGAAGCTTTGTGCATGCCACAGCTGCGTCCACTGCATCTTGTGCCCTTTCATATGCGTCAAGCGCTTTCTATGCCTCGGCTAAACGAATTTCCGACATCATCCGCGAGGGGCGAAGTTCAAGCAGTTCACGGATATCCGAATATGGGAAGGAAGCGAGGAAAGCAATCCCCGTCCACATGACATTCATCCAGAAGCTATCTGGACCAAACCAACCCGAATCGTGCACCGTCAAAATGAAAGCCAGCGCAGTGACCGCGAGGCAGCGAAGCACGCCGCCCATCACTCGTTTACGCCATTCACGAGGCTCGATAGCGAACTCACGAATAAAAAGAGCAAGGGAACGCCAGGAATTGCGCGTCAAGCGTTTCGCGCGAATTTCTTGGGCGGGAGAAGCTCCCGAGGCGGCAGTGAGCTCCTTTTGCGCATCCCGGGCCCGCTTTGTCATGGGGTGGATCAGAACTCGCTGGTATTGTTCGGGCGTCAACGTCGCCATAGCCTCGGTAATCTCACCATTGACGCTCAAGCCACGTGCCGCACCGACTTCGCGCAGCGCTTGTTTACTCAATGTGACGCCAAGTCTCGTAAGGGTTAAGCGCGCATTATCGAGCAGGCGCGCACGCCACATCTGACCCCGACTCAGCGGACGCACACACATTCCCCACTGCCGTTGTGCACGCGTTTCTGGATCGTCATCGCCCGAGTCGGTCGCAATGATGGTAAAGCTCATGCGTGAGCTCGGTGCATCAAGAAGAGCAAGTCTTTTCTGCGTCGCAGCATCCTCGTACAGCAGAGAAAACCAGCGCAGCGCGCAGCGCGCATGCGGGGCGGTCAAGGAACCTGGGTACACATGTCCGCCAGGAACCTCAAGATCTTGCGGCGCAGCATTATTCATCCAGTGAGCAAGCAGAGCAACGACATCTCCCCTGCGAGCCGGGCGCGCGACATGTCCCCCATTGCTGCGAATCCATTCTGGGAGCCAAGCTCGAAGAGTCAGAGCAATCGAGCGGGCTTCTGAATCGTCAAGATCTTCGATTCTGCCGTGGCGCTCCCAAAATTCTGGTTCTTCAACGCTTGGGGTCTGAGGCCACGAAATCAGGTGCACCCGCAGGGACTCCATTGCGCTTTGCCACTGGTCTCTTCCGCTTGCTACCAGCGCCTCAGCCTCGCGCCTGCGGCGAGGTAGGCGAACATACGCTGGATAGGAACCGATGTCCTCTGAGTCGCATTCCTCAAGGTCCGCGAGCAGAGTGCACAGCTGAGCGCGCCGATCCGAGGCCGCATCAGCTTCCGTGTCGCCCGAAACGTTGAGAGCAGCGTAGGCCGCCGAAACGAATGTTTCACTCTCAACTCTGCTGCGTTGAAGCGCAATCCATTGCGCTCTCTCCTGAGCGTCCCCAGGGCGGGAAAAGCCACCCGCGGGTGAAGTCGGCGCCTCGCAACCCACGACTAAGGGGAGGTCCTGAAAGTGAGGGATACCCAAGGCCTCGGCAATCCCATCGGGGCCAAGCGAAAGGAAACATATGCCGTCGAGGAGTTGGTTGCGGTCAACGTAGACGTAATCCGCACTCAAGAGAGCCATCCGCAGCTTCATGATGAAGCGGTGGATGGCAGCTTCTGGTCCAAAGCGGCGCCAAGCCATCGCCTGCTCGAGTGAGTCGAAATCACTGATCGATACGGTCGATGCAGTCCAGTTCACGCGGGCAGGCGATTGAAGGCCGTTGGCATCAGGCATTGTTCACGACTGAGTTGGAACCTTGATCGCGCGGGGACCTGCCTGCCATGCATCCCATGCCGACTGCAGAATCTCGGCCACGCCGTAGTTTGCTTTCCAACCCAAATCCACCGCGATCGACTGCGGATCACCGATAAGCATCGGCGGGTCACCGGCGCGACGGTCAAGCTCATCAACCGGGAAATCCCAACCGGAGACGGCGCGCAGACCATCGATGATTTCACGAACGGAGGTTCCAAGGCCGGTACCAACGTTGAATTGACGGTGCGCGGGAACGCCACGATTGAGAGCATCCAGAGCGTAAATGTGTGCGTCTGCCAAGTCCTTGACGTGGATGTAGTCACGGATACACGTGCCATCATCAGTCGGGTAGTCAGTTCCGAAAATCTTCGGGTTTTCGCCGCGAGCAAGGCGGTCCAAGACCATCGGAACCAGGTTCAAGCACGCGGGGTCCGCCAGGTCATTCCATCCGGCTCCGGCGACGTTAAAGTAGCGCAGGCCAATCCAATTCAGTCCCCACGCACGTTCAGCATCAGCCATCATCCACTCACCGATGAGCTTGGTTTCACCGTAGGGATTAATCGGCTTCTTCTCGATGTCCTCGGGGATCACCGGGACAGGAGGCATTCCATAGACGGCTGCGGAGGAGGAGAAGATCATGTTCTTCACTCCGGCCTCTTCCATCGCCAAGAGCACGTTAGCCAGACCACCGATGTTCTGGCGGTAGTACCACGCCGGACGCTCGACAGATTCTCCGACCTGCTTTTGTGCGGCAAAGTGAATGACACCGGTGACGTCTTCGTCGATCATTGCCTGGGTCAGCTTCGGGAGTGCTTCATCGCGAGCAACATCGACCTTGATCAGGGTTGCGTCGCCAATGCGATTCGCTGCCCCAGTGGTCAGGTTGTCGACGACAACAACCTTTTCGCCTCGTTCCAGCAGAAGACGGACAACATGCGCGCCGATGTAACCGGCGCCTCCGGTAACAAGAATGCTCATGTTGTTCAGTGTACGGCAATTAAAAGCGTCGCGAGCGTCGCCCCATGGAAACGAGAGCGCCTTCGGGCATGATGCGCCCGGGATCATAGGTTGCAGGAATCGCAGCTAATGAGACAGTGAAAAGTGGCGGGACAGTGCGCGAAAGTTCAATGCGCCCGCCCATCGTTTCGATCAGGTCCTTTGCCAGAGCCAATCCAATACCGCTCGATCCGTGTCCGGAGACGCCATTTTCGAAAATATGCGGGGCCAAGTCGGCCTCGACTCCTTCTCCTTCGTCTGAGACTTCGATGACGACTCCACGATTATTGGCGCTATTGCGCGCATGAACCCACGTTGTTCCAGCGCCGTATCGCAGGGAGTTTTCGATCAGAGTTGCCAAAACCTGAGCGATCTTTGCTTCATCGGCCAAAATCGGAGTCCCCGCTTCATCGGTGAATCGCAGAACTCGACCGGCCTTTTCGAAGGCTTCTTCCCATTCTTCACGCTGGGTATTGAAGACCTCGAGGACATCGATTGCCTCTGTTGCCGCGGATTGGCGCTTGTTCGTATCCAGCAGCTCGGTGACGACGGTGGTTAGTCGTTCAATCTGCTCGAGACAGGAACGGGCTTCTTCTTGGACTTCTTCTTCCGTTGAAATCATTTCGATTTCTTCGAGGCGCATGGACAGTGCCGTCAGCGGAGTACGCAGTTGGTGCGAGGCGTCAGCAGCTAGCTGGCGCTCAGCTGCGAGCCGCCGCGCCATTTTTTCGCCGGTGCGCTGAAGTTCTTCTTGGACGAGGTCGATTTCCTCGATCCCTGAAGGTTTGACACGCGCGCGGACCTGACCTGATCCGATTTGTTCTGCTTGTGCAGACAGGTAGATCAACGGAGCGGATAGGCGCCTTGAAAAACGCGAGGCCAAGGCCCATCCAACTGCCAACGAGACGACGATTCCTAAGAAAAAGAGCCCATTAACCTGAGCGATTCCCCGGATCGCGTCTCGCGCTGACACAGTGATGGAGACGTGCACTCCATTCGCTGACCATGCAGTGCGAGAAATCGTGAGTCCTCGCAGAGGCTGGCCGACTGTGATGGGAGTGGGAGTTTGAGGCAGAGTCACTTCCACATAGGTGGGGCCGCCACCTGTCACCAGTGTTTGTGCCCAAGCACGCGCATAGCTTTCGGATAATCCGCTGCTTGCCATGCGTCGATCGAGTGCGCTTTGAACAGTCTGAACACGAGCATCCAATGCACTCGTCTGCGCATTCCAGACCAAGATCGACGAGGCGATCGCACCGGGAACTCCCAGCAGCAGTGCCACAACTGCAACTGCGGTGACAATCATTCGCGCAGCGCGTTTACGCATAGCGAGCCCTTGATCTAGGCGGAAGGCTTTTCGAAGCGGAAGCCCATTCCACGAACGGTCGTGATATAGCGCGGTGATGCAGCGTCATCTCCGAGCTTGCGACGCAGCCACGAGACGTGCATGTCGAGGGTCTTGGTTGAGCCACTCAGACCATTCCCCCACACTTCGCGCATGAGAGTATCGCGGGGCACAACGTTTCCGGCTTCACGCACCAAAACGCGCAGGAGTTCAAATTCCTTTGCGGTAAGAGAGAGTTCAACACCGTTGACGTATGCGCGATGTGCTGCAACATCGATACGAACGTCTTGGACGACCAGATCACCATCAGCAACTTCTCCACCACCACGGCGAAGGAGGGCGCGCACGCGAGCCAGCAATTCTGCAAGGCGGAAAGGCTTCGTCACGTAGTCGTCAGCTCCAGCATCGAGGCCGACGACCATGTCCACCTCGTCTGCGCGAGCAGTCAGAATCAGGATCGGAACAGCACTGCCGGAAGAACGGATCTCCCTGGCGACGTCCAAACCATCCATATCGGGCAATCCCAGGTCAAGAACAACCAAGTCAATGCCATCAAGATCTTCAAGTGCACTCCGGCCGTGATCGTGCGCACGCACATCGTAGGTCTCTCGCGCGAGAGCACGAGTCAAGGGGCCAGCGATAGCCGGGTCATCTTCAACGAGAAGCACTGTAGTCACGGTAATAGCATACCGGATTTCAGGGATTTCTTGTAGATTTCTTGACCAAAATGGGATGAAATCACAAGATCAGGTAAAACACCTTAAGAGAGCGTCTTAGCGACGATATGTCAGCAAATAGGGGGAAATCGTTCCAAAACCCCGCAGCGTTGCACTTGGGAACTCTTCAACGTCGTATTCCATTCCCGCTTTACCCGCAGCGATTGCGGCCGCAGTTGTGGGATCCATCAAGATTTTGCCAACAGGAGCAATATCCACCAATCGAGATGCCAGGTTCACCGTCGGCCCAAAAACATCGCCCGAACGAGAAAACACATCGCCGCGTACGAATGACGCACGCACGGGAAGCATCTGATCATCCGCTCCAAGCTGCTCAATCAAAGACACGGCTACTCTTAGCCCCGTCTCCAAGTCATCTGCGATGTACATGACCGCATCGCCGATCATCTTGACGACGCGCCCACCGGCATCAGTAACAGCATCTCTGGACAATTGCTCAAAGCGGCCGATGAGATCGACTAGTTTTCCACCCAAAATTGCCGACGAAGACGTGTAGGAGACCATATCGACGAAGCCCAAGGAACGATTGAGAGGAAAACGAGGCTGTAAGCCCTCATGGCCGCGAGTCGAAATTTCATGATCCATTCGTTTAAGAAGAGCATCCAACTGACGTCGCCATGAGTGACGCAAGACGTCTTCAAGGACGTCAACGCGCTCTCGGATATGGTCGAGGACATACATGCGCGCAGCCGTATCATCGAGGCCAAAGCGACGCATCGTATCTTCAACAAGCGCTTCAACCTGCCACAGGCCAAGGCGATCGGCCAGGTGAGAGTTCGCACGAAGAAGAGAACGCGCCGTTGCAGTATCAATCGCACCTGAAGCCATGAATGTCGACCACTCAAGGAAGAGCTTCGCATCATTTTCGGTGAAGACTTTTTCTTCGCTTCGCGGGGAGGGAAAGCCCATTGCGACCCAAAAATCCCGCACTTCTTCAATGGTCGCGCCCGCCATGGAGGCAACGTCTTCAATCGTGAGCGTTTGCGGGCCACCCAAAAGCGAAGATGTGTTGGTATGCACGGTCGAAAAATCGCGAGTGTTTCCTACGTCGTCCTTCACATCTTCCTCCACAGGTGTGGTCTAACACACATTATTCTAGTGAAGAAAACCTCCTCCTGCACGAGAAAATGCTGAGTATGCAGTTTGTCTTAGCCTCACAATCCCCCGCCAGACTCCGAATTCTTCGAGAAGCCGGTATCGATCCCATCGTCTGCGTCTCCGAGGTCGACGAAGATGCAGTCCTCGAGGCTCTCCCCCACGCCAGCGCCGAAGAGAAAGTGCGCGCCCTAGCCACAGCGAAAGGCCACTGCGTAGCCTCGGCAATCGTGGAGGGAAGGATTAACGTTCCCGAAGCAGGCAAGCTCCCGCGAGAATGCGTCCTCGTCGCTTGTGATTCAATGCTGGAATCCGGAGGCAAACTGCTGGGCAAACCCCACGATCCTCAAACTGCATTGACAAGAGTCAAAGAACTGTCGACGTCCCAAGCAACCCTGTGGAGCGGACACTACCTGGTCCACCTACGCGAAAACACTGCAGGGTGGGAAATTCTTGCAAATAGTGCTCACAGTTGCTCAACCCAGATCTGTTTCGGGGCGATTAGCGAAGAAGAAGCAGCCGCATACGTTGCCTCAGGTGAACCTCTAGAAGTCGCCGGATCTTTCACGATCGACGGCCTCGGCGGAGCCTTCATCGAAGAAATCCACGGCGACCACCACAACGTTATCGGTATTTCAATCCCGCTCGTGCGCACCATGTTGGCGGACTTGGGCCTCAAATGGACCGATTTATGGGAACACTGGAACCCACAGGCCTCGAAGTAATCTAAACAATCGGCTCCGCGACTAGGCGCTGGCAAGCCGCCGCAATACGTTCATCGCTCGCGGTCAGCGCGATGCGCACAAAGCCCACCCCGGCCTCGCCGTAAAAGTCGCCGGGGGCGACAACAATGCCGCGATTGGCAAAAGCACCAACGAGGTCCCAAGAGTTCATGACGCCACGCGGATCGCGCACCCACAGGTACAGGCCCGCAGCGGAGTCGCCGTCACGCTCCAAACCGGTAGCCGCGACCGCGTCGACAAGCTGTGCTCGGCGGCGCGCATAAATCTCACGCTGCGTCTGGACATGCTCGGTATCCCCCAAAGCACACTGCATTGCCGCTTGGACAGGCGCGGGCACCATCATTCCGGCATGCTTGCGAACCTCAATGACGGGAGCCAAAAGCTTCGGGTCCCCATACATCAAGGCTGCGCGGTATCCGGCCAAGTTTGATTGCTTCGACAGGGAATACAGCACGATCAAAGAACTGGGGTCCCCATCGCACACGCGTTCATCCAAAAGTGAAGGAACGCCGTGACTCACATAGGGTTCTTCCCACGCCAAGGCCGCGTAGCACTCGTCCGAAATGACGATGGCATCGTTGCTTCGCGCCCACCGAACAACCGCTCGAAGCTGCTCAAGTGAAAGAACGTGCCCATCAGGATTCCCCGGGGAATTAAGCCAGACAAGCTGTGCCTGCGGCCAAGAATCCGGGTCTGTGGGATCCACCGGAATGGCAGTGGCGCCCGCCAAACGAGCACTGATGTCGTAGGTCGGATACGAGGCTCGCGGGAAAAGGACAGTGTCGCCAG
Source organism: Actinomyces sp. Marseille-QA0893 (assembly GCF_976954355.1). Lineage (NCBI taxonomy): Bacteria > Bacillati > Actinomycetota > Actinomycetes > Actinomycetales > Actinomycetaceae > Actinomyces > Actinomyces sp. Marseille-QA0893. Next base: position 195,276 of record NZ_CDRJSY010000001.1, read on the forward strand.
GGCGCACGCCCAGAAGGAATGGTAGCCACGCGACAGCTTCCTTCGATCCGATTGAGGGAAGAACTCCTGTCACTCCTACGTCCACCATATTGCGACGCTTGCCCCAAGCGAGGATTGCACGGCGAAGCTCGTCGCTTCCGATCACCGTCGGATATCCCGGAGCGTCCGAGCTGTCCTTAAGGGCATCTTGGATGAGCTCAGGCGTTGGATCGACCGGGGTGCCGATAGAGAGGTCACACACTCCCCCGGGGTGCTCGTTGGCACGCTTGCGGTAAGGCGCGAGCTTATCCCAAGGAAAGTCGGGAAGATCAAGCGGACGCGGAAGACGACTCATTTACTTGTCCCAGTCCTCGTTTTGCGGAGGAAGGGCACTAATCCACGGGACATCGAAGGACTGAGGACCTGTCTTCTGTGCACCGCCGGGAGAACCCAGGTCGACGAAGAAGTCAGCATTTGCCTGCAAGTAGTCAGACCATTCGCCGGGCAGGTCGTCCTCGTAGAAAATTGCCTCGGTCGGGCACACCGGCTCACAGGCGCCACAATCCACGCACTCATCGGGGTGGATGTACAAGGTGCGCTCCCCCTCGTAAATGCAATCGACGGGACACTCATCAACGCATGCCCGGTCCTTGACGTCAACACAGGGCTGGGCAATGACGTACGTCATGTATTCCTCCTTGGACTGGGTCCGACAAACAGTTCATTCTATTATCGCCAACATGACACCTGACGCGAATCCCGAGCACTTTTCAGCTGATAGTGGGCAAATTTTAGGCGCTCCCCCCAGCGAGGCGAGCCCGGGTATTACGCCACACCATTCGCACGCAATTCCAGGCAACCCCAGCGCCGAGGCCACCGCTGCTCCTGCGGGAAACGATCAGTTACCGGCAGCGATCGCCCGTTTGCCTTGGATGCGCCTCGAGCTCGGCTCGCGCGTGGTGGTCCGCTACCGCTTGGATGACGGACTCCACGACGCCCTTGGGATCTTGCTCGAAAAGGCGCCGACTCACGTGGTGATTGACACTAGGCGAGGCCGCGTGAAGGTAGACGCGCGGACTATGGTGACCGGCAAGCAGGTCCCTCCCCCGCCGCAGATTTAAGGAAAAGCCCCGCGCGAGCTATTTCTCGCGTGGGGCAAACCTTTTGCTGATCAGTCCTTGTTCTGTCGACGCTCACGCGCGGCGATCTTGAAGCGTTCCTGCGCATCCAGAACGACCTTGCGCACGCGCACGGCCTCGGGAGTCACCTCAACGCATTCATCATTTGCTGCGAACTCAAGGGATTCTTCCAAAGTCAGCTTTCGTGAAGGTGTCAGCGACTCATACACATCAGCGGTCGCGCTACGCGTATTCGTCTGCTTCTTTTCGCGGCAGATATTGACATCCATATCCTCACCGCGGGGATTTTCGCCGACAACCTGGCCTTCATAGACCTCTGAACCGGGCTCAACAATGAAAGAACCGCGCTCTTGGAGGTTCGTCATAGCGTAGGGCGTTGCCTGTCCCGCGCGGTCCGCAACAAGCGAACCGGTGAGGCGCTGTTCGATCGCGCCCTGCCAGGGTGCATAGCCTTCGGCGATAGACGACGCAATACCCGTTCCGCGAGTTTCCGTCAGGAAGCGCGTACGGAAACCAATCAGACCGCGAGCAGGAACAATGAATTCCAAGCGGATCCAGCCCGAACCGTGGTTCGCCATTGTTTCCATGCGGCCCTTGCGTTGGGCCATAAGCTGAGTGACCGATCCCAGGTATTCCTCGGGAATGTCGATAGTCATGCGTTCCATCGGTTCTGAGCGCACGCCATCAATGGTCTTGGTGACGACCTGAGGCTTACCAACGGTCAGCTCAAAACCTTCACGACGCATCTGCTCGACCAAGATTGCCAAAGCAAGCTCACCACGCCCTTGGACTTCCCATGCATCGGGGCGCTCGGTGGGAAGCACGCGCAACGAAACGTTACCGACGAGCTCGCGATCAAGACGGTCTTTCACCTGGCGTGCGGTGACCTTTGCTCCCTTGACACGGCCGGCCATGGGCGAAGTGTTAATTCCGATCGTCATGGAGATTGCCGGATCATCAACGGTAATCAGCGGCAGCGGACGCGGATCATCAAGATCGACCAGAGACTCACCGATGGTGATGTCTTCAATACCTGCGACTGCAACGATATCACCGGGTTCGGCACTTTCGGCCGGGATTCGTTCGAGGCCTTCGGTTCGAAGCAACTCGGTGATGCGAACGGGCTTAATGCTTCCATCGTGGCGAGCAAGTCCCACAGTTTCGCCCTTGCGCAATGTTCCGTTGTGGATACGCAGCAGCGCGAGTCGTCCCAAGAATGGAGAGGCGTCCAGGTTCGTCACATGAGCCTGAAGGGGTGCGCCTTCTTCGTACTCGGGACCGGGGATGCGGTGAAGAATCGTTTCGAAGAGTGGCTCGAGGTCCTCGGTGGGGATATTGCCGTCACCGGGGTTGGTGAGCGAAGACTTTCCGGCCTTTGCCGAGGCATAAACAACCGGAACGTCGAGCAGGGAATCCACATCTGCGTCGACGCCTTCGCTCATTAGATCTTCGGCCAGAGCAAGAAGAAGGTCCTGCGTTTCAGAGACAACCTCGTCGATGCGGGCATCGGGGCGGTCAACCTTGTTGACGACGATGACGACGGGAAGTTGCGCTTGAAGAGCCTTACGCAAGACGAAGCGGGTCTGCGGGAGCGGGCCTTCGGAAGAGTCAACCAACAAAACGACGCCGTCAACCATGGACAGGCCTCGTTCAACCTCGCCACCAAAATCGGCGTGCCCGGGAGTATCGATCACGTTGATGACCACACCGCCTTCGAGGCCCAGCTTCTGGGCGGCGGGACCACGGTAGTGAACCGCGGTGTTCTTGGCCAAGATCGTAATGCCCTTTTCGCGTTCCAGATCACCGGAGTCCATGACGCGTTCGCCGGTTTTTTCTACCGTATCGCGCTCATTGAATGCGCCTGACTGCCACAGCATGGCGTCGACCAGAGTAGTTTTGCCGTGGTCAACGTGTGCAACAATCGCGACATTACGTAGATCTTCGCGGATGGTCATAAGACTCCCTATTACTTACCGATTCGCTTCCACAGAAAGCTTATCGCCGTTTTTTCAGAATTCCCTTCTCCGAGGGACTATGTGTGAGGCGTTACTCGCGCTATCCTTGTCCAATGGCAAACCGACGTGTCTATCGCGCCAGCAATGACCGCTGCGACGCAAGTTTTTCAGATTCCGGTGCTCAATTCCTTGAATGGACCCCTGCGGGCACCGAGCCGGTACTGTGGCTCTCCGAGCGTTCCCTTCCGTGGGCATCGACGCCTGCACGAGGCGGCGTCCCGATTTGTGCACCGTGGTTCGGCGTTGCGACTGCTTCTTTGGCAGCACCCGGATCCGAGGCTCAAAATCACGGCTTCTTAAGGAATGCAACGTGGGAACTGGTTGAACGCACTGATGACAGTGCGATTCTTTCCTTCACCTATGCTCCGACGACAAAGACGGAGATGGCGAAGTTCCCGCATCGTTTTACTGCTCAGCTTCATGCCACCTTCGGGGAATATCTTCATCTGGCGCTAACAATGACGAACGCCGATGAGGAAGCTTTCTACGTGGACGAGGCCTTGCACCCCTACTTCAACGTCTCAGATGTCCGCGAGATCAGCGTTGTGGGGCTGGACGGAGCCGAACAGCTGTGCACGGTGACAAATGAGCACTCTGTTCAAAAAGGCGACGTGACCTTCACTCAGGGACGGGTCGACTCGATCTTCGATTTCGCGGGGACCGTTTCAATCCTTGACCCGGGTTTTGGCCGTCGTATCGTCATCGAGAAGGAGAACTCGGCGTCGACAATCGTGTGGAATCCCGCCGAGGCTAAGGCTGCAGATATGCACCACGAGGATTGGAAACACTTCGTGTGTGTTGAGGTGGGTAATGTCCGCCACAACGCGGTTTTCCTCCAGCCGGGCCAATCGCACACAATTTCCCTGACAATCACCGTAGAAAAACTGAACTAACCCCTACCGCAGGTAGCGGTGAACCGGCTGTCGTGGCCTCAGAGTCCAAAACGCTCTGCGAGCCACGGCAGCTGGTCTTCAAATGCTGCCTTCCAGACTTTCCAGCTGTGCCCTCCAGGATATGAGCGTGTTTCAACCTTCATTCCCGAGGCCTGGGCAGCTTCGTCGACTTCAATCAGTCCCTCTTTAAACGATGTATCGTCGCTCCCCCAGGAAATAATCCCCGCCGTAGCGTCATAGCGACGCGTTTTCATCACCTGCACCGGGTCATTCGCCGCGTAGAGTTCGCGACTTCCGTCAAAACCTTCAGAAATGGTTCGTTCTTCATTACCCAGCTGGGGGTGGGCCTCGCCAGACATATCAAGGAAACTGCGGTATGTCTGCGGAGCGCGTGTGGCTACTTGAAGAGCGCAGGTTCCACCAGAGGACAATCCGGCAATTGCCCATTGACCGGCGTCTGTTGAAACAGGGAAATTCTCCCGCAGCCACTTCGGGACATCCACTTCCAGGTAGCTTGCGACTTTCCCGTGAGAAGTATCCGAGCACAGGGGATTCGCTGTCTGGCTTCCAAAGGCATCGACAACCGCGACGATTGGAGCACGCCCCCCTCTACTTGCGGCGAACTGCTCCATGGTTTGAGGAAGCTTACCCAAGACCAACCAATCTTGGGGAGTGCCAGGTTGGCCAGTGAGCAGAGTAATCACAGGAAGAGTTGCCTGCGGATCGGCAAAATAGGACGGCGGGAGATACACGAGGGCCTGGCGTGGCTTGAACACTGAATCCGAAGAAGGAATATCAACACGGACCACCGCTCCCTCGGCGATACGTGCACTCTGCGCTTCTTCATCGGGATTCTTCAACTCATCCCAGGAAATGGTGCGCACTCCCCCGCCCACGACCTCGGCCATGGTCGGATAGGCCTCGAAGTGGTAATTGATTCCCAAAGCTGCGCCAACAGCAATCAGTAACCACGCGCACAGTGCAGCACAGAAACGGCGCAACCATTGCTTGCGTCTGGTCAAGCCAGCAAAAACCATCACTGCAGCAACTAAAGCCGGCGATGCCCACAGCCATGTCACTCGCCCCAGTCCTTCTGCGACGGGATGCCAGACATGCTCAACGAGTTGGTGGACGACAACGACAAGGATGACGCCCACGACAACACTCATCGAACGCGCCTTGATCGACAGCGGACGCATGACTTTCAGCCAGATCCAGACAAGGCTAGCCGCGATCAGTGCTGCGGCAACGAAGGGAATCCAGACACGCAGGAGTGGGACATAGTGAAGGATGCTAATCACGAGAAACCAGCTTTGCAGCCAAGGACACGGCACTTGCTGCACTCATTCCAGGCAGATACGCGTGAGCAATTGCCAATCCGACAGAAGGAGCCTGCGCGATATCGGGAATCGCGAGGTATAGGGGAACAAAACGAACTTGGAACTTTTTCTTGTAGGCAAGAAGCGAACGGAAGCCGTAAACGGGCTCCATGGCATTACCCATGACATCCAAAACCGGAGCGAATGCAAAGTGTGAATCGCGAAGGTCTTCCGGCTCCTCGCACTGGCCCGACTCGGCCAGGGGCGCACCGGAGAGGGAAATGAACTGTAGTCCTTCTTCTTGCGCGAGGAGGGCAGCTTGACCGATGAGAAAATCAATGGCCAGACGGAAGCCTTGATCGTCTCGCCGCATCACGTCCAGAGTCAATCCAATGACGCTGCCCTTCGAGTGGACAGGCATCCATGACGTCACTGCGTGAATATGGTCTTCTTCATCGACCGCAAGCAAGAGACGTGTCTGCGGATCATCAAGTTCGCGCAAACCACCCAGGGTGAAGCCCATTTCAGGAAGAGCCTTCTCGTCAGCCCACGCTTGGCAAATCGCCTGGATTTGCTCCTTAGAGGCCTCGTCAAGATCGGGGTAAGACGCCCACTGTGCACGGATTCCTTCACGCTTGGCATGGTTGAAGGCAGTCCTCACGTCTTGGAACTTCTTCCCCTTAAATTCGAGGTCTCCCAGGTCGATAATTGCTTCTTCAGCGACCTTGACCGTTGACCAACCTAAGCGGTGCGCTTCTTTGGCCCACTCTTCATGGACTGAGTAGAGGGCGGGAATAAGAGAGGCGTCGGTCGCGAAAGTCGCAAACTCCGAAATCGCAGAGGAGATATGTTCCTCATCGGCGCTGCACTGCGTGAGAGTTAAGGCCACACCGGATTCTTGACGGTAGGAAACGCCACAGGTGCGATCGGGACTAATCCACGTTGAGTTTCCTTGCCAGGTGAGCATCCATCCCAAGGAACCCGCGCCCTGCGATGTGACCAGAGACAGGAGCTCGTCTTGTTTATCGTGGCTCACATCAACCGGGGCCAAAAAGACCTTCAGCAAGCTCACAGAACTGATGACCCACACCGCAACGGGACTCCAGACGGTTGCAGTCGCCGCCGCCACTGTCGTCGCATACAAAGGGGTGTCAAAGAGCCATTGCGCGCCCGCTGGGGCGTATGCGGTCAGATACGCTTCAAGAAGGTTCAGTGGTGTGGCATCAGGAACAAAGTAGTAGGGCATCGACATGCCGACGGCAAGGGCGACAATACCTCCGGCAAGGAAAGAAACAAGGGAGATGATCCCCGCGCGCTTCCAGCGAGACTTTGGCGCGCGAACTTGGAACGCAGAGGCATTCCACGCGGTGAGCAGCATTGCTGTCAACGGGAAGGCCACACCAACCAAGAGCTTCATTGTGGGAATATTGACGGTGAAATATCCCTCAGGAACTTCCTCTGCACTGCCCGAAATCGATGCCAAGAAGAGGATCGTCTGGGCAACGCCGATGACACTCAGTGCGCCTTGAAGAATTATCGTTCCCACCCAAGCTCCACGGCGGCCTCGGAAGAGTCCAAAGGCGAGGACCAACTGCACGAGGAAAGGAATCGAGGCAAGAACGACAGGGGCGTAGAGCATCAGGGAGTTGCCGTAGACCTCCTTCAAACACCTCATGGGTGCCTCATTTTGCTGGCACAGGGCCCACATGTACTGCTGCTCGGCAAGCTCGGGAGAAAAAGCCGCACGATCAAAGGCCAAGAGTCCATGGCTTGTAAAAGTCCAGATGGCATTGACCGCACCGAGAGTGTAGGCGGTGATGACCAGGGGGATCACGTGGCGAACGGGATCGCCGATGCCCAGCATTGAACGATTCCTTGTCGACCAACCAATCGCAAAGCCGCCGACCAAGCAGCCGGAAACGAAAGCGAAAAGTCGGGCCAGCGAGCCTGCACTACTGCTGAAGGCGAAAAGCGCAAGGAGGATGACAAGGACACCGATGCGCGTGCGCCATGCCCACAAGCGGTTCATTTTCGCGCTGGCGGTCCCTAAAGCGGAGGTCAAGATGAGGATGGAACCGCTCACCGGGCCGCTGACCATGGGAAATGCCCAATTTAATGAGGCACTATGAGCCAGGGCAGCGCAGGCCCACAATCCCGCGAGTGATAGTGGAAGTGAAACGACGGCCGAGAGTGCCCAGACTTTTGAGCCAAGGAAGCGTTCAAGTAGTCCGCCAACGATGAGCATCATGAGGATCAGGTTGATCATGATGCCCGTTGAAGGAGCCCACAAAACAGTGGTGAAGGTGTGAAGGGGTTGAACGTGTCCGCCCTGAGCAGCAAGATCGTGCATCCACCTCGCGCGAGTCAGATGCGACGCACAGGCGGCAATCAGCATGAGAAGTGAGAGGAATACAGAGCATGGAGCGGTTCGCAGCCACTGTCCAAGGATGCGTACCAATTCGCTCCACCGGCGCGCAATGCGAGTAGAAAGCGATACGACTGTATGTTCGCCGCTCCTTGCGGATGGGCTTGAACTCACTGGAACTCCTTCGCAGGCAGAGGAACGCCCTGCTCCTCCCGAAGTCGATCTTAGAACAGTGCTCCGACAGCTCAACTCGAAGTCCCTCATTTCAGGGTTCAATCAGGGATATTTCCGGGTCAATCCCACATTGAAGAGCGCTGCGGCCAGGATTCCACGTACACTGTGTGACGGCTCAACCCGGGAGAGGAACAACATGGGATTGCGTAAGGCATTGGCTCATTTGGTCATGCGAGTGTCACGCTGGACTTTTACACCCGGGCATCCTCTTCCCGAGCGCTGCGTCGTTTTGGGAGCACCCCACACTTCGAATTGGGATGGCTTCTACATGGTTGTTGCCATGTGGGCGCTGCAACGTCCCTTCTATTTCTTGGTGAAAAAGAACCTCACGGACGTGCCCGTGATTGGCCGTTTTGTTCAGGCAATTGGTGGGATCCCCGTCGACCGCGAGAATCCCGGCCATTTGGTGGAGCGAGTCATCGCTTTAGCTCAGTCCAGTGAAACTTTTGTCCTTGTCATTGCTCCCAAGGGCACGCGTTCTATTCGTCCCTATTGGAAATCTGGTTTTTATCGCATCGCTCAGGGTGCGAATTTGCCTGTGGTCCCCGGATTCATCGATGGCGGGCAACGCCGCTATGGCTGGGGAGCCCCTATCGAGCTCAGTGGGAATCAGAGCAAGGATATGGATGCTATCCGCGCGTTTTATGCGGGAATTATTGGGATTCATCCCGAGAAGACCTGCGTTCCTCGTCTGCGCAGTGAAGAGGCGGGGAGCTAGTTTTTAGCCGCGGTGGAGGCGGCACAATGTCATGACGAGGTTCTCCACCGCTCCTTCAGGATCCTTCGACGCCCCTTTTGTGTCTTCGTCAGCTTGAGCAATTGCAGTGATTGCCGAGGCCAAGGCAGGGTCAGGCCATGAACGCAGTTCCCTGCGTGCATGCTCGGCTTGCCACGGAGACATCCCGAGGTTCTTCCGTCCCGCGGGTGAGGAAACTTTCGCCATCGCCCGGAATTTCACTGCGATTGCCGCAACCAGTTGAGCGGGAGCGCTTCCCGTCGCATATGCGTGCCTGACCAAAGTCAGTGCCTGTGCGCTGCGTCCACCCACGATTGCATCGGCAACTTCGAAGCTCGTTGCCTCGACTCGTCCGGAGTAGTAGCGGCGAACCGCCTCATGAGTGATGGTCCCCTGGACGTCACTGAGCAATTGCGCAACAGCTGCCGCGAGTGCGCTGAGGTCGTTTCCTAGCGCATCGACCAAGGCCTGCGCGGCTTCTGTTTCAATTTTTCGGTGTGCGTTGCGTACATCGGAGCGAACGAAGTCCAATTTATCGCGATCATTTTTCAGCGGTTCTGCCGCAATCACCGGAAATCCGGCTTTCGCAATTGCATCGAGGAGTTTCTTTCCTCTGGCGTTGCCGCCCGGGTGACGCAGAAAGATCCATACATCGGCAGCGGGTTGGCTCAGGTATGCCTGCAGGTCGGTGGCAAGGGCATCCGTCATGTTCTCCAGGTCGGAGATGATGATCATCCGACTTTCACCGAAAAGAGAAGGCGAAGTGAGAACGTCCAGTTGGCCTGCTTGGTAGCTTCCCGCAGGAAGATCTGTCCGCTCAAGGCTGGGAACGACTTCGTGCGCGAGGCGTCGCAGCTCGCTCAGCGCTCGATCTGCAAGTAAGCTTTCGCTGCCCTTGATTAAGACAACGGGAGCAAGGCGAGGGGCGACCGGTGCTGCCTGAGTCTTCGCTGCCATAGGCCGCTCTCCCCTTCCGTGTCGTACTCGCCCATTCATATATGCAAGCTTTTCCCTCCTAGTGTGACACGTTCGAGGGGCCTCGACGTCGTGAAGCGCCGGAGGCAATCAGCAGCAATGAGAACAACAGCGATGCCTGCGCCCACAGCAAAGATTCCAGCGGTGTTTCCAAGCGAGACTCGAGCTCCAGGGAGGGAAGAAAAGAATCTCGCGACACCTGCGATCCATGCAGTTCCCCACGAGGCAATCCACGCACAGACGAAACCAATAGGGGCGTATAGCTGCGCGCTAAGAGCGGCAGCGAAAGACGCGATGGTTACCGGAGTGACAAATGGAGAGATCAGAATTTGCGCTGGGATCGACCACAGTCCAATCCATGAATTCATGGAGATCATGACGGGAAGCGTGGCAATTTGCGCTCCAAGTGGGATCGCCAGCAATGCGCTCATTCGAGGGATCCATGCGTTTTCGGCAGCTACCCCAGCTTTTTCTCCTGCACGCGAAATCCATCGGGCGGGAACGCTCACTCCCCAGGTGGCAAGGACAGAGAGACAGAAACCCAGTGAACACGCATCGAAGGGAGAAAGCAGACAGGCCGCTATCACGACGGTACTCAGCGATGAATATATCCCTCCTTCACGGTTCAGCCACATTCCCCCAAAGGCAATGATGCTGACCCCGAAAGAGCGTAGAACCGAGGCTTGGGGACCGACCAACGCGACGAAGAGAAGAAGAACCGCCAGTTGTACGACCAATTTCCATGTTTTCTTTCGTGGCGTTAAAAGACCAATGGTCATTAACAAGATCGACATATGCGCGCCAGAGACAGCTGTGAGATGAGCGAAAGACACTGTCTTCATGTCATTGCGCATCTGGGCACTGGCTTGATGATCATCCCCTAGTGACATGCCCGGAATTAAAGCGCGCGCATGCTGCGGAAGAGAAGCGACTACTTGCTCGAGATTGCCACGAAATGCTCGCGAGAACTGTGACCATCGATCCGTTGATGGGAGAATCTCCCATTTTTTAACGCGAATGGACCCGACGTTGGGAATGCTATGGGACCAGCTAAGATCTAGCTTCCCATCGAGCGCGATGACATCCCCGCGTCGAAGGTGAGTAAATCGCGCTGTCTCACTGGACAGCAGGAATGTCATGGTCTGGTGCCCCATGACGTACTGCGCCCTCGCGAAATAACGAGCGCTTTGCTTTTTCTTCGTTGTGTGTCCTTCATCTGGAGGAAGGCTTTCTTTCACTTCACTCACGAGCCGTGCATGAAAACCCTGCAGATTCAGCCCATTCGCACTGATCTGCGTGCTCTCTTCTTCCCAAGCAGCGGCCCGAGTTGTTGCGAGCCAAAAACACGCTGCCCCTAGACACACAATGACGCTCATCGTGGCAGCGCATTCGCTCCACCGCAGCAGCCATGCGCGCCCAGGCAACCCCAATCCGCTGTAGGCAGTGAAGAGAATCGTCCCCGCTACGCTGCTCCAGCCAAGGACATAGCGACCGTTGAGAAATGCGTAGGTTGACGACCATACTGCAAGAGCGATGGGAAGCAAGCGAATATCGACTGGCCTTCGCGTCATTGGCACGCACCTTGACGAATTTTTTCAAGAATCGATGGCCCGATCCCCGGTACAGCATCAAGATCCTCAACGCCGCTGATGGGATGAGATTGGCGATAGGTGATGATTCGATTGGCAAGGGATGGCCCAACGCCGTCGAGATTCTGAAGTCCAGCGGCATCGGCGCTGGCGACATCAACGCACGTCCGAGGAGCCTCTTCGTTTCCTTCTGCCTGAGAAGACTGCGCCTGCTTGAGTGAGCGCACTTTGAGCTGCTCACCATCAACAAGGACTCGCGCAAGATTGATGCTCTGTGTATCGGCGTCTTCGGTGAAACCACCAGCTTCTTCGATTGCATCCATGACTCGCGTCCCTTTGGCGAGGCGGATCACTCCAGGGCGGCGCACTTCCCCCGTCACGTGAAGGACGATCTGGGGACCGATGCTATGGGAAAGCGCGCTGGCGGATTCCGATGACGCGGGCTGCGCGGAGGCGGATTCCTCAGCCAAGGCCTCGTCGATGGAAGGAGGATGAGGCGTGCTTCCTGATTTCCACGGAGCCAACACAACCCCAAGCACAGCGAAGACTCCACAAACCGCAAGCACGACCGCAGCTGTTTTCCACTGTAGTTTCCAGCGCAAAGGAGAAGGCGACGCTGGTTTGTCACGTTCTTCCTCATCAAGGCCATGCGTTTCCGTGGAGAGCACTATCTGTTGAAGGTGACGTCTTCGGCGCATCTGCGTGTCAGTGTTCATTCATGCAGTGTGCTCGCTTCTCTCCCCTCAGCGCTCCCCCGATGCGTCAATCTGTGGATGAATCGTCTGCACTCTGTTTCTGTGGATAACTTTGCCGGACGCAGAATAAGACCTTGTTGCAATCAACACGTAAAGTGTGGTTAAAATAACGCCAACATACACACCTTCTCACTCAAGGACTGTCATGCGTATCGGCTTCATCGGAACAGGTGCAATGGCTTCAGCTATTGCACGCGGTGCCGTGGCCGCTGGCTTCAGCGGCTCGGATCTGATGTTCGCTGATCGACACCACCAGGCCGCCGAGGACTTGGCAGATGAGTTGGGAGGCGTTGCACTCGCGTCAAACCGCCAGGTTGCCGAGCAGAGCGACCTTCTGGTCCTTGCAGTGAAACCGAATGTCCAGTCAGAGGTCATTCGCGAGATCCGCGAGAGCGTTCTTTGCGCCAAGGAACTCTGCGTCATTTCTATTGCTGCAGGTCGCACGACCGATCAGATTTACTCTGATTTCGGGGCTGCTGTTCCCCTGGTCCGCGTCATGCCCAATGTCAATGCGCAGATCGGCAAGTCGATGAGTGCCCTTTGCCCCATGGGGACAACGGATGAACAGCTCGCTGCGGCACGCAAACTCCTCGATTCGGTCGGTCAAACGATCGTGCTGGATGAGAAGTACTTCCCTGTTTTTACAGCGATCGCTTCCTCCTCCCCGGCATGGATCTTCCGCATGATCGATGCGATGGCCGAGGCCGGCGTAAACCACGGCCTCACCAAGGCCGATTCGACGCGCATCGTCGCCCAAGCGTTCTTGGGAAGCGCGCAACTCATGCTCAATGGCCTCGACAATGGGCAAGTACCCGCAAATCTTATTGACCGGGTTTCTTCCCCGGGAGGAACCACCATCGCTGGTCTCCTCGCCGCCCAAGACGCGGGTCTATCTTCCGCGATTGTCGCGGCGGTCGACGCTGCTGTTGAGCGCGACCATCATCTTGGCTGACGTCGTCACGAGACGCCGTCAGGATAATCCCCCGCACCCGCGAAGATTCATCGGAGCTTTTTCACTCAAGCTCACGCATTCCATCTCACTTCGCACCCGACTGAAGCTCTTGCTCCTTATCCACGTCAGTTTTAAACACACACGCAACCTCTTGGAATACACATGCTTTTGTTGAATGCAGTCGTCCTCTCGGTCATCGTCATGCTGGCGCTCAGCCTCGCCCGAGTGCACGTCGTCATCTCTCTCTTTGTGGCCTCTGTTGTCGCCGGCCTTCTCGCCGGAATGGGAATCTCTGGCACGATGGTCGCTTTCCAAACCGGCCTCGCCGGAGGCGCAAAGATTGCCCTTTCATACGCATTGCTCGGCGCTTTCGCCATGGCTGTCGCTCACTCAGGTCTGCCGGCCCTGCTTGCGCGCGCAATTGTGAACCGCATGCGCAATGCTGATGCGGCGAGCTCCGCACGCGTTGCTCGCGGCGCCAAATGGGGAATTGTCGGTGGCGTCCTCGTCATGGGTGTCATGAGCCAAAACCTGATCCCCATTCACATCGCCTTCATCCCGCTCCTTATTCCGCCGCTCATTGGCGTGATGAACGAGCTCAAGATGGACCGCCGCATGATTGCCTGTGCGATTACCTTCGGTATCGTCACCGCCTACATGTTCTTCCCCATCGGCTTCGGGCGGATCTTCTTGCACGACATTCTCTACAAGAACATCAACGACGCCGGCATGGACGTGTCTTCTGTCAACCCCATGGCAGCAATGGCAATTCCCGCGGCTTCAATGGCAATCGGTTGTGCGATCGCGCTTTTCTTCTCCTACCGCAAGCCGCGCACCTACGAGCAGCGCGACTCCTCCTTCGCATCTTCCGAGGACAAGCCGATTGATATGAAGAAGGTCTGGGCCGCGGTGGCTGCCCTTGTCGTGTGCTTTGTCATTCAGACCGTTCTCACTCGAATGGATTCTGAGGCCGATCCGCTGCTCGTTGGCTCTTTGGTGGGTCTCTGCATGATGCTCTTCATGCGAGTCGTCCCCTGGCAGCAGGCTGACGATGTCTTCAGTGGCGGTATGAAGATGATGAGCCTCATCGGCTTGATCATGATCACCGCGCAGGGCTACGCCTCGGTCCTCAACGAATCGGGCCAGATTAAGCCTTTGGTTGATGGAACCGCAGCTCTTTTCAACGGTTCAAAGGTCCTCGCGGCGATCATCATGCTCCTCGTCGGCCTCGTGATCACCATGGGCATCGGCTCCTCCTTCTCGACCCTGCCGATCATCTCGGCGATCTACGTCCCACTGTGTCTCACGCTGGGCTTCTCCCCCATGGCGACGGTGGCGATCATCGGCACAGCTGGAGCACTGGGTGACGCCGGTTCACCGGCCTCGGATTCGACGCTCGGTCCGACAGCGGGACTCAACGTCGATGGCCAGCACGACCACATGCGGGATACGGTGATCCCGACCTTCTTGCACTACAACGTTCCGCTCTTGATTGGCGGTTGGGTTGCTGCGATGGTCCTCTGAGCAGTTGACAATCTGTATTCCCGAGGCCGGGGCTGGGTGCGCGTGGCGTGCCGGCTCCGGCCTCGGCCTATACGTCGGACGACAACGAGCACCTGTTCATTCCCCCAGAACACATGAACAATTCACCGAATATGTGCACGAGCAATGAAGAGGGGATGCACAATAGAGACCATGACTGATTCTTCAACGCCTCCTGCGCTGAGCAAAAAGGAACTCGACGATCTGACTCGAGACACTCCAGCTTCGGGGCCAAAGCGCTCCATCGCTTTCCTCGCAGGAGTCGCTACCTTCGGTTCCCTGCTCTTCGGATATGACACGGGCGTCATCGCCGGCGCACTGCCCTATATGTATATGCCTCGCAGCGCCGGAGGCCTTGGAATTAATGAATTCCAAGAAGGCCTGGTCGGGGCATTTCTGGCCCTCGGTGCCGCACTGGGAGCGATCGTCGGTGGCCGCCTATCCGATCGCTACGGGCGCCGCCACAATATCCTCCTTTTGGCGGGAATCTTCATTCTCGGAACGCTGGGGTGCACCTTTGCCCCAAATGTCGCGATTCTGTACATCTTCCGTTTCATCTTGGGGCTTGCCGTCGGTGGCGCCTCGGCGACCGTTCCCGTGTACCTCGCAGAGTCTGCCCCAACGCGCGTTCGGGGTTCATTGGTTGCACTCGACCAATTCATGATCGTCTTTGGCCAGCTCCTCGCCTACTCGATGAACGCGATCCTATCTGGTGCTCACGGTGGACCTCAGGTCTTTGTTTCCGAGGACCCTTCAGGCACTTTGACCGGCGGACAATGGTATCCCTGGGATCAAGTCCAGCACGTGACAACCGCAGTCGTCACCAGCGGCGACGGCTTGGCATGGCGTTGGATGCTTGTACTTGCAACGATACCGGCCGTCTGCCTATGGCTGGGAATGCGCCTCATGCCTGAGTCTGGGCGCTGGTATGCTTCCAAGGACCGCTACTACGAGGCCATCGGCGCACTCAAGCGTATCCGCGATCCCAAGCGCGACAATCTGCGTGAAGAAATCGAGCGGATCGCGGCACTTCAGCATGACCAGCACACTCAAGGACACTGGTCACTGCGCCGAACGCTTTCTGTCAAGTGGACTCGGCGTTTACTTCTCATCGGCATCGGCCTTGCGTGCTTCGACCAGCTCACCGGTATCAATACCGCGATGTACTACCTGCCCAAGATCCTTGCTGCAGCAGGTTTCTCCGCAGCAGATTCCATCACTCTCAACGTCATTACAGGTGCTGTTGCATGCGCAGGAGCAGGTTTCGGCCTCTATCTGGTGTCGCGTCTTGCTCGCCGTCATGTCGGCATCTACCAAGAAACTGGCGTGACGCTTTCTCTTTTTGCTTTGGCGATTGTCTTTGGCTTCGGGATCTCTCCCTACGTCCAAAGTGATGGAACAATCTCACAATCGATCCCGACATATCTGCCGTGGCTCGTCGTTGTTTTGGTATCGCTCTTCGTCTTTGCCAAGCAGTCCGGAACCGTCAACTGGGTTTTGGTTTCGGAGATCTTTCCTTCCAAGATCCGAGGCGTGGCGCAGGGTTTCGCTGTCGGCTGCGGTTGGCTGATGAACGCTGTCGTCACCTGGGTATTCCCGGTCATGATTACGCACTTGGGAGCAACGTGGACCTACGCCGTGTTTGGCCTTATTAACGTTGTTTCCTTGTGCTTCTACGTGTTCATCGTTCCCGAGACACGAGGCGTATCGCTGGAAACCTTTGAAAAGAATTTCAGCGAGAAGTACGGACGCTAAGGAGAGCGCGTTCGTGGGTGTCATCAGCCCACTGTGCGGCCTCCCATAGGTCGCGTGTGTGGAGGGGCTGGACATAGGTTTCCACCCAGGTCTCGCCGAACTCTTCGTCGTACCAGGGATCGTGCATCAAAAGGAAGTCTCCGACACGTCCCCAAATGAGAAGCCAGTGCGGGGTATCTTCCCCATTGAGTGGAGCGAGGTCGACTAGAGCAATGACGTGCTTGCCCGATTCCAGTGCCGAGGTGATGTCTTCTACCGACAGTTCCCTCACCTGGGAGGTGACTCCCAACTCACGTGCACGCACCATATGCTCGTGGTGAAGAGCGACCCGCGCCCGCTTTCCCAGCATCGTGGTTTTAGAAACTCCCACGATGGGCTGAGTGGTCGTCACAAGGACCTCGACCTGTGCGCCGTGGTCCGCTAGTGCCGAGGCCAAGCCGAAGTGCCCCACTCCCCCTGAGTAGGTCGCTTGACGCCAGAGGTTGAGCTCATTGACAAAGTCGGTGTGCGGGTCGCCTTCAATCTCACCGAGCGTCATCAGTGCGCTTGCGGGACCGCAGGTAAATTCCGTTTTTTGGTGCTCGTAAGCGGGGATCATTAAATTCGTGGCTTCCGGCTCGTAATCTGGATTCCAGAAAAGCCAACCGCTATGCGAATAGTCTCGATCATTTTCAATGGGATGCGGGTTCCCGTTGATCGTTACCTGCTCAAAACCGCTCGAGCGAAGGACATCTACAAAAACCCCTTCATCAGCCCATGAATCGGCTTTAATCAGAGGAAAGCCCCGTGAACGCATGTCATCGCTAAGCTCCGCCACGATCTCACACAGGCGGACAAGCTGTTCGTCGTCGCTTGCGTCTTTTCCGCTGCAGAGAAGTGTCCATCCAGCGATGCGCAAGTGAGCTGACAGCTCACGGTGGACTTCCCACACTCCCACAGGGCCATTGATCCACAAGGTCGCATGCATTTTGGGCCCAAGGCATGCCCAGTCTTTCGCACGCTCATGCGGGACACCTAAAGCGATCAGTCGCTCGTAGCCATTGTCGCCAGGTTCAATCGAAATCCGCAAAATATCTTCAGTCATCGTGGCCCTCTTGTCCGGGAACAGCAGCAAGAAGCGCGCGAGTGTAGTCCTGACTCGGAGAGTGAAGAATATCTTCCGTAGGTCCTTCTTCGACGATCACTCCATCTTTCATAACAATCATCCGGTCACACATCTGGCGTGCAACTGCAAGATCATGCGTAATGAAGAGCAAGGCGAAACCTTCTGTGCGTTGCAGGCGAAGCAAAAGTTCCAGAACTGATGCCTGCACCGAAACATCAAGGGCGGAAACGGCCTCGTCGCAGATCAGAAGCTGCGGATGCGTTGCCAAAGCGCGCGCAATCGCCACGCGTTGACGCTCGCCGCCCGACAAACGCGCAGGGTAGCGATCGGCATAGGAAGCAGGAAGATCAACAGATTGAAGAAGCTGCGCTACCTCACTGGCCTCGCGGCCACCCACGCGCAAGGCCTCGGCAAGGGTCGCACCAACGCTTCGAGCGGGATTGAGGGCCGAGTAGGGATTTTGGAAGACGATCCCAATCGGCGGCGGTCCCACGACGTGCGTGCGCCGAGGCCCCCGTTCAACGCCGTTGATACTCACGCTGCCCGAATCAGCCTTTTCCAATCCAATGATCAGGCGTGCGAGCGTTGTCTTTCCAGAACCCGATTCACCGACAATGCCCACTGACTCTTGTGGTTTTATCGCAACAGAAACACCATCGACGGCCACGTGCCTTCCTCCGCGCCCGTGGCCACGAAAAACCTTGACCAGCTCACGAGCCTCAACAAGAGGAGGAAGCTCAGTGTGCGCGGTAGAAGCCGGACTCTCAGGGCGAGGATTGGGACCATCAAGTCGAGGCTCAGCAGCGGCGAGCTCACGCGTATAGGGAGTTTCTGGGTGAGCGAAGACCTTTGCAACAGCGCCCGATTCGACGACGCGCCCATGGCGCATTACAACTACTTCATCCCCGTACTCGCGAGCAAGAGCTAAATCGTGAGTGATGAGAACCAGTGCCATTCCCCGGATCGAACGAAGATCACTCAAAAGGTCAAGGATTTCTTTTTGAGTCGTCACATCCAAAGCGGTTGTTGGTTCGTCGGCAATAAAGACCGCGGGAGAAGAATCCAGTGCGGCCGCAATGGCGACGCGTTGACGCATACCACCGGAGAGTTCATGCGGATACGCTCGCGCCACGCGCTCGGGAAGCCCAACCTCACGCAAACGCTCCCCGATCCGCTCGCGACGTTCACGCTGAGAAAGGCGCTGTCCGGCAACAATCTGATCTCCGCATCGCTGAGTCGGCGACAAGGAAGTGAAGGGGTCCTGAGGAAGCCAGACAATGCCTTGGCCACGAAGGCCCTTGAAGGCCCGCGCGTTGCGCACAATGTCGTATTCACGTCCCTGCAGGGCGACGCGTCCTTGAGCGCGAAGAGAATGCGGGGTAAGGGCACAGATCGTGCGGGCAAGCATAGATTTGCCTGCGCCAGACTCACCAACGATCACCAGGGTATGACCTGCACGCGCTTGAATCGTCACGTCATCGACGAGGCTACGGCCATCAGCAGCCCAGACACTGATACCCGAGGCCAACAAACCCATATCGTCAGTCGTCATGAGCGCACCTCCTGCCTTTCACTCCACCAATCGCCAGCGATGTTAATCGCGGTGGCGGTAATGATGATGGCAAGACCGGGGATCACACAGGCGGCCGGATTTTGAGCAAGGATGAAACGTCCATCGGCAAGCTGGCGTCCCCAGTCTGCGTCCTGAGCTCCCACGCCAAAGCCAAGGTAGGACAGGCCTGAAAGAGAGACAAGAGCAAAAGCCACGTTGACAAAGAGGTTCGCCCACACGATCGGGGTGATGTTGGGCAGAATGTGGATGCCCAAGATACGCGGAGAAGACAATCCCAGAACCTGTGCAGATTCAATATAAGGCTGCGGTTTCTGCTGGAGCGTCGCCGCGCGGATCATGCGGATATCTGAGGGCGCGAACAAGATGATCAGAACGCCCACGGTCACCCAGTAGGAGCCTCCAATCACGCCTGCAACGACGATCGCTAACAAGGTGACCGGCATAGAAAGCAGGATTTCGCACGAGCGAGAAACCAGTGTGTCCCACCAGCCTCCCCACCAAGCGGCAGTCATTCCAAAAAGCAGGCCTAATACCATCGAGCCGCCGGCAATGACGATAGGGCCAAGGACCGCTGATCGCGCGCCCGCAATAGTGAGAGCAAGAATATCGCGGCCAACTTTGTCGGTTCCAAAGATGTGGCCCACCGTCCCGGCTGGGCTCACGCCCAAGCTCACGTTCTGACCCAGCGCATTGGGAGCCAGCAGCGAAGAGAAGAAAACGCAGAGCGCAACCAGACCCAGGATCACAAAGGAGAGCGCGACGGAACCGGGGATGGTGCGCGCGAAGTGTCCGAGGCCTCGTAAAGTCGAACGGAAACGATCAGTAGGCTGAGCGCTGCTCACGCGGCACCCCCTTCTTCGAGCTTCTGACGAGGATCGATCGCAAAAGCGGCGACATCCACAACGAAAGTAACGGCGATGATCACCACCGCGACCAAGAGGGCTATCGCCTGAACGACGGGCACATCCTTATAGGTGATGGAGTCGGCAAGGAGTTGCCCCAGTCCGGGAAGAGAAAAAGCTTCCTCGACAAGAACAGTCGAGCCGAAAAGAGTACCCAGGATCAGTCCCGCGGAAGTAATGATCGGCAGCGAGGCCGCGCGCAGGTACATGCGGGTGATGCGCCTGGAGGCCAAGCCGCGAGAGCGCGCGAAAGTCACGTAGTCCTGCTTGAGTTCTGCAATGACTGCGGCGCGTGTAATCCTCACGATCATCGCTCCAATCCCCGTTGCCAGCGCGAGCGCGGGAAGAGCGAGGTGCCAGAGGGTATCGAGGAGTCCCTCCCCCTGCCCGAAGATGGGGAACCATCCGAGCATGAGTCCGAAGACGTAGAGGAGGACAAGTCCCAGGGCGAAACCGGGAGCGGAAATGCCAACGACGCTCCATCCGACGATGGAGCGATCAACCCAGCTTCCTGCGCGGCGTGCCGCCCAGATCCCCAGGGGCACACCGACACAGATCGCAATGATAAAGGACATGAGCGTAAGGGTTGCTGTCAGACCGACGCGCCCGGCGAGGACGTCCGTGACGGGGGTCGCCGAGCGCACCGAATCGCCAAAATCGCCCGTGAGCGCGCGGCTGAGCCAGTGCCAATAACGAATCAAAAAGGGTTCGTCGAGGCCGTATTTTTGCGTAATGGCAGCACGAACCTCGGGGGTCAGGCGGCGGGTGCCAACCAAGATCTTCACCGGATCTCCCGGGACCATATCCAAGAGGGAGAAGATGATGAAAGACAGGGCTAGCAGTACCGCCGCGAAACCCGCGAGGCGTCGAGCAAGAAAACGCACCATCACTTCGTGACGTTCAGGGACGCGGCCCAGGGGGTCATGAAGAAGTAGGACGTGTAGTTATTGGGAGTGACGGTCTTGGAGAAAGCAGTTGAAGTCTTGCCCCACCAGATCGGCGAGTAAATCGTGTTCTGCTGGGCAATGCGCTCAGCAGCGACAATTTGTTCGGCGCGCTTTTGAGGATCCGTCTCCTGGTTCGACGATGCGATGAGACCTTGAACTTCCTCATTCACATAACGTGCGGGATTACTAGGACCGAGCAGCCAGCCGGCGATTTCAGCGGGGTCGCCGGTCGTCGAGGTGTAGCTCATGTAGTACAGGCCGTATTCACCTGTTCCCACCTTGGAAACCCACTCTTCGATGGGCTTCGAAGTCACCGTGACGTTAATTCCGATCTGCTTGAGGTTCTCCGCAATAGCGAGTGCTGCGGATCCCATTTCAGGAATCGAGGCCGGGTAGGTCAGTTCGGTGTCGAAACCGTTGGGGACCTTCGACTGAGCGAGCTCTGCTCGAGCCTGCTCCATGTTGAAGGAGTCAACGGGGAGATTGGCTTGGAGTTCACGAGCCTTATCGACGCCGATCTCGCTGCCCAACTGATCGTTGGGTTCGATTCCGGTCGCAACTTCGCCTCGGCCCTTGAGGATCGAGTCGACGATGGCCTTTCGGTCGACAGCGTGAGCGATTGCCTTACGGACGTGAATGTCATCGAAGGGAGCAACGCCTTCATCGAAGGTCAATCCCACGAAGGAACGGTCGGATTCGGTCAGGACCTTCACTCCGTTGATCGATTCAAACTGAGAAAGCTGATCTGTCGGGAGCTGAGTCGAGATGTCGATCTGACCGCTTTGCTGAGCAAGAAGACGCGAGTTTTCATCAGAGAAGAAATCAAACTCGATGGTCTGCGCGGGAGTATCTCCACCCCACCAGGTTCCACTCTTCTCGAAAACTGCCTTCGAGTCGGGCTGGAACGAGGTTGCCTTGTAAGGGCCAGTCCCCATGATCAGGTCCTTGGAGGAACCATAGGACTGCGCGGCCTCGTAGAAGGACTTCTCAGTAATCCACAGGCCACCGTTTGCCGTCACGGTCCACCCGAAATTCTCGGCCGGAGAAGGAAGGGTAATGGTAATTTCCCACTCTCCGGTCTGCGCCGCTTCAATTCCTGCCGTCCAGTACACGGCCGAAGAAGGCGACTTTTCGGGATCCTTCGCGACGTTGATCGAGAAGAGAACATCTTCAATGGTCACGGGGTTGCCGTCTTGGAACTTCGCGTCCTGACGGATCTGGAATACCCAGGTTTTCGCATCATCCGTGTGGTAAGCCGTCGCAATTGCCGGAACCAGCTTGCCGTCCTTATCGACAGCGAGCAGACCTTCAGAGGTCACCTGTGCAACGTAGTAGTTGATAATTCCGGTTTCGTGGGCGGTATCCAGGGTCGACAAAGAACCCGGGAGACCGACCGTAATTGTCCCTGCCTTGCTCGAGGACTGCGTCGAAGAGGCATTCTTCGGCGCACAGGCTGCCAGCGAGGTACACATAAGGACAGCGGCTGAGACAAGAGCGGCTGCTTTCATGGTGATGCGTGATGCTGGCATCCAATTCTCCTTTGTTCCTTTGGCGCGCACGGACGTGCACAAATATAACGATATGGGTCAACAGGTCCCTTGGCGAGTTGTGCCACGTACTGGTCGTTTGTAACAGCAAATCTCACATTCACTGGGCAGGAGCCAATGCGCAGAAATTCCCCAAACGTGCTGGAATTATTCGCCAATATAGAGGCGAACAAGGCGTTCTAGATCACGCGCGGTCGAGAAGACGTCTTCGATGGGCATATGTTCGTCGTGCGCATGAAGTTGCGAATAGACCTCGCCGAGCGTCGCCCCGGAAGCACATGATCCAAAACCGTAGCCCACTCCCCCCTTGCGCCTGCCGACCCTGAGGTCTGATCCTCCTGGGAAGAGGATGGGGACTACGACTGCGCCGGGGTGCGCTTCGCGAAGAACTTCTTCGATTGCTCGGTAGAGTTTCGTCTCGATTGACGAGGCCGTGGCTGGCTCGCTGAGCAAGCGCTCGATCTGGATGCGGGGGGCCAGCTCCCCCAAGGCCTCGAAAATCGCGCGATCGACGTCATCGTCACTTTGCCCAGGCAGAGTACGGATATCGAGTTCGATGTAGCCAGAGGAAGGAAGAACGTTAATCGGACCTCCGGCCCTGACAACGGTTTGCGCAACAGTCATATGCGAAACGGCGTGAGCGTATGCGGCAAGATCACCAAATTCGCTGTAGTCACCGGTGTAGCTCCCCTCAAGCAAAGAAGTTTCAAGAGCAGCATCGAACTCGAAGGCGCGAACAAAACCCGCCCAGATTTCATCGCTTGCATGGGGCCATTGGGCTTGAGCGAGAGCACGCGAAACCCTACCCAGCATCTCGACTGCACTCACTCGACCAAGGGGAATCGATCCATGACCGGCATCCCCGCGCACATGAAGACGCCGTTGCGCGGCTCCCTTTTCTCCGACAATGACGACGACGCTATCTCGGCCCCGGGCGCCTCGAATATGCGCGCCTCCCATTTCAGATAACGAAGCATCCCACGAGAAAGCCTCGGGGCGATGTTCACCGATCCACGGAACTCCCAGTCCGCCTCGTGCTTCTTCATCCGCAGCAGCGACGAAAGTCAGGGTCGCTTGTGGTCGTGCGCCACCATCGGCGATTTCTTGGGCGATGCGGCGAGTGACGACAGCCATAGCAGCGGTGAGGTGGAGCATGTCCACGCTCCCTCGGCCCCAAATTTGTCCATCGCTGATTTCCCCTTCAAAAGGAGGGTGCGTCCAGTGCTTTTCATCGACTGGGACAACGTCGGCGTGTCCCAGAAGAGTGAGAGCTTCGCAACTGGGATCCGTTCCGGGAACCGTGACGACTAAGGTCGTTCGACCCGGATGGGCTTCAATGCGCTCACACGTCACGGGAAGGCCGGCAAAGTAGTCTTCAAAAAGATTGGCAGCCTTGATCTCCTGTCCCGAATCTGGGGTAAGGTCATTGACCGATTGCAAGGCGATCAGCCGTCGAAGAAGACCGAGGGTTTCTTCTCCGATATCACGTGTGTGCACCGCAGCCATGACTCTCCTTTTCAAGTGTGAGCGATCCTTAATCCAGACTACTCAGGCTCTCCTTCTTCGCTCGCGCAGACCGCTCGATGAGCGGATGTAACGAAGGGATCCTTTTGCTCGTGTGCACGCTGCTCTGCATTCTCCAGTCTAGTCCCCACTGTGAGCGACTCATCGGCGCGTTCTCGCTGGACCGGGGACCTGATGAAACGTAGGCTTGGACGGTAATAAGTCCACGACTCGGATGGAGAATATGTATGAGCGCTCAGCGCCAGGCCGAACCAACCTCGCTGCCCGCACCCCAGGTGCCGGACAAGGTCGCCACTGAAGGCCTCGAAGCCCAGTGGAACCAGCGTTGGGAAGATCAGGGAACCTATCGTTTTGATCGAAGCCGCCCCCGCCAAGAGGTTTACTCGATCGACACTCCCCCGCCCACGGTTTCGGGTTCACTTCACGTCGGCCACGTGTTCTCGTACACGCACACCGACGTCGTCGCACGTTTCCAGCGAATGCTGGGTAAATCGGTCTTCTACCCCATGGGCTGGGATGATAACGGCCTGCCTACCGAGCGCCGCGTTCAGAACTACTTCGGGGTTCGCGTCGATGCGACCCTCCCCTATGATCCGAACTTCGAACCCCCTCATGTTGGCGGCGAAGGCAAGTCCATCAAGGCTCGCGATCAGGTGCCGATCTCGCGTCGTAATTTCGTGGAGCTGTGCGAGCGCTTGACCGTCGAGGACGAGAAGCACTTCGAGGATCTGTGGCGCCACTTGGGCCTGTCGGTTGACTGGACCCAGAATTACCAGACCATCGGTACTCGTGCCCGCAAGGTTGCCCAGGCCGCGTTCCTGCGCAATCTCGAGCGCGGCGAGGCCTATCAGGCTGAGGCTCCTGGCCTGTGGGACGTGACCTTCCAGACCGCGGTTGCCCAGGCTGAGCTTGAGAGCCGCGAATCCCCGGGCTTCTACCACCGCCTCGCCTTCCACATCACCGACCCCGCGCGCGCTGCCGAGGCCGCTGCAGCCGGTGCGCCAGTTGAGAACGGTGTTGATGTCTGCATTGAGACGACTCGTCCCGAGCTTCTTCCCGCGTGCGTGGCCTTGATCGCTCACCCCGACGACGAGCGCTACAAGCCCCTATTCGGCACCACGGTTGCCTCCCCTGTTTTCGGTGTTGAGGTCCCCGTTCTTCCTCACCCCGAGGCAGAGATGGACAAGGGCGCCGGTATCGCCATGTGCTGTACTTTCGGTGACACGACCGATATCGATTGGTGGCGTGACCTGAACCTTCCGCTGCGCACAGTTTTGCGCAAGGACGGCCGCCTGCAGACCGAAACCCCCGAGTGGATCACCACCGATGAGGGCCGCGAGGCCTTCGCTGAGCTTGCGGGGAAGACCACCTTCTCTGCTCGCGAGGCCTTGGTGGCGCGCCTCGAGGCAAGCGGCGAAATGCGCGGCGAACCCCAGAAGACGATGCGCCAGACAAACTTCTTTGAAAAGGGCGACAAGCCCCTGGAGATCGTGACTTCGCGTCAGTGGTACATCCGTAACGGCGGCAAGCCGTGGGTCAATCCTGCAACTGGCAAGGACCTGAACGAGGAACTCATTGAGCGCGGTAAGGAGCTGGAGTTCCACCCGGACTTTATGCGCGTACGCTACGAGAACTGGGTACGCGGCCTCAACAACGACTGGCTGGTTTCCCGTCAGCGTTTCTTCGGCGTCCCCTTCCCCCTGTGGTACCGCGTTGACGAAAATGGCGAAGTCGATTACACGCAGATCATCACCCCCAGTGAAGATCAGCTTCCTGTTGATCCCTCATCGGATACCGCTCCGGGTTACACCGAGGATCAACGCGGCATCGCCGGTGGCTTCGTGGGCGAACTCGACATCATGGATACTTGGGCGACCTCTTCTCTCTCCCCGCAGATTGCCTGCGGGTGGCTTGAGGACGAGGACTTGTTCTCTCGCACCTACCCGATGGACTTGCGTCCGCAGGGTCAGGACATTATCCGAACCTGGCTGTTCTCAACGGTCGTCCGCGCAGATCTGGAATTTGGCGCGCTCCCTTGGGCACACGCAGGTCTTTCCGGATGGATCTTGGACTCGGATCACAAGAAGATGTCGAAGTCTAAGGGCAATGTCGTGACCCCCATGGGCCTGCTCGAGAAGTTCGGCTCGGACGCGGTGCGTTACTGGGCGGCATCTGCTCGACTGGGCCTGGATGCCGCTTTTGATGAATCGCAGATGAAGATTGGCCGCCGCCTGGCCATCAAGGTGCTCAACGCTTCGAAGTTTGCTCTCACGATGGGCGGGGACGCAGATCTGGATCTGGACATCACGCATGTCGTCCAGCCGCTGGACCGTTCGATGCTTGCCGGACTGCGTGAGGTTGTCGCCTCTGCGACCGCTGCTTTGGAAAACTACGAGCATGCTCGCGCACTGGAAGTCACCGAGTCCTTCTTCTGGACGTTCTGTGATGATTACTTGGAGCTCGTGAAGGAACGCGCCTACAACCGCGAGGGCAAGTGGAGC
Source organism: Actinomyces sp. Marseille-QA0893 (assembly GCF_976954355.1). Lineage (NCBI taxonomy): Bacteria > Bacillati > Actinomycetota > Actinomycetes > Actinomycetales > Actinomycetaceae > Actinomyces > Actinomyces sp. Marseille-QA0893. The sequence continues at coordinate 221,623 of NZ_CDRJSY010000001.1, forward strand.
GATCAGGCTTCTGCTTCTGCCCGCGCAGCGCTGGCGATCGCCATCGATACCTTCGTTCGCTTGCTTGCTCCCTACCTGCCCTTCGTGACCGAAGAGGTGTGGAGCTGGTATCGCGAAGGTAGCGTCCACCAGGCTGCATGGCCGACCACCTCCAACCTTGAGGTCACTCCGGATGGGACCGTTGAAGGCGCTATCGAAGATGCTTCTAGCGTGTTGTTGGGTGTTGCCTCTGAGGCACTGGTGGTCCTGCGCCGCGTGAAGTCCGAAGCAAAGGTTTCCCCCAGGACACCCTTCCTTGAGGTGACGGTATCTGCTCCCGAGCAGATGATCCCCCTGCTTGAGGAGGTCTTGGAAGATCTTGCGGCCGCGACGAAGATTCAGGGTCCTGCTCACTTCGAGGCCTCGGCAGAGGCTACCGAAGATCAGGGTTCTATCCGCGTTGCTTCCTTCGAGTTGGGCGAAGCCCCGGCTAAGAAGAAGAACTAAGTTCTAGGTATAAGGGTGTGGGCCCGGCAGCTGCCGGGCCCACACCCTTATACGAAGGAAAGACCTATTGGAGGTTTTCCTGGTTGTCGTTCACATGGGCGCGAAGGCCGTAGCGTTCTTCTTGGCGACGGCGAAAAACGTCGTCTTTACCGCGGCGCCTGAGAGGGATATATTCACCGGTCTCTTCGGTGTAGCCCTTCGCAACTGCCCAATCCCAGATCCGAGAGCACTGGATAACAGTGCTTTTTTCAGCCTCGTCTGCGTCAATATCCATCGAGGCAATGGGAATCGAGATAGCGGAACCGTCTGGACGAACAACCTTCGCTTGAGATGTCTTGACGGGTCTGCCTCGACGCGATCGGATCTGCACGTACAAGCCGCTCCTTGAACGTGGCCACGGCGAGCGCATTGTTCTGAAACAGAAAGTGACGCGGAAACCATCTTTGTCGATGTAATTCTTACAGGGCCAGAAGACAAGAACGCTCAATGCAACGAGCAAAATAACGATCAGCAGATCAACACCCAGCATGACCGAGTAGACAATTGGGTGATCTTGATTGATCACTGAAGCGGGGCCATCCCTCATCATTTTCACGAAAGGCATGAACAGGAAAAGCGCGAAAGCACAGGGCACAATAATGGCGATCCATGCCCCTGTCAGAACCACTATTCGTTCTGCCTCAAGAGGAATCGGCTTCTCGCCGTTTAGATCGTAGTAGTAGTCACCGTCTACAAGCGTCCCGATCTTCGAGACGATCTCTTCCTCTGGCTCAATGACGAAGCGCTCCCCAGCACCGGGAGGAAGCGATACTCGAGAAGAATCCTCAGCGGGCTGAGGAGCACTACCTTCAGCGGGCTGAGGAACGTAAGGATTACTACCCTCAGCAGGCTGAGGAGCGAAGGGATTACTACCTTCAGCAGGCTGAGGAGCGTAGGGATTAGTCATTGATTGAAGTTCTGGCGAAGACCGTAGCGTTCTTCCTGGCGACGGCGAAGAAACTGCTGAACCCCTAATCCCGCAAGAGGAATGTATTCCCCCGTTTCAACGGTGTAGCCCTTTGCAACCGCCCAATCCCAGATCCGAGAACATTGGATGACAGCATCTCGTTCAGTTTTGACTGAATCCACTCCCCTGAAGGTAATAGGAAGTAACGCGGAGGAACCGTCTGGGCGAATGACCTTCACTTCAGCTGTCTGAAGAGCTCGACCTTTCTGGTTCACAAGGCGAACATACAAACCCGTTCGCGAGTGCGGCCACGGAATCTGTATTTTCCTCGACAAAATAGACAGGGTCATCCCTTCAGAGTCGAGACAATCTGTACTTGGGAAATAAAGGAAACCATGAATAATGAGAAAGACGATGATCACCAGATCGACCCCTAGCATGAAGGACCAGATCAATGGATGATCCGCGTCAATGACCGCGTCAGTTCCCTTGGTCAGCATCGTTGGGAACGGTAGAGAGAGAAAGAGCGCTAAACACCACGACAAAATCACCATAAAGGTCGAGCCTTTTTCGAAGACTATTCGCTCTGCCTCAAGAGGAATCGGCTTCTCATCGTTTTGATCGTAGTAATAGCCACCGTCAACAACCGTCCCGATTTTCGAGACGATTTCTTCCTCTGGCTTAATGACGATGCGCTCCCCAGCAGCGGGAGGAAGTGATACTCGAGAAGAATCCTCAGCAGGCTGAGGAGCGTAGGGATTACTCATTGATTGAAGTTCTAGCGAAGACCGTAACGTTCTTCCTGAGACTGACGAAGTGCTTGGTGAATTCCAACTCCCGAAAGAGGAATGTACTCCCCCGTTTCAACGGTGTAGCCCCTTGCAACGCCCCAATCCCAAATACGCGAGCACTGAACGACACCTCGCCATTCCAATTCATCCGAGTTCGGACCGGTGAAGACAATCCCCAAGGGAATCTGCATTCCCTCAGCACTGATCAGTTTCACGTCGAAGGTCTGTGTCATCCGAGCGCTCGCCGAAGCAGCGTTTCCAGCCCGCGTGTTACGGACGTAGAAACTGGTACGCGAATGAGGCCAAGGGAAGCGCTTCGAGCCAAAAATGCTCGTGACATAGAAGCCCTGGTAGTCGATGTAGTCTTTGCGGGGCATCATGGCAAGCCCAGCGACAATCAAGAGAGCCCCGATCAAGAAACAAAGGATGATTGCAGCAACAGACTGTTCAGTGCGCACGGAATTGACACATGCAAGGAGGAAAACCCCACCCAAAACGAAGCCCACGATTGCTTTAGTCCACGAGCCTTTTTCAATGACCAGTCGGTTAACCACCGTGGGAATCGGACGATCGTCAAACTTATCGAAATAGTAGTCACCGTTTTCAATCCTGCCGGTTGCTGGCACACTTCCCTGCGGGATTGCCTGTCCGCCCATGGGCGGCAAGCTCGGTGGCATCGTCGGTTCACTCATTTTGCCCTCCTCAAATGTCTTCCAACATTTTCATACTACAACTGTTTTGAGAGAGGGTATTTCGCTCAGAACATATGAGCTTTAGGGCACAACTGGCCGTTTTTCTTGAACTGAGCACCTACTTACAGATAGCATCTTTCGGTATTGTGCTCAGACAGCTTGCTGAGTTTTTAAGGTTTTGGAGGCACGTTATGTTGAGGCGTTCGCAGCGAGGGTGGAGCATCATTGCTGCCCTCGCTACTGCAAGCGTTGCAATGGGGATTTTGGGGGTCTCCACCGCACAGCTTCAGGCTCAGGCAGATGAAGAACGCGTCCCCGATTTAATCCTCTTGAAGGACGCGGCCCACGTCCAGATGTCGGGCGGGCAGCCCGCCTACGATGAATTCGGCCTCCCTATTGGTCTTGATTCGACCGCGGATGCTCCCATTGGACGCTTCGAGGTCGGAGACTACGTTCTTTACCGCATCAATGTCCTGAATCGCAATTATCCCTATGTGAACAGCTTTACTGTTTCGGATTTCCTTCCCGAAGGGGTCACCTATCAAAACTCCTGGACACGTAGATGCTTCCACTCTGTTGTAGCTCCAACTGACCACCTGTGGGTCCGAGAGAGCCAAAGCGTGAATCCCGATGAGAGTCTGTACCCAGACAGCCCGATTACTTTCCCCTGTCGTGCACCTGAAGGATACTCTTCAGGGACCTACGATCACTGCAGCGGAACATGGACGAGTAGCACTGAGTATTTTGGATACGCTTCATATTCAACTTTGTTCGTCCTTGGACGTGTCGACAAGAAGGGCGCAGGAAAGACGCTTTCCAACACCGCTCGTTTAACGGATGTCTCTCCTCAAAATTCAAAGCTCTCCGTTGACTCATGGACCGCAGATATTACTGTTGCACCTCTTGCTACCGGCGCACAGGTTGAGGAGATCACTGATCCCTCACCTTGCTCAACACCGACACCTTCGGATTCCCCCACTTCTTCGCAGCCCTCACCATCGGTGAGCACATCCGCTCCTTCCGCAACCACAAGTGCCCCCACTACCACGCCCACCACCAGCGAGGCCTCGGCAACGACAAGCGCGACAGCAGCCTCTCGCGCACCGCAGACAACCACGCTCGCGCGGACGGGTGTTCCCCTGGCTCTCCTTGGGGGGATAGCGGTGCTCACCACTGTTGCAGGATCATCTTTCGTCTCGAGCAGGCGTAAGCTCGATTAAACCCCCGTTTACAGAAGGACCGACATACCATGACACTCCATCGTTCTCGACGCCGCAGTATGTGTGCAGCACTCCTCAGCGCCTGTGTTGCCCTGGGAATTGTCGGCGTTTCAGCATCCAAGTTCCAGGCCAACGCTGACCCAAACCAGGGCGCTGATCTTATCGTCTTGAAGGACGCTGCCCACGTCCAGATGTCTGGCGCTCAGCCTGTTTATGGCGCGAACGGACTGCCCATCGCTCTCGATTCGACGGCTGATTCCCCGATTGGGAACTTTAACGTTGGCGACTATGTTTTGTACCGCGTCAACATTCTTAACCGTGGCATTGGCACAGTCACAAACATCAATGTGAAAGACCTGCTGCCCGAGGGAATCACCTACCAGAACTCGTGGACCCGACTGTGCAACAACGAGATCCTTGCCTATCCTCCGGTCGATCACCTCTGGGTTCGCGAAGGACATGAATTTGATCCGAACCCGGACGACGGCCTCATTCGAGACTTCACTTTCCCCTGTACTGATGCCAAGACTTTCGGTTCCTATGATCACTGCACTGGAATCTGGGACGGCGGCGCAGGGCAGCTCGGTTTCATGAACTACACGACGCTGCATGTGCTCGGACGCGTGAATGAAAAGGGCGCGGGAACGACCATCTCTAACACCGCGGCGCTCACGGGATTCACCGGCGCTAATGCACAATCCTCTGCAGACTCTTGGACCGCCAATATCACCGTCGCTCCGCTGACTGCTGGAACACAAGTCGATCCAATCCTCGACCCCTCGCCGTGTGTAACGCCCACCCCCTCGCCTTCTCCGTCCGTTAGCTCAACAACACCTACCGCAAGCACTCCTACGGCTTCAGTGAGTACAAGCGCTGCATCTCCTTCAGCTAGTGAGTCAACGACGGTTTCGGTAAGCCCAAGCACGAGCTCGGCAGGAGCGCAGACCACTGCGTCGAAGCCATCAAAGCCCACGCTCGCGCGCACGGGTGCCCCGATTGCTTTCCTCGCTGGAGCAGCGGCACTGAGCGCAAGTGCAGGCGCTGCATTGCGCAAGCGCAAGCGCGGCTAGAAGTTCCTCCACTCAATTGCGGTCTACGCCTTGCGTAGACCGCAATTTTTAATTGGAACGGAGAGCTTAATACGCGAGTCTTCTCAGATAAGCGCGCAGAAATACAAAAACCCGGTCTCTATCGAGACCGGGTTACTAGTAGCGGGGACAGGATTTGAACCTGCGACCTCCGGGTTATGAGCCCGGCGAGCTACCGAACTGCTCCACCCCGCGTCGGTACCTATAAAAGGTACCTGTCTTGGCCCAAAAGCACAACTCGAGGCGGGTGACATGGGTCATGTAGATCCACACGCTCAAACTGGACGCAGATGAAAGTGCCCGGTTTTAGCATCGCTCCATGACACTTCAGAGCCTTTTCTTCTTCCTCCTCTGCGCAGCCCTAGCCTGTTTATCGTGGGCAGTGGGCAAGCATAGCGGGGCGCTCCACGCGCGCCTCGAACTTTCTCAGGATCTCGCACGCAGCCAAGCTCAGGTGGCAGAACTGCGTGAACGCCTCGCGCAAGAACACACCTTCCAAAGCCTCCTGGCCGATTCTCAATCCCAAGCAGCACAGCTTGAATCGGCGCAGCACCAACGCCTTATGCAGACAATCCTTCCGATCAACGAAGGCTTAAAACTCCTTCAAACCTCCGTCAGTTCTTTAGAACGACAGCAGGCCGCGCAAATCGGCGCGCTTGATCAGCAACTAAAGTGGACACGAGAATCGGAAGATTTACTTCGGCAGTCCACCCAAGAACTCACGCGCACGCTCTCTCATGCTCCTCTTCGCGGGACTTGGGGAGAAGCCCAGCTGCGTTCCCTCGTTGAGTCTGCCGGGCTTATCGAGCACGTTCACTTTGACACCCAAGTGCCAACGGCAGGCCGATCCAAACGCCCCGACATGATCGTCCTCCTCCCTCAAGACAAGTGCATTCCAGTTGATGCGAAAGTCCCACTGGATGCTTATTTGCGCGCCCAAAGCGAAGACACTCCCCTGCATCTTGATGGCGAGGATCCTTCGGATCAAACACTCACATACGAGCAGCTCATGCTCCAGCATGCGAAGTCCTTGCGCCGCCACGTCAGTGAACTTTCCCGAAAGGAATATTGGAAAGAACTCCCCCATGCCGCTGACTATGTCATCGCTTTTGTTCCCAGCGAATCGATTCTCTCTGCAGCATTGCATACCGATCCTTCACTTATGCACGACGCCTTAAACATGAATGTTGTTCTTGCTTCCCCCACGTCCCTTTGGGCGATTCTGCGAACAGTTGCTTTCACTTGGCGTCAACAAAGCCTATCCACACAGGCTCAAGAGATTATTCAGCTCTCTCAAGAACTCTACGAACGGCTCCAAACACTTGGAAAACACGCATCCAAAGTCTCCGTCGCACTCAACAATGCATCGCAGTCGTGGAATTCTTTCCTCGGTTCTTTTGAATCACGAGCATTAGTCAGCGCTCGGAAGCTCTCAGGAATTCATCTCAGTTCCGAACCCCTCGAGCGCGTTCATGTGGAGGCAAAGACTCTCACGACGCCCTTGTCACAGGCGACGGAAAACCCCGACTTTCCAGCGGAGGGCATCTCCTGAGGCGGGACGCCAGGCCTCATCGCTGCGGCTCAGGTCAAGTCCCCACTCTTCAGGGGATATCTCTGGAGCATACACGCGATGTTCGCTGCCCTTGATCTTTTCAAGACAGGGGTCGTCAAGTTCTAAGAAAGAGACGACAAGCTCATCCACCAGCGGCATTGACTGCGTGTAGATCTGTGCGCCGCCCGTGATCCACACGCGCTCACTGCCCCGCTCGCGTGCATCCTCTTGTCCAAGTCGCACAGCCTCGTCCAAGGAATGCGCAACCAGCGCACCATCCAGTTTCAGATCTGGGTTTCGGGTGATGACAATGGATGTTCTACCAGGCAGGGGACGCCCCAAGGCGTCCCATGATGAACGACCCATAATAATCGGGCAGTTCATTGTTGTGGCCTTGAAGTGAGCAAAATCCGCAGGAACCCGCCAGAGCATTTCAGTCCCCGACCCCAGCAGCCCATCAGCCGTTTGGGCCCAAATCGAGGCAAGAGGGACCGAGCGATGCTGCACGTGCGGTTCCTCCCCCACCACCGTTTCCCGGGCAGCGCCTCCGCCGTGGTTCACACGGCCACCGGCGCTTTGATCGTCGGGTGATGTTCGTAGCCCTCAATCTCGATGTCGTCGAAATCGTAAGAGAACATTGAATCCGCTTGGCGCAGCTTCAAAGTTGGGAAGGGATAGGGCTCACGCGAGAGCTGTTCATTCACCTGCTCAACATGGTTCGAGTAGATGTGGCAGTCTCCCCCGGTCCAAATAAAGTCGCCAACTTCCAGGCCGGCCTGCTGAGCGAACATGTGGGTCAAGAGCGAATAAGAGGCGATATTGAAGGGAACACCAAGGAACATGTCGGCACTGCGCTGATACAGCTGGAGAGACAAGCGCCCCTGGGCGACATAGAGCTGGAAGAACGCGTGGCAAGGCTCAAGAGCCATCTGCGGAAGATCCCCAACATTCCAAGCGGACACAATCATGCGACGGGAATCAGGGTTAGTCTTCAGTGTCTCTAAAACCTGAGAGATTTGGTCAATCTGACGGCCATCCCCGGCATTCCAGCGGCGCCACTGGACACCGTAAACGGGCCCCAAGTCACCATTTTCATCGGCCCATTCATTCCAGATGCGAACGCCGTTTTCTTGAAGCCACCGCACGTTCGAATCCCCGCTGAGGAACCACAAGAGCTCACCAATGATCGACTTCATGTGGACGCGCTTGGTCGTAATGAGCGGAAAGCCCTGTGAGAGGTCATAGCGGAGCTGTGCACCGAAAAGGGAACGCGTGCCTGTACCCGTGCGGTCGGTCTTTTCCGCACCTTCGCGCATAATCTTTGCCAGTAGGTCTTCGTATTTCCTATCAACCTGGTTCATTACTTTTCCCTTCCGGCTTTGTTCTGCCTCTTTCGCCAGCGCCTACAAGCCTAGTGGCACACGCTGGCGAAAGAGGCAGCAACTCTCAAGATTCGCGAACCTGTTCAGAGGCGATATGCAAGGTGTGAGGCAGCGGCTCAGAAAGGCTATGTGCGATCGTGCAATTGCGCTCAATAGCGGAACCAGCACGACGAAGAAGATTTGCTGTCTCTTCTTCACTAAGCGAAGAGAGGTCCTGAAGAAGCTCAACTTCCATGGAAGTGAAGCGATCGGCGGCCTCGTCATATTCGGCGGAAACGCCGGCAATCTGCGCAAAGTCCTCGCCCAAAACTGCGGCAAAACGCGCATCAGAGGACATTGCATTGCAACCGGCCAGCGCAAGCTTGAGCAAATCACCCGGGGTGAAGCGTCCCGGACCGTCACCGACCAGAACCTCAGCTCCGCGAGCATTACGAGCCACGTACTGACGCACTCCTGTGCGTTCCAAGTACAGAGGCCGTGAGGGGCCACCCGCAGCCGCGACAGACTCTGTTGTTTCGCTAATTTCTTCAGCCATGATGTGTCCTTCCCGTGTTCTTTATCAGTTCACAACCCGAAGTAAAAGGGTTTTATTCCGCGATGTAGTACTCGCCCGCATGTCTCTTGAGCCATGTATCGACGATTTTGTGCTCTCGCTTGAAGAACTCGTCGAAATGAGAGGCCACCGTGGCCTCGACCATGCGTCCAATAAGAGGAATTGCAATTCTGTATTCGCCGCTGAGCGCCCACTGGCACTGATTGAGATCCCACTCCACGGGGCTCACGCTCTGAGTCAGGTGTGCACTGACAGAGACCGCCTCAGCATTCAGGGTGCATCTCGCTTGAAAGTGCCTGGGAGCGACCTGCGTCCACACCTCGTCGTATTCGATGAGGACTTGGTTTTCGACCGCCGAGCGCGCACGCGCGGGAAGGGCGTCGGGGTTGAGTTGTCCACGAACGCTCACGGCGCCTGCCTGCGGATTCTCCACCACGGCCTCGCGAATAAGATCCCCAAAGCGCGTCTGAACGAAATCCCCGTTCGTGCTGATTTCGACGAATGCCTCCGGCGAGCATTGATACTGCGCATCCCCATTGACCTGCATCATTGTCCCATCTTCTTGCCTGCTCCGCCCCTATGTTGAAGCGAAGTCCACAGGAGTGATTGTATCCTTGCCGCCCGTTGATTCTCACAATGAGGCGAGTGCCGCTATTGTGAAGACATGTCGGACATGTCAAGCTTTGCCCAATCTGCAGAAGTCTCATTCACTCCTAAGCTGTCCCCGGGAGCTCACGATCATTTGCACCAGCTCTTGGCTGATTGGCAGGTTCTTGCAGACCTTGCGGCTGCCGACTTGGTGTTGTGGCTTCATACAGACGACGACCGCTTCTTCGCCGCCGAGAATTGCCGCCCGTCAACCTCGATCACCGTTCACGCTGACGATCCGCGGGGCCTGTATCTTCCTCTTGCTCGCGAGGCCGAGCTGCGTGAGGCGATGAGAACCGGCAAGGTCGTGCGCCCGACTTCGCCGCATTGGGCCGGTACCTACTCGGTTCTCGAGGTTTGTGTTCCGATCCCCTACGAGGGCGAAGTTATCGCAGTGCTCACGCGCGAAACGAACCTATCCTCGCCTCGTCTTGCTCAAAACTTTGATACCTGGACAAGTGACGCAGCGGACATCATCTGCGAGATGATCACTCGGGGCGAGTACCCCTACAAGTCTGCTCCGACGGCTTCCGCCCACGGTGTTCCCCGCGTCCAAGACGGAGCGATCCTCATCGATCAAGATGGAAAGGTCCTTCAGACGACCCCCAATGCTATGTCGTGTCTGCGTCGCATTGGAATCCGTCAAGATTCTGTTTTTGGCGAAGTCTTGGCCGAACGCATCACTGATGCTGTGAGCGATGAGAACAGCGTTGAAGAGTCTTTGGCGGTCGTCGTGATGGGACGTGCCCCCTGGCGCGTCGAACTATCGGTTCAAGGGGTCACGATCTCCTTGCGTGCGCTTCCGCTTGTCGATGGTCATAAGCGTCTGGGCGCTGTCATCTTGACGCGTGATATCACCGAGATTCGTCGACGCGAACAAGAACTCATGACAAAGGACGCAACGATTCGCGAGATTCACCACCGCGTGAAGAATAATCTGCAGACGGTTTCGGCTCTGCTGCGTCTTCAGTCTCGCCGTTCTGATCTGGAAAGCGTTCAGGCCGCACTCAAGGAAGCCGAGCGGCGAGTCCAGGCGATTGCGACTGTTCACGAGGCTCTCTCACAAGACGTCAATGAGCAGGTTGATTTTGACGATGTCGCGCGAACGATTGTGAGAATGGCCGGAACGCTTGCCTCAACCGATCATGCGGTCGATGTGACGACCAGCGGTGAGTTCGGCAGCCTTGCAGCAGCACAAGCGCAGGCTATGGCGACTGTTCTCAACGAGCTTGTATCGAATTCGGTTGAGCACGGTCTTGCGGATAAGGACGGGCTGATCCAAGTCCACGCGCAGCGCAACGGTGACCAGCTCATTGTCACAGTCACTGACAATGGTGCAGGAATCCAGCCCGGTCGGGCCATGACGGGTTTGGGAACGCAGATCGTCAATCAGATGGTTCGCGGCGAACTTCGAGGCAGCATCGATTGGGAGCCTGCTGAAGGCGGCGGAACCGTCGTCACGTTGAAGGCCCGTTTATCCGACTGAAAGTTTGTACCCACATCCTTCCTTGAAGAATTAATGAGGAAGCGTCTAGATACAACGCTTGTGATGTGAATGTCGTTGGGGGGGCGGGAGGATTGAAATCCTCCCGCCCCCCCAACGACATCAATCATGTTTCAGCACATCAGGAACCGGAACCCTTTTGTGCTTCCAGGGCCTTTTGAGCCTCAATAGCCTTGGTAAGGGAATCGTTCAAGCGTTTTTGCGATTCACCATAAGCTGCCCAGTCATTGTTCTTCAGGGCATTTTGGCCATCTTGGATGGCCTGATTAGCGTCCTGCAGAGCAGAGGCGAGCTGCTGTGAGGGCTCAGAATTCGTATCGGTATTTTGGTTCTTATCCTTGCCGGAGGTGTCCTTACCCGTCACCTTTGCAGCTGAATCCCCACCGAAGGTTTGATCCAGCGACTCTTGCAAAGTCGGGGCGAATCCAACGCGATTACCAAAAGCCGTCAAGACGAAACGCAGCACCGGATAGTTCGCGCCGCCCGATCCTTGAATGTACACGGGCTGGACGTAGAGAAGGCCTCCACCCACGGGCAGGGTCAAGAGGTTACCCCTAATGACCGTTGAATCCGACAGGTTCAACACGTTCAATTGCGAGGCAATTGTCTGGTTCGTGTCGTAGGCATTTTGGATCTGTCCGGGGCCAGGAACCGTCGTCGAGGAAGGCAGTGCGATCAATCGCAGCTTGCCGTATCCCTCGCGAACTTGCCCAGCTTGGCTTCCCGTTTCCGAATCGACTGCGAGGAAGCCCGCCATGGCCTCGCGCTTGGACTCGCCACCGGGGACGAACACAGAGGTGAGGGAGAACTCTGCGGAGTCCTGCCCAGGCATCTGCATGGTCAGATAGTAGGGCGGCTGCACTCGGATCGCTTGCAGCTGCGAGGAAGTCATGGTCTGAATCGAGCCATTGGCTGTTGCAGCAGTCGAAGTTTCTTCTGCAAGTCGCCAGCGGTCACCACCGGTGTAGAAATCAGCGGCATCACGCACGTGGTAGGACGTGAGAAGGTCACGCTGAACCTTGAACATGTCCTCCGGGTAGCGCAGGTGCCCCATCAGGTCGGCAGAGATATTTGCCTTGGGTTCCACAGTTCCGGGGTAGATCTTCGTCCAGGTATTGAGAATCGGATCGTTATCGTCCCACTGGAACAAACGCACTGATCCGTCATAGGCGTCGACGATGGCCTTCACCGAGTTACGCATGTAGTTGATGGAGTTTCCTTGGATGTACTCTCCCACCGACTGTGAACGCGAATCGACTGTGCTGGAGGACAGCGATTGATGCTGGGCATAGGGGTAGGAATCCGTGGTTGTGTAGGCATCAACAACCCATACCAGACGTTTCGGAGTCGAAGGATCTCCATCGGTATCGACAACCGCCGGGTAAGCCTTCTGTTCCAAAGTCAGGTAAGGCGCGACCTTTGCGACTCGCAGCAAGGGATCACGGTCATACAGGATCTGGGACTCTTCATTCGTTTGAGAGGAGAAGAAGATATCCGTTGACCCGAACTTGATCGAGTACAGGAGCTTATTCCACACATTCCCAACCGAAGGACCACCATTGCCGGTGAAGGTTGTGGAGACCTGACCGCCGGGAGCGTTGTCATCGGGGTAGTCAAGTTCTTGGGGCGCGGTGCCCTCTGGACCGCCAACGATCGAGTAATCAGGCGCCGACTGAGAGAAGTAGACTCGAGGCTCGTAGGATCCCATTTCACCCGTCGAGGGGATGGACTGCTCCCAGTAGGCGGGAAGGCCATCAGAGGTAATGGTGTTACCGTAGGCCGCCACAACACCGAAACCGTGGGTGTAAACGGTGTGCCGGTTGACCCAGGTCTGCTGTTCTTGTGAAAGGCCAGCAAGGTTGAGTTCACGCATCGAGATGACGGTGTCACGACGCTCACCATTGATGGTGTAACGGTCGACGAAGAACCCGGAATCAAAGGAGTAGTAGGGACGGGACTGCTGAAGCTGCTGAACAGTCTTGCGGATCACCTGCGGGTCGAGCAGTCGAATCTGCGAGGTCGATTCCGAGTCTTCACGCAACTGACCGGGTTGAGCACTGGTCGTTGCGTCATAGGTCGTGTAGTCCAAATCATCCAGACCATAGGCACTCAAGGTCGCGTCAATATTGTTCTGAATGTAAGGAGCGTTTAGAGAACGCGCGTTCGGGCGGACCCTGAACTGTTCAATCAACGCGGGGTAGGCGCCACCGATGACCAATGCGGCAACCACGGTGACAACGACGCCGATCGTGGGAAGGCGCCAGGTGCCTCGGAAAGCAGCAATAAGGAAGAGAAGTGCAACCGCGAGCGAAATCACCGCGAGGATCGAGTGCGCGGGAAGGGTGGCGTTGACGTCTGCATACATTGCGCCGTCAATGTTGTCCCCACTTTGAGTGAGCAGCGAGTAGCGGCCGATCCAGTAGTATGCACCGATGATTACCGAGGCCACGGCTGCGAGGATCCCCAGGTGGCGTCGCACCTTCTTCCGAGCGTGCGGGCGCGGAGTGAGCTGCAGTCCTCCGTAGAGGTAGGACACGGCGACCGAGACCGCCAGCGAGAGAAGGACAAGGCGCATCAGGAAAGAGACGACCAGCTCAAGGAAAGGAAGAGTAAAGACGAAGAATGAAACGTCCCACCCGAAAATTGGGTCGGTCTTCCCGAAGGGCGTCGCATTGAGCCAGGTGAGGACAGTCTGCCATCCTTCGGCGAGCCTGATTCCAACGGGGATACCGATCAGTAGAGCAACCAGCCACGCAAGCCCCTTCTTGTGGGGCTCAATTGCTTCTTGGTATTGGCGAAGATTCGCGCCTGCTTCTCCCCTGCCCGATGGCACGCGATGGCGATGAGCCAGACCGATCATCGTACGCAAGAGAGCTACTGAAATCACTGCACCGATGAGTGCCAGCGCAGCGATAGCTCCCCACCGGGTCAAAATGATCCGAGTCGAATGCATCTGCTGGAACCAGAGAATTTCAGTCCAGAACGATGAGGCAGCGTAGACAAAGAGCCCTACGAGCACCAATACCCCAACGGTGATGGCTCCGGGGCCGATCTTGGGTCGGCGGAACTCAATTTTGGGCAATTGGATAGGGTGATTGCCGGCGGAGAAGGGAGAATCGCTCACAAAGCTTCCTCTCTAAAGAATGATCACGATATGTGTATTCTAGCCAGCCGCGCATGCATCTGCGTGTGCCAAGTGCCTGTGGGAAAATGAGCGCATGAATGAACTCACCCCAACTGCTGACCAGCTCGCACTCGCTCATGTCGTCCTCGACATTGAAAAAGCGGCTTCACTGGTTGGCTGGGATCATGCGCCTTCCCTTTATGCTTTGGTACGCACAGCAACTCTTCTCGATCAGCCGGATCTTCCTGAAGAACTCAAAGACGCACTGCGCCAAGAATGGGATGGCACTGATACGCATTTGAGTGCCATCATCCAAGAAGACTTCCAAGGGGAAGACCTCGAAGACATGCTCGCCCACCTTGCATGGCCGCCTTCAGTCGTCGGTGCAGCGCTGAGCCTCGAACGCGTCATTGTTCCCCCCGAGGTGGAAGCACAGGCTCCGGAAGACCCCGATGAAGCTCTTGCCTTCATTTCGAATCATCCGAAGGCTACCGATGTTCGCATTGCAGCGGGAGCCCTGCGCAGCGGTGAGACGTGGAGTGCTCTGCGCGCGCGTACTTTCGACAGCGACGACAAGGTCGGTCAGGGTTCTCAATTGGTCCCCGGGCTAACGGACGCGCTCTTGGCTTCACTTTCCTAAGGAATTGCCGAGGCGCACCTGCCCCTAGCGTTCTCTGGTTTACTTGGCTTCGCAGGTCGGAAGGGAATCCCCACGATCCGCGGCAATCGCATCTACCGCCTCGTGAGCTTCATGAAGGGTCGACACGCGCACGACCCGCAACCCCTCCGGGACGTGCCCAATGACCTGATCGCAATTGCTTTCAGGGGCAAGGAACCAGCTGGCCCCGTCGCGTTTTGCCCCCTGCATTTTCTGTGCAATTCCACCGATTGCACCAACTTTTCCGTCATAGGACATGGTCCCGGTTCCGGCGATCGACTTCCCGCCCGTCATGTCTCCTTCGCTGAGGCGGTCAATGATGCCCAGCGAGAACATCATTCCTGCGGAGGGACCGCCGATGTTCTCCAAGGAGAAATGAATATCAACGGGAAGATTTACCTGTGCGTCCAGGTAGATCCCAAGCTTTGAGCCTTCTGTGTCTCCGGCAGAGGCAGCGGAAACGACCGTTTCTGTCCGTTGATCCTCGCCATTTTTCACCGTGACTTTGAGTGTCGAGCCGGGAGCGACCTTACGCATAATCGCAAAGGGATCAGCCGGGGTTTCGATTGCGTGAAGGACCCCATCGGGGGTTTCAATCGATTGGAGAACATCGCCCTCGCGCAGTTTCCCCTGTGCATCAGAGCCCTCAACTGTGCCCGTAATCTTCACCGTTGCGGGGACTTTCCAGCCAAGCTCCATCAAGGCTGCGACTTTCGCCGTCGACTGCGATCCCGTCATCTGGGCTTTGTTGGCGTTATCAACCTGCTCGCGGGTCACGTTATCGGGGTAGACCTTCGAATAGGGAACCAGTTCCGAGGCCGGGGTCAATTCCGCTTGAATCCAGCCATAGACGTTGAGTCTGCGTCCGGGCCCTCCCATCTCAGAGACGGTCACCATCCGCAATTGACCGCTGTCAGCGTTGGTCGAGGGATCTGGGTTTTTGATTTCTTCACCTGTCAGGGGGTTGGTGCCTGTGATGGAGAGAAGCTCCTCAGTACCATCTTTCGTCGCCGCGGCCCCCAAAATATTCACCGTCGGCCCGGGGAGGCGCGCAACATAGGGCAGCGGGACAACCGCCGCGGCAACGCCAAGAATGCTCATGACGACAACCGTGACCGTTAGTCTACGTAGCCAGCGCAGGTTTCGAGCATTGGACTGCGCGTCTTCTTCGCTCACTTTGGGATTGTCGTGGAGTTCATTCATACCTGTCATTGTCCCTCAGTATGGAAGCATTCGTGAGGCGGAAGTATGTGCAGGTATGTGAAGACGATTGCGCTGTGAGCTAAGTTCGTTCAAAACGAGGCATTGAGCTAGAACGCGGCCCAGCTCACAGCTAGGCTCAACACATGAGCGACAACGAATCGAACATGGAAGAGTTTCTCCGTAACCTGCTCGGCGAGCAGGCAGCCCGAGCGGCAATGGAATCCATGCGCGCTCGTGGGATTGACCCGGAAAGTCTCAACAGCCAATTCCCCGATCCTGAGGTCATGCGGCAGGCACTGACTCAGTTCTCCATCATGATGAATGGTCCTTCGGTTGGACCGGTGGATTGGAAGAGCGCCCTTCAGCTCGCTCAGTCGAAGGCATGGGATTCACGAGAAACTGCCGTGACTGCCGCTCAGGCACAGCGTGCCCGTGAGGCAATGACTGTTGCAGATCTGTGGTTGGATGCCACCGTCGAGTTTTCTCCCGGCCCCGTCAACCGTCAGGTCTGGACTCGCGCCGAGTGGATCGACGGAACCGCTGAGGTATGGAAGAAGATCTGCGAGCCGGTTGCGGCTAATGTCGCCAAGGCCTTCGAGGACGTGCTCAACGAGCAAGAACAGCACCTGCCCGAGCTTGATCCCTCAACGTCAGAAGACATGCCTGATATCGCCAGTTTGCTCAACTCAACGCGCAGCATTTTGCCGAAGATGTCTTCTTTCCTTTTCGCAAGCCAGATCGGTGTCGCCCTTGGCAAAATTGCGCAGAGCGCCATGGGATCCACCGATGTTGGTATTCCTTTGACCAATGGTTCGACAACTGCTCTGGTCGCGCGCAATGTTGAGGATTTCGCCGATGAACTGGACATCCCCTTCGAAGAGGTTCTTCAATTCATTGCCCTGCGTGAGTGTGCACACCGCCGCCTCTTCTCCGGAGTCCCGTGGCTTTCTGGGGATCTGACCCGCGCGGTTGAGCGCTATGCCCAGCACATTGCGATCGATTCACAGGCAGTCGCCGAGGCCGCAGCACATTTCGACCCGGAAAACGGTGAATTCACCGAAGACACTCTCAACGAGCAAATCTTCGCAGCTGCCCCCACTCCCGAGCAGATCGCTGCAATGGAGCGAGTAGAGAACCTCCTTGCCCTCATCGAAGGCTGGGTTGATGTCGTCACTGCTCAGGCAGCCCTCCCCTACTTGCCTCACCTTGAACAGCTTCGCGAACTCATGCGTCGCCGGCGCGCACTGGGCGGTCCAGTTGAGAAGATTCTCGGTAGTCTCATCGGGTTGAAAATGCGTCCGCGGCGTGCACGAGATGCCGCAAAGCTCTTCCAGTTAGTGTTTGAAGACGGCGGAACCCATGCGCGTGAGGATTTGTGGGCGCACCCGGATCTGATCCCCAATAGTAATGAGCTTGATTCCCCGGAAACCTTCGTCGCTCTTCGCCATGCCGAAGCTGAGGCCAGCGCCGATATGGACCAGGCATTGGAGTCTCTCTTGGACGGTTCGATGGGATGGGCCGAGGGCCTTGATCCCTCAATGGATCCCGAGGCCGATACCCTCCGTAAGGCTGGGTACCAGATTGGGCAGCCAGACGAGGCCGCTCGTCCAACAGATTCGGGGGATGATTCCTCAGAGGAACCGCCAAGCGGATCCGACAGCGATCTTTCCTGATACTGACAGGCAAGTATCGAGTTCGTCCACAGGGTGCGCGGGCCTTCGGCGTTTTCCACAGATTGCGCCGAAGTGCCCGCACGAAGTGTCCTTGCGTACACAATGGAATTTATCCATGACAGTGCGGAGGAACAATGACGAACTCTCTCAGCCTTGAAATTAACGGGATTGACCCCGTCACGGTCGCCGCGGTCGACCTCATCGTTCAGACCCTGCCAAGCACCAGAATGCGCTTGGTCGATTCTCGGCGGCTCAGTGCAGAATTAGCGCGCTTATTCCCAGATGAGCACCCGTTTCCGCGCCGTTCTCAAGCAATGCGTGCTCATCTTGAGCAGCGTTACCCTGATCTGCGTTATTGCAATTCGTATTCGCCCGTCGATCTGGCAATTGTGTCTTCTCAAGGTGCCCATAACCTTGAGCAAAGCGATTCTTTCATGCTCGAAGACATTCCCCACATCTTGAGCTGTCAGAGTGAGAGCTGGTGGGATATTGGCCCTCTTGTCATTCCAGGACTCACCTGCTGTGCTCGCTGCATCGATTCATCCTCGGAAGAACGTAGCCCTTCCAAAGGACGAGGCATTGCTCTGTGGCGCCTCGAGGCACCACTTGCCTGGCTCACACATATGGCGGCTTCATGGCTTTCTTTGATGATCTACGATTTTGCGCGCTTTGGCTGTGAACACTCCACCTGCACGAATCGTTTTCTCCGAATCTCGGCTTCAGGTGATGTTTCGTGGCACGAACTCAGTATCAACCCTGAATGTGGCTGTCACTGCGCAGCGTCGAAGCACGCATCCCGCGTGTCGGAACCCATCTGTGAAGTTCCCTCCCCCGCAGGCTTGCATTGCCTCGCTTCACTGCCGCGTACCGAGTTTGACCTCCTGAGCCACAATCTTCGCTATCCCCTGGCTTCTTAAGCAGGATCGGTATCGACTGTGACCTCTTCGCCTCGAATAATCGCCAGAATTTGGGGTCCGAAGTAGTCGATCTTGACTTCGCCGATTCCTTTGATGACGCGGAGCTGAACAAGGGTTTTTGGCTGGGCGATTGCAACATCGCGCAGGGTTTTATCGGTGAGGACCGCAAACGCGGGGATCAAACGCGCCTCGGCCTCGGCTTTTCTCCATGCGCGCAAGCGCTCAAAGAGCTCAATGACTTCCGGGGAATTGTTTTCTTCAAAATCCGCACGGGCCGCTCGCGCTGCGTTCTTCTTGGAGCGGCCTCCTTCAAGCGCGCCTCCTCGGCCCATCCGGGTGCGGCTCTTATCGTCCCGAGGCCACAGATCCTTCAAGAAACGCGAAGCCTTGCGTTTACCATTGCCGCCATGACGAGAACGCGAGTATGAGACACAGAGGCGATCGCGAGCGCGCGTCATTCCCACATAGAGCAAGCGCTTTTCTTCTTCGATCGCGTCTTCTCCTTGTGCTAAGGAAATCGGGATCAGTCCCTCGCTTACTCCCGCGACAAAGACCTTGTCCCATTCCAGCCCTTTGGCGGCATGAAGCGTTGAGAGAGTCACACCTTGGGTCGCAGGTGCGGCCTGTGAGACCTCTCTCTCGGCAAGATCGGCAACGAAAGCTATGAAAGACGCGTCCTTTCTCTGG
Source organism: Actinomyces sp. Marseille-QA0893 (assembly GCF_976954355.1). Taxonomy (NCBI): domain Bacteria; kingdom Bacillati; phylum Actinomycetota; class Actinomycetes; order Actinomycetales; family Actinomycetaceae; genus Actinomyces; species Actinomyces sp. Marseille-QA0893. The sequence goes on from NZ_CDRJSY010000001.1 coordinate 240,747, forward strand.
CGCGCCATCTCAACGATTGCGTTGAGATTATCCCAGCGTTCTCGAAGGGCTCCTTGCCCGCTGGGGGCCTTCGCACTCCACCCGGCAATTCCCACTAGGTCTTCGACCAATTGGACAAGGTCGCTCTCTTCCTTGCCTTCATTGCGCAACATGGTCGCTTGTTTCTTGAGCAGGTACATTGCGCGCCGCACTTCCTCACGTTCGAAGAAGCGCATTCCGGAGTGGACAATGAAAGGAATCCCAGCCTCGGCAAGCTGTGCTTCAAAGGACTCAGACTGCCCATTGGTGCGGTACAAGATTGCGATCGAAGAATACGCAGCACCAGCCTCGTGCAGTTGGCGAATCTCTTCCGCGATACCTCGTGCTTCTTCCGCGTCATCGTCAAAACTGCGATAGCTAACGGGAACGCCGTCTTCTCTCTGAGAGACCAGCTTCACTGCTCCCTTGAGCACCGAAGAATGCTCTCCCTTCATCAAAGCATTGGCAGCACTGACAATCTGCGGGGTTGAGCGATAGTCGCGCACAAGTTCGACGACTCGCGCGCCTTTGTGCGCATCGGCGAAATCTTGGAGGTAACGCGGAGAAGCACCTGCGAAAGAATAAATTGTTTGCGCAACATCTCCGACGACGCAAATATCGTGGCGCCCACCCAACCACAAGTTGAGCAAGTGCTGCTGCAAGGCCGACACGTCCTGGTATTCATCGACGACGAAATAGCGATACTGATCGCGGATCCGCTTGGCGATTGCCGGGTAATCTTGCAGAATTCCCGCGGTGAGGACCAGAACGTCCTCAAAATCAAGGACGCCTCGCTCCTCCTTAGCGATCTGATAGGCCTCCATGACAGAGAGAACGTCGTCCACACTCAAATCTCCCGGCGTGGTGCGAGTATTCGTGCGAACGGCATCGGCATAAGCATCGGCGTCAAGCATGGAGACTTTCGCCCACTCAACTTCCGCCGCAAGATCGCGAACCAGCGCCTTATCCGCACGGATCCCCAAGCGCGCCGCTGCCGACGAAATCAATGAGGCCTTGTGCTCGATCAGCGGGGGCATCGACCCGCCAATGGCACTTGGCCAAAAGAACTGCAATTGGCGCAGTGCCGCCGAGTGAAAAGTGCGTGCTTGGACGCCGGGAACACCTAGCGCTGCCAAACGCTCGCGCATTTCAACGGCCGCACGTTTAGTAAAGGTTACGGCCAAGACATTGGCGGGATCATAAATTCCGCGCGCAACCCCGTAGGCAATGCGATAGGTAATTGCGCGAGTCTTTCCCGTCCCGGCTCCCGCGAGTACGGCCATGGGGCCGGCCGCATACTGGGCGACCGCGCGTTGATCCGGGTCGAGAGCCTCCAGAAGTTTCTCGGCTGTGGATTCGTCGCGGGTGTTCACGAAGCACATCCAAGGTGATGGAGCCACATGTCGATCATCTTTCGCGCAATCGCGGTGTGAGTGGGGATCTCAAGTTCTCCCGATTCGACAAGGGCCATCAGTTCATCGCGAGTCACCCAACGCATGGCATCGACTTCGTCCATATCGGGTTGAGGAGTTGGGGTGCCTTTCACCGAGGCGGTGAAGCCCATCATGACCGAGCGCGGGAATGGCCAGGGTTGAGTTGCGAAATAGCGGACGTCTTCGACGTCGAGGTTTGCTTCTTCTTTTGCTTCGCGAACGACAGCGTGTTCGGGGGTTTCTCCTGCTTCCACGAATCCGGCGATGAGCGACATGAATGCGGGTGTCCACGAGCGGTTGTGCCCAAGAAGAATCCGGTCTTCTTCATCGGTAATCAAAACGATCACCGCAGGATCTTGGCGCGGGTATTCCAAGCGATCACACTGCACGCAGCGTTGGATTTCTCCCCCATTTTCACTGCACATCTGCCCGCCGCAGCGCGAGCAATACCGGGTTTCTTCTTGCCAGTGCAGCAATGCAAGCGCCCGTCCCGCACTGGTGCAATCTGCGCTTTCCAATTGCGCGGCCTCGTGACGCAAGGAAAGCCAGGAAAGTTCCTCCAGCGGCACATCCCACTTATCGCGCAGGGAGGCAAGGCTTTCTTCGGATACGATCGCGACAAAACGCACAACCTCGCGCGAATCTACTCCGGCAAAGAACACGCGATCACAGTCTTCAACTACTGCCCCCATATTCCACGCTTCGTAAAGCCCTTTGTTCACAGGGAGCACCGCGACCTTACCTTCAGTCGTCATCGCGAGGATGCGAAGCTCTTGTGCATGTTCGTCGAGTTCATCGCGCAGCGCGCTATAGCCTCCGGGCGCGCTCAAGCGTCGGGCCCACGCGCCAAGTTCACGCGGGAAAAACAGTTGTTCGTCGGCAAAGGGAAGACCATTGATCGTGTCGAAAAGGGGCATGCTGTAACCGTAGCCGTCCTTCGCTTCAACCACAACGCAAATGAGCGTTAGGCTGGAGCCATGACTACTTCTCAGCTTCGCGCCGATGGGCGCACCCCCTCTCAGCTTCGCCCGATGTCTATCACTCGTTCCTGGGCAGGAACCGGCGAAGGATCGGCACTGATTGAATGCGGAAATACGCGCGTTTTGTGCGTTGCCTCGCTAACCGAGGGCGTGCCGCGATGGAAGCGCGACAGTGGAGAAGGCTGGGTGACCGCGGAGTATTCAATGCTCCCGCGCGCCACTTCCGAGCGCTCTCAGCGTGAATCCGTCAAGGGTAAGATCGGCGGCCGCACCCACGAGATTTCGCGTCTTATCGGTCGTTCACTTCGCGCGATCGTTGATATCAAGGCGCTCGGAGAGAACACTCTGGTCCTTGACTGCGATGTTTTGCGAGCCGATGGTGGTACCCGCACCGCTTCCATTTCGGGCGCCTATGTTGCGCTTTACGAGGCCATTTCTTGGGGTATTTCGAAGGGGATCGTCGCCGCTTCTTCTCCTGAGAAGGTTCTCTCCGATTCGGTAAGCGCAATTTCCGTTGGCATTATCGATGGCACTCCCATGCTCGATCTTCCCTACGTTGAAGATGTGCGCGCGCAGACGGATATGAACGTTGTCCAGACTGGTTCGGGTTCTTTCGTTGAGGTTCAGGGAACCGCTGAACACGCGCTCTTCTCCCGCACCGAGCTTGGTGAGCTCCTCGACTTGGCAACTGCGGGTAACGCCCAGATTCGCGACCTCCAGGCACGCGCGTTGGCAGCGCAGCCGGGAGTTACCGTTTCTTCCGAGGCCGCGCTGTGAGCTCCGTACACAGCGCAAATGCGCCTCGCCTGGTTTTTGCAACCGGAAATGCACACAAGGTCGCAGAGCTCGAGGCGATTATTGCTCCCCTTCTCCCCGAGGGGGCCGGCCGCATTGGCCGGATGAGCGATTTCGATGTTGCCGAGCCCGTTGAAGATGGCGCTTCCTTCGAGGAGAATTCCCTGATCAAGGCTCGGTCTTTGTGCGCAGCAACCGGAATCGCTGCGCTCGCCGATGATTCCGGCCTGTGCGTGGACATCATGGGCGGTGCGCCGGGGATCTTCTCTGCCCGATGGAGTGGAGCTCATGGAAATGACCGTGCGAACCTTGAGTTGCTTCTTGCTCAGCTCAGCGACGTTCCGCTCCATTTACGAGGCGCCGCATTCGTTTCCGCAGCGGCACTAGTTCTGCCCGATGGCCGCGAGTTCGTCGAGCTCGGACGCGTCGAGGGACACCTGACGACTGCTCCTCAAGGCGAGCAGGGATTTGGCTACGATCCAATTTTTGTTCCCTCGGGTATGGATCGCACTGCTGCACAGCTCAGCGCAGAAGAAAAGAACGCGATTAGTCACCGCGGGATTGCTTTCCGTGCGCTTGCGCCGCGGATTATTGAGGTTCTAGCAGGCAACTAAGCAACGCACAGGAAAACGCGTAGTCGGATGATGAGATTCCGGCTACGCGTTTCTTTTTCCCGGAATCGGTGTACCTACGCGTTCTAGAAATCGACAGACATACCGGTCGTCGCAAGCTCCACGTTCCCGCTGTAGACCTGCTTCGCTTGGAATCGCGCGCCCTCGGGATTATTCCACGGTTGGATATGCGTAAGAATGACACGGCCAACTTCGGCACGCGCGGCAAGGGTACCTGCACGGGTGCCATCCATGTGAATGCCCTCGACGGTGTCTTCCTCAGTAAAACCTGCTTCACTGAGAAGAAGATCTACCCCGCGAGCGCCTTCAACGATGCTGTCACACAGATCAGTATCGCCGGTGTAGAAGAAAGCGCTGCGCGATCCAGAGGTATCGTCTTTTGAAAAACCAGAAGGGCCGCTGATGCGAACACCGAAGGCTGGTACAGAGTGCCATGCCTGCGCTGCACTCACGGTGAAGGGACCAAAAGACCAACTCTTTGCGTCTTCGAGTTCCTTGAAAATAAACTCTGTCGAATAGGTTTCATCTTCGTCAGCACCGTCGATCTGGCGAACACGGTCCGGTAAGCATGCCGGCCCTGCAAGAACCATGGGATCACGATAAGCACCAGGTCCCCAGCGCCGGTAGACGTGCAGAGAAATCACATCTCCCATGTGGTCCGCGTGACAGTGCGAGAAAATCACCGCATCAAGATCTGCTGGCTCAATGTAACGCCACAACTCACCGAAAGATCCTGGCCCCATGTCCAAGACAAGGTTCCAGGTTCGCTCCCTCCCAGTTCTTTCATCGGGACCGTGAGCTTGAAGCAGGTAGCAGGATGCAGGTGAATCAGGTCCAGACATTGAACCCGTGCAGCCGATGATACGAAGCCTCACTGAGCATCTCCTTCTAGCGGGAGGGATGGGACTTCACTCACGCTTTGAACCTCAGGGCCAAGGAAACGGCGAGCAAGGATCGGGAAGCGCGACGAAGCATCGGTAGTGAGGAACTGGTGCTGCGGTTCATCGCCTGCACCGCGGCGCGGCGCATGGAGCAAATCGCGATCAACCAACTCGTTGTAGGTAACATTCGCCGTTGTGGCCGAGGAGGTTACCAGACGGACGGTGTCCCCCATGACTCGACCGATCACTCCGGTAAGAAGCGGGTAGTGGGTGCATCCCAGAATCAGGGTATCGACGCCTTCTTCTTTCAGGGGAGCAAGATATTCGCGGGCGATTCCTTCCAATTCGGGACCTGCTGTTTGTCCGGCCTCGACGTACTGGACGAAAAGCGGGCAGGCCTGCTGGAAGACTCGAAGACCCGGAACTGCAGCAAGAGCGTTGACATAGGCTTCCGACTGGATAGTTGCTTGAGTTCCAATGACGCCGATTTTGCGATTGTGTGTTGCAACGACAGCAGCGCGCGCGGCGGGGGTCACAACTTCGATGACGGGAATGCGCTGGCCTACCCAGTAGCGTTCGCGGGCATCAGAAAGCGCAGCAGCGGTCGCAGTATTGCAGGCAATAACCAGAGCCTTCGCCCCGGCCTCGACGAGGCGATCGAGGCCCCACAGCGTCAATTGGCGAACTTCAGCGATCGGACGCGGACCGTAGGGAGCGTGAGCCGTATCCCCCAGGTAGACGATGTCTTCATCTGGAAGTTGATCGATGATGGCACGCGCAACCGTCAGCCCACCCAGGCCAGAGTCGAAAATACCAATCGGCGCGTTATCCATACAATGAAACTAACTCGCTTCACCCTGGAGATGCACTGATTTGAGCAGTGACTCTTGCCACCATGTCACCAAAAGATAAATGGCTGCTGCACTTTGCTCGCGTGTTCCCTCAGGTTTTTCCTGAGCAATTGTCTCAATCCGGATCAGGTCCGAATCGTCGTGAATCCCGAGTTCTCCGGCCAAAGCAAGGCGCATGTCGGTGAGAGCACCCAGCCAGTTCCACGTCGATTCTTCATCGAGAACAAGGTAGTTCGTCCCGTCGACCAGCACTTCGTTGAGTTGGTTACACACGGTGCGCAGGCGCGCAGATTTTTGTGAACGCAGGGTGTCTTCGGTCAGTGCGCGCAGCCGCGCAGCCTCCTGAGGATCTGCGCTCATGGGGGGAAGAAGGAAGTCGAGGGCAGGATCGATAGCCGCTGCACGCTCGCTTTCGAGTCCGGTCGCAGCGGATAAGAACATAGGGAAATCCCCCGGGTCGTCTAAGACCACGAGTATTTCGTGAATCAGCTGCTGGATCAGAAGGTTGTAGTCCCTTCCAATCGGTGCGCTGATTCCCCGTCGTGAGACGGTAAAGGGGCCGATCACGTGACACGCTCCAATGTTGATTGCACTCCGTAGTCGTGAAGTGTTTGTAGGTCTGCTTCGACGCGTTCACGTAGCCCAGTGGCGATGATGGCCTTTCCATCACTGTGCACTTGCAAAGTCAGTGCTTCGCACGTAGGACGCGGGTAGCCGAAGTGCCGGTGAAGGACTTCGGCGATGTAGTCCAATGAGTTAATCGGGTCATCCCAGACAATGAGGTTCCACCTCGGCACCGACGCTTTTACGGTCCCGACATTGGGATTTTTCGCCGTCACAGGAACGCCCGACATACCTTAAGCCTACGCATGAAATGCCCTCCTGTCTGCATTTTTGGCATTTCTTGCACATATTTCCACGAAGGCGATTAGATTTAAGGTATGCCCGCATCATTTGAAACGTCGCTTCTGACGGATATGTACGAATTCACCATGCTCGATGCCGCGATGAAGTCGGGAACTGCCAACCGACATTGCGTCTTTGAATTATTCGGGCGCCGCCTTCCCACCACCCGCCGCTACGGCGTCGTCGCGGGGACCGGTCGCGTTCTCGAGGCCATGGCGCGCTTCGAGTTCTCCCCCGAACAGATCCAGTGGCTGGCTGAGAAGAAAATCGTCTCAGACACCGCGCTGGAATATCTTTCCGATTTCCGCTTTAAGGGCACGATTTCGGGCTACGCGGAAGGCGAGTGCTATTTCCCAGGCTCCCCCTTACTCACCGTCGAGGGCACTTTCGCAGAGTGTACCCTCCTCGAGACCCTCCTCCTGTCGATCTACAACTACGATTGTGCGGTTGCTTCTGCGGCCTCGCGTATGACGATCGCCGCTCACGGGCGTCCCTGCCTCGATATGGGGGCACGCCGAGGCCACGAGCGCGCGGCGATCTCAGCGGCACGCGCCGCCGTCATCGGAGGTTTCGCGGGAACCTCGGATCTCGAGTCCGCTAAGCGTTATGGAATCCCCGCGATTGGTACTGCAGCACATGCGTTCACGCTGCTTCACGACAGCGAACGCCAGGCCTTTGATGCACAAATCGCTTCTCTTGGTCCCTCGACGACTCTCTTGGTCGATACTTACAACGTCACCGAGGGTGTGAAGACCGCTGTCGAGGCCGCGCGCGCAGCAGGCGGAGAGCTCGGCGCAGTGCGTTTGGACAGTGGTGACTTGGTTGCCCAGGCTTTCACCGTTCGAGGCCAACTGGATGCACTCGGTGCAACTTCGACGAAGATCACCGTGACTTCCGATTTGGATGAGTACGCTATTGCGGCTCTGGGCGCTGCGCCCGTCGATTCCTACGGCGTGGGTACGCGACTGATCACGGGATCGGGCGTTCCGACCGCTGCTTTGGTCTACAAGCTCGTCTCTCGTGAAAACCGCGAGGGCACAATGGTTGGTGTTGCGAAGAAGTCTGCTTCGAAGAACACCGTTGCTGGTAAGAAGTATGCCGGTCGTCTTTACGACGAAGACGGATATGCCAGCGAGGAAGTTTTGGTGACGGGAAGCGCTGAAGAAGCTGCAGCCTTCTTTGAAGAAAACGGCGCGCGCGCCTTGCAGGTTCCGCTCATTGTTGACGGTGAGATCTTGGAGGAGGGCTGGAGTTCTGAGGCTCTGGCTCAGGCACAGGCTCGTCACTTGCGCTCGCGCAATGAATTGCCTTACCAGGCATGGCGTCTGTCCGAAGGCGAACCCGCTATTCCAACGCGTTACGTCTAAGGACTCGGCGCTGTTTGCGGCCGTGGGGCTGCGGTGAATCGTTTCACCGCAGCCCCACACCTGTCTATCGTCTGCAAGTCAGCTAGCCTCGGATAAACCGCCTACCCACGCCCGACAAACCACTCGCGTAAGAGCGCGATACGGGCTTCGATCTGTTCGGTTGTGGCCTGAGCGACCTCGGGACCGCCGGCCCGCCTGCGCAGTTCGGCATGAATCGTCGCGTGAGCTTGCCCTGAACGCCTCGACCATGAAGAAACCAGGCGAGAGAGCTCCTTGCGTTTTGCCGCGCGCACGCGGTGAGCGGGGATATTCGCGTTATCCTCGCGCGCACGCCTCGCACTGGCCTCACGACGCTGGGTCGCAAGCTGTTCTTCTTGGCGCGCGCGAAGCAGCGTCGTCACCTGTTCGGGTTCCAAGAGGCCCGGGATCCCCAAGTATTCCTGCTCTTCAACAGAGCCCACATCGGCCTCGGTCCCCCAGGCCGCGCCGTCAAAGAGGACGGAATCAAATTGTGCGTCCGCCCCCAAGGCTTCGAATTGATTGAGAAGATCACTCGAGGCACTCTCGGTCTTGTTCGCCTGCGCGACCATGGCGTCTTCGGGGTTCCACATGTCCCCCTCTTTCGAAGGTGGATGATTCAACGCGTGATCGCGTTGAACTTCCATCTCCCCAGCCAAACTGAGGAGAGGTAGAACCGAAGGAATGAAAACCGTCGCGGTTTCGCCTCGGCGCCTTGCGCGCACAAAACGCCCAACTGCCTGCGCAAAGAACAAGGAGGTCGAGGCATTGGTTGCGTACACCCCGACGCTCAGGCGGGGAACGTCCACGCCCTCGGAGACCATACGCACCGCGACCATCCACTTATCGGTCGATTGACGGAACTCATCGATGCGCTCGGAGGCATCGGCGTCATCAGAGAGGACAACGGTTGGCCGGTGCCCGGTGATCGCGCGCAGCTGGCGAGCGTAGGCGCGAGCTTTCTCTTGATCTGCGGCAATCACCAGACCGCCAGCGTCAGGGACTTGGCGACGCACTTCTTCCAGGCGCTGATCAGCCGCTTGGAGAACGGCGCTCATCCATTCTCCCTTGGGATCCAAAGCGGTTCGCCACGCCTGTTTCATGAGGTCTTTAGTGAGAGGTTCTCCAAGGCGCGCGGTGTAGATATCTCCCGCATTCGTTCGCCACGACATCTGTCCCGAGTAGGACATGAAGAGCACCGGACGCACAACGAAGTCACGCAGAGCATCGCCGTACCCGTAGGTGAAGTCGGCTTTAGAGCGCTTAATCCCTTCCTCGTCTTCTTCGTAGCGAACGAATGGGATAGCGGAAGTGTCGGAGCGGAAAGGAGTGCCGGTGAGGGCAAGGCGGCGCGTGGCCTCGTCAAAAGCATCGCGAACGCCATCGCCCCACGACAGGGAATCTCCCGCGTGGTGGATCTCGTCGAGGATCACCAAAGTGCGGTGCAGGCGCGTGCGCGCGGCATGAACCATGGGATTAGAGGCAACCTGCGCGTAGGTGACCGCCACACCGTCAAAGTGCGAGCCCGCCATTCCCTGAGAGTTCGAAAATGCGGGGTCGATGTGGATTCCCACGCGACCGGCGGCCTCGGCCCACTGGCTCTTGAGGTGTTCGGTCGGGCAAACGATCGTCACTTTCTCAACGACTCCGGCGCCCATCAGCTCGACCGCAATGCGCAGAGCGAAGGTCGTTTTACCCGCTCCCGGCGTTGCAACGGCAAGGAAATCCTTGGGAGAGGCAGCCATGTACTGTTCTAAGGCTGCAGCCTGCCACGCTCGAAGGCTACCCGCGGTCCCCCAAGGCGCTCGCCGAGGAAAAGCGGGAGGAAGAGAACTGACTGCGGAAGAAGAAGCGTGCGAGGGGCCTGGCGCGGCGGGAGTCACTGCGCACTGCCTCCCTGATCTCCCCCATCAGAGAATGGCCAATTGCGCCCATTCTTGCCCATGGAATCGCGAAGTTCCTTGCATGTGGGGCACACGGGGTACTTGGAGGCATCCCGGGTGGGGATCCAGACCTTGCCGCAGAGGGCAACAACGGGTTGTCCCGTGATCATTGAGGAATCAGCCTTGTCGCGGCGTACGAAGTGAGCGAAACGATCGCCGTCGCCGGGGCTTTTCTCTTGTTCAACCTCGGTGCGCTCGAGCAGACCTGTCGAAGACTGGGTTTGCGGGCCCTGCGGCGCGGAAGGTCCCTGGGGTTCATCGAGAAAAGACATGTGCCCTATTGTATGACGCGGCCGCTCCCGATGTGGATCAGAAACGGCCGCGAATACAGGAATTACGCTTGGTGCTTAGCCCAGACTTCACGGTAGAAATCGGCCAGTTCCAAGCCGACCGCTGCGTCTTCGTCCAGGAGGACGACCGCATTGGGGTGCATCTGAAGGATCGTCGCAGGCCAGCGTGCAGAAATCGCGCCTTCGACCAGCTGACGAACGGCCTCAGCCTTACCGGCACCGGTGGCGATCAAGAGTGCTTCTCCGGATTCCATGATGGTTCCCAAGCCCTGAGTGATGCAGTGGGTCGGAACCTTGGTGATGTCTCCGTCGAAGAAGCGCGCGTTGTCGCGGCGGGTCTGTTCGGTGAGCACGTCGACGTGGGTGCGCGAGGCGAAGGAGCCGCCGGGCTCGTTGAAGCCGATGTGTCCGTCTGCGCCGATTCCGAGAATCTGGAGGTCAATCCCGCCAGCGTCACGGATCGCCTTGTCGTAGTCTGCTGCGGCCTGATCGTTGTCACCGGTCCAGACGTTGGGGCCGTGCGCGGCTCCCTTGGGGAAATCTACGCGGTCAACAAGGAAACGGTGGATGAAGTTCGCGTAGCCTTCGGGGTGGTCCTCGGGCAGGCCGACGTATTCGTCGAGGTTGAAGGACTGGGTCTGGGCGAAGGAGATTTGGCCCGCTTCGCAGCGCCTGGTCAGTTCATCGTAGAGAGGAAGAGGTGTCGATCCCGTTGCGAGGCCAAGAACAGCGGCGGGCTTGCGCGCGAGGAGCTGTTGGATGCGGTCGGCTGCGACGACGGCAATATCTTCGGGGGTGGGCAGGATGGCAATCCGCATTGAAACTCCTCATTGATGTTGGGATCGCAAGGCGTGGGCGAGGCTGTGGCCGCTTCAGTATGGGGTTACGAGGCCAAGCAACGAACACGCCTGTGTGTACAGTTTGTGCACCTTCAGCTTACACCCAGCTTTGGGGCGAGGAGAAATAGGCGGGTGTGATCTGCGCGAGATACAGTTGTGCCCCGATCGCGAAGACCGGGGCACACTATTCACGCATGCGTTGGGACGCAAAAGATTGCGTCAACGCATTTCAGCGCAGAGCTGAGGTCACTTGGCGACAGCCTTCTTCAGGGTGGAGCCAGCGGAGAGCTTGACGCCGAAGCCTGCGGGGATCTTGATTTCTTCGCCGGTACGGGGGTTACGGCCGGTGCGGGCTGCACGCTCAACACGCTCGACGGAGAGCAGGCCGGTCACCTTGACGGTCTCACCCTTGGACAGGGACTCAACGAGGACATCCTGGAACGCAGCAAGGGCGGCGTCAGCGTGGACCTTCGAGATGTTGGCGCGCTCGGCGATCTTGGCAACAAGTTCAGTGCGGTTGACGGACATAGAAAAACCTCATTCTTGTCGGTTATGGATGCCACTTTGGTGGCTTCAGGGAACAGATTAGGGAATGAATCCCAGTTTTGTCAGCTTTTCCGCGACTTTTCGGGGCGTGTCTTAATTTTTTGGAGTTTTTTGGGCGCTTTTTGTGTCGAGCGACACAGAATCGCTCTTCTTGCACCTCAGTTACGGCTTGATCGCAGTTCGATGACGATTGATGAAAAACGTCTTCGAAGCAGCGCATAGAAAGGTAGTGTGCGAACTAGTCGACGAAGACCGCTTGGAGGATGACTGCCATGAGAGTTCTCAATGTCACGATCGGAGAAATTCCGTAATGGTCAAGAGACACCCAACAGCCCTGCTTCTGAGCAGCACTCTCACAATTCCACTTTTACTTGGCGGATGCACACAGCATTACGAAGTGAAGGAACCCATGTCACAACCCTGCCGAGCCGCAGCAGTACATTCCAATACCATTTTCCGCCCAGTTCGAGGAAGCCAATTTCCCAGCTTCATATTCAACGAAGCACGAATTGAAGATGGACTGATGCGGGCAAACATCGGCGGAGGTTGGCCCGAGGATGTGGACTTACCCTCATACGGAGGAGACATTGTGGAAGGAGAGGCTGTCACAATACCTGGCACCGGGACCTTCGAACTCATCGGCATCACTCTTTCACGCTGGGGCAACTCGCCAGAAACCATCACTTTCTGCTTCACCCCCGACCCCAATCTGCTCGACAACGCCAAAAAACACCTACCACCAGGCCAAACACTCTCACCCCAAGACGAAAACTAGGAAAACCTCATACTGCGACAGCGACTTATGCTTGAATCATGAATTCGCCTGTTCTCTCGCCATCATCCCTATCCCACGATTCCAGCATCGTACTCGTGGTGATTTTCATTGGTTTTCTGAGCATTGCAGCATTCAAGCGCTTGATTTGGTGGGCCCTCAAAGAAACAGACTATTCCGATCAAAAGAAACAGAACCTTGTCAATAAGTGGGGACTCCTCCCCTACACTGCACTGAGTATCTACTCATTAGCGCACGCGAAAGCACTCTTGTTTTGTGCGTCAGAGTGCACCTTTCGCGTATCCAATGTCGCTATCGTATTCTTCTTTCTCCCCACGCTTGCGACCATTGCCTACATCGTGACAGAGGTTTCTTTCGTCCAAAGTGCCATCATCTGGATTCTCGATAAAGTTATTCCCGGGCGGAGAAGAACTCAAAAGCATGCAAAGCCGCGCCATCACAAATAGAGCGAACGCCTCAGTCCTTGAACTCCAAGAAGGAGAAGAAATCACACAACAAGTTCACCACATCAAAAACTGCTGAGCGTACACTGAAAATATCCCAACACATACAGTATTCAATTTGAAGGATGCCCTCCCGTGCGCTCGATTTCTTCCGCTGATCGTGATTCAACAGATCCCAATCCCACTTCCTCACCCACCCAGCAAGCAACGGCCTCACCCAGCCGGAGACGCGGAATCCTTGCGCTCTCCGGGGTGGCCATCATCGCGATTGCAGCAAGCGGAGCTTATGCCTTTACCGCGCATTCGACTGCCGCAGCTGTGAAGGATGTTCAAGCTCAATTAGTCGATGCAGAAAACGACTTCATCACTGCCCGCAAGTCCGCTCAGGGTGCAATTGCTTTGGCTGACGAATACGGTCTTGCTTCCGAGAACGTGACCGCTCTCAAGGCCATTTATGCTGATTCGGACGCGACTGTTACCGCTCTGCCTGAGGCTCCCAACAACGCGAAGGCCAGTAACGAGAAGATCGAGTCCTTGAAGAAGGTCCTCGATCAGGCTAAGACCTCCACTAACAAGCTCAACACTGCTCTCGCCCCCATCGCGGGTGAACTCGACGATCTGACCATCAGGAAGCTTGATGAGGCTGTCAACAAGGCAGATCAAGCCGTGAATGAGGCGAAGAATCTCATGGGTGAAACCGATGGGAAGGTCAAGGACAATGCGACCCGTGACGGACTGCAGTCCACCATCAACGACGCTGCTAAGACTATTGACGAAGCACGCGAAGCTGTGAAGAATCACTCGCACGTGGGCGATGACCGCAAGTGGAACATCGATGAGGAAAAGAAGCTGACCGATGCTGTGAACGCTTTGAGCGAGAAGTCGAATCAGGTTCGCGACTCACGCACCCAGTGGGAAGCCGAACAGGCCGCTGCTGCGTCATCTAACGCCGGTGGTTCTTATTCTCGTTCCACTGCTGCTGGGCGTTCTTACAGCAATAACGGTGGCGGTGCAGCCTCACAGCAGTCAACCGGTTCCGCTGGCGGTTCTCAGGGACGCTCCAGCGGAGAAACATACTGGACTTATACCGAAGAATCAGACCCCAGCCTCGGCTACAACTGCACTCTCAAGACCAACGGTTCTACCACCTGCCATGACAATAGCGGCAACGAGATTTACAAGGATGGTCAGTGGTCCAACGGCAACCCGAACGGACGCTGGAGTGAAGGTGGCCGCTGACCTCGCGCACCCCGGCCTCGGCAATCAACTCACGCACAGAAGCTAGCGGGTACAGAAAACTGAATAAACGCGAGCGCCGAGGCCTCGAAACCCCACGTGGATTTCAGGCCTCGGCGCTAGTTCGTATCGAATCAGTCGTCGTAGTGCTTGGTGCGCTCGATATCTTCTTCGATCTGCTCGCGAGTCACTCCACGAACATCAAGCTCAGCGAGCGGTGTCATGCGGTCCCTCTTGATGAGGTGGTAGCCCAGCCAGACTCCCAAGAAGAGCGGGACACCAATGTATGCCGAGATGATCTCCCACATCTGGCCAAGGAAGATCGCCTCGTAGTTCTGGCCGAGAAGCACGATCAGACACATACCGAAAGCCAAAATAGGTCCGAAGGGGAAGAATGGCGCGCGATACGGCAGGTCCTCGAGCTTGTAACCCTGGAGCAGATAAGCGCGACGGAAACGAATATGGCACGCCGCAATACCTAGCCACATAAAGATTCCCGAGACACCGACAATACTCACCAACCAGGTGTATGCCGTTCCCTCACCAACCAGCGCCGTGCAGAAGCCGAGAGCCGAAACGGCAGCAGTAGCGAGCATCGCATTGAGCGGGACTCCCCTCTTCGTCACGTGGCAGAAAACGCGGGGGGCCTGGCCAATGAGAGCCATCGAGTGCAGCATTCGCGAAGAAGCATAGAGCCCCGAGTTACCGGCCGAGAGAATCGAGGTCAGGATAACCGCGTTCATCACGGCTGCGGCGGCTGCGATGCCCAAACGATCGAAGACCAGAGTGAAGGGCGAGTATGCGATATCCGATTCGCTGCTGCGCAACAGGTTCGGGTCAGTGAATGGAATCAGCGTACCAATGATGGCGATAGCACCAATGTAGAAGAACATGATGCGCCAGAAGACCGACTTAATGGCGCGAGGCACATCGCGGTGAGGATTGCCCGATTCTGCTGCAGCAACGCCAACAAGCTCGGTTCCTTGGAATGAGAAGCCGGCGATCATGAAGATCGTGACAATGGGTAGGAAGCCGCCGTGGAAGGGTGCATCTTCAATGCGCCAGTTCGCAAAGCCAGGCGAGCCGTTGCCCAGAATGCCGAAGATCATGGCAACACCGGAGATCAGGAAGACGATGATGGTCACGACTTTAATGGTTGCCAGCCAGAATTCGGCTTCGCCATAAACCCGTGCACTGAGCGCGTTCAAAACGGTGAGAAGGACAAGGAATCCCGCTGCCCACATCCACCCCGGAACGTCCGGGAACCAGTAGGACATGACGATTCCCGAGGCAACAAGGTCAGCTGAGACCGTCACGGCCCAGTTAAACCAGTAGTTCCACCCCATCGCGAAGCCAAAGGAAGGGCTAATGAAGCGCGCGGCATAGGTCTGGAAGTTGCCAACAACCGGCATGTGCGCGCTCATTTCACCGAGCGACTGCATCAATAGAAGCACCATGAGGCCGATAGCCGTGTAGGCGACGAGCGCGCCCCCCGGTCCGGCCGTTGAAACCGTAGCGCCCGAGGCGACGAAGAGACCGGTTCCGATCGCACCGCCGATGGCGATCATCTGCATGTGTCGACCGCTCAGACCACGCCTGAGATCTGTGCGCTCAGCGACCTTCCCGCAACCGCCGCATTGCTGCGCGTCGGGACCTGCAGAATCTTCTTTTGTTTGAGGTTGCGACCAGAACATAATGATTCTCCTACGAATCTTTTGTGACCTGAGCCTAGGCTCAAGTTAGTGGTACAAGTGTACTACTATGCATCGCCAATACTATTCATTCCCAGCGCAATCACAGAAATTTTGCAGCAGAAATGGCAAGATTGCAGACTTTTCTTTCTTTTTACGATCCCATTAATTGGACAAGCGGGCACAGCTTATGGGAAACAGGCACCGCTTAGGCCAATCCACACGCCTAAATTATGTCTATTTTCCAATATTTATGTAACGCACTATCGAGAAGCTCAAAGGCGGTGAGGCGAACATCGCGACCTTCAGAAAGCGCAGATACGGCAGCGCCATCAACAAGCGCAATAACAACTTCAGCCGGAAGGTCAACCCCAACCGCCGACAAAACAGTTGTTACCGCAATATTGAGTCGAACACGACCGAATTGATATGCACTGGCTACAAGCGCCGCTCCGCCCGCGGAGACGAGCTGCTCATAGTGCCCTTTAAGATTTTCATCATCAGGAAGCGTCGCAGAAAGGATCAAATCGATCCGTTCCTTTACCGAAGCATCACTCTTGAGCTTGCGAGCTCTAAACGCAGCACGTTCGGCACGCTCAGACCAACGACTCATGTTAGCCAGACCCGCTTGATGAAGAAGATCCTCAAGACCGTCAAAATAGTATGTTGTTGCGGATAAAGAGCACCCGGCAAGCCGCGCGACGGAACGGTGTGAAACCGCTTCCGGACCACCCTCACGAAGCAAGGTGGCAGCAGCGTCAATGATCAGCTGGCGCTTATCGAAGCCTTTTCGCGTACTTGCAGTGTGCGAGATTGCGCCAGCAGACATCTGGGTCCCCTTTCTAGTACGAGCGTCCTAAAAAATCTTATTTATTCAGGGTTATGCGCTTAACGGTCATACTATCCCCCACCTATGTCTTTTGCTGATTGAAATAGGTGAGAAAAAGAACTCGGAACCTTTGCCGTCGCAACACCGTGCAAAGGTTCCGAGTTCTATTTTCCTGTTACCCCTGAGACTGGGCGCTTTCCGCTTGCTCACGATCGAGAGCACTTGTCGCGTGCTGTGGAATCGCAAGCATGGCAGTGAGCGCCAAGAAGGCAATGAACGCCAGGTAGTAGGCGGGTGCCAGGGACGAACCCGTGTATTGGATCAGTGCCGTGGCAATTGTCGGAGCGGTTCCACCAAGAAGAGCATTCGCCGTATTGAAGGACAATGCGAATCCGGTGTAGCGAACCTCGGTCGGGAAAGACTCGGCGAGGAAGGTCGCCAAGGTACCGTCGTTGATCGTCAGCATGATTGCAAATGCAATTTCACACAGAAGGACGACCCAGACGTTACGAGTTCCCATGAGCATGAAGATCGGAACTGTCAGGACGATGAAGGCAACCGATGCAATCAGCAGCATCTTTCGCCGTCCGTGCGTATCTGACAGGTGACCCATCACCATGATCGAGCCGATGTAGACAATCAGCGGTGCAGTCGACAGTGCCGTAGCCAAATCTGACGAGAAGCCAAGTTCCTGCTCAACATAGGTCGGCATGTAGCTCAGCAACAGGTAGAAGGCGACTGCATTCAGCGATGCCACGCCGAAGGAGACACAAATCGTACGGGTGTGGTCCCTGAGGACCTTCGACATTGGTACGCTCTGCTTGTGTCCTCCGCTGATCGCTTCCTTCATCGCAATGTAGGTTGGCGAGTCTTCCAGGTGGAGTCGGATGTAGCGGCCGATCATCCCGAGGGGACCTGCAAGGAGGAATGGGATCCTCCATCCCCACGATTCGATCTGTGCATCCGACAGGAAGTGGAAGAGGCAGGCGGTCAAGAACGATGCGGCCAGCAAACCAACTGCAGTCGATGCGGGAACCAGCGCAGTATACATACCGCGTTTCTTCGGCGGTGCATATTCTGCAAGGAATGTTCCCGCTCCAGCGTATTCACCCGAGGCCGAGAAGCCCTGGATCATACGGAGGACGAGAAGGCAGATGGCTGAAGCTAGACCGATTGTCTTATGTCCTGGCAGGAACGCAATTAGGAATGTCGAACCCGACATGATGAGGATCGACCAGGAAAGGGCCGATCGACGACCATATTTGTCACCCCAAATTCCCCAGATGAGACCACCAACGGGACGCAGGATGAAGGACATTGCGAAGATGGCGAATGCTGAAATCAGCTGGACGTTCTTATCCTCGGAAGGGATAAAGACCGTACCGATGACAGCTGCCAGGTAGCCGTACGAGGCGTAGTCAAACCACTCAATAAAGTTACCGATGAACGAGGCGCCAGCAGCGCGCCTGAGAGTCTTGAGTTTCTCCTGTTCTTCGGCGCTCATTTCGTGATGGAGGAAGGTGTGGTGTTCGTTGCCACTATCAGACGGTGCTTGACCACTCATCGCGCCTCGACCTCCTGAAGTGCATCCCCCTCCTCTACGGGAGCCGCGGCCTTATCCCTAAACAAGATCGGGCCAATGCCGCCGACAATGATCAGCAGGCCACCGATGGCACCCATGACGGTCATGCTCTCGCCCCAAACGACGACGCCGAGGAAAATAGCAACCGGGCATTCCCAGTAGGAGATCGTCGAGATCTTCACAGCGACAAGGTTACGGCCAGCGACAACAAGTGAACCAAGGGCGATCAAACCACAGACGATGAAGAGGATGACAGCCCAGCCCCAGTTAGAAGCGGTGAAGGATGCGACGCCGTGCCAGGGACGCAGAATGATGCTCATGACGAGTGCAGCGCTTGCGGCGCACACGAAGTTCCAGAATCCACGAACGGTGGAGTCCATATCGCGGCGGTAGCCGTAGAAGAACATCGAGAGGCCGTAGAAAACGCCGGAGAGGAAGCCGAAGAGGTCACCAAGAGGCTTCTGCGGGTACTCTGCGCTGGCACCTGAAAGGTCAAGACCGAAGCTCAGGTGTCCGTTCTCCCAGTCGATGATTCCTATGGTCATGAGCATGCCGACGAAGACCATTGCCAGGAATCCGCCCGCCATAAGGCTGATGTGTTCCTTACGGAAGATTCGGGCCAAAATCGCGCAGAACAAAGGACCGGTGTAGATCAAGAAGACTGCGTTTGCAATCGACGTCATCAGAGTCGACGAAATGTAGAAACCGAGAGACAGGCCAATACTCACGCCACCCATGATGACCGAGAAGGAAACCTTAGCCTTCCACAGATCATGGAATTTTCCGGTAATGATCGCGATGAGCAGGAAGCCAAACATCGCGGTGGTCATACGACCAAAGGACAAGAACGAACCGATAACCGCTTTGTCTTCTGGGAGCAGTCCCTTTGTAGCGCCACGCGAGAAGGTACCAACCATTGCCATACCGGTAGCAGCAATGAGGATCATGATGACACCGAGCTTGTCGTTCATTTTGTAGCTAGATTGTGTGGACATCTTCGTCCTTTCTAAAACCTGGAAGTGTTAATGCTTCAGCAGAACCAGGTCCGCGGGCTTAGTGGGAACAACAAGCTCGATTAGCGTTCCCGATTGGGCAACCACGTCCCCGTTACTCCCCGGCTAGTCACGACATTCACCACCGGGGAATTCTTGTGCAGATAGGGGGTAGGCCCCCCCGATACAGAATTGGAGGAATCGGGGGGGCCTAGCCTTTAGATCGTCAGACCAGCGTGGGATCGTCGACCTGGTTGGGGAAGTAATCCTCGCAGCCACCTTCACGGTAAACGTCAGCGGTCGCGCAGTGCAGGCCGCCGCCGAATGCGTAAGCATCGCGGAAGGGGACGGGGATGACGTTCATGCCCAGCTTGTCCATCTGCTCCAGCTGGTGGACCTCAGAGGCCTCAACACAGACGGTCTTGTGGTCGATGACCAAGCAGTTCATGGACAACCACACCGAGGAGTAGCACAGCGGCGGCGGGGTGGTGTGTGCCGGATCTGCGGCGTCAACGATCTGCCAATCGTTGGCTTCGAAGATCTTGCGCTGCTCTTCGGGCAGACGACGGTGGGGGTTGTTGATGATCAGGCCCGGACGCAGCGGCACGAAGGTCGCGTCGATGTGGATCGGGTAGGGATCACCGGGGAAGTTCACAGCGTGAACGCGGAAATCGGGGTAGTAACGCTTGAACCATTCCATGGCCTTACGGTTGGTGGTGAGGCCGTGCTGGATGAAGAGGTCCTTGCCAACGCGCATGACGTCAGCTGCGTCCCACATGGGCTCAACTTCAGTGGTCACGAAGTCCTTGGCTGCGGTGCGCTCGAGGCGCTCCTCGAGGGTGATCCGCTCATCGTAGTAGTTGTGCTTGTAGGACTTGTCGGTCAGACGAGGACGGGGAGCCTGGGTCCAGAGGAACTCGGGGTCCTGCTCGAAGTACTCGTTCATGAGCGGCCAGTAGGCCAGGTACTCGAAGTAGCGGCAGCGGAAGGAGTTTGCTGAGGAGAGGATCTCGTTGCCCATCGTGAGCAGGATGTCACGAGGAGGCATCTGGGTGAAGCCGGACTCGGTGCGGAAGTCGGGAGTCTTGATCTCCTGGTTCCACTGCAGAGGAGTCGGGCGGTCAACCTTGACGCCGAGGCCTTCGAGGATCTTGACGTAGTTGTCGAGCTGCTCGTTAGCTGCTTCAACGGTTGCGGTAGGACGGGGTCCCCACATGCCGCGCATCTCGGAGTCAACCGGAACCTTTTCGGAGGTTGCGGGCTCTTCGGGCGGAATTACGGAGAAGTCTGCACGGCCAACGATAACGTGCTTCAGCGGATCGAAATCATTCCAGGAATTGACGATCTTCGTCATTGTGTTCACTCCCTTGTGAGTGTGTTGTTAATTTATCCCCAAATTTCTTTGAGGGATGGCGGAGAAAACCGCTCTCGAAACAGTTGCCAACCGAGGTTGGCGATCTCCAAGTGGGCGGGTTTTCCCGCCCTTCTTCGGTTCCCCGAAGAAGCTTGGTTCCCTTGGGCACTGTGGCCCTTGGGTCCGCTTCCCCCTCGGGAGGTGTGTGGAGCGTGAGGGGGAAGCGGAAGTGCTATTGAGCCTTATCAGGCGTTGTAGGTTCCGTCGGGCGTCACGATCGTGCCAGCTTCACCGGCGATGATCTTCGTGGCATCCTCGAGGCGACCAATTGCAGCGACGCCGCCGGTCAGCTCGACAAAACGGCACACGGCCTCGACCTTCGGGCCCATTGAGCCAGCGGGGAATCCGTATCCACGCATCTCGGCCGGGGTTGCGCGATCAATGCGACGAGCGTTGGGGGTGCCGTAGTCAAGCTGTGCACCGTCAACGTCGGTCAGGATGATCAGCATGTCCGCTTCGAGGGAGTCTGCCATGACAGCTGCCGTGAGGTCCTTGTCGATAACAGCCTCGACGCCTTCGAGCTTGCCTTCGCCATTGCGCACGACCGGAACGCCGCCGCCGCCGCCACAGATCACCGTGGCGCCAGCATCAAGGAGGACCTTGATGAGCGGGGTTTCAATCACGCGCTGCGGCTTGGGCGAACCCACGACGCGGCGGAAGTATTCACCGTCAGCCTTGACAACCCAGCCGCGCTCTGCGGCAAGCTTCTCAGCTTCTTCCTTCGAGTAAACCTCGCCAATGAACTTGGTGGGGTTTGCGAAGGCGGGATCGTCGGCCAGAACCAGAGTCTGGTTGATTAAAGCCATGACATTGGCGCTGGGGAGAGCATTCTTAACACCCTGCTGGAGCCAGTAGCCGATCATGCCCTGGGTTTCTGCACCCAGCGTATCGAAGGGGTAGGGCTCAGACAGACGAGCATCGGATGCGGATTCCAGTGCCAGGACACCAACCTGCGGGCCATTGCCGTGGGTGATGACCAGTTCGTGGTCCTTTGCGAGCTTGGCGAGCTGCTCTGCTGCCAGGTTGACGTTTTCAATCTGGTTGCGAGCGTCGGGCTTTTCGCCGCGCTTGAGGAGGGCGTTGCCGCCCAGTGCAACTACGATGCGCATGTTACTTTTCTTCTCCGAGGGTGGCGACCATGACGGCCTTGATGGTGTGCATGCGGTTCTCAGCCTGATCGAAGACGATCGAAGCGGGCGACTCGAACACGTCGTTGGTCACTTCCAAGCCGTTGCCCATGCCGGTCTTCTCGAAGATGTCCTGGCCAACGGTGGTGTTGATGTCGTGGAAGGAGGGCAGGCAGTGCAGGAACTTGACATCCGGGTTGCCGGTTGCTGCCATGAGCTCTGCGTTGACCTGGAAGGGACGGAGCAGAGCGATGCGCTCGTCCCACTTTTCCTTGCTTTCACCCATCGACAACCAGATGTCGGTGTAGATGAAGTCTGCGCCCTTAACGCCCTCTTCGATGTTGTCGGTGACGAGGACCTTACCACCGGACTTTGCTGCGAGTTCTTCAGCAGCTGCAACGACCTCGGGAGCGTTGAAGAGTTCCTTGGGGGCAACCATGCGGACATCCATGCCGATCATGGCGCAGGAGATGAGGATCGAGTTGCCGACGTTGTTGCGGGCGTCGCCCACGTAAGCGATGCTGATTTCGTTCGGCTTCTTGCCGGAGGCCTCGAGCATGGTCAGCTGGTCAGCGAGCATCTGGGTGGGGTGCCAGTCATCGGTCAGACCGTTCCACACCGGAACACCGGACAGAGCGGCAAGCTCGTCAACGTGTGCCTGCTTGGAGCCACGGAACTCGATGCCATCGTAGAAGCGGCCGAGAACGCGAGCGGTGTCGGCGACGGATTCCTTGTGGCCCATCTGGGAGCCGGTGGGATCGAGGTAGGTGACGTGTGCGCCCTGGTCGTATGCTGCAACCTCGAAGGAGCAGCGGGTACGGGTCGAGGTCTTTTCGAAGATCAGCGCAATGTTCTTGTCAACGAGGTACTTAACCTCGCGGCCGGCCTTCTTTGCGGCCTTCAGTTCGGCTGCCAGATCCAGAAGGTAGAGCCACTCTTCAACGGTGAAGTCGGTTTCCTTCAAGAAGTGACGTCCGTGCAGGGGGAACTCCATTGTTGTTTCCTTTCAGAGAGTTTTGTTGTTTTCTTCCGCGTGGAGGGCAGGCCGCTCAGACCGCTTCACGCACGACCGGGCACGACATGCAGCGCGGGCCACCACGGCCTCGGCCAAGCTCGTCGCCTGGGACAGTGATCACTGTGATGCCGTTTTCGGTCAAGAAGTCGTTGGTGGTGATGTTGCGCTCGTAGGCGTAGACAACGCCGGGGGCGCCAGCGAGGACGTTGGAACCGTCGTTCCACTGTTCGCGTTCTGCCGCGAGGGCGTCCATCGGAGGAGTCAGGACCTTGATATCGTCGAGGCCAAGGGCGTGTGCGATGACCTTGTGCATGTCCTGAGGATCGTGGGCTGCGACCTTGATGCCGCCTTCACCGTCGGAGGTCAGGGTCATGGATTCAACCATTCCCATGCCGGCGTACTTCGTGAAGACTCCGTAGTCGGCCTGGGTCATGACAGTATCGAGGTGCATCTGTGCACGTTCCTTGGCCATATCCAAGGCGATAACCTGCTTGACCTCGCTGTTGCCGAAGAGACGGCGAGCCATGCGCTCAACACCGGCGGGGGTGGTGCGTTCACTCATGCCGACCAGCACAGAGCCGTTTCCGATAACCAGGACGTCTCCGCCTTCAACGGTTGCCGGGCCTGCCTCGTTGCCATTGCACCACTTCTTGATCGAGGGGTCCTGGAAACGCGGGAGGTAGTTGTAGATCGCTTCGTAGTTAATGGTCTCGCGGCGACGTGCTTCCTTGCGCATCGAGTTGATTGCAACACCGTCGTAAACCCAGCAGGAGGTGTCGCGAGTGAAGAGGTGATTCGGCAGAGGGGCAACGATGAAGGAAGTCGGACCCATTGCGTCGTAGATCACGGAAGAGATGGGGCCGAGGTTGAGTTCGGCGAATTCTTCCTTGGTCAGGCCTGCGACCATGAGTTCTGCCAGCTGAGCTCCGGTAAGAGATTCACCGTAAGCGCGCATCGCTTCAGCGATCGCAACGCCGTGGCTCTCTTCGGTGAATACCGAGGTCAGCACATGCTGACGAGCAGCAGGAATATCCATTGCTTCGGCCAGCAGATCCTGGAAGTAGAGGACCTCCGTTCCCTGAGTACGCAGAGAGTTCGCGAAGTCATCGTGCTCTGCTTGAGCGTGCTCAAGCCAAAGCATGTCATCGAAAAGGAGATGTTCCATATTCGACGGGGTCAGGCGCAGCATTTCGCGTCCGGGGCGATGGATAATCACCTGGCGCAAGCGCCCAATCTCGGAAGTTACACTTGGTTGCATTTCTTGTGGTCCTCTTCTGCTTCATCGCATCATGAGTTAGATCACCTGGAGATGGAACAAGCGTACCACTTCGTTTCAGAAAAATCACTTATCCAAAGCTGTGAAAATTCTCAGACTGCATAAATATGCAGACGAAAGTCCCTTATTGCCGCGAAATATATCGACCAGAGTAGAGCGGCCGAATTTGTCCGATAAGTAAACAAAAGAATATATTCCTGAAATATTCGTCACATGTGACACAGAACACACTGAAAGCCTGGGGGACAACCCAGGCTTTCAGTGTGAAGAGATCGATGAGGCGAGTGCTCAGCCTTTCACGCAGCGCTCCGCGGCCTCGACAACATTCATCAGAAGGAGGGCGCGCGTCATCGGCCCCACTCCCCCAGGATTAGGGGAGAGCCAAGCAGCGACGCGATCAACACCATCGGCCACATCTCCCATCAAACGCGCTTTCCCAGTGTTTGGGTCCACCACGCGAGAGACACCGACATCAAGAACCACCGCGCCAGGTCGCACCATATCAGGAGTAACAAGCCCCGCATAGCCTGTTGCTGCGACAACAACATCCGCAGCTCGAGTATGCATCGCCAAATCACGGGTCCCCGTATGGCAGATAGTCACTGTGGCGTTGACATCCTTACGCGTGAGCAAAAGCCCGATTGATCGCCCAACCGTGACGCCTCGCCCAACAACGCATACATCCGCACCGTTCAGATCGATCCCGTTGCGCTCGATCAATTCGATGACAGCACGCGGCGTGCATGGCAGAGGAGAGGTAATAGCTTCACTCCCCCGCAGCACGAGTCGCCCAAGATTTGTCGGGTGCAGACCATCGGCGTCCTTATCCGGATCGATCGCCTCGAGAATTCGATTGGTATCAACGCCACGTGGAAGTGGCAGCTGAACAATGAAACCCGTACAAGCGGGATCAGCGTTCAGCTTTTCGACTGCCGCAAGGATTTCCTCCTGCGAAGCCTCGGCGGGCAAATCGACGCGAATCGATTCAATACCCACTTCCGCGCAGTCACGGTGTTTACCCGCCACGTAAGCGACCGAACCGGGATCCTCCCCGACCAAGACGGTACCAAGGCCCGGGACTACTCCCTTTTCGCGCAAGGCCTGGACTCGGCCTCGAAGCTCATCTTTGATCTGAGCCGCGCACGCCGTGCCGTCCAGAACCCGAGCATCACCTTCCCACGGAGCTCTCATTGATTGAGCCCCGCGTACAAGGGGTGAGCATCGGTGAGAGCGCGCACGCGTGCACGCAATCCATCGACATCGACACTTCCGCTTGCGCCCTGAATGAGAGCAGTCGCGATAATGTCGCCAACCTCTTCGAAATCAGCAACGCTGAAACCGCGCGTTGCCAGCGCAGGGGTTCCAATGCGAAGACCCGAGGTCACCCTTGGGGGACGCGGATCGAAAGGCACCGCATTGCGATTGACCGTAATGCCAACCTCGTGGAGCAGGTCTTCTGCCTGCTGGCCATCCAATGAGGAGTTCACCAAGTCCACCAAGACGAGGTGCACATCGGTACCACCCGTGACAAGGCGAATTCCCGCTGCCTGTGCATCGGGCGCCAAGAGGCGCTCAGCAATCGCTCGCGCACCATCAAGGGTGCGTTGCTGACGATCCTTGAATTCCTCTGTCTGAGCGACCTTCATGGAAATCGCCTTCGCTGCGACGACATGCATCAGCGGACCACCCTGCTGACCAGGGAAAACCGCACTGTCAAGCTTCTTGCCCCACTGCTCGCCGCGAGAAGAGAGGATCATTCCCGAACGAGGCCCGCCCAAAGTCTTGTGGACGGTCGTGGTGACGATATCGGCGTGAGGAACCGGGGAGGGATGCAAGCCTGCAGCAACCAAGCCAGCAAAGTGCGCCATGTCGACCCACAGCGCCGCACCGACCTCGTCCGCAATTTCGCGGAACGCAGCGAAGTCAAGGTGACGAGGGTAGGCCGACCATCCCGCGATCAGCACGCGGGGACGCTCACGAAGCGCGGCCTCGCGAACCTGCTCAGGCTCAATGCGCATGGTTTGCGGATCAACCTCGTAACCAACAGCGTGGTAGTTCTTACCCGAGAAGTTGATGCGCATGCCGTGAGTGAGGTGGCCGCCATGGGCAAGGGAGAGACCGAGGAGAGTATCTCCCACGTTCGCCATTGCCATGAGAGCCGCCGCGTTCGCCTGCGCACCCGAGTGAGGCTGGACGTTGACGTAGTCCGCGCCGGTAAAGACTTCCTTCGCGCGCGAAATCGCAAGGGATTCCGCAACATCGACGAACTCGCATCCACCATAGTAGCGACGACCGGGGTAGCCCTCGGCGTACTTGTTGGTCAGGACAGATCCCTGCGCTTCAAGAACCGCACGCGGAACAAAGTTTTCCGAGGCGATCATTTCGAGCGTGCTCTGCTGGCGTTCCAGCTCTTGATCCAGAACCGCTTGAATTTCAGGGTCGAGTTGGCGCAGTGGCAAATCGTTGAGCGTATCCATCTTCAGTCCTTCTGCAAGTCCGGGGGCCACGCGTGCCCGGCGAATTTGGATCAACCTTACCCCACAGCGCCAATTTGGCAAGATCACGCCCAAAAATGACGTGCATAGCGGGCGCTGCGCACCTTGAGGGGTGATGTACTTTCCCACCTCAGGGAACAAAGGCCTACCTAACTTCCACGAATTGCGATAACCTTTATCAAAGTTCGGTCGTACGAACTTCGATAAAGATATAAGTAAACATCACCCCAATGAAGAGGAACTTCAATGTCCGTCGCTTACTCGCGTTCATTTCTAGCCGCCGCAGCGGTCTGCCTACTGGGCGCAACTTCTCTCGCCTCGTGCTCAACTGCGTCTTCACAGTCAGACGCCCCCTCACTCACCTTGGTTGCAAGCACCACCCAGATCTGTGACTACGTCACCCAAATTGCGCAGCAGCCCTCGGCTCAAAACTCCATATCGCTCGATAAAACTGATGCCTCGGGAACGCAATCCCATATCGGGGCACCCACTGAGAAAGCCAGCGCAAAAGTGCAGCTCACGTGCCTGCTTGCCCCCAACGCCTCGGCACACGAGCACGAAATGACTCCCCAGCAATTGCAAGCACTCTCTCAGGCGAAAGTCTTGCTCGTCTCGGGCGTCGACCTCGAGCACTTCCTGGATCAGGCCGTGAGCGCCTCTGGTTTCAAGGGAACGATGGGAGTAACCTCGGGAATTCTCACTGCCGTCGACCTCAAGGATCCCCAGGGTCAGGAACAGCGCGACAAGCAACTCCCCTATTCCGTTTCCCGTGGCACGCACACTGTCGAGGCCGCACCCTGGCCTTTCCCGCCAGAGGAAGGAGAAAGTGAGCCGCAGTTCGCCTACGATCCTCACGTCTGGACCTCTCCAGCGAACGCAGCCCTGCAGGTTCGCAACATCGGTGAATTCCTCTCAGCGGCGGACCCCGATCACGCCGAGGCATACAGTGCGGCAACCGAAGAATACGCAAAGCGTATCGATTCCCTCGATGCGTGGGCGAAGGCCAGCTTTGACAGCGTTCCCGCTGATAAGCGCGTCCTCTTTAGCTCCCACGATGCCTTCGGATACTTGTCGAAACGCTACGACATTCGTTTTATCGGTGCTGCACTGTCTGATTTCAACGAACAGCAGGATGCAACCGCTGAGCACATCGCACAGGCAACCGAGGAAGTGAAGAAATCCGGAGCGAGCGCGATTTTCGCTGAGAACTCCAATAACTCAAAGTCGATTGAAACGATTGCGCGCGCCGCTGGAGTCAAGGCCATCATCGGCGACGACGCACTCTACGGGGATTCACTTGGCCCCGTGGGAAGCGAAGGAGAAACCTACATCGGCTCGATCATCCATAACGTCACAACCATGACACGGGCATGGGACGGAACGCTTGCTCCCCTGCCCGAGCAACTCACGCGTTAGGCGAGCATGATGAACGCAGACGCTCCTATGTTTTCGGAGCCTGACGAGGGCCGCGATGCTGGCGCCACTGTCTTCTCAGCCAAAAATGCCAGCATCGGCTATTCCCAGACACCGGTCCTGACGGGAATCACCCTCTCGCTCAGCCCCGGACATGCCCTCGCTTTGATCGGTCCAAATGGATCGGGAAAGACAACGCTCATGCGAGCGCTCTTGGGAAGCGCCCAACTCATCTCCGGAGAACTGAGCTGCCCGCTGGATTTCCTCGGCTACGTCCCACAAAACAGCGACATCGACCTGAGTTTCCCAATCAACCTTCGTCAGGTCGTCGAAATGGGAATGTACCCCAAGACAAAGCCTCTGCGTCCACTCAGCCGTGAACAGAAAGAAGAGGTCAGCGCAGCATTAGAACAGATTGGCTTAGCCGATCGCGCCCGCGAGCGCTTTGGGACCCTCTCGGGCGGCCAACGCCAACGCGTTCTGGTCGCGCGCGCCTTGGTTGCCAAGCCTCGTCTGGTATTGCTTGACGAACCTTTCAACGGTTTGGATGAGCCCAACCGCGAAGCTCTTCTCTCGCTCATCAGCCAAGCAAAAGCTCAGGAAACTGCGTTCATGATTTCAACCCATGACTATCGGGTCGCAACCGAAGTGTGCGATGAGAGCCTGATCGTTGCGGGGCGCCAGGTTGCCTATGGGCCGACCTCCCAGGTTTTCCGTCCAGAGATCATCAATGAAGCTTTCGGCGGGATTCACAGTGTTTAACGCGATCGCACATGCTCTCCCCCTGTGGCAGTCTCCTTTTTTCCTCCGCCCCCTGCTCTTCCTTCTTTTCTTCGGAATTGCAGCAGGCGTGGTTGGAACCCTGGTCAATCTGCGCAACTGGCAATTCGGCGCTGAGGCCTCGGTCCACTCGATCTTCCCCGGGATCGTCGTCGGCGCGGTTTTCGGCGGTATCGATTGGATCCCCGCGGGCGGAGGAATCTGCGCGATATTCGTTGCCGCCGCATTGACCTGGGCGATGCGACACCGCGCGCACGAGGCCGCTGCGGCAGTTGTCCTGACCTCCTTCTTCGCGCTCGGCGTCATCATTTCGCTGAAAAAAGGCGATATGTCAGGACAAATGGAGGCCTTGATGTTTGGCCGCCTTCTGGAGGTTACTCCCCAGCGCATGGTGATTTCCCTCGTGTTTTGTCTTTTCGCTTGCGTCCTAGTCCTTCTTTCGTGGCGTGCTCAGCTCATGTGCGCATTTGACAGTGCGGGAGCTGGCGCCGCGCGAGTACCCACGACGCTCTGCGATGTCTGCCTCAACGCCTCGATGTGCGCAATCGTCGTTGCGGGGGCCTCGGCAATCGGTGTTCTTTTGGTCGTGGGATACCTCATTGTCCCCGCACTCGCCGCCCGACTTCTTTCCTCATCGCCGAGGCAGATGCTGGCCTATTCGGTAGTTCTTTCCTGCGCGGGTGGTGCGCTGGGGATGGTGACTCTTTTGATTCCTCTTTCCCGGCCTACTTCACCCCAAGCCTCGGTTGCTCTGACCCAAGTGGCTCTATGCGCACTCATCGTCGGACTGCACAGAGCACGAAAGCGAGTGACGACATGTTAGCGATCCTTCTCCTTCCTCTGTGCGAACTAGCGCTACTGGGGATTCTCTCTGGGATCGTTGGGACGATGACTGTCCTGCGCGGGCGCGTGTTCTTTGCTGAGTCGATCACACACGGAGCCTTTCCGGGTGCGGTGATCGGTGTCGTGTGTGCATCCGCTTTCACCAGGGATCACAGCATTCTTGCCCTCTGTGTATTCTTGGGCGCTCTGGGTTTGTGTTTGCCGCTTTCTGCGTTGATGAGTGCTCTGGCGCGAATCCCAGGAGTCTCGAGCGGAGCCGCTGCCGGGGTCGTCTTGACCTTCAGTTTTGCCTTGGGCTATTTCCTTTCAAAGTGGTTTGCCCCCTTGCCCCTGCAGATTTCGAGCTTCCTCACGGGGTCAATCATGACCGTGACTCCGATGGATATTGCATTGGCCGGCGCAGCAACGCTTGGAGCACTCTGTCTTCTCGGGCTACGCGGACGCCATATTCTTTTCTTGTCTTTCGACGTACAGGGCTACCGAGCAGCTTTCCGCTCTTCCCCCAGCGCCTTTGCGTTAACCGACGCGCTTATTTCCGCTCTTATCACGGTTTGTGTCATCGTGATGATTCCCGCGGTAGGAACTTTGCTTCCACTGGCTTTGCTGGTTGCACCAAGCGCCGGTTTAATGCGCTTCATTTCCCGCCCCGGGGTCTTGATGGTCGCTTCAGTGTTCGCTGCTCTTGCGATCTCGGCCTGTGGTTTCGGGATTTCTCTTATTGCCGAGCTGTCCTCGGGTGGGTGCATTGCCCTAGCTTCAGGACTTTTCTTCTGCGGGTGCGTGGCTTGGGAGGCTCTGGCCTCGAGGCCAAAAGCCGGCTCAACCCCAGCGCGGCAGCGCGTTATCCGCCAGAGAAGTGAGGCATAGAAAGCAGCACGTGAGTAGACAAAAGGGGCGCCGCAATGCGGCGCCCCTCAAGCCGTTAGACCAAGAAAGTCAGGCGAACCGACTCTTAGTCAAACCGTAAGTTTCGGCGAGATCACTTAATGAAGCCGAGCTCCTTGACGGTGTTGTATTCGTCCTGGAGGGCAGCAATGTTGTGATCGATGCCAGCGCGAGTTGCCTCAGAAACCTCCAGGCCTTCGACAACCTGCCACTCGCCACCATCAGAGGTGACGGGCAAGCCGAAGCACAGGCCGGCGGGAACACCGTAGTGCTCTCCATCAGTCATGATGGCGGCAGTGGTGAACTCCCCTGCGGGGGTTCCCAGCACCCAATCGCGCATGTGGTCGATTGCAGCGTTTGCTGCGGAAGCGGCCGAGGAGGCGCCGCGAGCCTCGATGATGGCCGCGCCACGCTTGGCAACGGTCGGACGGAAGTAATCCGAGAGCCAGGCCTCGTCAACAAGCCCGGAAGCAGCCTGTCCGCCAACGGTCGCGTAGGAGACATCGGGGTACTGGTCAGCGGAGTGGTTACCCCAAACAACCAGGTTCTTGACGTCGGCCACAGCTGCACCGGTCTTGTGTGCCAGCTGCGACACTGCGCGGTTGTGGTCCAGACGCATCATGGCGGTGAAGCGCGATGCGGGAACGTCACCTGCTGCGTGAGCAGCGATGGTGGCGTTGGTGTTGGCCGGGTTGCCAACGACCAGGACGCGCACGTCTTCAGCTGCACCGTCGTTGATGGCCTTGCCCTGAGGACCGAAGATGCCGGCGTTTGCCTCGAGCAGATCGGCGCGCTCCATGCCTGCACGGCGAGGCATTGCGCCCACGAGGAAGGCAGCGTTGGTTCCCTGGAATGCTGCAGTGGCGTCATCGAAGATATCGACACCAGCGAGCAGCGGGAATGCGCAGTCATCCAGCTCCATTGCGGTGCCTTCAGCAGCCTTCACGCCCTGGGGGATCTCAAGCAGGTTGAGCTTGACGGGGGTATCGGGTCCGAAGACAGCTCCCGAGGCGATGCGGAAAAGAAGGGCGTAACCGATGTTTCCGGCTGCACCGGTGACGGTGACAATACGAGGTTCTGCCATGATTGGGCACTCCTTCAGTTATTTCGTGCGACGCACAGCGCCGCGACGATCTGATGATCGTTACCCCTTAAGCCTATTGCCTCTCCCCTGATCTTCGCGGTGTCAGCAGTCCCAAGTGGGACTCGAATACCCCATTTTTCCTTGTGATGTCCATCACGACCTCGGGTCTTTCAAGTCCCGCTGAAGTGCAAGCGACCGGGACTACCATGTTTGGGTGAGTGAAAAGAAGGACTCTCCTCAACCCGGACGCATGACACGCATCGGGCATGTCTGCGCAGCCCACCGATCACTACTCGCCGTTGTCGCAGCGATTGTGGGAGCAATCGTTGGTGCCGCAGCCGTCCTTTTCAACGCCATGATCGGCGCATGGACCTGGGTAACGACAGGCTACTGGGACTACACACAGCACATTGGCAGCCCTCATGGCCATCTCCCCATCCCAGCCTGGATCTTCCTTCTCTTCGCCCCAGTGATCTCGGCGCTGATCTACGGGCCTCTCATCTCCCGCTTCGCACCTTCTGCGAAGGGACACGGGATCCCCGAAGTCATGCTCGCGGTCCAGCAAAAGGGCGGTTATATCCCTTCCAAAGTCGCGGTCGTCAAACTCATTTCTTCTGCTCTCACCATCGGCGGCGGAGGTTCAGCGGGGCGCGAAGGCCCAATCGTTCAAGTTGGCGCATCATTAGGCTCTTCATTCGCCGCTTCGCTCCGTCTGCCCAAAGAGCGCGTGATCATGCTGGCTGCCTGCGGAAGCGCTGCGGGAATCGCGGCGACTTTCCATGCTCCCCTTGCTGGCGCTTTCTTCGCTCTTGAAGTGATCTTGACCCGTTTCACCGCCGAGGCGTTCGGGTATGTCGTCGTTTCATCTGTCCTCTCCTCTTTGGTTGCACGCGCAGCAAGTGGAGATCATCCCCTCATTGATTTGGGCGGAACTTTCCCCTTGCAGTCCCTCCCCGATATCGGATGGGTTGCGATCCTCGGAATTATTGCGGGCCTTGTTGGCCTTGCCTTCTCGAAGTTCCTCTACCTCAGCGAAGACTGGATCGATGCCTTCTGGGCTCGAATTCCACTTCCCAATTGGTCTCGACCAGCGGTTTTGAGCATTGCCCTTGGCGGAGCTCTCATTTGCTTCCCATACATGTACGGCTCGGGTTACCCAATCGAAATTTCAGCGATCTTTGGCTCCTACTCGATTCCCTTCCTCGCTCTTTTGCTCCTCGGTCGGATCCTCTACACCTCCTACACCATCGGCATCGGCGGATCGGGCGGAGTCTTTGCCCCAACCTTGTTCATGGGTGCAATGACTGGAATGATTTTTGGGCAGCTTGTCGATCCCTGGGCTGCCTCACAAAGCGCGATCTTCGGCGTCATCGGAATGGGAGCTGCCTTTGCCGGTGCCGCACGCGCCCCCATGACAGCGGTCCTCATCATCGTTGAAATGACCGGACAATACTCCCTGATCATGCCCATGATGTTGGCCGTCATCATCGCAACCTTTGTTTCCCGTTTCTTCACTCGCTCGACGATTTACACAGAAAAGCTTCGCCGCCGAGGCGATGTCCTCCACGAACCCGTCGACGACACCTTGCTCGGACGCCGAAGCGCTCGCCAGCTCATGACCGCACCCAGCCGCATCTTGACCGAGGACATGACATTGATGCAGGCACAGGAGTATTTCCAGTCAAGTCCTGTCCCCTGCCTTCCTGTAATCGCAGCGAAGGACCGTTACCAAGAAGCGCCTCGATATCTCGGAATGCTCACCTTGAGCGAACTCGCTTCCTATCTTTCTCGAGGTCTTCCCCCACATACTCAGATCAGTTCTCTTGCTTTGGATGAGTCCTCCTCGATCTCCCAGTCAGCTCGTCCATCTCAAGTCCTTGCTCGCCTGAGTGCTCCTGATAATCCCTGGGCACTCGCGGTCATCGACGGGGACTCCCCCACGCCCCACTTCCTAGGATGGGTGACCCAACAGGGCCTCGTGAAGGAAATTGCCGCGCAGCAGGGGCGCGCGATTGCCGCCGGGCACCTCTCGTCTTGGGGATCTCGCTGGCAAGATCGCCACCCTCGCGCCTCTCGACACGTAAACTAAAACCATGTCCGACGAAGATCCTGAGCTGCTGGCCTTGCCCGCTGACGAAACCTCCGTTTCCATTTCCTCCCCCGAGTCCGGAGAATCGCTTGAAATTGATGGCGAAACTCAGGCACTTGAGTGGCATGCACCCATTTTGGTGCGCATCGACGAAAACACAACAATCCCCCATCTTCTTGCACGCCGCGTCCAGCGTTCGGCGCGCCGCCCTTTGATTGCCCGCAAACTCGAAATGGGCGATACCTGGCAGAACATGACCGCCGCGGAGTTCTACGAAGACGTTCAGGCAACGGCAGCGGGATTAATCGGGCTAGGCCTCGAACAAGGCGATGCGCTCGCGATCATGTCGCGCACCCGCTACGAATGGACGCTTCTGGATTACGCCTCGTGGTGCGCGGGGCTCCTTCCAGTGCCGATCTACGAAACTTCCTCAGGCGAGCAGATTGAATACATCATTCAAGACGCAAACGTCCGGGCAGTGATCACCGAAACCGTGACTCAACGCGAGCTCGCGGAATCAGCGTGCCGCCGCCTCGGACGCAGCGACATCACACTGCTTTCCCTTGATGCCGAGGCGATGCAAACCATCCGCGATGCGGGCGTGACGATCCCGCGCACAATGGTTGCCCAGCGTACTCAAGCACTGACGACCGATGATCTGGCGACAATCGTCTACACATCGGGAACAACCGGACGCCCCAAGGGCACAGAAATCACGCATGGGAATTTCACCGAGCTCGCGCTCAACGCCCACGCGTGGATGCCTGAGGTCGCGATGGGCAAAGACTCACGTCTCTTGCTTTTCCTCCCCCTTGCCCACGTATTCGCGCGCTTCCTCCAGGTTTTCCAGCTCAGCGGCGAAGGGATTTTGGGACACACTCCCGACACCAAGAATCTCCTTCCTGATCTTGCGACTTTCAGACCCTCATACCTCCTGGTGGTTCCTCGAGTTCTTGAGAAGATCTACAACTCAGCCGACGCGAAGGCCGGTCGTGGCGGTAAACAGAAGATCTTCCGATGGGCAGCCAATGTGGCGGTTCAGTATTCTCAGGCACTTGAAACCCCTGAAGGCCCCTCAAGGCGTTTGAAGATGCAGCACGCGGCAGCGTCGCACTTGGTTTACTCGAAGATCCTTCAGTTGGTTGGCGGAAACGCGCGCTTCATCATTTCAGGTGGTGCGCCCCTTTCGACCAGGCTGGCACATTTCTACACGGGACTTGGACTCCCCGTTCTCGAAGGTTATGGCTTGACCGAAACGGTTGGCCCACTTTCGGTTAACACTCCCCGACTGTCCAAGATTGGAACCGTTGGTCCGCCTCTTCCTCCTCTCTCGGTGAGGATCTCCGACGAAGGTGAAATTCTCATTCAAGGCCCCTCGGTTTTCCGCGGTTATCACAACAATCCCGAGGCCACTGCCGCCTCCTTCACTGAAGACGGCTGGTTCAAGACCGGAGACTTGGGTTCTCTTGACCGCGACGGATACGTCCGCATTACTGGTCGCGCAAAGGACATTATTGTCACCGCGGGCGGAAAGAATGTTGCGCCCGCTTCCTTGGAAGACCCCTTGCGTGGCCATCCCCTGATCTCGCAGGTCGTCGTCGTTGGCGATAAGCGTCCCTTCATCTCCGCACTGATCACTTTGGATGCAGAGATGCTGCAACTGTGGCTGAAAAACCACGGTCTACCGCCGATGTCGATTGGCGAGGCCGCGACTAATATCGAGGTCCTCTCAGCTTTGGAGCGTGCGGTCGATCGCGCAAATGAGCATGTTTCGCGCGCAGAATCGATCCGAAAGATTCGCGTGTTAACCACCGACTTCACGGAAGCCAATGGGTTGCTGACACCTTCACTCAAGGTCAAGCGAAAGGCTGTGCTTGAGCGCTACGCCGACGTTATTGACGACATCTACGGAGGTCCCGTTCAAAACGGCTAAGCAAGACTAATTGCAAAGAAAACCCGGTACATCGCTCACCACGACGATGCACCGGGTTTTCTTTTATTGCGAGGCCAAAGCAGCAGTTGGCGGCGTATGTGCCGCCCGCAGGGCCGGGTAAAGACCTGCAATTGCTCCAATGACCAATGGAGCCCCGAGGCCAGCGGCGATGACGTACCACGCAATAGTGACGGGCCATCCGTATGCGAGACACATTCCCCATGTGACCGCCGCGCCAATCACACATCCCACGCATCCGCCAAGGAAGGAGAGGAGCAGAGCCTCAGCAAGGAATTGCATGCAGATATGTCCCCGTTTGGCTCCCAGGGAACGCCTCAGCCCGATTTCACGGCGACGTTCAAGGACGGAGATGATCATCGTATTTGCGACCCCGATCCCGCCGACCAGCAGGGCGATAGAGCCAACGCCTGCCAGAAGGGTTGTCAGAGTCTGATCGGCTGCGTTCTTTGCAGCCAGTGCATCCGATGGACGTGAGACTTTCAGACCGGTCGCCCCTTGAGGAGCCAGTGTTGGACCAATGAGTTCTCGAACGTTTTCGACCTCAGAATCCAAAGATCGTTCATAAATCGTCGTTGGAGCTTGTCCTGCCCCGAAAAGCTGAGAAGCCACCGGGATTCCGATAAGAGCTGCGTTATCGAGTTCTTCCGCCAAAGGCGAGGGCTCAAGAATCCCGAGCACGGTGAAGGAGGTATTCCCCAGCCATACTTGGGTTCCCGGAGTGGTAATCCCCAAAAGATCCGCAGCTTTCGATCCCAATACGACACCCGGATACCGTGATGTCGCCTCGTTCAGCCACGTTCCACGCGCAACTTTCGCCGAAACAACATCCAGCAGATTCGTTGGCGCAGCCATCGTCAAAATGCCACCCGTTGCATTTGGATCAATCAAACGCGAGCGGTACACCGAAACTCCTGACAAAGTGGACGTCGAGGAAGCATCGGTTACTCCCGGAATCATCCGCATGCGTCCCACTGAGTCTTCGGGAAGGATCAGGTTTGCACCGGAAAGATCAGCACCTGAGCGAGCCGTAAGCATAT
Organism: Actinomyces sp. Marseille-QA0893; assembly: GCF_976954355.1. Lineage (NCBI taxonomy): Bacteria > Bacillati > Actinomycetota > Actinomycetes > Actinomycetales > Actinomycetaceae > Actinomyces > Actinomyces sp. Marseille-QA0893. The sequence continues at coordinate 277,224 of NZ_CDRJSY010000001.1, forward strand.
TGGTTCCCAGCGCTTGGAGCTGTTCATGAAGACGTGCCTGGGACGAGGCCGACACCCCGACAACGCCGACCATGGCGGCGATACCAATCGCGATCCCCAAGGCCGAAAGGATTGCGCGCATTGGCCTCGCGCGAAGGCCACTTACCCCCAAGCGCGCGACGTCACTGCCACGCAGGCACGAGGCGTGGGTAATTGTGTCCCTATCAAGGCTCATTGCTTCACCTCGTCTGCAGAGTCAGAAACCACTTTCCCATCACGAATCATGACTTGGCGCGGAAGCGAGGCCGCGAGATCGTTGTCGTGCGTGATGACGATGATCGTCGTCCCCGAATCATTGAGTTCGCGCAGGAGTGAAACGATTGCTTCTCCTGAGCGCGAGTCGAGGTTACCAGTGGGTTCGTCAGCAAGGAGCAGCGCCGGTGATCCGACCAATGCGCGAGCAATAGCCACGCGTTGGCGCTCACCTCCGGACATTTGGTGCGGACGGTGCTCGATTCGGTGTCCGAGCCCGACCTTTTCAAGAGCTTCTCGCGCTTTCTCGCGCCGTTTCGCGCGCGGGACACCCCGGTAGAGCAGTCCGTCGGCGACATTGTCCAAGGCAGTAACTCCCGGCGAGAGGTGGAATTGCTGGAAGACAAAGCCGATAAGGGATGCACGCACCCCGGACAGTTCTGCGTCACCTAGATCGCTAACGTCCATTCCTTCAATGATGACCGCTCCCGAGTCCGGACGATCCAGGGTACCAATCAGGTTAAGGAGGGTTGACTTCCCCGATCCTGATGGGCCGACGATGGCGACGAATTCTCCTTGGTCAACACTCAAACTCACTCCATCGCAGGCAGTGACGGGCGGAGAACCGTAGCTGCGACGAACCTCGCGAAGTTCAAGTAGTGGGCTCATCGGTTCGGCACCGCCACACGTTGTCCCTCGTGGAGATCATCGGAAGAGATCTCCACCCTGTCTCCAGCAAAGAGGCCGGTTTGCACCGGAACTCGCGTAACTTTCCCATCTTCACCGACGAGCTCCACACCGAATTGGTCGGGAGTGATCGCCACGAGGGCCCCCAGAGGCACTGAAAGAACATTCGTTTTCGTCTGGGAGGTAATACCCAGTGAAACAGATGCCTCTTGAAGTTTCTCTGTTGCGGCAGCGTCATCAGGGGTGACGGTGATGGGGATGATGCGATCCTTGGTCGCCTGTGAATCGTTTGCCCCTTCAGCGCCTGCTTTCTCCTTCGGAGGCTCGACGGACGAGATGGTGCCCTTCGTTGTTTGCGCGCCGGGGAGCCGGATGGTCACCTTGGTACCGACGACTCCCAGAGATTGGTCGGAAAGCTTGAGGTTTGCGGAAATGATCTGCCTGGAAGACGAGGCCGAGAAGAGATCGCCCCCTTGGGAAACAGCGTCGCCGACGCGGGCTTTGAGACTACCGATACGTAAGTCTTCGGGAGCAAAGAGCACACGTCCAAGCGGAAGCGTACCGTCTTGGGTCAGCCCCCGTTCTTTTTGCCATTTGTTAATAGCGGCTTGGGTTCGCCAGTCAAAATGGGTATCCGCTTGCCCGTCAAAATAGCCAAGTTGAGACAGTGCCTCTTCGAGTTGGTGGATGTCTTCTCCGTTGCTCATCCCCGCTTCGAAGCTGCGCCATGCGGGGGTAGAACCGTGGAGAAGATAGCTGCTTTCGCCGCCCACCGTGTAGATCTTCTCCCCCTGTTTGAGGGTAGAACCGGGAGTTGGAAGAGCTGTGATGACACCATCGAAGCTCGATTTCTGAGTGTAGGAGTCGGCGTAGTGCAAGGTTCCTTGGACGGTTGTCTCACCGACAAGGTCTCCGCGAGTAATTTCCGCGCTTGCACCGCTAAATTCCTGGGCATTGTTTGATTCTGAGGAGTTGCTTGAGCACGCTGCAAGAGAGCAGACGATCATCCCCATTGATGCAGCCAGCGCACCTATACGACGGTATGTGCTGCTTTCACGAGTGGTCACTTGTTGCCTCCGACGCTTCCGAAGCATTTGCTGACTGCTTCAGAGGGGACATTCCGAACGTCGACAACGCCATTTTGTCCCGGATCAGGAACGTCATAGCCCAGGTCGCGCAGGCATTGAGTCCCCTTTGTTAAAAGCTCACGTGCGTGCGGATCGTTTGTCAGGTCGTTCTCTTCTCCAACGAGTGAGGAAACCTCTTCCATACACGCGTTGACAGCGGAATTGAAGGCGTCGGAAGCATTGGCAAATTGGTCGGGAGTCAGACCCGTATCGGGCACGTCGAAGCCCTTGTTTCGCATGCACTGTCCGAAGGCGATGTTGGGGTCTTTTGATCCCGAGGCCTGGGCTGCGCTCTTCGAAGTGGTGGCTTTTGACCGTGCCGATGCTGACGATGAGGATGACGTTCCCTGCGAGCAAGCGCTAAGCGCGAAGACCAGTGCGAGTGCGCCGACTACGAGGGTGCGTGACGAACGATTCTTCATCGAATCTCCTGGGAGAGTTTATAACAATTCGATATCTTTTGATAACGACTTGATAACATTCTATACCCAGAAGTTATCGAGAATCAATTCCACTAATGTGATTCAGGCACACCCTCCGCCTGATCATAGGCAGCCTTAATATCCTCGTGGTGACGAATCACTTCGCGCACCATGAAGTTCAAGAATTTCTCGGCAAAATCAGGATCCAAACCAGACTCTGTAGCCAGCGAGCGAAGGCGCGCAATCTGCACGCTTTCACGAGCAGGATCCGCAGGGGGAAGTTCATGGACAGCCTTGATGAGCCCGACCTTTTGAGTGCAGCGAAAACGCTCGGCAAGGATGTGAATGAGGGCAGCATCAATGTTGTCGATTGTTTTGCGCGCCTCGATCAGTTCTTGAGGCAACGACGTGTCCGGCATGACTCCCCCTAGGCGCTCTGGACGCTTGCAGGATCGACCTCGTACAACTCGGCGCTCCCCTGTCCAAGCACAGCCTCGCGAGTGACAACGACACGGGAGACGTCATCACGCGAGGGAAGGTCAAACATCAAGTCCGACAAAGTTGCTTCCATAACGGAAGAAAGACCTCGTGCCCCCGTCTTACGCTTGTTCGCCAGCTCCGCGATGGCAAGCAAGGCCTCGTGAGTGAACTCCAAGGTAATGCCATCAAGCTCAAAGAGGTGCTGATACTGAGCAACCAAGCAATTCGTGGGCTCGGTGAGCACTCGAGTGAGGTCTTCTTCGGAGAGTTCCTTCGTGGATGTCAGCACGGGAAGACGTCCAATGAACTCGGGGATCATTCCAAATTTGTGAAGGTCTTCGGCGGTGACGGATTCATAAAGGTCGCCCATCTCAGCGGAAGACTTCAATTCCGAACCGAAACCGGTGGAACGCTGACCAAGACGAGCCTTGACGATTTCTTCAATTCCTGCGAATGCGCCGGCAGCGATGAAGAGGATTCCAGATGTATCAATCTCCAAGAACTGCTGGTGCGGGTGCTTGCGACCACCCTGCGGAGGCACCGAGGCCACCGTTCCTTCGATAATCTTCAGAAGAGCCTGCTGCACGCCTTCACCTGAAACATCGCGAGTAATCGACGCGTTTTCACCCTTGCGGCCAATCTTGTCAATTTCGTCGACGTAGATGATTCCGCGCTCGGCCTTCTTGATGTCTCCGCCGGCTTCTTGGATCAAGCGGAGCAAGATGTTCTCAACGTCTTCACCCACGTAGCCGGCCTCGGTCAATGCTGTCGCATCCACGATGGCGAAGGGAACATCCAAAAGTCGAGCCAAGCAGCGCGCCAAGTGCGTTTTACCGGTTCCCGTGGGCCCTAGAAGCAAGATATTCGACTTGGTGCCGTACATATCTTCTTCGTTGCCAGCTTCGCGCGAACGCACGCGCTTGTAGTGGTTATAGACGGCAACAGAAAGTGCACGCTTGGCGCGGTCCTGGCCGATCACCCAAGAATCGAGGAATTCGAAGATTTCACGAGGCTTTGGGAGAGGAAGACCCGAGGGCGCGCTCTGCGGTTCAGTGTCTTCGGCAATGATTTCGTTGCACAGGTCGACACACTCGTTGCAAATGTAAACGCCGGATCCCCCAATGAGCTTGCGGACCTGCTTCTGGCTCTTTCCGCAGAAAGAGCACTTGAGGGCCTCAGCTCCGTCGGTCAATCGACTCACGTATGCCTCCTGAAAAATTTCACCCCAAACGGGGTCTTTTACTGAAATCCAGCCTAATTCACCCGGTGCTCTACAGCGAATTGACGCGCGGGATGCACAGTGTAAGACCGATCATTCAATGGGAACGGGAGAGAGCGCCAAAACGCTCTCCCCCGCACTTCCTTAACAGCGACTCAGTAAAGTCACGCAGTTGTTCACTAGCTGTGAGCCTTACGAGAAGCCAAAACCTGGTCAATCAGACCGTATTCTTCAGCCTGAGCGGCGGTGAGGATCTTATCGCGCTCGATATCGCGACGAACCTCTTCGACCGGCTTGCCTGAGTGAGCCGAAAGCGTCTCTTCAAGCCACAGACGCATGCGGTCGATCTCGTCCGCAATAATCTGGATATCCGAGGCCTGGCCTTGCATTCCCTCCATTGCAGGCTGGTGGATGAGGACTCGAGCATTGGGCAGTGCCAAACGCTTTCCGGGAGAGCCAGCGGCCAGCAGAACGGCGGCAGCTGAAGCAGCCTGTCCCAAGCAAACAGTCTGGACCTGGGGCTTGATGTACTGCATGGTGTCGTAGATCGCCGTCATTGCGGTAAAGGAACCACCAGGCGAGTTGATGTACATGGTGATCAGAGAATCCGGATCCTGTGACTCAAGGACGAGGAGCTGAGCCATGATGTCATCGGCACTTGCATCGTCAACTTGCACACCCAAGAAGACAATGCGGTCTTCGAAGAGCTTTGCGTAGGGATCTTGACGCTTGAAACCATAGGCGGTGCGCTCTTCAAAGTTCGGAAGAACGTAGCGCGCCTGGGGCATTTGACGGGCAACTGCGTCGAAATAGGGCTGAGTGCTCATCAGTTTTCTCCTCCACGGTTGCCAATTTCCTGCGGGCTATCAATCACGCGATCCACGAAGCCATATTCCAGAGCCTCTTGAGCGGTGAACCAGTGATCGCGATCGCCATCGGCCTCGACCTGCTCGACCGACTTACCGGTACGCGATGCGGTGATCTGTGCCAGTTCCTTCTTCATGCCCAAGATCAAATCCGCATTAATGCGAATATCCGTCGCACTGCCTCCGGCACCACCCAGGGGCTGGTGCAGCAGAACGCGGGTGTGAGGAGTGATGTAACGCTTTCCGGGAGCCCCGGCGGTGAGCAGGAATTGACCCATCGATGCGGCAAGGCCCATACCAACGGTCACGACGTCGGGCTTGACGTACTGCATGGTGTCATAGATGGCCATGCCCGCGGTGACCGATCCACCCGGGGAGTTAATGTACAGGTAGATATCACGATCGGGGTCTTCAGCAGCCAGCAAGAGGAGCTGTGCGCAGATCGCATTTGCGTTGTCATCTCGCACTTCGCCGCCAAGCCAAATGATGCGCTCTTTGAGCAGGCGCTGGTAGACCGAATCTCCCAGTCCCATGGGCGTTTCATTTCCGCCCGAGGCTTGAATAGCCATTCACGCTCTCCTTCAATTTCAGGGTCCGGTTCCCGTTATGGAACCTCACTGAATCCAAACTTATCGGTTCTGACACCAGTTGGCGCTCTAAAAAAGCGCTTTTCGCTCACGGCGCATGGAAAGATCGCGGCGATCTCGCGCAGATATGACGTGTGGGCCGAAACCCTCAGGTTCCGACCCACACCAAGTCATGAGCTTTACACAGCGGAAAGCTCAGTTGCGCTTAAAGCAGCAGCTCACTTTTCCTCTGCGAGTTCTTCGCCGGCCTTCTCGACCTCGGCGACAGTCTCGGCTGCGGCTTCTTCAGCAGCAGCTTCATCCTCAAGGCCGAGGAATTCGCTCAGGTCAACGGGGTTGCCCTCGGTGTCCTTCACGGTTACCTCACGCAGAACCTCGATGAGAGCCTTTGCGCGGCCCAGATCGGCGACCACTGCGGAGATCTGCTGCGGATCCGAGAAGAGGCGGTTGATGTCCATGCCGTAGTTCTGGGACATCTGGATGGCGTAATCGAAAAGCTCCTGCTGGCCAACCTGAACTTCGTTCTTCTTGGCGAGCTCTTCGGCGAGGATCTCGGTGCGGTATTCCTTCTCGATGGCCGCGCGAGCTTCCTTCTTTTCCTTCGCGGAAGCGTCAGCGCCCAGTCGGTGGTTGAGCTCGAGCTCGATCACGGACTCGGGGAGGAGGATCTCGGTGCGCGAAAGCAGCTCATCGACGAGGCGATCACGTGCCTGAAGTGCCTGCTGCGAAGTCTTGGTCTGTGCGGCCTGCTTCTTGAGGTCTTCCATGAGCTCATCGATGGTGTCGAATTCGGAAACCATCTGCGCGAAATCGTCGTCGGCCTCGGGAAGCTCGCGCTCCTTGACGGACTTGACGGTGATGGTCACCTCGGCCTCTTCACCTTCGTGCTCGCCGCCCTTGAGGGTGGAGGTGAAGGTGACAACGTCGCCCGCGTGGGTCTTACGAAGCGCAGTGTCCTGGCCGTCGAGCATGGTGCCCGAACCGATTTCGTAGGAAACGTCAGAGACGGAGTCAACCTCTTCACCGTTGATGGTGGCAACCAGGTCAATGGTGGTGAAGTCGCCGGTCTTTGCCTGACGCTTGATGGGCTTGAGGGAAGCGAAACGACCACGCAGAGCATCCAGCTCAGCCTGAACGTCTTCATCGGTGACCTCAACGGAGTCAACCTCGATGACGGTGTCCTTGCCGTACTCGGGTAGTTCGAAGGAAGGAACGACGTCGACCTCAGCGGTGAAAACGACCTGACCGGTCAGTTCGCCACTGGTCGAGGGGATCTCGGTGACCTCAACATCGGGCTGGGACATGGGGCGCAGTTCGTGCTCGGACACGGCAGCGGAGTACTGGCCGGGAAGAACCTCATTGACAACCTGCTCGATGACGGCTGCACGGCCGAAACGCTGGTCGATGATGCGAGCGGGAACGTGACCCTTACGGAAGCCGGGGATGGACACCTGATTGGCGATGCTCTTGTACGCCTTGTCCATTTCTGACTTCAGTTCCTCAACGGGGATTTCAACAGTCAGACGAACCTTGGTGGGCTCGAGGGTCTCTACAGTGCTCTTCACGTGGATTCTCCAGGTCTTTTCTTGGGACGCCAAAACGGCGTATTTCAACTGAACTAGTCTACGACAGCACCCGCCAAAGCTGCTAGCTGGCTGTGGGCTTCACATTTTTCGCCCGCGCGACGGTGGCCAATTGACGAGGCCGTGGCCGGGCTGGCAATAAAAAGTCGGGGTGACAGGATTTGAACCTGCGACCCTCTGCTCCCAAAGCAGATGCGCTACCAAGCTGCGCTACACCCCGTGAGACTCTCGTCTGCGGATCCCATAATACGGGACTTCACCCTAAATTTCGCAATCGCGCAAACAATCAGGTAATATCGATCCGCACGCGGATGTAGTTCAATGGTAGAACCTCAGCCTTCCAAGCTGATGGTGCGGGTTCGATTCCCGTCATCCGCTCTGAAAAAGGAGCCCCGGTTTTCCGGGGCTCCTTTCGCATACTTGCTAAAACCTTCCTCAGCGCAACTGGCCTAGAACGTCGAAGTATCAATCACAAAGCGGTAGCGCACTTTCGAGGCCACCACTTTGTCGTAGGCCTCGGTAATGGAATCACCATCGATGATCTCGATCACGGGACGCACGCCGTGCTGGGCGCAAAACTCCAGCATTTCCTGAGTTTCAGCAATGCCGCCGATCTGGGATCCCGCAACAACCTTGTTTCCATTGACAACCGCTCGCATGGGGATGACCATCGGATTCTCGGGCAGGCCCACGTCAACGAAGACACCGAAGGGCTTGAGTGCACGGACAAGTCCCGGGTAATCCAAATCGTCCGCGCTCACCGTGCAGATAATGATGTCAAAAGACGAGGCCAAAGATTCGATGGTGCCCTCTTCCGAGGTTGCATAGAAGGCAGTGGCGCCAAAACGACGTGCGTCTTCCTCCTTGGAACGTCCATGAGAAATCACCGAAACTTCCGCGCCCATCGCGGCCGCGATCTGAACGCCCATATGTCCCAGGCCGCCCATGCCAACGATGGCGACTTTCTTTCCCGGTCCCGCACCCCAGCGGCGCAGCGGCGAGTACATGGTGATTCCCGCACACATCAAAGGCGCGGCATCGCTGAGTTCCATTTCATCAGGAACATGGCAGCCAAAATCTGCACGTACCGTCATCGCCTGGGCATAGCCTCCAGCGGTCGGCTTCCCGTCAGGACCTGCACGGAAAGTCCAGTAGGCATGGGGATTATTACAGAACTGCTCGTGCCCGTCGGTGCAGTACTCGCACTGCCTGCACGAGCCCTGCAAACAACCGACGCCGATCCTGTCCCCTACCTTGAAATTCGTGACTCCTTCGCCGACCTTGGTCACCACGCCAGCGATCTCATGTCCACCAACGAAGGGATACGGGATCGGTCCCCATTCACTGCGTGCAGTGTGGATATCCGAGTGGCAGATTCCGGCATATTTAATATCAAAGAGCACTTCTCCGGGGCCGGGCTCGCGAATATCAATGATGGTTGGGTGATAAATCGAACGAGGGTCATCGCAGGCATATGCGCGAACCTTGGGCATCGTGAACTCCTTCGTCAACGCTACGTGTGCCAACTGCGCATCAACGCATTGCCGAAACTTTAGCACCGCAACATGAGAAAAGTCCCGAAACCAGAGGCTTCGGGACTTTTCTATCCGGGTGGCTGACGGGACTCGAACCCGCGACGTCCTGGACCACAACCAGGTGCTCTACCAACTGAACTACAGCCACCATTGAGCGCTGCGAAAAACGCAACGGAGAAACTCTAACATCAGTGCACGCAAAGTGAGAAATCAGAAACGATAAGCGTGGCACTTACCACGAAGTTCACTCCCCAATACGCAAAACCGGCTCCCCCACCGCAAAGGCAGGAGAGCCAGAATTCATGTTGAACGCGTCCTTACCGCGCTCTCACTCACCAGAAAGCGCGAGTCGAAATCGCGTCGGCGAAGTTGTTCAAAGCCTCAGGCGTGGCAGAAAGGTACAGATCAGCATCGGTCGCTGAAACTTCCATGACACGGAAAGAACCTTCACCGTCGGGGACCAAGTCCACGCGGTTGTAGAGCAGAAGTTCGTCACGTCCCAGGCGTGCACGCATGTACTTGTGTAGAACTTGACGAATCTGCTCGCCCCATTGCCATGACTCAGCATCTGCGGGGCGCGCAGTAACCACGGCCTCGTGCATAGAAGGATCCGTGACGGAAGAAGGATGGAGTACCGCACGCTTTTCGACCGCGTGCGAAAGCAAGCCGTTGAAGAACACTAGGGAAATTTCGCCGTGCACGTCGATGTCCTCCAAGTAACGCTGGAGCATGACGGAACGCCCCTCGTTCAAGAGGTCGATCGTCTGCGCCAAAGCAGCCTGACGCTGGAGAGTATCAATCGCTGTGTAGCGACCGATATCGCGGACACCAGAAGACACAGCAGGCTTGACAACGAAGTCACCGAGAGCAGGGAAACGTGAGTGCACCTGATGCTTGGAGAATCCATGCGAAGGCTCAAGCCAGGTCGTTGGAATGACGGGAAGGCCAAGCTCTTCCATGTCCTTCAAGTAGTGCTTATCAGTGTTCCACTCGACAATATCGGCGTTGTTGAGCAAGCGTGGAACCGACTGTGCCCACGTAATAAACTCCTGGCGCTGCGTCGCATAGTCGGCAACCGAACGAAGGACGCACAGTCCAGCTTTTTCCCAATCAACGGTGGGGTCATTCCACACCGCGATCTGGGGATCCATTCCGCGGTCAGCTAGCGCGTCGGGAAGCCCGCCTTCATCGGAGAAGAGTCCCGGCATATTCGCGGAAGTAACAAGGGTGACCTTGGGTGTTTTCGTCATGAAGATATCCTACCTTAGTCCCAGGGGACGACTGAGAGCCTCTTCAAGCAGCGAGGTCACTAGTTCCGTGTAGCTCATCCCGGCCTCGGCCCACACTCGCGGGTAGAGGGACAGACGAGTGAATCCGGGCATGGTGTTCACTTCGTTGACGATGATTTCGTGAGTTGAATCGTTGTAGAAGAAGTCGACGCGTGCCAGCCCCTCACATTCCAAGGCCTCGAAAGCCTTCAGGGCAATGCTCTGGATCCTCTGCGCGTCCTCGGCGGGAATGTCAGCCGGACACATCAAGGAGATCGCATCGGTGTCGACGTACTTGAGTGCGTAGTCGTAGAACTCCCCTTCGGGAACCCCAATCTCACCCAAGGGCGCAGCCATTGCCTCGCCACCGGCGGGCACGCGCACACCGCACTCAATCTCACGACCATGGGCCATGGCCTCGACAATGATGCGCGGATCGTTCGCGGCTGCTTCCTTAATCGCAAGGTCCAGCTGATCGGGCGAATCAACGCGAGAAATACCTACTGAGGAGCCTGCACGCGTGGGCTTAACAAAGACGGGGTATCCCAAGGCATCAATGCGCGCACGCACGTCCTGCGGATCCTTCGACCACTGTTTCTCGGTGACCAATTCCCAACGACCAACCGAAATTCCAGCCTCGGCAAGGACCGTCTTCGTCAAGTGCTTATCCATCGAGGCCGAACTCGACGTTACGCCGCAACCGACGTAGCGCACATCGGACATCTCGAAGAGGCCCTGAATCGTTCCGTCTTCGCCGTAAGGACCATGCAAGAGAGGCAGGACCACATCGATCACGCCCAAATCTTCAACTCCGACAATTTGGGCATTGTGATCTTCAGGAGAGCGATCGTAGGTCGTTTCAACAAGGCGGGCAAGGCCGGGAAGCAGGCTCACGCGGCTCAATCCCGGCACAATCGTCGTATCTGAGGCCGTGCGAAGATCCACCAACTCCGGGTTATCATCCACGCGCACCCACTGCCCATCGCGTGTAATTCCAACGGCAAGGACATCAAAGCGCTCACGGTCAAGAGCATGAAGAACACCGGCAGCCGTCGCACAAGAGACCAAGTGTTCGCTGGAGCGTCCACCAAAAACAACGAGGACGCGAGGACGTTTGACTTCACTCATGGGGTCAAGATTACCGCGAGAATCGACCTTGCCCGCACTGTGCGCGCCTTCAGACCAACTCAATTTTCCACCCATCCATCTTTCGTGGACGCGAGAGCAACATGTTCCCCATGTCATTGATTCCCGCGCGCCCCTCAACAACTTCAACAACTGCGGTCGTAATCGGCATGTCTACACCGATCGACTGGGCAAGCTGCAGAATCGGGATCGCCGAGGCCACGCCTTCCACGACACCCGCAGAAGCAGCAAGAGCATCCTCAACGCTCATACCCGTCCCGACTCGATGTCCGAAAGCAAAATTTCTGGACAGCGTGGTCGAACAGGTTGCGATTAAGTCGCCAATTCCTGCAAGCCCCGCAAAGGTTGCCGGATCTGCGCCCAAGGCAGTGCCCAGACGCGTCATTTCTGCGAGGCCGCGCGTCATCAAGGTCGAGCGGGTGTTAATTCCTAAACCAAGCCCCTCCGCCGCACCAATCGCGACGGCGATAACGTTCTTCGTCGCGCCGGCAATTTCTGTGCCAATCACATCCGAGGACAGATAGGGGCGGAAATAAGAGTTGTGGCAGACTCCCGCAATTTCCTTGGCTAATTCAAGGTTGCTCGAGGCGACAACGGTTGCTGTCGGTTGGTGCACCGCAATTTCACGCGAGAGGTTAGGCCCGGAAAGAACCGCGATCCGATCGTGACCCACACCAGAAGCTTCACTCAACACCTCATCCACTCGCTTAAGCGAGCCCAACTCAAGTCCCTTGGCCAGCGAGAGCAGCGCAGTTTGATTTCCGAGGCTGGGGCGCGCTGCCTCGAGAGTCGCGCGTACCGCTTTGACGGGGATTGCAACGATGAGAAGATCCGCGCCATCAACGGCCTGGCGAAGATCACAGGTCGCGCTAATCGACTCGGAGAGAACCAGGTCGGGAACATAGCGAGGATTTTCATGCGAGTTGATCGCGGAGACGATCTCTGGATTGCGTCCCCACATAGTGACAGCGTGTCCAGCATCTGCAAGAACCTGGGCAAAAGTGGTTCCCCACGCGCCCGTGCCCAGCACGCTCATTCGTGTCATCATTGTCATTCCTCTCCCATCCGCCTCAACCCTACTAGGATAAAGACACGCGACGTGCCCAAGGAGGAGCTCATGTCTAAACGCACAGCCCTATCTGCCCTCGTTCTTGTGACGACAGCTGTATTGTGCGGGTGCTCCCCCACCCCATCGCAAAGCAACGCTTCAAGCGCGCCCACGGCCTCGGCAAGCAGCCAATCCCCGTCGCTTGCCCCTAGCGCCAGCGCAAGTACATCGGCGTCCCCCAGTACGTGGGAGAGCATTGAACCCCGCTTCCCACAGCAATCCCTTGGCAAAGAAGACGCCAACCACGCACCGGTCTTCCACGATATGCGCGTGGGAGACCACGACGGTTTTTACCGCGTTGTCGTTGAGTTCACTGGAAGTGATGACGTGGGATGGATCGGAGGGTGGACGACCTCCCCGCTCACCCAGGGCAAGGGAGATCCCATCGATTTGGGAACGCCTGTCTATCTTGATCTCAATCTTCAAGGCGGGGCTATGCCCGTGAGCGAGGAACTAGCAGCCAACTATTACAAAGGGCCCAAGACCCTTGATATCGGGCCGATACGCGTACTCGAGAATGGAACTTTCGAGGCCGATACTCACATCGTCATCGGAATGGACCGAAAGCGTGAGGTCACCTTGAGTGCGCTCAGCAGTCCCTCGCGAGTTGTCATCGATATCGCGAAGTAACACAAGGGCTTCGGCGCTAGTAGTCGACGCGTTCCTTGAGCTTGCGATCCCACACGCCTGCGGGGGCTTCTTCCCCGCGAAGGGCGGCAACTTCCTCGATCATCACGCGCTGAATTCGTTTGGTTGCTTCTTCGACGGCCTCGTGGTCGGCTGAGCCAGATTCGCGGCACAGATCCTGAAGGGGAATCGGATCACCGATACGCACCGAGACTCGCCTGCGTGGACGGAAGTCAATGAGTGCAGAACCCGAGCGCATGATCTTCTGTTCTCCCCAGTGAATAAAGGGGATCACCGCCGCGCCGGTGTCCAAGGCAAGTCGCGCAGCGCCCGTCTTGATCCGCATCGGCCACAAATCAGGATCCAAAGTCAGCGTGCCTTCCGGATAAATGGCCACGCATTCGCCCTCGCGAAGGGCCTGAGCTGCTGAGGCAAGAATGGCACCCGGATCCTTGGCGCGTCGGTTTACCGGCAGAAGCTTCATCTGGCGCATCGCACCGCCTAGGAGCGGCACTTTGAAGAGCTCAGACTTCGCCATGATTCGAACGGGAATATCGGCTTTCATCATGACCCACAGCAGGCAAACCGGATCGATGTTTGACAGGTGGTTGCACACCAGTAGAAAACCGCCCTCGCGCGGAAGCTTATCGAGGCCTTCCACGTCGATTTTTGTCCACGGAACCATGAAGGTACGGAAGACGCCTCGCGCGAAACGGTAGAAACCTGTGAGCCGGTGAGTCATGTGTGTAGTCTAACGAAGCGGGCACGCGGGTAAAAACGCTGCTGCCCACCCGGCACGTGTTTTTCTATGCGAAAACCTGAAAAACCCCAGGTTGAACCGAAATCTCAACGGATCCGTGCGCAACCTGATCGCCGTCTCCCATCGCGATCAGTCCGGCGTTATCAAGGATTTTGACTTGGCTCACCGTCTCCACATGCACAATCGGGTCATCGACGCGCCGAGTAGTAAGTACCCGCGCCAAAACGCGGATCGCTTGGTGTTTTGGTACCGGGTCAACGGTGAGAAGCTCAAGCTTGCCGTCACTGGGATTGGACGTGGGAACGATGTTGATTCCACCGCCAAACCATCCCGAGTTTGAGACGGAGACCAACCACCCGCGGATACGCCGCACCTGGCCATCGACCTCGATTTCCATGGTCCGAGGCTTGAACTTGGCCAGCGCGCATACCGCTCCCCACGCGTATGCGAGCGTCCCGGAACTGAAAGGCGACTCGTTGGCAATCTGATTGGCAAGGGCATCGAGACCAAAAGAGACTAAGCCGAGAACCTGCGATGCCTCACCGGAGCGCGCGCCCTGTGCGTCTAAATTCTGCGCTTCGCCTGCATGAGCAAGCGGCGCGACCCTCATAGCATCCACATCGCGAAAACGCCCAATGGTGCCCGCCTGCGACGAAACGATCTCCGAGGCCTGGGGAAGCGTGCGGATATGCGCCAGCGCATCCGTACCAATCCCTAGACAGCGGCACAAGTCATTGCCCCGCCCTCCGGGAAGAGGGATCACCGTCCCGCCTCGTTTCCCAACCTCAGAGGCGATGTGAGCGATATACCCATCGCCGCCAAAAACTCCGACCCACTGGTGCGTCGACGCGGCAGCAAGCTGGCCCGGATCGTCCTCACGATGAGTAACAACCACCTCGACTTCCCATCCGCGTTCGCGCAGGAGCGCAGCAGCTTGGGGTGCGAGGCGCAACGCTCGGCCTCGGCCAGAAAGAGCAGAGACGAAGAGCTGTAAGGAGGGCGCTGAAGGGTCCACGAAAGGCACTTGGGAAAGCTCAGCGGTCGGCGTATTCGACGCGCGCGTCCAGCTCGCGCAGTTTACGGATGAAATGCTCGTATCCGCGCGAAATCACATCGATTCCCGAAACGGTTGAGGTTCCCGAAGCGGCCAGTGCGGCAATCAGGTGCGAGAAGCCACCACGAAGGTCAGGAACAACGATATCTGCAGCGTGAAGAGGCGTCGGCCCCGAGATAACGGCTGAGTGGTAATAGTTCTTCTGGCCAAAACGGCACGGTGTTCCGCCCAAGCACTCACGGTAAACCTGAATATTTGCACCCATTTGACGCAGCGCAGAGGTGAAACCGAAGCGGTTTTCATACACGGTTTCGTGGACGATGGACAAGCCTTCGGCCTGAGTGAGAGCAACGACGAGGGGCTGCTGCCAGTCCGTCATGAAACCGGGGTGAACGGCGGTTTCCAAAGCAATGGAATGCAATTCACCGCCGGGATGATAGAAGCGAATACCTTCTGAATCGATATCGAAAGCGCCGCCAACTTTACGGAAGGTGTTGAGGAAAGTCGTCATATCCGGCTGGTGCGCGCCTCGGACGTAAATGTCACCGTGAGTGGCCAGGGCTGCCGCTCCCCAGGAAGCGGCCTCGATGCGGTCAGGAAGAGCGGTGTGGCGGTATCCGCTGAGGGTTTGCACGCCTTCAATGCGGATGGTGCGGTCAGTATCAACGGAAATGATGGCGCCCATCTTCTGAAGAACATTGATGAGGTCCATAATTTCGGGCTCGATTGCCGCGCCCTTCAAGGTTGTGATGCCGTCGTTGCGCACTGCCGTGAGCAGCGTTTGTTCGGTCGCGCCAACAGAGGGGAAGGGAAGCTCAATGATTGCGCCGTGTAGTCCGGAGGACGGGCGCTTGATATGAACACCATCGGGCTGTTTTTCAACGATCGCGCCGAACTTACGCAAGGTCTCCAAGTGGAAGTCGATGGGACGGCCACCGATAGCGCATCCTCCCAGTTCCGGAATGAATGCTTCACCAAGTTGATGGAGAAGAGGCCCGCAGAAGAGGATCGGAATACGCGAAGCTCCCGCAAGAGTGTCAATATCAGAGCGCGAGGCCACGCGAACATTCGCGGGATCCATGCGCAATTCGCCGCGCTCTTGGTCGTAATCAACCTTGACCCCATGCAGGGACAAGAGGTCAGAGACCACGTCAACGTCACGAATCAGAGGGACGTTGTAGAGCTCTGAGGGCGTGTCGGCCAGCAGCGATGCAACCATCGCTTTGGGAACAAAGTTCTTTGCTCCGCGCACGGTAATGGTGCCCTGAAGCGGGTGGCCACCTTCAACTCGCAGAATCGAGGACATCTTGCTGGTCTCCTAGCTGTCGACTTTCTGTGACCACTTTAGAGCAGCTCGCCCTCATCTGCGTGCGCTTCGGGCAGCTTTTGCGGGTGGCGAACTACTCAGAGGCGACGGGACGTGCAGAAACAACCAGTTGCAGGGGAAGAGTCTTTGCAGGAAGTGTCTTCGGTTTGAAGGACGGCCTGCGCTCTTCGTAGGCGGTAATTTCTGCCTCGTGACGCAAGGTCAAGGCAATGTCGTCCAAACCTTCCATCAGCGTCCAGCGCACGTAGTCATCGATTTCAAAAGTGCAGGTGAAATCACCGAGGCGCGCGGTCTTATCTTCCAGAGAAACCGTGATTTGCGCGCCGGGATCAGCTTCGAGCAGTTCCCAGAGCTTTTCACAGTCGTCCTGGCTGATGATTCCAGTAACGAGGCCTTGCTTGCCCGCGTTTCCGCGGAAGATGTCGGCGAACTTGGGTGCGAGGACGACCTTAAAGCCGTAGTCGCGAAGTGCCCACACCGCATGCTCGCGCGATGAGCCGGTTCCAAAATCTGGCCCAGCGACCAAGACCGATCCTTGGCTGTAGGGTTCACGATTCAAAATGAAGTCAGGCTCGCGGCGCCATGCGTAAAACAGCGCGTCATCGAAGCCGGTCTTTGTAACGCGCTTCAAGAAGACGGCCGGAATGATCTGGTCGGTGTCGACATTTGAGCGGCGGAGCGGGACGCCAATACCCGTGTGCGAAATGAACTTTTCCATGAGTTTTCCTTCGGTGTGTATCAGCGCTGAGCCGGCTCATCCAGGTCTGCGGGCGAGGACAGTGTTCCACGAATTGCGGTTGCTGCTGCGACCAGTGGGGAAACCAAGTGTGTGCGCGAAAGCTTTCCTTGGCGGCCTTCAAAGTTACGATTCGAGGTCGAGGCGGAGCGTTCTTGAGGTGCCAGTTGGTCGGGATTCATCCCCAGGCACATTGAGCAACCGGCATTGCGCCACTCCGCGCCGAAATTCGTGAAGACCTTATCCAGGCCCTCGGCCTCGGCTTGAAGACGAACACGCGCCGAACCGGGAACAACCAGCATACGTAGTCCCGGGGCTTTTTCGTGGCCACGAATGATTTCGGCTGCGGCACGCAGATCTTCAATGCGGCCGTTCGTGCATGAACCCAGGAAGACGGTGTCGACCTTGATATCGCGCATCGGAGTGCCGGCCTCGAGGCCCATGTAGTCCAGAGCCTTCTTCGCGGCCGCACGTAAGGTCTCATCACTAAAGTCTTCGGGGTTGGGAACTTGACCAGACAGAGGAACGCCCTGCCCGGGGTTGGTTCCCCAGGTTACGAAGGGTTCGAGGTCTTCGGCATTCAAGATGACCTCGGCGTCGAAAACCGCATCTTCATCTGAGTGGAGTGTCTTCCAGTATTCGACGGCGCGATCCCAGTCTTCACCTTGAGGAGCGTGGGGACGTCCCTTGAGGTAGGCGAAGGTCGTCTCATCGGGGGCGACCATTCCGGCGCGAGCACCGGCCTCGATGGACATATTGCACACGGTCATGCGGCCTTCCATCGAAAGCTCGCGAATTGCCTGACCGCGATACTCAAGGACATATCCCTGTCCCCCACCGGTTCCGATCTTCGAGATCACGGCCAAGATGATGTCTTTTGCAGTCGCACCCTTGGGCAGAGAACCGTTCACGGTAATAGCCATGGTCTTGAAAGGAGCCATGGGAAGTGTCTGGGTAGCAAGGACGTGCTCGACCTGACTGGTTCCAATTCCCATTGCCAGAGCGCCAAAAGCACCGTGTGTCGAGGTGTGAGAGTCACCGCAGACGATAGTCATGCCGGGTTGAGTGAGCCCAAGCTGAGGGCCAACGACGTGGACGATTCCCTGATCGGCGTCCCCCAGGGAGTGCAAACGGATACCAAATTCCTTCGCATTTTTGCGCAGAGTATCGATCTGCGTGCGGCTGGTGATATCTGCGATCGGCAGATCAATGTTCACGGTGGGGGTGTTGTGATCTTCGGTTGCGATCGTGAGATCGGGGCGACGCACCTTGCGTCCAGCCATGCGCAAACCGTCAAATGCCTGGGGGCTGGTCACTTCGTGAACAAGATGCAAGTCGATGTAGAGCAGGTCCGGGGCCCCATCTTCCCCATGCACAACTACGTGATCAGCCCAGACCTTTTCGGCCAGCGTTCCACTCATTTACCGCTCCTTCTTCGACTTCTTTCTTCCCATGATTGACACTTACGGTGGAGTTGGACTTGATATCTCATTTAATGAGATGTGAAAATAACATCATGGAGGACTCAGAAGCCTTTGGAAGTGGAGTTGGCGTTCTAGATAAAGCCGCGTTGGTTTTGAGCGCCCTCGAAGCAGGTCCGGCCCCCCTTGCACAGTTGGTCGCAACGACGGGTCTTGCACGCCCAACAGCACACCGCCTGGCCGTCGCATTGGAGTATCACCGCTTCGTTGCACGCGACATGCAAGGACGTTTCGTTTTGGGGCCGCGTCTCCAAGAACTCGCCTCTTCTGCCGGCGAGGACCGTCTGCTTGCTGCCGCAATGCCCGTTCTGATCGCATTGCGCAATCACACCAAGGAATCGACCCAGCTTTTCCGTCGTCAAGGCGACTTCCGCGTGTGCGTTGCCGCCTCTGAACGTGAAATGGGGCTTCGCGATTCCATTCCCGTTGGCGCAACCCTCACTATGAAGGCAGGTTCTGCCGCGCAGGTTCTTCTTGCGTGGGAAGAACCCGACCGCTTGCACCGCGGTCTGTATGGCGCGACTTTCAACGCGACGATGCTCGCGCAAGTTCGTCGCCGAGGCTGGGCACAGTCGGTCGCAGAACGCGAGCCTGGCGTCGCATCGGTTTCCGCCCCCGTTCGAGGCCCCTCCGGCCGAGTTCTGGCCGCGATCTCAATTTCTGGCCCCGTCGAGCGCATGGGACGTCAACCGGGACGCCAGCACGGCCCCTCCGCGGTCGCTGCAGCCAATAGGCTCTCGGATTTCCTCCGCTCCGCAGAAGGAATGGAAGACTAAGACACCGCTGCCATCGCGCGCCGGTAATACTCCTCCGTTGAGTCAATAACCTTCTCCCACGAGAAGGGGAAACTCGCGCTCATATTGTGCGCACGAATGTCGCCGAGGCACTCAGGACGCTCAAGTACGCCCACGAGCGTTTCAATCATGTCCTCGTCACTGTCAAGACTCCACCCATTCACGCCGTTCTCAACCACCTCGGCAAGCCCAGATTGTGAACGCGTCATCACTGCAAGTCCAGAGGCGAGGGCTTCGCGTCCCGCAATCGAAGCAGATTCTTTGATCGAAGGGGCAAGGAAAATATCCGCTCGCGAATACAGGTCCTGTAGTTGAGCGGCGCTCATACGTCCCGGAAGAAGAACCCACTCCCCGAGGTCATACTTGTCCACCTTGCGCACAGCAGAATTGAAAAGTGGTCCCTCGCCCGCGATGACCGCACGCAGAGGGAAAGAGGAAGCGTCGCCTCGGCGATAGTAGGAATTCCAGCGGCGAGAGGTCTCCGCAAGGATATCGATGAGTGCGTCCACGCGCTTTCGAGGCGCAAATCGGGTCGCCGTAACAGCGAGGATTCCCTCGTGCGCAAGAGGTGGACGCTGCCAAGGAGTTAGATCAACGCCGTTATGCAAAGTACCAATTTGGACGCTCTCCCCCATGACCGCCCGAATCTGATCATTGACGAGCTGTGAAACACCCGTCCAGATGATCGGAGCCCTATTAAGGCCCGTTCTGCGCGCGATGGCAGTGAAGCTCGGAATTGTCAGGCGTGGATCCCACAGGGAGTGCACGGTGACGACCTGAGGGATCCCAGAGTCTTTGAGGCGCAGTAAGAGGGATTGGACGACCGGCGTAAGTTCACCCATGTGGTGGTGGACGACATCGGGTTGGAAACGCGTAATGAAGTCGCGGAAGCGCCGGGGCGCCTTCGGATCGACGGGGGCGCCAAATGGATTCGACCACGTCGAGCGCAAAACCGTATAGGGGCAAGGCTCGGTCTGCGCGCCCTCAGGCGTGCAGGTGAGAACAACGATTTCGTGGCCTCGGGAGTGGAGGTGGTCAGCAAGGGCCCCTACCTGCGTTTCAATCCCGCCCATGGTGGGACGGAAAGTATCGGAGACCAAAATAATGCGCATGGTGTCATTCTTGCATGCTTGACGGGCAGCGCTTGGGTGGCGATCTTTGGATAACAAAAAAGCAGGGCCGAAGCCCTGCGAAGAGTTGTACCCCCAACCGGATTTGAACCGGTGTTAACGCCGTGAGAGGGCGTCGTCCTAGGCCGCTAGACGATGGGGGCGGCGCGCCACAACGTGCGCTGTTCTTTTACGCAACAAAGCGTGAAAAAGAATCGTACCCCCAACCGGATTTGAACCGGTGTTAACGCCGTGAGAGGGCGTCGTCCTAGGCCGCTAGACGATGGGGGCCTTCTCGCAAATTCCTTTGCGATGGCTGGGGTACCAGGACTCGAACCTAGACTAAATGAACCAGAATCACTCGTGCTGCCAATTACACCATACCCCATGGCGCAATCCGTTCGGTCAGACCGAAGCGGCGACAAGAGAAAAGAATAGCGAACTGCGCTCTACTTGCCAAATCGCAGGAACGTGGCACTGATCATAGTGCGACATATATGAAGAACCGCAGGAAGTGAGTCCCCCACCGGAGCCCTTAGGCTCCAGCTCCATCCCACTTCCTGCGGCCGATTATGGTGCTAACGCTCGGCGTCAGCCATCTCAGGTGGTGACCAGTTTAGCCCAGTCGGTTGCGCAATGAATGCAAACGATTGAGCACACTCTCACGACCCAAGATTTCCATGGATTCAAACAGCGGCGGGGACACCTGGCGTCCCGTCACTGCCACGCGAATCGGACCAAAAGCAATACGCGGCTTGATATCCATGCCTTCAACGATGAGCTCGCGCAACGCGTGCTCAAGAGCCTCGGTTGTGAAGGGGCCGTCGTAGTTTTCAATGAAGTGGATCGTCGCGTCCAGAACCTCAGGAGCGTTTTCCTTGAGCTTCGATACGGACTTCTCATCCAGCTCAAGCGCGTCATCCTCCGTGAAGAGGAAGCCCAGCATTCCAGGAGCCTCACCGAGCAACTGAATGCGGGTCTGGATGAGCGGAGAGGCGTGCTGCATGATCTTCTGTTCGTCAGCGGTCAGCTCGTCGAAGGAATCAGCCGACACCAAACCGTCGCGGTGAAGGAAGGGGACGATGCGGCCTCGGAAATCATCCGGCTCAAGCAGGCGGATATGCTCAGCATTGATCGCAATGCACTTCTTGGGGTCGAAACGTGCGGGGTTCGGGTTCACGTCGGAAATATCGAAGGCCGCGGCCATCTCTTCCATCGAGAAGACATCGTTATCGGGGCTGATCGACCATCCCAGCAGTGCGAGGTAGTTGTTCAGGCCCTCGGGGATCATTCCAGCTTCGCGATGCAGGAGCAGGTTCGATTCGGGGTCGCGCTTGGAGAGCTTCTTGTTGCCTTCGCCCATCACGTAGGGCAGGTGGCCGAAGCGAGGCATGAACTTGGCAATACCCAGCTCTTCCAGCGCTCGGTAGAGGACGATCTGACGAGGCGTCGAAGAGAGCAGGTCTTCACCACGCAGAACGTGCGTGATTTCCATGAGCGCGTCATCAACAGGGTTGACCAGCGTGTACAGCGGGTGACCATTGGCGCGGACAATGACGTAGTCCGGAACCGAACCGGGCTTGAAGGTGATCTCGCCGCGAATCAGGTCGGTGAAGGTAATGTCTTCATCGGGCATACGCAGGCGCAGAACCGGCTTGCGTCCCTCGGCGCGGTAGGCGGCAATCTGTTCTTCGGTCAGATCGCGATCAAAGCCGTCGTAGCCAAGCTTGGGATCCTCACCCTTTGCGATGTGGCGAGCTTCGACCTCTTCTGGAGTCGAGTAGGACTCGTAGGCATAGCCGGCTTCGAGGAGCTTTGCGGCAACATCGCGGTAGATGTCCATGCGCTCGCTTTGGCGGTACGGCGGGTGCGGGCCTCCCTTACCGACACCTTCATCCCAATCCAGGCCCAGCCAACGCAGCGAATCAAGAATCTGATCGAAAGATTCTTGGGAATCGCGAGCAGCATCGGTGTCTTCAATACGGAAGACGAAGGTGCCTCCGGTATGGCGCGCGTATGCCCAGTTGAAGAGGCAGGTGCGGACCATTCCCACGTGGGGGGTTCCAGTTGGCGAAGGGCAGAATCGGACGCGAACATCGGCGCCACTTGCGGTAGTCACACTCATAATTTCTAAGTTTAGCTCCCAGAATTTGCGCCCGTGCACATTCTTCCGACCGGCGAGGCTGGTGGCGGGATAGGTGCATCACTTTCCTTTGAGGGCCAAGGCGAATTCCGAATATGAATCTGAAGCCATACAATGGGAGCCAGCTCACATTCCCGGCCTCGTCTGAAGGCCTCCCTCGAACGATCGTGAAAGAAGCTGTCGCATGGAATTTCGTAGCGCTGAAGAGCTGTGTCGCATCGGCTCGTTGAAGTGGACGGGCATTAAGCCTGCCGATGGCAGCGATGTTTTGGGTGCTTGGGTTGCTGAAATGGATTTCGGTACCGCTCCTTGCGTTGAGAAGGTCATGGTTTCGGCGATTCAGGACGGGCTTTTGGGCTACAACCCGACATGGCTCGCCCCCGCAGTTTCCGAGGCGACCGCCGCTTTCCAGAAGAAGCGTTTTGGTTGGGATCTGGATCCGAAAGCGGTGAGGGTTGCTCCTGCGGTTCTTCCAGCGCTGGAGGCGATGATTCAGTACCTGGTTCGCCCGGGCTCCCCGGTCATTGTCCCGACTCCCGCTTACATGCCTTTCTTGACGATCCCACCTGCATTGGGGCACTCCGTCATCGAAGTTCCTTCCCTCCACGGCGATGCCTACCCCGGCGGGTGGACACTGGATCTTGATGGAATTAAGGCGGGCCTCGAGGCCGGCGCTGGCTTGGTCATCTTGTGCAACCCGTGGAACCCGGTAGGGCGCGTCCTCACCGAGGTAGAAATGCGAGCTTTGCAAGAGCTCGTGTCGCGCTACGACGCACTGGTCTTTTCTGACGAGATCCACTCCCCCTTGGTTTTGGGTGGTCGCGATTTTGTTTCTTATGCGCGGATGGGCGCAGAGTTTGCTTCCCATACAATTACCGCAACCGCGGCGACAAAAGGCTGGAACATTGCGGGCTTGCCCAATGCGCAGGTCATCATTCCAGATGAGGGACTTCGCGAGCGCTGGGACGGCATCTGTCAAGAGAAACTCCCCCATTCAATGTCGACGATTGGTGCCTTGGGTTCGATCGAGGCCTACACGAACGGCGACGAGTGGCAGCGTGAAATTTTCGAGGTCATCGAAGGCAATATCCGCACTGTGAGTGAGGCACTTGCTTCCACGAAGATCGACTTCCGCCCTCCGCAGGCAACGTACCTGACGTGGTGGGGTTTCGAGGCCTACCCGCAGTTCGGGGACTCCCCCGCGAGTGTGTTGCTTGAGCGCGCGCATATTGCGGTTAATGCTGGGATCACACTGGGCGCGGATTACTCAAAGTGGGCACGAATGAACCTCGCGTGCCCGCCGAAGGTGGCCGAAGAGATGCTTTCTCGGGTTTTGGACGTTCTTTAGTCCTTCACTCTGCAGCCAGAGCGGCCTCGATACCGGCAACGACCGTTGTGGATGCCTTTCGCGCGGCATCTACAACGTCCTGCGGGTCGGTTTGCACCTGAGCGAAAGACAAGTCTGAGACAACAGACATACCTGCGACACGGACTCCAAGTGCGTGGGCGGTTATTGCCTCAAGAACGGTCGACATCCCAACACAGTCAGCGCCTAATTGCGCTAAGGCTCGGCTTTCTGCACCTGTTTGGTACTCAGGCCCGCGAAGGAGGGCGTAGGTCCCCTCTCGGCTACAGTGCTCACGCATCCTCTTGCTCATTTGACGGTCCCAAACCTGTGAGATATCGACGAACAGAGGCCCGTCAAATGGTGAGGAACCGCTGAGATTCATGTGGTCTGTAATGACCATGACATCACCCAGCGACCAGTCGCGCAGGCAGCCATTTGCATTGGTCACAATTGCGCGTTCAATGCCCGCGCACGCAGCCGCACGTATCAGTGCGGTAACAGCAAGAGGCCCGTGTCCCTCGTACAGGTGAGTTCGTCCACCTGCGACCACAACGGGGCCGCATTCGCGCATATAGACACGAAGTTCATTGAGGTGTCCATCCGCAACCGGGGCGCTCACACCGGGAAGTGAGCCCAAAGGCTGCGAGGCCGCTGGCACTCCCCACCGCTCGTTAAGCGCGTCTGCTAGGCCCGACCCCAAGACGACCAATGCGAAGGGCACTCCCCCGCAAAGGGAACGAATCTGCTCCGCGGCGGCAGTGGCCTCGGGATCGAAAAGAACAGAAGAGAAACGGGGATCAGCTGTCAAAGCACACCTTCCTCAACATTTAGCCGAGCGTGTAGGAAGGGGTGGCTTCCTGCGCACGAACGCGGCGCGCACTGGTCAGCCAATATCCCAAGAATCCCACGAGAAGGGCAAGAAGAATCCCAATGTTGGAACCAGCCCAATCACCCTCTCGCCCTCCGAGCGGGCCAAGGAGATAGCCCTGCCACGCAAGCCACGAGGCATTCGCATTGACGACGAAGCCCCAGCCAACGAAGGAACCCACAGCCAGCGTGGCGATAGCTCCCCAGTTAACGGAACCATAGCGTCCCGTTGATGTGAAGAGTGAGGGCTCGTCGTAGTCCTGGTGACGGAGCGCGATGTCGGCAAGCATGACACCGCCCCAGGTCGCAATAACAACGCCAAGGGTTGTCAGGAAGGCGGTGAAAGGAGTGAGGAAAGAATCGGCGAAGAAAACAACGACGATCGTTCCGATGGTCATGATGGTGCCGTCGATTGCGGTGGCTACAGGGCGGGTCACCGGGACACCAGTCGCCAGAAGCGAGAACCCAGAAGAATAGATATCCATAACGATTCCACCGACAAGGCCAAGGATTGCAACGATCGCGAAGGGAATCAGGAACCAGGTCGGAAGAATTGTTGTCAGCGCGCCGATCGGGTCGTTGCCGATGGCTTCAGAGAGGGTGTCATAGTTGGACCCAACCAGCAGCACACCGAAGATCACCAAGATAATGACGGGCAGCGCGGCACCTGCGGTCGTCCAGCCGACGACACCGGCGGTTGAGGCCTTGCGAGGAAGGTAGCGCGAATAGTCCGCTGCTGCGTTAATCCATCCAAAACCAAAACCAACCATGAGCATGCACATCGCCCCCAGGACCATTGCGAAGGGAGCCGCGGGACGCGCGGAAAGAACCGAGAAGTTGATTGTCGAGGCCGAGAGCAGAAGGTAGACGATCGTGAGGATTGCCGTCGCCCAGGTGATCCACGTTTGGACCTTCATGATCGCTTCAAATCCGAGGATGCCCGCTCCTGCTGCAAGGACAACAACGACGATCAAGGCGATGATCTGCGCAAGCAGGTGGTTGCTGAAACCAAGCGCTCCCATGACGGTCGCGGTTGCTTGAACCGCCATGATGGCCAAGAAGGTCTCCCACCCAACAGTGAGGATCCACGAGATTGCTGCAGAGATACGGTTTCCGTTATATCCGAATGCCGCGCGAGAGAGCACGAGGGTCGGTGCAGAGCCCCGCTTACCGGCGATAGCGATCAGACCACACAGAAGGAATGAGAGTGCAACGCCAACAACGCTGACAAGAATCGCCTGCGTGAGCGAAAGGCCAAAACCCAGCACCCACGAACCCCAGGAAATGCCGAGGACAGAGATATTAGCGGCAAACCAAGGCATGAATAAGGACGATGGCGTGCCTTTTCTTTCGGATTCGGGGATCACATCTAGGCCGGCCATCTCGATGTTTAGACCAGACGAAACCTGAGTGGTCTCACTCATGAACAATGCTCCTCTGCATTCGTGTTACCGCAGTTCATGTGGCTCTCAATCCACACTATGAACTATAGGGAAAGCACGCAGACGAAGGACAGATGCTCATGAAACTGATTCGAGGGATTGCCCACACCTTCACAGGAAGAGATACTGCGTTGGCGTGAGAGAAACGCTCACTAAAGTCCGCCAGGAACCTCCACGCTGAGAAAACTGTCCCCTCAATAAAGAAGCCCTATTCATCCTCCTCAGGCGTCCACTCAAGATCAACCCACTGACTCAGGAGCGGTCCCGCATCCGGGCGCAAATAGCACTCCAACACGTCTAGAGGCGAATACTCAACAACAAAAGACAGACATAAGAGCAACCAACTCTGATACGTTCTACATGAATAGAAAACTCCACTCTCAGAACGAATACCTAAATAACCAGGTTGCCTCCCATCCCCAACCGGCACAAGGGACCAACCCCCGCGTATTTTCAAATCGTAAGCCAAACGAACAGGCTGAAACCCTAACCTTTTACGAAGAGGATTCCCATAGCGCTGAGCTAAACAATGCTCCATCACACGCAAACTACTCGACTGAAAAACAGGTCCCCCGATATCGCCGCGCTCATACTCGTAATAGGCGAACAAACCTTCCTTGCAGTGCACTACCTCCGGTTCAGAGACCGTGTCCGTGGGAAAGAACTCCAAATAACCATCCTTCCCCAGATCACCCACCACGTCACATCCCCAGACCTCATGCATCACCTGACCAAGACGCTCACTAAAGTCCAACAGGCACCTCCACACGTAGAAAACTATCCCCTCAATAAAGAAGCCCTATTCCCCCTCCTCAGGCGTCCGCTCAAGATCAACCCACTGACTCAGGAGCGGACCAGCATCCGGACGCAGGTAGCACTCCAACACATCCAAAGGCGAATACTCAACAACATACGACAGGCATGAGAGCAACCGACTCCCATACGTTTTACACGAATAGAAAACTCCACTCTCAGAGCGAATACCTAAATAACCAGGTTGCCTCCCATCCCCAACCGGCACAAGGGACCAACCAACGCGAGGCACTGAGCATTCGTCCAGCGTAAGTAGCTTATAGTCTGACCAGATCCGGAAGCGCTTCCCGAAATGCAAGGTCAAACAGTGCTCCATCACATGCAAACTACTCGATTTAAAAGAAGCTCCGCCACGTGACGCACGCTCATATTGGTAAAACGAATACACACCGTCCCGATACTCAAGCTCCTCAGTACCAAACGTCACCGTCGAAGGGGAAAAACGCACCAGCCCAGGTTCGCCGAGCTGCCCACACATTTCCATTCCTAACGTCGCCTGAAGCGCCTGAGAGAATCGCTCGCTAAAGTCCAACAGGCACCTCCACGCCTTTTAAAACGCCAGATTCAATCAGTTCTGATATTTTCATGGGTCGTCCGGTTTGATCAAGGACTCACAGCTGGCGTACCCCACCGCACTCGCTTTCCCACGATGCAGCAATCCCGTGCTCAATCTGCCAGCCCTCAGGCATATGACCGGTAAACACATACTGATAGTAGGGTTCATACACTGAAGCAGGTGCAAGCCCCCGCTGCAACCACGCCCCCCACAATGTCAAGATTTAAGAGAAGGTCCAGAAAGACTTCACAAGACGAAAAGCAGCCGGATGAACTCAACACGTCCACCCGGCTGCCTCGGCCTCGAAAATCAAGCAACTAACTGCGACGAACCCAATTCCGCAGAATCCCACCATCTTCAGACATATAAGCATCCAGCAACGATTGGGAATCAACAGACGCAATATGCGCAAACGCAGTGAGTTCTCGGTGGGTGGGGAACATTGTACGGACGGTCAAAGGCAGGACTTTTCCATCCAGCTCTAGCCCTCCAACCCACGGAAAGAACTGCGAATACACATAAGGATGAGCAACGGGATCAGAATCAACCTGCGGAATGATGATCGGATCCCAACCTAGATAACTACGTGCGAACTCGCCCACGTGGATAATCGCGCCCTTCGCCGTCCAATCCTCGAAGGGCGAAGCAACGAAAGTCGAGCGATCCTCCCAACGCTCACTGGGACCATACTTGTACAGCAAAGTGCCCTGATCATCGTGCTCGGTCCACAAATTATGCCAGTAAATACCGCTATCCCACGTCAGTGCAATACCAGTGCCGCGATTCATCCAGAAAGCACCGGAGGACTTAGCGAATTCGATCAGTTGACTGGTAACACTCATGACACAGCCCGTCCCTTCAAGATTCCCAGTTCAACACACTCCACGACCGTGAGAAGCTCGCCACCGTAGATGAAACGCACTTCCCGCGCACCGCCTTCCATACCGAAGTTCGGCGCAGTCAGGCCGGTCACGATCAACGCATATACGGGAAGCTTCGCAATCGTGTACGCGTAGTAGGGCGAGTGGACATCGGTGATTGCCAGGCAGCGCTGTTCGAAGGAATAGGGCTTGCCATTGGGATCAACCTGCCACACGCGCGAAAGATAGGGGTAGCCGATCATGTCGACCATATCGCCAAACTTAGAGGTGTAGGCCTCCAGGCTGGTGAACTGCTCAATGCTGGAACGCACCAGTGAAGAACTGACCTCTTCACTGTCCATCAGCCAACGCCAAGGACCCTGCGGCTCCTTAGGCTCTGGTGTCGTTGAATCCATGTATTTCACCTTTCCGCGAGCTATTCCCCATCATATGCCACGAAACTTGTCATCCTGCGGGCTTCGAAAGCCACTGCGTTAAAAGCGGCGCAGCGTCTGGACGCAAGTAGCACTCCAACACCTCAAGCGGCGAATACTCAACCACGTGAGAGAGCCCCGCGAGCAGGCGAAAATCGCTCGTTGTGCACGGATAGAAGCTCCCATCCTCCGAGCAAATCCCGAGGTAATCATGTCGAAGCGAAGAATCGGTGTGAGTCATTGCCCACCCCGAACGGATTGAAGCAGTGTCTCCCAGTGTCAATTTGGGAAAACCGTATCGACGGCGCAGAGGATTTCCATAGTATTGAAGTACGCAGTGGTCGAAAACGTCCCGATTAGTCGTCTGGAACAGAGCAGCACCTCTGGAGGCACGCTCGCAGTAGTAGAAGGAATAGACACCCTCTTGGTAATCGGACTCTTCGTGGGGAGCGGCAAAAACTCCGGCGTTGAAGACAATCCCAGCGTCAGCGGTAAAGCTCCCGTTCACTTTCATTCCCCAAGCGTCGTCAAGCGCCGAGGCTAAGCGATCGAGAAAGCTGCCACCGAGCTCTGCCTTCATTATCGAGGCTCACTTATCTCTTCTGGAGCCATTCGCTGAGCAGCGGTGCAGCGTCTGGACGCAAGTAGCACTCCAACACGTCGAGCGGCGAATACTCAACAACGTGAGAGAGACCCGCGAGCAGCCAACGGTTTGCCCACGCGCAGGGATAGAAGACACCGCGATCTGAACGAATCCCCGTGAACCCCGGATTATCTGCCGATGCCGATCGAACCATGGTCCATCCAGAACGGATCGGAGCGGTGTTGTACAACGCTAGCTTTTCGAAGCCCTGCGCAACTCGAAGTGCATTGCCCACGCGCAGAGTCAGACAGTGTTCGATCACTCTGACATCGTCAGATTGAAACTCGGGACCAATACGTGAACCGCGCTCGTGCGTGTAAAAGGAGTACGTATTGTCGTCGAAATACACGCCGAATGGTTCTGCTGCAACAGAAGACGGGTAGACCACCAGGGAATAGCCTGGTTCTAGACTTCCCCTAACTTGATCCCCCCAGGCGGCACTCACCGCTTGGGCGAAACGCTCAACGAAGTCCAACAGGAACCTCCACACCCTGCAAAATACCCAAATCGAGAAGGTCCGCAACGCTCTTGGAGTTACCTTTCGCGTCGAGGATACGAAGCTGACGCGCACCGCCTGCCTCGCTTTGCCACGGCGCCGCAGTACCGTGCTCGATCTGCCATCCTTCGGGCATGTTGGAAGGGTTGATTTGGTACTGGTAATAGGGCTCATGGACGGATCCGGGCGCCAAAGCACGTTCCTCAAAGGTTGAGACATGGCCGTTTTCGACAGCCCCCAAATAACCGCCGCGAGGGTTACCAATGCGGTCCACAATGAGGCCGTGTTCAGCTGCATATTCTTCAGCAGTTGAATACTCTCGCACCCCGTCCTTATAGCCATCGTGATCGGGCCACTTAGTAGCTTCTGTCGCTACTCCATCCTCATCAACGTAGAAAATGCGATTGTCCCGATTCCATCCCTCATAATTGCGCGGAGTGCCATCGGGTGCATAACCACAGACATCATCGGGTTTCCTGACAAAATCAGCACCGGAGAGGCCCTCAATGCGTCCCTCCTGCATAACTGCGTCAGGAAGGCCGGGATCGCGGGTATCCTTCGGAGCGTCCCTCAGCAAATCCTCACGTGTACGCACCGAGGAAGGGTCAACCTCGACGGGCGAGCTGTAGTGTTCTCGAGGCGTCTCAGGAGTATGAGGCACGTGGGGTTCACCGGACTTCAGGCCAGCAATCCCTTCTTTGATCTTCGACATGATCGAGGACACTGCTTCACGCCCGTGAGTGAACAAGTCTTTAAGCTTGCCCGCTGTAGCAATCAAATCCTTGACCGACTTCGCCAGTTTCGTCGCCCAGTTCTTCACGTGCATGACGATTTCGGGAATAAGCTTCGCCAAGGCAAGTCCGGCACTCAGGAATGCCTGCACAACCGCGCTGATGAAGGTTCCAACAATCTGCGCAATCGCGTCTCGCACCATCGAGTACACGATTTCAACGACAGATGAGAGAACTTTCATTCCCTCAGCGAGGGCGTGCGCACCCTTTGACGCACCCGCGATCAAAACGCCGATTCCACCAGCTCGTTTTGCGAAGGATTCGGCTGCCTGGCCTCGTGAATACTGCGTGAAAGAGGTGACGTTTGTCTTCAGGCGCGTCGCATTTTCTTCCAGGGCACAGGCCACGCTGCGCCACGAGTTTGCCTTTTGAAGGACATCGTCTTTATTTCCGGCGAGCTTTTGAAGCCATCCGCGAAGGGGCTGGCAGTGATCCATGATGATCGCTGCTCCCCACGACAACGCGGTTCCCAGAGGATCGATGAAGGCAGACGCAGTGTCAGCAATCAACGATGCAGTACTCAAACCACCCTGGACCCAGTTTCCCGAGCTAACAGCGGAAGAAATCCCTGCGATATCTTCAAGCGCGCCGCCTCCGGTGTACCAGGGATCTTCTCCCCCCTGTGCCGAGGCCGACGCCCCAGCTTGCCCGCCTGCGGGCTTTGTTGCGGTGGACCCTGGAGTGTGAGGAGCAGCCATCAGCGAGCACCTCCATTAGCCATCTCTCCGGTAGTTTGAACAGCGGAGATGTTGCCAGATTCCGTCTCTTGGAAGT
This sequence comes from Actinomyces sp. Marseille-QA0893, assembly GCF_976954355.1. Classification (NCBI taxonomy): domain Bacteria; kingdom Bacillati; phylum Actinomycetota; class Actinomycetes; order Actinomycetales; family Actinomycetaceae; genus Actinomyces; species Actinomyces sp. Marseille-QA0893. The sequence goes on from NZ_CDRJSY010000001.1 coordinate 308,538, forward strand.
TCGCATTGACCTTCTTCAATGCGGATGAGAGATCAGAGCAACTTTCCCCGGCTAGAGAGATTGCAGTTCCCATGATGTCCAGGAAGAGTTCGGCGATTGGGGTCACCAAGGGGGAAATCATCAGGCCAAAAGCATTAGAGCCGACACGCCCACCGCGGGCTTTACTGGCCAAAGACTTCACTTCCCCCGCTTGAGATGCGATGCGTCCTGCAAGAAGTGCAGCGTCACCTGGCTGCCAGGCTACTTCATTCATCTTTTCTCCTTAAATGACCTTCACTTGTCTCCGCCGTGGCGAAGTGCTCCCGCATCTAGACGACCGAAATGATCGAATGCGGCATGAGCTCCAGTGTTTTCATCAGCGTGCTCTCGATGCGAACCATAGGTTTTTACGAGCACTTGAGCTTCAATAGAGGAATCTCCATAAGCATCGACAGCAGCATCTGCTACGCGAGCACCGACATCTTGACGAGCATGTTTAAACGCCTCAAGGAAGGCGTGGCCAAGAGCCGGATGGTCAGGAACCTGAACCTCAATGGGAGTGCCCGAGGAATCAACGACGACGCGGACCGCGTGATCTTTTGATTCACCTTCGCCGCGGATATCCCTCATGCGTTCAACGAATTCGAAGGCGCCTGCTGCAGCTTTATTAGACTCATCGACTTGTGCGTCGATTGCTGCTAGCAGTTCATCAACACCGCCAAAGGCACCCTCGTCTGTACTACTGCTGTGGTGTTTACCAAATCCACCTAAGCCTGACGTATCTGCCATGTTTTTACGCTACATCCGTCGTCCCCCGGGGCGCAAAATTCATGGAGAAAAAGGGTCACTATGCGATCTGTAATAAGGTTCACATCGCCAGATTTGTCAGCGTTCCAATGCCCTCGATCTCGACTTCAACGCGTTCACCGGAATTCAGGCGACCTCCGGCAGGAGTGCCCGTTAGGATCACGTCACCGGGCAGTAGAGTGAAAATTCCCGACACATAGGACACGATCTGAGCGATTGAATATCCCATTTGCGAGGTGCTTCCACTCCCCCGTTCTTCCCCGTTAATGCGCAGCGTGATCTGGGCATTATCAGGGTCGAAAGAAGAACCGACCGTGATCCATGGACCAAGCGGGCACGCGGTATCCCAGCTCTTAGCGCGACCAAGCGCGCCGCCGTCCTCGCGTGCAGCATCCGCCGCGGTCAGGTCGTTCGCACAGGTATAGCCCAGCACCACCGAAGGAGCATCCTCAACGCTCACATCCTTGGCCAAGGTTTTAATGACCACCGCAAGCTCGGCCTCGTAAAAGACTTCCTGTCCCCAAGAAGGAAAGACGATCGGGTCATCGGGGCCAATCACCGTAGTGTTCGGCTTCAAGAAAACGCTGGGACGCGCAGGGGGATTGCTCGGAGCTGCGCCCGGAGCAGGATAGTTCCCGCCTAGGCCAATAACCTTGGAACGAGGAATGACAGGCGAGAGAAGTCGTACTTCGTCCAGCTCAAAAATCTGGCCCGAGGGTTCGACAGGCGAAAAGAGCGGGTCACCCTTCAAGCCAACGATTCGAGTCGATTCATCCTCTAAAGCTCCGTAGTAAATCGAGCTTCCTTGAGAAAAACGAGCGATACGCATGACGACCTCCTTTGTGTCGCAAGTAGCCTATCGCGAAGTAGGCTCCCCATCCCACACATCGCCGGGAAGGTCGCCAGGAAGGAGCGGATTATCCTTCGCAACGAACACCGGATCAGCAATGCCACTCTTGCGCTGGGACTCATAATCGCGCAGCGCGCCCAAACCCCAAGGGGCAAGGACAATCAAAGCAACCAGGTTCGTCACCGTCATGATGGCCATTGCGATATCAACCGCGTTCCAGACCAGATCAAGGGTGGTCAGCGCACCGATGACGACCGAGGCCACGGAAATGATGCGTACCGCCCAGGTTGCAGCCTTGGACTTGACAACGAAAGACAGGTTGATCTCGGAGTAGACGTAAGCCGCAATGACGGAGGAGTAGGCAAGAACGAAGATCAGGATCGACATGGGCATGATGGTCCACTGTCCCAGTTGATCGGCAACCGCAAGGGTTGTCAGGTTCGCCGGATTTGCCTCGGGGTTGGACCAAACCTTCTCGCCGGCAATCAAGATGACGAAAGCAGTTGCAGTACACACGATGATCGTGTCAACGAAAACGCCCAGAGACTGGATGAGACCTTGGCGAACGGGGTGCGATACGGTCGCGGTTGCCGCAGCGTTGGGCGCGGTACCCTGACCGGCCTCGTTCGAGAAGAGGCCACGCTTCGTACCGTTGATGACCGCGGCGAGGATTCCACCACCCAAGCCCGCAAGGGTCGGTTGCGGAGCGAAAGCTGCGGCGAAGATCTGACCGATGACAGCGCCGAACTTGGGCAGGTTCATTACGCAAATCACCGCAACCATGATGACGTAGACGGTGGCCATGATCGGCGCCATCCACTCGGTCACGCGAGCGACGGTCTTAATTCCGCCGAAGATCACCATTGCGGAGAACACAAAGAGAAGCGCAGCGATGACCAGGTGTGCGCTGGACAGGCCTCCCAATCCCGCGATTGGTTCACGAGCCGAGGGGCTCAAAGCGGACAGAAGAGTCGAAGCAATGGCGTTGGATTGCACCGACGTAATAACGAATGCGCAGGTCACAACGGTGATGATGGCGAAAATGCTGGCCAGAATCTTGTTCTTCATCCCGAGGGCAATGTAGTACGCAGGACCGCCGCGGAAGGTTCCGTCAGCGGAGCGAACCTTAAAGACCTGGGCAAGCGTGGCCTCGAAGAAGGCGGTCGCCATGCCGACGATGGCAACGACCCACATCCAGAAGATTGCACCCGGGCCACCCACGAGAAGAGCAACGGCCACGCCGAAAACGTTACCGACACCCACGCGCGCAGCTAGCGAGATCGTGAAGGCTTGGAAGGAAGAAATTCCACCCTTTGCGCCGCCTCGGGAGCCGGAGATCGATCGGATCATCTCGGGGAATTGGCGAATTTGCATGAACCGCGAGCGCAAAGTCAAGTACAGACCGGTTCCGATGAGGACCCACACTGTGATGTGCAGGGTAATCCAGTCAGCAATGTTTTGGATGGACTGTGCGAGGTTCGCCATTCGTTTCTCCAATACGTACGAGGCCGTGGTGCGCGGGCGCGCAGGTGCGCGGTGGCCGATCGGGTGGTGTGTGCCCAGCAGTTTACAGGTCTTTACGCATTTTCTTTGAACGCGGCCGAAAACTGGACGCAAATGAGGGGACGTCTGGGAAGATAGAAGCATGAGCGCGCCACTGAATGAACTCCTCGATGATCTGGAAGATCGCGGTGTATTGACCGACGACGATGCCCTGTATGAGGCATTTTCATCCTGGGCATCATCAACGGGGCGTCCGCTCTACCGTCACCAAGATGAGTCTCTCATTGAAATTTTGTCGGGAAACCACGTCATTGCGGCAACGCCCACGGGCTCTGGCAAGTCAATGATTGCTTTGGCTGCACATTTTGTGTCGATGGCACATGGTGGGCGCTCGTATTACACCGCGCCTTTGAAAGCACTGGTCTCAGAGAAGTTCTTTGATTTAGTGGCGCTTTTTGGCGCCGAAAACGTCGGCATGGTGACGGGCGACGTGTCTTTGAATGCGGACGCTCCGATTATTTGCTGTACTGCGGAAATCCTGGCGAATCAGTCTTTGCGCGAGGGATCGACTTTAGACGCAGACATGATCGTCATGGATGAGTTCCATTTCTATGCTGATCCCCAACGAGGCTGGGCTTGGCAGGTTCCACTCCTTGAGCTCACGCGTCCTCAGTTCATTGCAATGAGCGCGACGCTTGGTGATACGACTGTTTTTCGCAAGCAATGGACGGATCGCACGGGACGGCCGACGGTGGAAATTACCGATGCGCAGCGTCCTGTTCCCTTGGAATACGACTATGTTGTTGACACCCTTCAGGACACGGTCGAGCGCCTTCTTTCAGAGGGACGTCACCCGATCTACATCGTTCATTTTTCCCAAAAAGATGCGGTTGATACGGCCGCTGCTCTGAGTGATCGCAAGCTCATTTCTCCTGAAATTCGTTCTCAGATTTCACGCGAGATTTCGACAGTGCCGTTTACGAAGGGCTTTGGGCAGACTCTGCGTGGCCTTCTTTCTCACGGGATTGGGGTTCACCACGCGGGAATGCTGCCGCGCTACAGACGCCTCGTTGAGCGCCTGACCCAGCAGGGTTTGCTCCCCGTCATCTGTGGAACTGACACCCTTGGAGTCGGTATCAATGTCCCCATTCGCACGGTTTTGCTCACTTCCTTGGTGAAGTTTGATGGAAGCAAGATGCGGCACCTGCGTTCGCGTGAATTCCACCAGATTGCAGGACGCGCGGGGCGCGCTGGTTTCGACACCGTTGGTTTTGTCCGAGTTCTGGCCCCCGAGCACGAAGTAGAGGCGGCCCGCGAGCGCGCCCGTTTAACGGCTGCTCAAGAGGCGGCTCGTGATGAACGCGAGGCGAAGAAGGCGAAGAAGAAGGCATCCAAGAAGCGCAGCGGTCCCAAGGAAGGCCAGATTACCTGGTCTCGTTCGACTTTTGAGCGCCTGCGCGATGCTGCCCCTGAAGCATTGCAGTCTCACTTCGAGATGACTCACTCCACTGTTCTCAACGTGTTGGGCGGAGCAGCAGATGCTGGGCGAGATCCTGCAGAGCATCTCGTCGATTTGGCATTGCACAACGATGACCCACCGCTCCCTGCGAACCCGCATATCCGTCATCTTGCAGATATTTATACTTCTCTTCTCCAAGCCGGGGTTGTCGAGCATCTCTCCAGTGCCCGGGCTCAGGAGTTGGGTGTCTCTAGGTTGCAATTGGTTGCGGATTTGCCGGATGATTTTGCGCTCAATCAGCCGCTTTCTCCCTTCGCTTTGGCTGCTTTTGAGCTGCTCGACCCGGATTCGCCGACTTTTGCCCTTGACGTGATTTCCATTGTCGAGGCCGTGCTTGAGGATCCCCGGCCCCTGCTGTATGCGCAAGAAAACCAGGCAAAGGCGGCGGCCGTTGCTTCCATGAAGGCTCAGGGGATGGAGTATGACGAGCGCATGGCTGCTCTAGAGGAGATCTCGTGCCCTAAGCCTTTGGAAGAACTCCTCTCCCCCGCTTTCAGCGTCTATGCGCGTTCAAACCCGTGGGTGGGAGATCTTGAACTCTCTCCCAAGTCGGTCATCCGCGAAATGATTGAAAACGCCATGACCTTTACCGAGCTCATTTCCCGTTACGACATGGGGCGCTCAGAGGGCGTCATTTTGCGCTATCTCAGTGATGCCTATCGAATGATGCGTCAAGTGATCCCAGAAGAAATCATGACCGAGGAACTTGAGTCCATGATTTCGTGGTTGGCTGATCTGATCCGAAGTGTTGATTCTTCTCTTCTGGATGAGTGGGAAGCAATGATGAACGGGGAGGAATTGACCGAGGCCGAAGGGGTTTCTTCTACCGTTGGAGCTGAGCGCGCATTTGGAGCCGATGAGTCCGGAGTTATTGCTTTCACGGCAAATCGTCATGCTTTCCGCAATGCCGTACGTCGGGCGCTCTTTAATTTTGTTGAGTTGATGAGTCGTGATGATGTCGATGGGCTTGAGCGAGCAAGCGCGCAGGCCGCGGATGCCGATGGACTCTTTGCTGAGGTTGCGCCGTGGACCGGCGATGACTGGGATCATGCCCTAGAACGCTACTGGGCTGAACACGATTGGATCGACATCAATCAGGGCGCGCGTTCCCAAGCGCTTTGTGCCTTGGAAGAACAGATCAGCGGCGAAGACATCTTGGCCTTGATGTCCTTCTCCGCCAGGGATAACGCCAATCAGCGCAGTCGCATTGAGGCCCTTGCGCGGGCTGTCGATGAGGCTCCCGCCGGTTCGGTCTGGTTGGCGACTCAGACCATCACGGATCCTGAAGGCAATATGGACTGGCGTATTGCCGCCCTCGTGGACTTGGCTGCCTCTGACAAGGAAAAGCGGGCGGTTCTGACAGTGCTCACGGTCGACGCGCGGTAGGGGTTCCCTCACCCGGCAAGGTGTCGCCCTCGTGAAGTAAATAAATACTTTCCACGCGACCATCCCCAAGGAATTCGAGGATCTCATCCGATAGTTCTTTCTCGCCTTCCCATAGACGAAGAGAAAGCACCAGGTTGATCAGCAAACCGTGAGAAAGAAAGAGCCGGGCCTGGGCTGAATCCATTCCGCCTTCATCCCGAAGCAGACGGTACACGCGAGCAAAACTCTCGCGGGCGAGCTGGCCAAAACGCGGGTCGGATCCCATCATGAAGAGACGTACGATCATCATGAATGTGTCGCGGTCCCTCACGATCTCCGCGTACATATCCCCTAGCGCTTGTCGGCGTTCAAATTCGCTTGCATCCGGCGACACCGGGGCTTCGACGAAGCGTTGGCACAGCTGTTCAACCACATGTGTAGCAGCCTCTTCAAAGAGCGTCTCCTTAGATCTGAAGAAACGCACGACGTATGCCTGACTGACACTTGCCTCACGCGCGATCGAGTCGGTCGTGGCCGCAGCGTAGCCGACCCGAGCGAACACGCGCACTGCAGCTTCTAGCATGAGCGCCTTGCGCTCATTCGCAGGCATACGCGTCGCAACCATGTCTCATCCTCTCAGTGCCACTGTTACATACAGTCTATCCGCGAGCGTAAGCACGAACCTTTTCGACGAATGCAGCGCGGTATGAGGGAGTATCCACGTCCTGCTCGATCCGGCCGAGCATTAGAGTTTTAGTGAGTCGAATCCCAGCGAATCCCAGAATCATCTGCTTCCACCGCGAAATCGGACCTCCGAAGAGGCGGTAAATGAACGATGGCGCACGTGACGTGACGATTAGCGCTGCGGTCTTACCTTCCAGCAGTCCCTGGCTCTTAGCACCGATGTAACGGTACGCAAATCCGGGAGTGAGAGTGCGATCAAGAAAACCTTTAAGAATTGCGGGCTCAGCTGACCACCAGATCGGGAAACTGAACACGAGATGATCCGCCCAAGCGATGTCCTCTTGGTATCGCATAGGTGCGCTTTCGTCCTCCATATGTTGGCGGTATCCATAGCGCAGAACAGGATCGAAGTCTTCTCTCGCAAGGTCGATTATCCGCACATTGTGCCCAGCAACGCGCGCCTCATCGGCGTATGCGGAAGCAAGTTGATGAGAGTAACTTTCAGCGTCTGGACTGCCCTGAATAACGAGAATCTTCATCATTTTCCTCTTGTTGTAATCGGTTGATTACTACCTTAGTGGTGGGTCTGTTCCGATGCAACATTAGGGGGTATAGACGGATTAAACGAGTATCTATGACGATACGCTCAGTGAGCACACAACAGCATTCTGCCTAGGATCTGGCAGGATCACGAGCGGGGATAAGTCTTAATCGACAGCCTTGACTACTACAAAGATCGCGACGCGTTCTCCCCCACAGGACGCTCGCCAATCTCCTGCTGAAGACGCAAGAGATAGCCGTCAGGATCCTGAACCAAGAACTGACGGACACCGATCTCAATATCACCTGCTCGATACCACTTCTCTTCAGGCTCAACAAAGATTGGCCACCCTGCGCTCATGATGCGCTGCAACGCAGGATCTAGGTTCTCGACTTGTACCTCGAAGTTAATCCCGCGACCAAGTGGTGGCTCAAGCGCGCCGGTCGCCCACGTCCTCCCCTGGTTGATCTGGTCGAGCATCAGGTGCGCATTACCTAAGACGAGGTATCCAAACCCCTCTTCGGGCCTCTCATAGCGGAGGGAAAAACCGACCAGATCGCACCAGAAATGCCGGGAGGCCTCGTAATCGGTGACGGAAAGTTCAGGAACAAGCCCGGGTTCACAGGTCATTTCTGCAGTCTATCAGGCAGCTCGGATACAGAAGTTGAACTCGGTCACGGCTGTCGGGCAATTTCAATTCCAGCGGTTTGCAGGGTGCCACTAAAACAGGTCGGAGTGGGAACCTGTACGAATTGCTGTCACCACGCAAAGCTCAGGTTCATCTAGGTAGATCAGTAACCAATCCGGTTGAATATGGCACTCGCGAAACCCCGCATAATCGCCGCTCAGAAGGTGGTCACGATGTCTCGGAGACAAGTCTGCACCTTCAAGGATCGCGTCGATGACCGCTTCAAGTTCCCCGATAGGAAGCCCCCGTTTACGCGCCCGCTTCAAATCCTTCTTGAACTGACTTGTCATCACAAGGGACCGTCGCCCTTGTTGAGAGTCACTCATCATCGACATCAGCGAACGCCTGCGATGCCGACATATAGCGACTAGCAGCGACACGTCCGGCAGCAATTTCACGAGCTTCACGCATAGCAGCTTCAGTTTCAGCATTGAAACGAGGGGGGCGCAGTTCGAAGGGCAAACCACCTTCCATGATCGATTTGTGCAGAAACACGTTTACTGCGTCGGTGAGGTTCATCCCAAACTGGGCATACACCCGTTCAGCCTCTTCTTTCACGCTTGGGTCCACACGCATGTTGAGTGTTGCAGTCTTCATGACTCAGCCCCTTCGACAAACAGATGTACAACAGAAATCTTACAATGCCAACACAATGTACGTCATGTGACATATATCTTCCCTTATTCAAGGGTAAGCGTGTCATACACTTTTCCGAGTTCGATCGCATCAGTCAGAGAGCGCAATGAAAATGCAAAAGTGCGCCACTCCGGACGATTAGGCCTGCGCTGCAAGATCAACGACCTCGGCACCAACGATTTCCGCTAGGTCAAGCGGACTCAGCTCCACGCTCACTCCCCTGCGGCCTCCCGATACCAGCATCGTTTCATGATCCAAACATGAGGAATCGATAAAGATTCGATGTTTTGTTGTCTGCCCCAAAGGACTAATCCCGCCAACGACATAGCCCGTACGGCGCTGCGCAACGGCAGGATCAGCCATAGCCGCGTTCTTCGCTCCGGCGGCTTTGGCAATGAGCTTCATTGACAGGTGCGCAAGCGCGGGAACACACCCCACCACGAACTCCCCCGTCGGCTCAAGCTTGACCATCAAGGTCTTGAAAGCAATTGCTGGGTCGATCCCCAATTTCTCAACGGTTTCTTCACCGTAGGCACGCGCGGAAGGATCATGCTCGTACTCGTGAACAACGAAAGGAACCCCGGCCTCGTTCAATTCCTCAATTGCGTGAGTGGGGCCTGAAGCGTGATCTTTGGAGTGTTTACGAGCCATACCCCCAGTGTAAGTCCCAAGGAAACAGTCTTTTGGTTTCAGCAAAAATAGAAAGCGGCCGGGCTGATGGAAATCAGCCCGGCCCTGAGTTTCACCACAAACAGCGGAGCGGCACTTTAGACGAAGGTCGCCTGCGGATCATCGATCACCATCTTGCCGAAGGGGAAGCAGGTGATCGGGATGAGCTTCAGATTGGCAATCGCCAAGGGAATACCGATGATGGTGATGGCCTGGAAGAAAGCCGTGATGACATGTCCGATTGCCAGCCAGATACCGGCAATGAAGAACCAGATCAGATTCATCAGTGCCGAACCAGCACCAGCTCCAGGCATCGGGACAACTCGTTTACCGAAGGGCCAGATAATGTAACTCGCAATGCGGAACGAGGCGATACCCGCCGGGATTGTCACGATGAAAATACACGCGAGCAATCCGAAAAAGATGTAGTCCAAGAACAGTACGAAACCGCCGAAAACTAGCCAAATAATATTGAGCCAGAAGCGCATTTCATTCCTTCCATCAAGTTGTACTGCATCAAGTCTCGCACAGCCGCCCCTCAATTGACGCTCGCTTTTCCCCTGATTCTCCCCCGATTTCTCCCTGAGTCGTGTGGCTACACTGAGACCATGACTATTCCTTCAGCGATTGCCGAGGCCATTGACCGCATCGACCGCGCACGCCAGGCCGCCGGTCGCAGCGATCGCGTCGCCTTAGAACTCGCGGTAAAAACTCGCACCCCCGAGGAATGTCGCGAGGCAGCCCAAGCCTTGAGCGATCTGGGACAGCCGATCCTCTTGGGGCATAACCGCGTCCAGGAAGCAACGGCAACAGTTGAAGCAATTAGACAGGTAGCGGGAGCACAGATCCACTTAATCGGCCCGCTCCAATCGAACAAGATCAATCAGGCCCTGGCCTGCGTCGACGCAATTGAATCGATTGATTCTGCCCCACTCGTCCAGAAAATCGATTCACGCCTGAGCCGAAAACTCCCCGTCTTCATCGAAGTAAACATCTCTGGCGAAGACACCAAACACGGCTGCAGCCCCACCGATGTCCCTGCCCTTCTCGAGGCCGTCTCCTCCTCGGCGCACCTGAGCCTCGCAGGCTTTATGACCGTCGGTCTCAACTCCTCTGCCGAAACAGATGTGCGCCGCGGATACGCCCAGCTGCACCAGCTACGTGACCACTGCGCCAAAGAGCTTAACCTCCCCACAGACACCCTTGAGCTGTCGATGGGGATGAGTAATGACCTCGAATGGGCGATTGCAGAAGGGGCAACAATCGTTCGAGTGGGAACCGCAGTTTTTGGGGCCCGGCGCTTAGCTGCGCGGGGATAGCGCCTTCCCGGCGATCCAATCGATCCCAACGATCGCACCGAGGAATACCAGCGCCCCGCACAAGATTGCGACGATATTGACGCATACCTGCTGGTAGCCCAAGACCGTCACATTGACGAAATCGTAAGGGTACTGGTGGACGAAGGCACCACGAACCAGCGTGTAGATGATCCAGGCAATCGGAATGACCAGAGCCTTAAGGACGACTCCACCGCTGACTCCTCCACGCGGCCCGCATGCCAATGCAACGACGATCATCAGGAGTGGAACAACGACGTGCTGGAGCGGGTTTGTCAGGACAGACCAGCCGCTCAAAACCTCAGTTGGACGGATCAAGAAGTGATAAACAATGGCCGTCACTGTGATCATCATGAGCGCACATAAATGCAACGCGCGTCCCCACGAGCCAATCTCACTGCCTCGAAGTGCGATGAGCGTTGCGACAATGGCAACCAGAATATTCGACCACTCCGTGAAGTAAGACAGGCATTCGATCATTCTCTGGCCAAACCCGGCCCAGCCAAAGGGAGCTCCACCGAACATCCCAGGCCGGGCCACGGCCTCGCGAGAATACCCGTCGACAGCGGTAATGACCAACGTGAGGACCACACCAAGCCACGCGGCAATTGCCACAAGTGCATAGCCCCAACGGCCAGCGGTCGCCAGAGTCATCTGCCTTCCTCTCAATGGTCCTATGCCCAGTCGGGAAGAATACGCACGCCGCCCTTATCCGCAGACGCGGCAAGCATTCCGTAGACCTTCAAGGCGTCGGAAACGTGACGCGAACGAGGCTTGGAGGGCTTCCAAGGAGCGGCCCCCTTCTCAGCGCGGCGACGCTCAAGTTCCTCATCGCTGACATTCACTCGAAGCAGACGCTTGTTGACGTCGATCTCGATCTCATCGCCAGTGCGGACCAAACCGATTGCGCCGCCTGCAGCGGCCTCGGGAGAGATGTGACCGATCGAGATACCAGAAGTGCCGCCAGAGAAACGACCATCGGTGATCAGCGCACACTTCTTACCCAGCCCCAGTCCCTTGAGGTACGAGGTCGGGTAGAGCATTTCTTGCATACCCGGTCCGCCCTTGGGGCCCTCGTAGGTGATGACGACGACGTCGCCTTCCTGAACCTTCTTGCTCAGAATCGATTCAACGGCCTCTTCTTGAGACTCCACAACGAATGCACGGCCAACGAAGTGGAAGAGTGACTCATCAATACCTGCGCTCTTAATAACTGCACCGTTCTCCGCAATGTTGCCGTAGAGAACTGCCAGACCACCATCCTTCGTGTATGCGTGTTCGACGTCGCGAATGCAGCCATTCTCGGAATCCGTTTCCAAGGACTCGAAGAGGTTCGCTGTTGAGAAAGCGTGGGTCGTGCGCACGCCACCGGGCGCTGCAAGGTAGCGATGCTTGGCCTCGTCAGTGGCGCTGCCACTACGGATATCCCACGCACCCAGCCACTCCTCCAAGGAAGGAGCATGGACGGAGTGCACATCGCGGTTCAGCAGGCCCGCGCGGTTAAGCTCGCCAAGCAGGGCGGGGATTCCACCGGCACGGTGCACGTGCTCGATGTGGTAGGTCGTTGAGTTCGGAGCCACCTTGCACAGGCAAGGGACGCGACGCGAAATCGCATCGATATCGTCCAAGGTGAAATCAACCCCGGCCTCGTGAGCGATCGCAAGAATGTGAAGAACAGTATTCGTGGAGCCGCCCATGGCAACGTCCAAGCTCATCGCGTTCTCGAAAGCGTGCTTGGTAGCGATCGAGCGCGGCAGAACCGAATCGTCATCGTTGTCGTAGTACGCGCGGCACATATCAACGATGCGGTGTCCAGCTTCCAAGAAGAGCTTCTTACGCTCAACCTGGGTGGCCAAGGTGGTGCCGTTACCGGGGAGCGCGAGGCCGATAGCCTCGTTCAGGCAATTCATGGAGTTCGCGGTGAACATGCCCGCGCAGGATCCACAGGTCGGGCAAGCGTTGGCCTCAACCTGGGCAAGCTGGGTGTCCGAAATCGAATTATCCACGGCCATGACCATTGCGTCGATCAGGTCGAGACGGTGCTCCACAACTCCTTCAATGGAGGCACCAGACTCCATCGGGCCACCGGAGACGAAGATCGTTGGGATATTCAAGCGCATGGCAGCGATGAGCATACCGGGAGTGATCTTGTCGCAGTTCGAGATACACACCAAGGCGTCCGCGCGGTGAGCGTTGACCATGTACTCCACCGAGTCCGCAATCACCTCGCGCGAAGGCAGCGAGTAGAGCATGCCGTCGTGGCCCATAGCAATGCCATCATCAACGGCGATGGTATTGAATTCCTTCGCGACGCCGCCCGCCTCGCGGATTGCGCCGGCGACAAGCTCGCCCATGTCCTTGAGGTGGACGTGGCCGGGAACGAACTGGGTGAAAGAGTTCGCGATCGCGATGATCGGCTTGCCGAAATCTCCGTCCCCCATGCCGGTCGCGCGCCAGAGCGCACGTGCTCCGGCCATGTTGCGGCCTTGAGTTGATGTTGCTGAACGCAAGGGCTTACTCATCGTTTACTCCCCCAATGACATTTTTGTAACTGTTTCAACCCTAGTTCCGCACGGGGGCTAGTTCTCACCCAGATCAGGAAATGGACGAGGCCTTGCGTACACTTTTCGCCATGTGGCGCGGTTTTGCGGCGCTTACTAAGGCTTTGCGAGCTGTCCACTTTTTGACCGCCCACACGGCCAGAACAATACCAGCCAGAGCAAAAACGATAAGTTGGTATCGCGAAATCCATTCTTCGACAAGCGCCCAATTCGCGCCGAGCGCATATCCAGCACCGATAAGGATCGAATTCCACACCGCTGAACCAATTGCCGTGTACACGGTGAAGGGCAGCAGTTTCATTCGTTCAATACCGGCCGGAATCGAAATCAAAGACCGCACGACGGGGACGATGCGTCCCAGGAGAACTGCAAGCGGGCCTCGGCGCACAAACCATGCTTCCGCGCGCTTGATGTCGGCCTCCTTAACAAAAGGAATCTTCGCGGCCAGGGAGTAGAAGCGCGCCCGGCCAAACCATGCACCCAAGGCATACAGGGCCAGCGCACCAGCCACCGATCCGAGCGTCGCCCACACGATTGCGCTGATCAGCCCCATACTTCCCGAGGCCGCAGCAAAGCCTGCGGAAGGCAGGATCACTTCGCTGGGGATGGGCGGGAAGAGGTTCTCCGCAGCAACAGCAATACCTACGCCGGGTGCACCAAGGGCACCAACAAGAGAAACAACGGCTTGGACAATAGGTTCAAGAAGATTACTCATGCCTGTAGCATCACGGCGCAAGGCATGGAAGAGTTTTGCTCACCCTTTGTGTGGGCTGTGAAATCCGATCACGGGGCGGAGCACTGAACGAGCTCGCCCTCGCCCGCGATACGCAAGTGGTGTTCCGCGGCAGAGATGAAGACGGCCTCGCCTTGCCCCAGCGTGCACTCCCCCGCTTCGGTCGACAAACTCAAGCGACCACGGGTGACAAGGGCAATGCGCGGACCCTCGCCCGGGACACGCAAAGCGGTGAGTTCAGGGGTGCAGGTCGTCACGGTGAGTTCGAATTCCTGCGCGGGAGCGAGGAAGCGATCCGAGTGCGGGCTGGGGTGCTCGGGAGCGAGGCGAATCGGCGGGAGCGCCGAAAATTCAGCGATTTCCACCAATTGCGCGCTATCGACGTGCTTGTGGGTGAGCCCCGCGCGAATAACGTTATCCGAGGCCGCCATGACCTCAACGCCCAGTCCCCGCTGGTAGGCGTGGATTTGGCGCGGCGGAATGTAGGCCGCTTCTCCTGCACGCAAAGACACGGGATTCATGAGGAATGCCAGGATGATTCCCGCGTCACCACCGTGCGCGGCCTCGAGCTCACACACCAGTTGATCCGCGCGAAGCGAAGGCGATTCCCCTGCTTCGAGGCGGCTCCGGCAGGCGGCGACAAATTCTTCCACCAACGGCGGAGTTACCGGTGAATCGATATCGAAGACCCACGAGGCCAAAGAACGCAAGCCCCCGCGAACCGTGGAGAGGTTGAGGCGACGGCGGAGCAATTCGGCCAGCTCCCCATCCAGCCCTTCGAGGAGTCGACGCGCCTTTCGAGGCACTCTAAAGCCAATAAGTGCATCGAAATCGGTCAAGGCGTAGAGCATCTCGGGCTTGTGGTTCATGTCCCGGTAGGAGCGATTCGGCGCGGTGCGCTCGATTCCGAGAACTTCTTCGCGCAGGTAGCCCTCACGCGCGATTTCCTTGGTGGGATGAACCTGAAGAGAGAGTGTCTCGTCCGGTGCAATGACCTTCATGAGGAAGGGCAGGTTGGTTCCGAAGGCGTAGAGGATGCCCGAGCCAAGGGCTTTTTTCGGATCCTGCGCAATGAGGTCACCCAGGGTTCGCCCATCATTGATGAGTGTTGGACCATCGGGGTGATTGCCAAACCAGAGCTCCGAAACAGGCCTGGGACCTGGGGTCTCACCCAGGAATTCAGCGATTGCGCTCTGTGAGCCCCAATCGTCAAACTTGCGCCAGCCCTGCAGCTGTTCCATCTGGTCTCCTCAGCCTTTCCGTGACACCGAGGTCCGTGCGTCGTTGGAGAACAACGAGTGGACGACGTTTTTCCGAAACACTCGGTATGTGTGAAAAGTTTAGCGTGTCCCCTCTTCGCGTTCAGCGAGAGCGCGTAACGCTCCACCCGATTCGTAGAGTTCATCCCAGGTTCCGCTCTCCACAATGCGGCCCGAATCCATGACGATGATGCGGTCGACATCGCGAATGGTGTCCAGGCGGTGTGCGACGACGATCAGGGTCTTCTCACTGGTCCGCCGGCGAATCCCAGCCAGCACGCGTGCCTCGGTTTCGCGATCAACTTGGGAGGTGGCCTCGTCAAGGATCATGATGGGGGTTTCGCGCAGGAGCGCGCGGGCAAGGGCCAGACGCTGGCGTTGTCCGCCGGAGATGCGCTCGCCCATTTCGCCGACTTTAGTGTCGATTCCTTCGCTTTCCGAGGCGACCCAAGCCGTCAGGTCAACCGCTTCCAAGGCGTCGCAGAGTTCGGCATCGCTTGCGTCAGGACGTGCAAGCAGAAGGTTTGCACGAATTGAATCGTTGAAGACGTGCGCGCGCTGCGGGGCCAGGGTGACAACAGAACGAATGTGATCTTGAGTGTCCTCACGCAGGTTCACTCCCCCGATGCTGATCGAACCGGAGTCCGGATCCCACACGCGGGCGAGCAGAGCAGCAAGTGTCGACTTACCCGAGCCCGATGCGCCGACGATTGCGGTTGTTGAGCCGGCCGGAATAGTGACAGTTACGTCGTGGAGGACTTGGGGGCGATGGTTCTCGTATCCTTCTGAGTCATCTTGGAGGCCTGAAGCTATAGCAACCTGCGGGTAGGTAAAGTCCACGCCCATAATCTGAAGATCGCCGCTGCCAGCGATGGGGTGAGGGGCTTCCGGATCGGGAACCAACGGTTCACGATCGGTCACTGCGAAGATTCGCGCTGCCGAGGCGTAGGCCTGGTCCAGATCCGCAGTGAGATCCTCAACCGCCAAAACCGGCGCAAAAGAGGCCAGTGCAACGCCCAAGGACATGGTGACCTGCGCGATGCTCAGTTTGCCTGAGGGGTAAGCCGAGCAGGCAACGAGGAGCTGAGCGATGACAGCCAGGGGAAGCAGTGCTTGATTAAAGCCTCGTCGAACGGCAATCCAGAAAGAGGTCTTGTACTGAGCTTGGAAAATGTACTCTTCCAGCTCGTCAGCCATTTCCTTCATGCGATGTTCCTGTGCACCGAAAGCAATGACTTCGCGCACGCCTTGAACCGAGTCGGTGACGTGGTGCGAGAGCCTACCGCGAGTCGCGCGAAGTACTTGCGCAGCTTCGTCGGTGGTCTTGCCACCGAAGATCGGAACACAAATCCCTGCCAGAACAAGGAAAGGTGCCAGAACAAGAGCATTGAGCGGCGAGATCGCCACGCCCATCCACACGACAGTCCCAATGGGAACAATCACTGCCGTTGCGAGGGGCACCAGGGTGTGTGCGAAGAAAACCTCGACACGATCGACGTCTTTCGTGACTCGCGACAGAAGGTCACCGGTGTCTGCGCCCTCGGTCATTGCTGGAGCCTGAGGCTCAAGAGAGTCGAAGAAATAGTTGCGCAGGAGGGCAAGAGAACGGAAAGCAACGTAGTGTCCCGCGTATTGCTCGAGGTAGCGGAACAGGGCCTTGAGCAGGGACATGATCACCAGCGCCCACACCACCCATGACAGGGTGACCGAGGCCGGATCCGAGGCATAGGAGCCCAATGCCCATGTTCCCACCGCAAAGAGCGCGATCCCCAAGACCAGCGCAACAATACGCGCAATGAGAGAGAAAACAAGCGGGAAAAGGACGGGACGAGCGACGCGAATGAGGCGGCGCGAGAGGTCCATGCGCGTGAAGCTCTGGGGGTTCATCGGAGTCCCCCTTCCTTCAGTTCAACCTGGCGGTCTGCGTGGGCTATCGTTGCTCCTCGGTGAGAGATTGTGATGGTCGTACGCCCACGTGCAACGGTATCGATTGCCTCCAGAATTCGCCTCTCACTTTCGAGGTCAACGTGCGCAGTCGGCTCATCAAGAAGCAGGATCGGGGCATCTTTGATAAACGCCCTGGCAAGTGCGACGCGCTGTGCTTCACCGCCTGAGAGAGCCAGTCCCTTGTCACCGACGCGCGTATCCAAGCCTTCGGGAAGCCTCGCCAGAAGATCCTCGAGGCCGACGGTGCGCAATGCCGTGAGGATGTCCTCATCGCTGGCTGCGGGGTTGGCGATCAGGATGTTCGCGCGCAAAGTGTCAGAGAAAAGGTAGGTGGTTTGTTCAACAACTGCGATTTGCGAGCGAACCCATTGCAGGGGTACCTGAGAGATATCAACGCCATTGATGAAGATGGATCCCTCGCTGGGACGGTGGTGTGCCTGGATCAGGCTTGAAAGCGTTGACTTTCCAGCGCCAGAGGTACCCGTGATGGCAATGTGCTCACCGGGGGCGACGCGAAGGGAAGCTCCGCGCAGGATCGGGGTGTCGGCCTCGTAGGCGAAGGAGACGCTGTCGATGCGCACTTCCCCGGGTTCGGGAAGCGAAATCGGAGCAAGAACGCCATTTTCCGCCGGGTCGATGACCTCTGGGGTTTCGCTGGTGAAGCGCTTGATTTCGCGGGTCGCAGCGATTCCACCCATGCCGATGTAGAAGAATTGGCCGATCCGATCCAGAGGGTCGAGCATGATCGAGGAGAGCAGAACAAGGGTGATGGCCTGCCCGATGGTGAACCAGCCATCGCTCAGACGCCAGTAGGCAAGAGCGGTCGCACCGGTAATCATTCCCAGCGAGAAGACACCATCAACAACCAGCAGGACCATCTGGTTTCCGGCAAGGTAACGCATGACCTTGCGGCGAACGTTTTCTGCGGCCTGTGCAAGGGTGCGGCCCACGCGCTTTCCAGCTCCGATGTAGGACAGTGTTGAAAGTCCCTGGATCGCGTCAAGTTCTTGGGCAGCGAGCGCTCGCGATGCTGTGCGGTAGCGCTTCGACACGGAACGGAACGCCCTTTGGAAAGCACCGACAGTAAGGGGAACAACGGGAATAGAGATTGCCAGGACCGCGGCCGATACCCAGTCGAAAGTAAATACGACTGCAACGACCATGATCGGCGTGATCAGCGAGGCCAGCATGGGTGCAATGAAGGTGCCTCGATAATTGGAGCTGCGCTCAACACCATCGGTTGCAGTATTGACGATGCGACCCGAGCGTTCCTTCGTGCGCTCGCTGACTCCCAAGCGGAATACCTGGGTGACCATGGCGTGACGTAGACGTGGTTCTTCTGCGCGCAGGCGTGTACCTCCCGAGAAAGAGGCGCTAAACGCCATCATTCCTGCTGCTAAGGCTAAGAGTGAAAGGTATCCCAGTGACGGGAGACTGATATTGCCGCTGATGAGAGCATCAATGACTAAACCGAGCTCGATGTAGAGAATGATCAGGAACATCGCAGGCAGCAGATTTTTGATGATCTCGATGACGTTCGCCATCCGCTGTTTCGGGAAAGGCTTCGGTACTGCGCTTGGCGAGGCGTTGAGCTCCGGTCCCATCGATTCGCTCTCCTCATTGGACTATATGACGTCATTTCATTATGACGCTACTTAGGACTACCTTAGCTTCTTAATGACAGAAAGTCATATAGAAGGCTGGGGCAAAAAGAGGGTGCATAAAGGGGCGTTCGGATTACTCCGAACGCCCCTTTATTAAGGTTTACAACGCGAACTAGCGGACACACCCACGCTTAAGTGCGCGGGAAGGCGGCCACGGCCTCGTCAATCGGGTCAGGCCAGACGGTACATCCAGCCGAAGGGATCCTCCGCGCGACCCATCTGGATATCCGTGATGTCCTTCCAGATCTGGTGGGTGACAGGACCCGCGGGAAGCTCGACATCGAAATCATCCGACGCAAGGCGTGCAATCGGGGTCACGACCGCGGCGGTACCACAAGCGAAGATCTCAGCAACCGAGCCATTCTTAATACCCTCGACCAGGTCGGCCAGAGCGATGGATTCTTCGGTTACCGGCACGCCACGCGAACGCAGCAGTCGGCAGATCGCGCTACGGGTGCCACCCTCGAGGATCACGCCGGTGAGCTTGGGGGTACGCACGCTTCCGTCGGCCATGACGACGAACATGTTCATGCCGCCGAGCTCTTCGAGGTACTTGTGCTCGTAGGTATCCAGGTAGCAGACCTGCTTGAAACCGCGCTCTGCAGCCAAGTTCTGCGGGAGCAGCGAGGCCGCGTAGTTACCGCCGGCCTTCGCCGAACCGGTTCCGCCAGGGCCAGCGCGGTGGTACTGCTTCTCAACCCAGATGGAGACGCCGGTCTGAGTGCCCGACTTGAAGTAGGGGCCAACCGGGGAGCCGATGACGTAGAAATCAACCTGATGGGCGGAGCGCACGCCGAGGAAGGGCTCGGACGCGAAAGTGAAGGGACGCAGGTAGAGCGAGGAACCCTCGGCACCCGGAACCCACTTTTCGTCCGCACGCACGTAGTTGACGAGCGCACCCACGAAGTCCTCGCGGTCCAGCTGAGGCATGGCCAGACGCCAATTCGAGTGGTTCATGCGCGCGGCGTTGAAGCCGGGACGGAATGTCCAAATGCTGCCGTCGGAGTGACGGTAGGCCTTGATACCTTCGAAAGCGGACTGTCCGTAGTGAAGGACAGCGGCCGCGGGAGACAGGTCAAGAGGACCGAAGGGAATGACCTCACGCTGGCCCCATCCGGTTTCAGGCGTCCAGCGCATGTGTGCCATGTGATCGGTGAAAACTGTTCCGAAGTTCAGTTCCTCCATGGCCTTTTCATAATCCGCCTGCGGAGTCGGATTCGGGTTCTGGGTCAGCGGGAAACGACCAGCCAGTTCATCTGCCGAAGGCAGAGGCTCCTCCCCCAATCGCTCCAATTCGGTGGGAGTGTGCTGCGTTTCTGTCATCGTGTCCTCCTCAAAAGCTGAAGTAGCTTCAGAATATTCCCCTTGCGGGGGTCAAGCATGGGGTGGTCCGCCATCTGACCCGTTGGGGGTACCTTCCGATTCCCACGCCCAGGGCCTGACTGTCTTCTGGTTCCCACTCCCCTGGCGCGACTGCCTTCCGGTTCGCGTTCCCGGTGCTAACTTCGCGTTCCTCCAGGCTGTGCCGCGCTTTCGGGGCGCGAGCACCTCTCGGTTCCCACTCCCCCGGGCGCGGCCTCGTTAGCGGCGAATCAGCGCGACCAAGTCATTGCCGATCTGCTCGGTCGTACGCACCAAGGGATCGCCAGCAGCGTTAGCCGCCGCACGATTGCACATATCCTCTTCAATCGCATCCATGATCGCGCGCGACTGATCGGCATAGCCGAGGTGGTTGAGCATAAGCGCAACAGAGGCAATGGTTGCGGTCGGGTCCGCCTTGCCCTGACCTGCAATGTCGGGCGCGGAGCCGTGGACAGGCTCGAACATTGAGGGGTGCGCACCTTCGGGGTTGATATTTCCCGAGGCCGAGAGGCCAACGCCGCCAGTGACGGCTCCCGCCTCATCGGTCAAGATGTCGCCAAAGAGGTTATCGGTGACGATGACATCGAAGCGACCCGGATCAGTCACCATGTAAATCGTTGCGGCATCAATGTGGCAGTAGTCGACGCGGACCTGCGGGTATTCGCGGCCCACTTCCTCGACGATCCGGCTCCACAGACCGCCGGCAAAGACCAAAACATTGTGCTTGTGGACCAGCGTGAGGTGGTGAGCCGGACGGGCTGCTGCCTGTTCGAATGCGTAGCGCACCAAGCGCTCCACGCCAAAGGCCGTGTTGACGGAGATCTCCTGTGCGACCTCGTGAATCGTGCCCTTACGCAGGGTTCCACCGTTTCCGGCGTAAAGGCTTTCGGTGCCCTCGCGCACGACGATGAAGTCAATGTCGCCGGGGTTGGCCAGCGGGGTCGGGACGCCCGGGTAGTAGTGCGAGGGGCGCAGATTCACGTAATGGTCCAGGGAGAAGCGGAGCTTAAGGAGCAGGCCGCGCTCAAGAACACCTGAGGGAACCGAAGGATCGCCGATCGCACCCAAGAGGATGGCATCGTGCTGGTCGATGACCTCGAGGTCCGTGTCGGTGAGGATCTCGCCGGTGCGATGGTAGCGGCGCGCGCCAAGATCGAATTCTGTGTACTGCAGTGTGACATCAGAGGGAATGACAGCTTCCAGAGCCTTGATGCCTTCGGGGACGATTTCCTGCCCGATGCCGTCACCGGGGATTACTGCGAGTTTCAGATTTGTCATGTTGCCATTGTTGCGCGGGGGCGGCAGGTCGGCAGAAGGTGTCCATATTTCGGGGTGCGGCGTGCGGGGCCGGCCCCCAGCGCCAGGGCGAACCACGGCCGCGTACGCAAACCCCCGGGCCAAACCCAGCCACGGCCCTCGTGCCCAGCCCCTGGCCCCCAGGTATCGACACCAATTGGCAGCATTGACGCTACTTGGCGACATCGCGTACCCCAAAAACCGCGATTCCCGTCCTCCAAACGGTGCCAATCACGCCAAACAGTGTCAATCCGCTCCGATATAGCCAGACTTAGCCGTGAATACCCGGCACGAAGCACTCCAACCAGTGTCAATCCGCCTCGAAGTCACCGAATCGCGCCGTAGACGCCACACACGAACCGCGAAATAGCGCTATACCGCCCGAACACCGCGCAAAAGACCCGCTTCGCACGCAACAAACTTTTCCACAACGCTGGATTGCAACGATTCATCCACATGTTTTCGGCCGGAAAACACATAGCCTTCTCCCCCGCCCCACACTGTCCACTATGAGCACGCAACTGCCGAACGTGACCTTGAGCTATCGCGGGAGTTCCTCCAAAAGTTCCCATCTCAAGGGGCAATTGCGCTTACACCGCGGCGCCTACGTTCAACTGCCATTTGACCTCAGTAAGGCGAAGCCCTGGGAAATCTGGGAGTCAATTGCGCTGGCACGCATTATTGCGTCAGTACAGCAAGGAAAAACGACACCACTTGTGGTTGGCAGCTCTGCGCTTCTACTTCACGGGGTACGAGGCTGGATCTCAAACCCAAACGTTGAGTTGTATCAGCCGCAGCGCCGGACAAGCCAGCTCATTCCTCCGTGCAGATGCGGGACAATTTCTGTGCCCGCGATCCTGCGAGTCTATCGGCGCACTCCCCCAATTACCTCGGAACGCACGCGGGTTTCAGGGATACTGACCGAACACCCTTACGATGCGCTCATCCGCTGCGCAATGCACGATGATGCGCTTCAAGCCTTCGCCCTTGGATGCAGTGCCCTCCACAAGTGGTCCGGGTTTAGTAACTTTTCGCAAGATACGTGCCGAGGCCGTGCCGAAGTCATTCGAGAGAAGCTCCTTTCGCGTTTGGAACGTGCAGAGGGCCACCGAGGTTGTGTCCGCGCGCGACGGATCCTGAGTTCGATTGATCCGGGTTGCGACAATCCTGCCGAGGCCGCACTCACGTGGGTGGTTCGCGCACTATGCCCCTACGAAGTTTCGACGCAATATGAGCTCTCAGCAGGTGGCCGACGCTTCTTTGCCGACATCGCAATTCCACATTGCAAACTCATTATCGAGTTCGATGGAATCGAGAAACTGGGTTCAACACAAGGCGAATTCGACCGCGCAAAACGTTCGTGGGTTCAACGCGAACAAGCTCTGCAAGACCAAGGTTGGCGTTTCCTCAGAGTCAATTGGATAGATTTCAATGATTGGAATGAACTTCGCGGGCGGATTAGTCATGCGATCGGGGTAGCTTCGAAGCCTATTCCCGCTCGTTACGCACTGTTGTGGGAGCCTCCAAGCGAGCGGTGCGATGGTGAAGGGCGACGCTTTCGTGCCCACGAGTGGAATGGGTCAGATGTGGGCTGGACTTAAAATCTGTTTTCCGTTTGTGAGTCAAACCGGCGCGAACTGAAGGTGGGAGTCAGTAGCATAATCACATGTCGACAACCATTGATGTTTATCCGACAATAAATGCCCTTCCTCTTGTCGAGGAGATTCGTGGGCGCACACAAGAGTTATTTCAAACATTGTTGAACCGTCACGGTATCGGTTCAACAATCGAGGTTAAAGCTCGCTATCCCTCTCCAGCGGATAGGCCAATTGAGTACGTTGAAAAAGACACGGTGTGGACACCGGATTTGTATCTCACTTTCGATTACTTGATTGACGGGATCTGGGATTCGGCTTCTTGGCCTAGTTGTTCTTTCGTCGAAGATGACGATCGAATTAGCGAAGAAGACTTGGTCTACCCATTCAACTCGAAACCAGAGCACCTTGGCTTGTGGTACATCGTTGAAGAATTCGAAGATATTGTTCCTCCGACTCGACTGGCAAAAATTCTGGCACAAGACCACTACTGGTCCGACGAACGTAACTTTGCTGGCCCTCCCGTTGCTTCAACCGGTTACGGATTGGTTTGCGCAGCCCTGGCTGAAGCAACCGATGGAATCATCGCTTCATTTGACAGTGCATTCGACGGAAAGCACAACGGCGAAACTGCTGAGGAGTTCCTTTCCTGGTGGGGCGACAGACAAATCAATTTCTATGGCGAGGACGCGTTCAGAAATCCGCGAGGGAAGAGATACCAACTAGTCATTGGCTTGAAAGCTGGTGCATCTGCCACCAGATAGGAGTGCTTCACAGTAAAGTGAAAGCATGCTTGACGATGCGGTTGCACAGAAATTGCGCGCGTTCTCTGAGGAGCGCGATTGGGACCAGTTCCACACGCCCGAAAACTTAGCGAAATCAATTTCTATCGAGGCCGCGGAGCTTTTAGAGTGCTTCCAGTGGTCGCCCGATGGGGATCCCCAGGCAGTCAAGGAAGAGCTCGCCGATGTCCTCACCTACTGCTACTTCCTTGCAATGAAGGTCGGGCTTGAGCCAGATCAGATCGTCTTAGAAAAGCTTGCTGTGACGGCGCAGAAGTATCCGGTTGAAATGTCTCGTGGGAGCAGCGTGAAGTATGACCAGCTGGATTGATCCGCCTGATAACAGCGATTGACACCTGCACAAATCCGCGCAACACCAATACAAAAACAGCGAAAAATAACACGCAAAAATTACATCTACGTGATTCAGATGCATTAATCTGGGAATACGCAGCACACCTTCGGGGAAATCCCCAAGAATGCAGCCAGTGATCAGCGATGTTCACCCGGCATCTATCCGCCACACAGAAGGGCATCTCCATGCACAGGGATTCCAATGCAGACCAGCTTGCATTTGAAGTTAATGGCACCCCAACGCCCAACGGAAGCTCTACCCCTTCTGTATCTACGGTCACTGAGCCTTCCACTCCCCCGTCTTCTTCAGCCAGCGCTCTGGACTCACTGCTGAACGAGTACCGTGCACGCGCGACAAGCGAACGCGAGAAGGACACGCTCTTCGAAGAACTCACCCGTCAGTTCCTGCTACATGACGCGCGTTTCGCTCATCAATTCGAAGAGGTCTATCTGTGGGGCGAGTGGCCGGAGCGCCGCACGGGTGACACTGGCATCGACTGGGCAAGAACGCCCAAGACGCGATCGAAGGCCAGCCAATCCCCGTCTCGCGTATCACCTTGGCGGATCTGCACGATTCAGACATCGACTGGCGCACGTATTCACTGGGCTCGATGCAGGCACCCAAGACCCGCGAGCGCAAAGTTCCTCGAGATCACCAGGTACGCGCACGTTCCGCAGTCATGGAGGGGTTCACCAAACACAACCGTGGAACCATGGTCATGGCTTGTGGCACCGGCAAGACCTTCACGGCGCTTCCTCAACACCATGAGGCAGCCATGGTGATAATTTGAGGAGCAGTCTTTACGCACAATCGTGCGCAAAGAAGCCAGCAACACCCACTCTGTTAGCCACCCCAAGGCCTGCGGCGTGCCCAACCAGGAGCAGCACGAATGAGCGAAGACGACAACCTCGTGAAATCCAAACAACGAGTTGCCGACCACGGCGAAGTCTTCACACCCTCCTGGATGGTCAACGACATGCTCGACCTCATCAAAGACGAGTCAGAGCGCATCGACGCCAGAGTGCTCGAGCCAGCCTGCGGTGAAGGCGCATTCCTGCAAGAGGTACTGCGCCGCAAACTCACAACCTGCCAGGCACGCTACGGCAAGAACGAGTTTGAACGCCGCCACTACGGACTGCTCAGCCTGATGTGCACCTACGGTATTGAACTGCTCGAGGACAACGCCCAGATCTGCCGAGACAACCTGCACGCGATCTTCGTCGACTTCCTCGGCCCAAACGCAGAACCCGAGTGGGCACAGGCAGCCCGCGTGGTCCTCAAGACCAACATCGTCCAAGCGGACGCACTGACCATGAAACTTCCGAACGGTGAGGCAATCACCTTCGCCGAGTGGGGGTATCTCGGCAAGGGACGTTTCCAACGCCGCGACTTCCTCTACGGCGACCTAGCCAAGCGATCCGCCTTCGGTGAGGACACTCTGTTCGGGAACATGGAGATCGCCGACATCTTCACCCCCACCACGTCGTTTCCCGTGATGAGCGTGTCTGACATCGCCGCACTGGAGGCGTGAACATGGAGGGACTGCTCGGACGCGCACACAACCCTGATGTGCTCACCTGTATCGCGAACCTGTCCAACGACGAGGTCTTCACCCCGCCAGAGATGGCCAGCGCAATGCTCGACATGGTTGCCGAGGCATGGGCCGCCGACCATGGCGGTGAGAACCTGTGGGCGAACCCAGACGTGACGTTCCTGGATCCGTTTACGAAGACGGGCGTGTTCCTCCGGGAGATCACCCGCCGACTCGTCGAAGGCCTCGAGGCACAGATTCCGGACCTGCAAGAGCGGGTCAACCACGTTCTCACCAAGCAGGTGTACGGGATTGCCATCACTGAGCTCACTGCGTTGATGGCTCGGAGAAGCCTCTACTGCTCCAAACGCGCGAACAGCGAGCACTCGATCTGCGCTGCCTTTGACACCCCGGACGGGAACATCTGGTTCGAACGAACCGAACACACCTGGACGGGCGGCACCCGCGAGAGCCGCATTGATCCAATCACTGGAGACAAGATCTTCGTTTACACCAACCGCAAGTGCTCCTACTGCGGGGCAGGCGAAAAAGAATATGGGCGTGGCGAGGGTCTTGAGACACACGCGTACGCGTTCATCCATACCGATGACATCAAACAACGTATCAACGAAATATTTGGAGCCGCCATGCACTTCGACATCGTGATTGGAAACCCTCCCTACCAGTTGGGATCTGACGGCGGTACGCGAGACATTCCTATCTATCAACACTTCGTCCGTCAGGCTAAAGAACTTGACCCAAGCCTTTTGATGATGATCATCCCATCTCGTTGGATGGCAACGGGTCTTGGTCTAAACGATTTCCGTCGTGAGATGCTGACAGATCGCCGCATCCGAGCTCTCGTTGACTATCAAAATGCGGCAGGCATCTTTCCCGGAGTCGGGATTAACGGTGGTGCATGCTACTTTCTATGGTCCAATCAATACAAGGGTGACTGTGAAGTCACCACAGTTCGTGCTGACAAATCGACAAGTAGCTCAACGCGCCGGTTGGACGAATTTGACATCCTCATCCGCGATGCCCACGCACTCCCCATCCTCAGAAAAGTGCAAGCTGATGACCCACCATCAATTAATACAATCCTTGCCCGCGACAAAGAGTTCGGATGGACCTCAAACTTCCGAGACTTCGGATCGCGCCCAGGTGAAGATTCGGTTCCGATCTACTACATCGAGTCCATGCAGCGAAAGATGGGTTATATCTCGAGGAATAGAGTAACCAAGAGTGCCGAGCTGATCGACACCTGGAAGCTCCTGGTGCCAGAAGTCGGCTCCGGACGGGAGCGGGAACGTACTGGCGTCGATCTAGTTCTCGGCCCGTCGCAAATCGCACCGTCACCATCGGTATGTACGCAGTCGTTCCTATTTTTCTATGCCGACACGGAAGAAGAAATCCGATCTATCCGGTCCTACTACTCCACAAAATTCTTTAGATTTCTGGTGTCACTGCGAAAGATCACCCAGCATGCGACACACGCTACCTACCGCTGGGTTCCTATCCAATCCTGGGATCGGACGTGGACAGACGAGGAACTCTACAAAAAGTATTCGCTGACCGAGACTGAGATCGCCTACATCGAATCGCTCATTCGTCCGATGGATCTGGACTGACAACCATGCGCTCTGTCGAGGATCTCCTACCTGTCCGTTCGTCTGTGCGGCTGCGGATCTACGCGTGGTCACCAAAGAACCCCGCGCCTGAGTATCAGGGACTCATCAAGGTCGGTCAGACTACGCGTGAGGACGTGCGTGAGCGAATCCGCGAGTCCCAGGGCCAGGTGCAACAAGAGTTCACGCTGTATGCCGATGAGATCGCCCAACGTGACGATGGGTCACTCTTCCGCGACAAGGACGTCATCGAGCGCCTCAAGGCCAAGGGATTCGAGAACCCTCACTTCGGGTCCGCAACTGAGTGGGTGCGATGCAAGCCGCGCGACGTCCTGTCGGCGATTGCAGAACTACGTAAGGGTGTGGTCTTCACCGGCCACCACTACCAGACTTTCGGGATGCGACCTGAGCAGGCGCGTGCGGTGGACCAGACCATCGGCTATTTCGAGTCGATCTGGGCAGAAGACCCCGACGCTGTGCCGCGCTTCTTGTGGAACGCGAAGATGCGTTTTGGCAAGACCTTCACCTCCTACCAGCTCGCCAAGCGCATGGGAGCTCAGCGCGTCCTCGTGGTGACGTTCAAGCCGGCCGTGCAGGACGCATGGCATGAGGATCTAGCCAGCCATGTTGACTTTGATGGCTGGCAGTATCGCAACACCGATCTCATGGCTGAGCAGGGCCCCGGCGACCCGGACAAGCCGCTGGTGTACTTCGGCTCCTTCCAAGACCTGCTGGGACGGGATAAGAAGACTGGGCTGATCAAGTCAAAGAACGAGTGGGTTCACACCATTAACTGGGACCTGGTGATCTTCGATGAGTACCACTTCGGTGCCTGGCGCGAATCGGCCAAGGCTCTGTTCGAGGGCGAGGATCAGAAGGTAGCCGACAAGGAGTTGGCTGCCGAGTTCGCCGATGGCGCGCTGGACACCTTCGATACCGAGCTCGATGAGTTGGGCAGTGAGGAGGCAGAGTTCTTGCCCATCACCACTCGCGCCTACCTCTACCTTTCCGGCACTCCGTTCAAGGCTCTGTCAACGGGTGAGTTCATTGAGGAGCAGATCTTCAACTGGACCTACACCGACGAGCAGGAAGCCAAGGCTCGGTGGGAGCTCGAGCGCCCTGGTGAACGAAACCCTTACGGGTCGTTGCCGGAGATGCGGCTGCTGACCTATCAGATGCCCGATGACATCCTCTCGGTGGCCGCACAGGGCGAGTTCGATGAGTTCGACCTCAACACCTTCTTTGAAGCCACTGGAGAGGGGGACGCTGCCCGTTTCGTTCACGAGTCGGATGTGCAGAAGTGGCTTGACCTGATCCGTGGTGAACACGCACCGACGCAGCTTGACTCCCTCAAAGCCGGCAGCAAGCCACCCTTCCCCTATGCGGATGCTCGCTTGCTGCCCTACATGCAGCACTCGTTCTGGTTCCTTCCCTCGGTCGCCTCGTGCTTCGCGATGGCAAACCTGCTGCGCGCCCGCCACAACACCTACTGGCACTCCTACGACGTCATCGTTGCCGCAGGAGCAAAGGCCGGCATTGGTGTGGCAGCCCTGCCACCCGTGCGCGAAGCAATCGATGACGGCTACGACACGAAGACGATCACGCTCTCGTGCGGCAAACTCACCACGGGAGTGACGGTGAAGCAGTGGTCAGCGATCCTCATGCTGCGTAACCTCACCAGCCCCGAAACCTACTTCCAAGCTGCGTTCCGGGTGCAGTCGCCATGGGCGATCACCAACCCCAACGGTGACAACCCGCACGAGGAGGAGGTCCTCAAGCCGGTCGCCTTCGTTTTCGACTTCGCCCCCACCCGGGCACTACGGCAGATGGCCGACTATGCCAGTGGCCTGAACCCCACCGCTGAGAGCCCCGAGCGAGCGGTTGCTGATCTGGTGAAGTTCCTCCCGGTGCTCGCCTACGACGGGGCGAACATGAAGGAGATCAACGCCGGAGAGATCCTCGACATTGCCATCTCCGGCACCTCAGCCACCTTGCTGGCCAAGAAGTGGGAGTCCGCGATCCTGGTGAACGTGGACAACATGACTCTGCGCAAGATCATGGACAACCCCGATGCCATGAACGCCATCATGAACATCGAGGGCTTCCGTGCGTTGGGCACGGACATCTTCGAAACGGTTGTCAACAAGAGCGAAAAGGTCTCGGCCACCAAGAAGGAAAAGGGCGGCGACCTGACCAAGAAGGAGAAGAAGGAACTCACCGAGGAAGAGAAGGAGTACAAGTCCAAGCGCAAGCAGATCCAGGAAAAGCTCATCAAGTTTGCTACCCGGATCCCCGCGTTCATGTACCTCACCGACTTCCGTGAGAACACGCTGCATGACGTGATCACCAAGATCGAGCCGGACTTGTTCAAGAAGGTCACCGGCCTATCGGTGGCTGACTTCAACCTGCTCGTGAACCTCGGAGTCTTCAACTCGATCCATATGAACCAGGCGGTCTTCGCGTTCCGCCGCTATGAGGACGCCTCGCTGCACTACACCGGCATCCGCTCCCACCCGGAGCAAAAGCGCCTGCTTGGCCTCTATGACACCGTCATCACCTTGGAGGAGCAGCGCTGAGCGACCGATAGGCGCTAACACACCGCTAACGGGCGCATCGCTGATAGCCGACTTGGGGACATTCCTGTTCCGGATTCGGCTATCGGCGCATCGATCCCCGTGATCCTGGACGGCTACAGCCACGTCGATAACGTCACGGACGCGACCTTGGCCTCGTACCGGGAGCACTACGGGGATGCGGGGATCACGAAGGAGGACATTTTCTTCTACGTGTACGCGCTGCTGCAGCACCCGGAGTATCGCGAGCGCTACGCGGATGATTTAAAGAAGATGCTGCCGAATATTCCTCGTGCGGCGGGTTTCCACACGTATGCGAGCGTGGGCCGCGAGCTGGCGGACCTGCACGTGAACTACGAGCGGGTGGAGCCGTACCCATCCGTGCAGGAGGAGGCGAGCCTGCACGCGCCCGCGGACCCGTGGGAGCGCTACCGGATCGGCGAGCGCAAGATGCGTTTCCCGAAGCTGGGGAGCAGTGATAAGGACGTCACGCGCTTGGAGTACAACGACTACGTGACGCTCACTGGGATTCCAGAGAAGGCGCAGGGGTATTCGATTTCGGGTCGTAGCCCGCTCGAGTGGATCATCGACCGCTACCAGGTGAAAACAGACAAGGCGTCGGGCATCGTCAACGACCCGAACGACTTCCTATGTGAGCATGGCCGCCCCGACGCGGTCGTCGACCTGATCAAGCGCCTGGTGACGGTCTCAATGCGCACCCAGGAGCTCCTGGAGACGCTGCCGGCCCTTGAAATACGAACAGTAGAGCGCCGATACAGTTCCGTGCGTCTACATTCCAGCTTCCGAATGAGTATTTTAGAGCTGCTGCCGCGTCCCCCTCACGAATTCGGGTCGGCGTCGATCGCTCCTTGAACGTCGTTGAACAGCAGGTTCGAGATCTCGACCTGCACGATCTCCACATTCGGCACGTCGTGCAGCAGCAGCGGGTCATCGGCCGAGGTCTGCAAGGCCAAAGTTCCACACCCGAACAGGCGATCGTTCAGATCCTTGACCATCTGAATGTCCGAGATGCGACTGAGCGGCAGGTCGTGCCCTGTGCGCTGGAAAATACCCGAGCGCGTAATGATCCGCTTCGTCGTCACCGTATAGGTCGCGGCCATCCACTTGACCCAGGGCACAACAAATAACGGAATCGCAATGATCACAAAGACGATCCAAATTGCCGGCAGCGCCCACTTCCGCGAGTCCACAGGCACAAACACCGATCCAACAATCGCGGCAACAAGCAGCAGCGCAACCGCCACAATCCTCCACAGCAGCACCTTGATGTGCGTGTGCATATGACGGACGACAACTTCATCTTTGCTCAGGAGCTTTTTCGACAAACCCATACCCTCATTCTGCCAGACCGCGCCCCGCCCTTCTGACAATTTCGACTCCCCTCGAGCCTGCTAGTCTGGAACAGTCGAGAGGAAACACATGAATACCCTGGTCACTATCCTTCTGGTTTGCGCCGCACTCATCGTTGTCGTTGCCGGCCTCCACCTCTTCGTGACTGGACTCTTGGTCCGCAACCAAGCGGTTCGCCCGCCTCTCGGTCTCTATCTGCGCGATATCCCGGTCGGCTCGCACGCCTGGAACGCCGGCCATCAAGCCGTGTGGGTCCTCCTCTTCATGGGCGGAGTCCTGGGCACCGCGCAGGGAATCGCCGTGATCGCAATGGCTTTCATGCACTCCCCTGGCTCAACCTCGACGAGCCTGATTTTCCTTGTAATGGGAGCGCTCACCGTCGGAGTCCTCGGCTGGAATGCGCGAGCAGGTGCAACCCAGGTTGCGCTTGCGACGATCGAAGAAGACCAGTCCTCCACTGACGAGGCCTAGCGGCAGCTTCCCGACTGCCCCCACGCTGCACTCCTCAAAACACACACGAAGTCGGCAAATGTCATGCCTTATAGCCTGCGTCTTTTAGTGACTTCGTGTGGAGGACGGGGGCCAAGCAAGACACCAGTGAACGCAAGAACTGCTCACATCCAGCTTTCTTTCAGCTATTTTCGTTGAAATGACCACATTTTCGCAAAACTGTATGGAACTGCAGGCTCGCTGCGTTACAGTGGAAACCTATCTCAAGAAAACCTGAATTTTCTCTGGAGTTTGCATGATCCTGTCAATTATTCGTCAACGCAGAGCGCTCGGCGTGGCCGCAGCGCTCATCACTGTCCCCCTCGCGGGCGCAGCACTGCTCACCCCCACTCACGCAGCCTCGGCAGCAGACGGGAGCACGGCCTCGGCAATCACGCGCCCCGAAGTTTGCCAATCCCCCAACACCGTCATCAAGAGTGTCTTCTCCCCCGACGGCGACGTTGACAACTCACTGACTATCAACCACAACCCGACGGCTACAACTGCCACCGACGAAGCGGACCGCTTCGGTGAAATTGAGATCGCACAGGGCTCGACACTGACTGTTTCGGGCGAGTTCTCCAAGTACACGACCTCGCGCCCTCTGGGTGGCACTTTCAACGTCAACACCACGATCATCGCTGCATCACCCTCGGGGATTGGCGGCGACTTCGACCCCGACCTGATCGGCGTCATCAACACCTCAACCGACCCGATCTCCCAGGCAAACAACGGCGGCAAGCTCTCCTACATTTTCAAGGCAACGAATCGCGCCGAGGTCGGAAAGACCTACATCGCGTACTTCCACCACACACTGATGGGAAACTCAGACTCCCCCATCAACACCGGCGGAAACACGAATCACCTGTTCTACACGGGCTTCCGCGTAAAGGTTGTTGCGCCGAAAAACTGCGCCCCCATCGTCTATGACGCAAACGGCGGCACCATCAAGGGCCAGCCGACCTACACCGACGCGGTGGCCTCGACCGGTACTTCAATTACGACGCGCACGAGCCTCCTCACTGAAGAGCCCATTCGCGATGGCTACACCTTCGTGAACTGGACGAATAGCACGACTCTGCTCGGCACAACCTACACCTATACCTACAAGGCGGGGGCAAATGTCTCCGTATGGACGACCGCTGCCACCACGAAGACCTGGGAGCAACTGCTCGAAACTAACACCTTCAAGGCAGTGTGGGCACCGAAGTACTCTCTGCGCTACGACGCGAATGGCGGCTCGACGACGCCACCAAGTGTTGAGGGCAACTTCGAGGTTGATCGCAAGACCGGTGACGTTACACAGCCTTCGGTCACGAAGACCGCTGCTGACGCAATCACTCGCGACGGCTACACTTTCAAGGGCTGGAAAGACCAGGCAAGTGGCGAGGAATTCACTCCCGGTGACGCGGTCGAGCTGACCACCGCGAACCCGAACCGCGTGCTGGTTGCACAGTGGGAGCAAAACGTTGTTCCTACCCCCACCCCCACGACCCCGGCGCCTTCAGTAACCACACCGGCACCAGTTCCGTCAGTAACCACTCCGGCGCCTGTGCCTTCGGCCTCTACTCCCCCGGTCGCGCCGACCACTCCTGCAACGCCTGCAACTCCGGCAACGCCTTCCACTCCTCAGTCTCCGGCTCCGGTTGTTCCCAACCAGCCCTCTGACCCCGGTCAGCCCGGCGGTAACCCGGCTCAGCCCGGAACAGACAACCCGGCACAGCCTGGAACAGGCGACCCAGCACAGCCCGGTCAGCCTGCACCTGAGCAAGGCACGCAGGGTGGAAACGCTCCGCGAGCACTGGCACACACCGGTTGGTCACCCGTCGCTCTTGCTGCCTCGGCAGCCTTCTTGAGTATGGGAATCACGGTCCTCATGGCAGCGCGTCGCCGCGGCGAAAACTGAAGCGCTGCGGTGAAAGCACCTAGGGCCCGCTCAGCGGAATAGCCCTAGGACTGCCAACACATTTCAATACAAACAGCCGGGGCCGGGGAGCATAATCGCGCTCCCCGGCCCCGGCCTCGTCAATCAGCAGATAAACCAGACGATCCGGTCAGATCCACGCTCCCGAACGAGCGAAGTAGTACCAGCGGCCATCGATCATCTGCCAACCGGTACGCATCTGGCCATCGGTGCCGAAGTAGTACCAGGACAGGCCAATGCGCTGCCACCCGGTTGCCATATGGCCGTCGGTTCCGAAGCGGTACCAGTGTCCGTCGAGGTTCTTCCAGCCGGTCACCATGCGGCCGTCAAGGCCGAAGTTGTACCAGTGGCCCTCAATCTGCGCCCACCAGGTCTTCATGACGCCCGTGCTCGGATCGAAGTAGTACCAGCTGCCGTCCTCGTGGAGCCAGCCGTTCGTGCGGGCGCCGTACGAGCTGTAGTGGCTCCACTTGCCGTCCTGTTGCTCCCAACCGGTGACCATGATGCCATCAGCGTTGAAGCGGTACGTCGCATCGCCAATGACGACGCTTTGCGAGGCCGCGAAGGTGCCATCCTCGAGCTGCCACTTCCAGCCTGCGCCGGTGTTCACCCAGTGCGCGGGAGTTGCGGAAGGCGTGGGATCAGGGGTCGGGGTCGGCTCGGGATCAGGGGTGGGCTGCGGCGCGGGCGACGGATCGACTGACGGGGAGGGAGCCGGAGTCGGGTCCACCGAAGGAGAGGGCGTGGGTGCCGGAGTCGGGTCCACCGAAGGAGTCGGCTGCGGAGTAGGCGCGACGTCCTCGCCCGGGTCCGTCAAACCCAGGTAAGCGGCATCAACGCGCATGAAATCAATGTTCTTGTACCCACCGGTCTCATACAGCAGGCCCCAGGTTCCATCATTCAGCGCATGCAGGGTCGAGTAGGCCATGTCGCCGCTCTCGAAGACCTTGCCTTCGTTCCAGGTGAAACCATCGTCATAAGACACGCGAATCGTTCCATTCGCGCGGGCACTCGACGAATCTGCGTTCGAGAAGAGCAGGACGCGAGCGCGCGCCGAACCCTGAGGCGCATTCGGATATGCGCGAATGATCGAAGCATTGTTGCGCGGATCAGTCAGGTCCCAGTTGTGGCGGAAAGGACCCCAGGTCTGGCCGCCATCGTAGGAAATCGCCTCGAGGCGCTGGCCCGCGGTACCCTGCGTACGAGAGTTGAGCAGCAGGCGCCCATCGGAAAGCTCGACGACCTTATTCTCATCCGCACTCCCCTCACTGGGAGCACCCGGCTTCCACGTTGCGCCATGGTCATCAGAGTAGACCGAAACAGCCATAAGCGAGGTGCTACCAGCATTTGCAACCGCGTACTGCTGAATCAAGCGACCAGCGTGTGCGCCATAGCGCAGCTGGATGCCCTCACCCGAAGAAGCGAAGCGAGTAAACCACTGGTCTTCATTGCCCTGCGTCACCTGATCAGTAATCGTGCGAGGATTCACCCAGGTCTGGCCATTGTCGTGCGACTCAACAACGTGTGCGTGGAGGATGTTGCGCGCATTGGGATCGGTACCAAGCTGCGACTGGAAGAGGCCCGCGTCAAAAGATTTCACCGAAAAGAGGAAGATCGTCCCGGTGGTGCGATCAACAACGAAAGAAGGATCAGAGAAACCGACCTTATTCGCACCGGGTGTCCCGGCCAGAGCAGTTTGGATCGGGGTCCACGACTTACCGCCGTCCTTCGAGATGCGGTAGACGATCGAGTTCGCCTGGGGCGCATCCTGGCAGGTTTCGGGACGGCCGTCCCATGCGGCGATGATCCAGCCGTTGGTGGCTGTGGTCAGCGCGGGGATGCGATGGCACTTGAATCCATTCAGCCCGGGCGAGGCCAGGCGCGCGACCTCACCGATCGCGTAGTCCTTGGGGGTTTCCACCGGGTCAGGCTCAGCTGCACGCGAGCCGGGGAGCACGGTGATGGCCTCGGCAGTGGCGGTAATTCCGCCGGCGATAACGTCGTTTCCGTTGCGGTCGCGGGTCGCCGCCCACGTCGAGGTCGGCGTGAAGGAGCCGGCGGTCAGGTCGGCCTCGGTGATCGTGTAGGTCGCGGACTTGCACTGCTTGGTCGTGTGCGCGGCGAGGTTGTGCCAGCGGCAGTTCGGCGCGCCGGTCGTCAGGACGCCCGCGAGGTTCGATTCCTTCGGGAATACGGTCAGAGCACTGTCAGTCTCGTTCGTGTAGGTGAAGGTGAAGGTGAGGACGTCCCCCACATAAACCTTGTCCCCGAGGGTGTCTGTGCGCGTTGCGGTAACGGTGATCGGTGCTGGGGTTGTTTCGCTTGCCGAGGCCGTGGCCGCGTCGCCGGGTTGGGTGTCACTTTCGGGGGTTGCCAGTGCCGGCAGAGAGAACGACGCACACAAAAGTGCTGCGCCTGAAACGGCTGCCATGGCCCGCCCATATCGACGGAGGGTCATCTTTGGTCCTTCTGAATCAATGATATGGATGCGAGACTGAAAAGCGACACGTGAGTCAGGTCTCAGTCATCACGTAAGTCATCTTACAAATTCGCGGGACCTTCAGAAGGTTTCATCAGGATACTATTCGCTGCCTTTCAGCATATTTACACCAATTTTGTTGATGTGCGTGCAAATAGGGGCGAGGCCGCGCGTTTGTAGCTGGGTTTGACACAGGAAAGCTTCAATAGGCACACGTTGTTCGTAGCTAGACCGCGGTTTTCTTCGCTTCCTCAGCCAAACGGGGAGCGTTTGTCCCATGAAGTCAGCAAAAGGCGCAGGTTATCCAGGGGCTCTCCCCCACCCTCCACACAAAGTCGACAAAAGACGCAGGCTATGAGGCATGACATTTACCGACTTCGTGTGTCTTTTTCTGGTGGTGCGAGGCCGGACGGCGAAGCCGGGCGGGCGGAGCACACGGCCGGGCGCCCGGGCGGACCGGTCGGCGGGCGGTAGACGGTCGCGAGGCCGGCGGGCGGACCGGCCAGCAGCGGCGGTGGCCCGGCGGGCGGGGCGCACAGACGGCCAAAGCCCCACGCGCGAACACAAAAACGCTGTGGGCCGGCGCGAATGCACCGGCCCACAGCGTTTGGTCAAAACACCAGTCTTAACCCGAACTCAGCTCAGCTCAGCTCAAGTAGCCGACCGAACCACACATGAGGACAACTCAGCGAGCTGCGCTGCCTTCGGTGTAGTCCTCATCAGCCTGGGTCCAGCCGAAAGCCTTACGCAGCTTCTGGCCGGTGGCCTCGATCGGGTGAGACTCTTCCTCAGCACGCAGTGCCTTGAACTCGAGAGCACCATTGTCCTGGTCCTCGATGAAGCGGCGAGCGAAGGTGCCATCCTGAATATCAGAAAGGATGTCCTTCATTGCCTGCTTGGAGGACTCGCCAATGACGCGCGGGCCGGAGATGTAGTCGCCGTACTCAGCGGTGTCAGAGCAAGACCAACGCTGCTTGGTGATGCCGCCCTCGTTGATCAGGTCAACGATCTGCTTCATCTCGTGGCAGACCTCGAAGTAGGCGATCTCGGGCTGGTAACCAGCGGCAACCAGGGTCTCGAAACCGGCCTGGATCAGGTGAGAGACACCGCCACACAGAACGGCCTGCTCGCCGAAGAGGTCGGTTTCGGTCTCTTCGGTGAAGGTCGTCTTGATGACGCCTGCGCGGGTGCCACCGATTGCCTTTGCGTAGGACAGAACCAGGTCCCAAGCCTGACCGGAAGCGTCAACCTCAACGGCAACGACGTCCGGGGTGCCCTTGCCCTGGGTGTAGGTCTCGCGGACCTTGTGGCCCGGGCCCTTGGGGGCAACCATGATGACATCGTGACCGGTGGGGACCTCGATGTAGCCGTAGCGAATGTTGAAGCCGTGTGCGAAGAGGAGGGCCGCGCCTTCCTTCAGGTTCGGGGCGATCTGCTCGGCGTAAACGAAACGCTGCACCTGGTCGGGCAGGAGGATGGAGACAACGTCGCCCTCGGCCACGGCCTCGGGAACATCCTTCACCTCGAGGCCGGCTGCCTCAGCCTTTGCCCAAGAGGAGGAACCGGGACGCAGGCCAACGACCACGTCAACGCCGGAATCCTTCAGGTTCAGTGCATGTGCATGTCCCTGCGAACCGTAGCCAATAACGGCCACCTTCTTGGACTGGATCAGCGACAGGTCTGCGCCGTCGTCGTAGATGATCTCTGCCATTCTTATTTCTCCTTTAGTTGATCCGTAATCGATTGCTCACCGCGACCGATCGCGACAGCACCCGATTGGACGAGTTCGATGACGCCGTAGGGTTCCATGGCCCGCAGCAGCGCCTCCAGCTTGGGTAGTGAACCGATCGACTCAATGACGACCGACTCAGGTTGAACGTCGACAACATGCGCACGGAACAAGTCCACGACCTGCAAGACGCCAGTGCGACGAGATTCATCAGCGCGAACCTTCATCATGAGCAGACGACGTTCGACGGATTCTTCGGGGTGGAGCTCAACAATCTTGAGCACATTGATGAGCTTATTGAGTTGACGCTTCACCTGCTCGATGGGAGCAGAATCTGCCTCGACGATAATCGTCATGCGTGAGATGCCGGGTTGCTCGGTCTCCCCCACTGCCAGGGACTTAATGTTGAACGAGCGGCGTGCAAACAAGCCGGAGACTCGGGTCAAAACACCGGGCTTGTTTTCCACCAGGACAGCCAGCGTGTGCATCATCAGTCTTCCACCTCCCAGTCGGGCGCGATATCGCGGGCGTAGCGAATATCGTCATTGGGTACTCCGGCTGCGACCATCGGCCACACCATCGCGTCTTTCGAAACCCTAAAGTCCAAGAGGACCGGGCGATCATTAATGGACATCGCCCACTTAATGGCGTCCTCGACGTCCTCGGCGCGACGCACGGTGCGCGCCTCCAAGCCATAGGCCTTCGCGAGCATCTCAAAGTTGGGGATCTGCTCACCCTCGGTCGGGTTCAGCGTCGTATTTGAGTAGCGCTCCCCATAGAACAGTGTCTGCCACTGACGCACCATTCCCAGCACCGAGTTATTGATCAGCGCGACCTTGATCGGGATGCGGTTGATCGAGCAGGTTGCCAGTTCCTGGTTCGTCATCTGGAAGGAACCATCACCGTCAACGGCCCACACGACCTTGTCCGGTGCACCCACTTGCGCGCCCATGGCTGCGGGGATGCAGTACCCCATGGTTCCCAGACCACACGAGGAAATGAAGTGCGAGGGCTCTTCGAATTCGATGAACTGTGCGGCCCACATCTGATGCTGTCCCACGCCCGTGACGTAGATGGCCTCGGGGCCAGCGATCGAGGACAGCTTCGAGATCACTTCTTGGGGAGCCATGAAACCGTCAGTGGGTTCGGTCCATCCAAGCGGGTAGGTCTCGCGCAGGCGGTTCAGGTAACGCCACCACCCCGAAAGGTCGGGCTTGCCGAGGCGTTCGTAGGCCTCGGGAAGAGCGGCGTTCAGTGCGGCCAAGGCGGGCTTGAGGTCCGCGATCACTGCGACGTCGGCATAGCGGTTCTTTGACATCTCGGCGGCGTCGATGTCGACGTGGACAATGCGGGCACGAGGTGCGAAAGAATCCAACTTCCCGGTGACGCGGTCATCGAAGCGAGCGCCCAGTGCGACAACGAGATCCGCGCGCTGGAGAGCTCCCACCGCGGGAACGGTACCGTGCATGCCGGGCATCTTCAGGTTGTGAGGATCCGAATCGGGGAAGGCGCCGCGAGCGGGAAGAGTCGTCACGACAGCCGCGTCGGATAGTGCCACCAGCTCGCGTAGTTCCTTTTCGGCGCGCGCTCGGACGAGGCCGCCGCCGACGTAGAACACGGGAGCCTGCGCGCGTGCGATCTCCTCTGCGGCGCGCTCGATCTGGCGCGGAATGGGCTCGAAAGCGGGCTGGTAGCCGGGAAGATCCATGGGCACGGGCCAGATGTATTCGAACTCTTCGACCTGTGCGGATCGGGTGATATCCACGAGGACGGGGCCCGGGCGGCCAGTCTTGGCGATGTGGAAGGCTTCGGTGAGGCGCGCGGGGATTTCACGCGGGTCCGTCACCAAGAAGGAGTGCTTGGCAAGGGGCATTGAGGCGCCCACGACGTCGGCTTCCTGGAAGGCATCGGTGCCGATCAGGGATGCGCCAACCTGGCCTGAGATGACGACGATTGGGACGGAATCGATGTTTGCGTCCGCAATCGCAGTCAGAGTGTTTGTTGCTCCCGGCCCCGAGGTCACGATCGCGACGCCAACCTTGCCGCTGGCTAGGGCGTATCCTTGCGCCGCATGGCCTGCACCCTGTTCGTGGCGCACGAGGATGTGGTGGAGCGAGGAGCTCATCAAAGGATCGTAGGTGGGCAGGATTGCGCCACCGGGCATGCCGAAAACGTCAGTCACGCCCAATGCTTCAAGAGTGGTCACAATGGCTTGCGCGCCGGTCATCACCCGACGTGTTTCTTCAGTCATTATCAGCCTTCCAGTCGGTCTACGCTTCCGCTTCAAAGGACATGAGCCCTTTGGGGAATCATGGGGTGTCATGCATGAAAAAATCCCCTTCACAGGTGCGGTCGCGGCGCAAACTCAGGTGTTTGCGAACGCGTAGCGCATATGCGCGGGGATTGAGGCGTGCGTTCCATCCGACAATTCACACGGCAGGAATCGCACGCCTGGGTACGATGACCGAGACGAGAATTCCCGAAATGCGAAGCTTCATCACGCTTCTACCGTAGAGCCTCTTGCCGCCATGGGCTTTTTAATCTCACACTCCGGAATATGTGGGACCTTGGCCTCAAAATCGAAAATTTGTCAGACAGCAATTGAGTCCCTTTCGACACAATCTGCATAATTCTGCGCTTTATCCATTTGGCCCCTCTCCTGAGTAAGACGATACTGAGAAGCGGATACAGAAAATCCTGATCACCAGACAATGGAGCCATCACAGTGGAGATCTTATTTACGAAGCTCGCTGATCAGCCTGTCCTATTCTTGTTCCTCCTGATCGGCATCGGCATGGCCTTCGGCCACGTGAAGATCAAGGGAATCGGACTTGGCGCGGCGGCCGTACTCTTCTTTGCAATCATCTTGTCGGCCTGGGCCGAAACCTACGGCATCCACCTTCGAGTGACCCGCGAATTGGGCACCCTAGGCTTGGCGCTTTTCACCTTCGCAATCGGTATGAATTCGGGCGCCTCGTTCTTCCACAACCTCAAGAGCGCGATCGGCCCGATCCTCACGATGGTCGCCCTCTACGCCATCGCCGCAGCTACCGGTGAATTCATTGGCCGTATGTGGGGAATGGACCCCGCTCTCATCGCCGGCACCTTCGCCGGTTCAGTGACCAACACTCCGGCTCTGTCCGCCGCTGGCCAGGCCTCGGGGAAGTTGGACTTGGCGACCGTCGGTTACTCGATTGCCTACCTCTTCGGCGTCATCGGAATGCTCATCGCCTCGGCCGCAGCCCTGTCCTACGGCAAGCGCGACAAGGATGCCCCCTCTCCCTTGGCGAACCGCACGATCCGCGTCGAGCGCGACGATCACCCCTGCTTGGGCGATATTTATACGACTCTGGGTTCCAGGATCACCTTCTCGCGCCTGCGCCGAGGCGAAACGGGCCCCATCATGCGTCCGTCGATGACCGATACCGTGGATAAGGGTGACCTGGTGACAGTCGTCGGCCCGCGCGAGCTCGTCGCCCGCGTCGCAACCGAATTGGGCCACCCTTCCTCGCACTCTCTCATCGAGGACCGCACCTACTTGGATTTCCGTCGCGTCACGATTTCCAACCCGAAGCTCGCGGGCCATACCGTGGAAGAGCTGGACCTTGCGGGCAAGTTCTCCGCAACCATTTCCCGCGTTCGCCGAGGCGACGTGGACATGATCGCCGAACCTGGCCTTGTTCTTCAGCAGGGTGACCGCGTCCGCGTGGTTGCACCGACCTCGAAGATGCGGGAGATTACAAAGTTCTTCGGCGACTCCGCGCGAGGCCTGTCTGACCTCAACCCGATCAGCTTGGGTGTTGGCATGGCGCTGGGAATTTTGATTGGTGAGATTCCGATCTTCACCCCGACTGGAGCCTACTTCTCCATTGGTTCAGCCGCCGGCACTTTGATTGTTGGCCTGATCTTTGGCCGTTTGGGTCGCATCGGCCCTATCGTCACTGCGATGCCTTTCACGGCCGGTCAGGTCTTGGCAGAGTTCGGCCTTCTGGTCTTCCTCGCACAAGCGGGCGCTAACGCAGGTGGACAGATTGAAAAGGCTTTCACCTCCGGCACCTGGCTGCAGATCCTCTTGCTGGGCATCATCATGACCTCGATCATGGCCATTGGCCTCTACATCATCATGCGTTGGGCTTTCAAGATGGGTGGAACGAAGCTCGCGGGTCTTCTGGCTGGTGCTCAGACGCAGCCTGCGGTCCTGGCTTTCGCAAACTCTCGTACGAATATGGACCCGCGCGTCTCCTTGGGTTATGCCTTGGTCTACCCGGTTGCCATGATCGGTAAGATCCTCGTCGCTCAGATCATGGGTGGCATGTAATCACTCTGAGTGCTCAAAGCTCGTGGGCCCCGCACCGGCAAGGTGCGGGGCCCACGAGCTTTCACTCAACTAGACCTCAGTCACGCGGCTTTTCGCGCATTTCCCAGGTCTCGATGATGTCGCCTTCTGCGATGTCCTTGTAGCCCAAGGTGATACCACATTCGTAGCCCTCGCGGACTTCGGTGACATCGTCCTTCTCGCGGCGAAGCGATGCGATTTCCAGGTTCTCTGCAACAACGACGCCATCGCGAACCAGGCGAGCCTTGGTTCCACGCTTGATGGTGCCGGAGCGGACAATCGAACCAGCGATGTTGCCGAACTTGCCGGAACGGAAGACCTGACGGATCTCCGCACTACCCAGTGCGACCTCTTCGTAGATCGGCTTGAGCATGCCCTTCATCGCGGCCTCGACATCGTCGATCGCCGAGTAGATGACGTTGTAGTACTTGATCTCGACGCCCTCGGCATCGGCAAGTTCCTGAACGCGCTCTGCCGGGCGGACATTGAAGCCAATGATGACTGCGTTGTCCACGGTCGCCAGGTTGACGTCGTTCTGGGTAATTGCGCCGACACCGCGGTGGATGATACGCAGAGCAACTTCTTCGCCCACGTCGATGCGCAGCAGCGAATCTTCCAGAGCTTCAACAGCACCGGAAACGTCACCCTTAATGACCAGGTTGAGGGTATCAACCTCGCCTTCCTTGAGGACCTTGTCGAAGTCTTCAAGGGAGACGCGCTTGCGACGCTTGGCCAGCATGGCCTGGCGTTCAGCAGCTTCACGCTTGTCAGCGATCTGGCGAGCGGTACGGTCATCGGAAGCAACCAGGAAGGAGTCACCTGCACGCGGGACCGAGGTCAGGCCCAGCACTGCAACCGGCGTCGAAGGTCCGGCCTCGGAAACATCGTTACCACTGTCATCGAACATCGCACGAACACGGCCGTGCGAGGAACCGACAACCAGGGAATCACCGACGCGGAGGGTACCGCGCTGGACCAGCATGGTTGCCACCGCGCCGC
Organism: Actinomyces sp. Marseille-QA0893; assembly: GCF_976954355.1. NCBI lineage: Bacteria > Bacillati > Actinomycetota > Actinomycetes > Actinomycetales > Actinomycetaceae > Actinomyces > Actinomyces sp. Marseille-QA0893. Next base: position 351,729 of record NZ_CDRJSY010000001.1, read on the forward strand.
GTCCCTTATCAAGGTTCGCTTCAATGGCCACACCGCGTGCGTCCGTATCCGGGTTCGCTTCCAGCGTCAGCGCCGCATCAGCGGTCAGCAGCACGGCCTCGAGAAGCTCGTGGATACCCTTGCGCTGCTTGGCCGAAATGTCGACGAACATGACGTCGCCGCCGTACTCTTCGGCAACGAGGCCGTACTCGGTGAGCTGTGCGCGGATCTTCTCCGGGTTCGCCTCTTCCTTATCGACCTTGTTGACTGCCACAACGATCGGCACGCCGGCGGCCTGCGCGTGGTTGATTGCTTCAACGGTCTGAGGCATGACACCGTCATCAGCTGCGACCACGAGGATCGCGATGTCGGTAACCTGCGCACCACGAGCACGCATAGCGGTGAAGGCCTCGTGACCGGGGGTATCGATGAAGGTGATCGGGCGGCGGGTGCCGTCCTCTGCGGTGACCTTCACCTGATAGGCGCCGATGTGCTGAGTGATGCCACCGTGCTCGGAATCGACGACGTCAGTATGACGGATAGCGTCGAGGAGCTTGGTCTTACCGTGGTCGACGTGGCCCATGACCGTGACGACCGGGGGACGCGGTTGCATGTTCTCTGCATCGTCGAGTTCTTCGGCTTCGAGGTCGATGTCGAAGGACTCAAGCAGTTCGCGATCTTCGTCTTCAGGAGAGACAACCTTGACGTCGTAGCCGAGCTCTGCGCCCAGTGCCTCGAAGGTGTCTTGATCCAGCGACTGCGTGGCCGTTGCCATCTCTCCGAGGTGGAAGAGGACGGTGACCAGCGCTGCGGGATTGACGTTGATCTTCTCAGCGAAGTCCGCCAAAGAGGCACCCTGGCGGATACGGATCTGCTGTCCATCGCCGCGAGGAATCGACACGCCACCAATGACGGGTGCGTTCTGCTGTTCGAACTCTTGACGCTTTGCGCGCTTCGACTTGCGTCCGCGCGAGCTCTTGCCGCCGCCGCGACCGAATGCGCCCGGTGTTGCGCCGCGGCCGCCACCGCGTCCACCGCGCGGCGGAGCGAAACCGCCACCGGCATTTGCTCCGGGAGCGCCCTGGGCGCCACCGCCACCAGCAGGACGGGTACCGCGGCCGCGACCGCCGCGAGGACGATCAGAAGAAGGTGCAGGACCGCCCGAGCGAGCGAAGTTTGCCTGTCCGGGCATCATTCCCGGGTTCGGACGCGGACCGCCACCAGAAGGTGCGCCACCACGAGGCGGACGAGGACCACCAGAACGTCCGCCCTGTGCGCCTGCAGGACGCGGGGGACGTTCGCCGCCCTGTGCGCCGCCGCGAGCGGGACGCGCTGCCCCACGGCCACCCTGGCTACCGCCGGGACGAGGCATGCCCTGGCTGGATGCATAGGGGTTGTTTCCGGGGCGGGGGCCACCGGGGCGAGGCGCTCCAGGACGAGGTGCACCCGGCTTGGGAGCTGCGCCGCCAGCGGGACGGGGTGCGCGAGGCGCGCCCGGCTTGGGAGCTGCACCCGGCTTGGGGGCAGCTGCGTGAGTATCGCTTGCAGGACGAGCAGCTGGCTTAGGGGCGCGAGTTTCCTTCGCACTTTCAGCTGCTTCACCCTTCGGGGCCTCAGCCTTAGGTGCGCGAGGCGCAGGCTTGCGCGACGCGGGCTTGGGAGCCTCGGGAGTGGGGGTTTCATCCTTCACTGAAGCCTGAGCGGACTCTGCCGGCTTCTCAGCGCTGGCCTTCGCACGAGGCTTGGGGGCAGCGGGCTTCTTGGACGTGCTCTTGGCGGCATCACCCGATGCGGCTGATCCGGAGAGCTTTTCAAAATGTTCACGCGCGTCACGCGCGACAGGGGGTTCAAGTGCGGAGGACGAAGCCTTGACGTATTCGCCCTTGTCTCGTAGGTAGGCCAGCAATTCCTTGCTGGGGATTCCGAGCTCTTTCGCGAGCTCGTGGACACGCAGTTTTGCCACTTTTCTCCTTGTTCGGGAACGTCCCCGAAACGGAGACGTATCACTGATATTGCAGGCAGCTCATCGCTGGGTACTCATCGGGTGCCCATGGGCTTTCAACCCGCTTTCGCTACTCGTTGTCCGGCGCCCTGTGCGCCGCTGACAGAATGGCCTCCCCCAAGGCCTTCCACTGCTGGTCGGTCATGTCGACCGTTCGTCGCAGCGAACGCCCCATCGCCCGCCTGGTGCGGGCAAGGTCAAGGCAGCGAGCTTCGGGATGAAACCACGCTCCCCGACCGGGAAGTTGACGACGGGCATCAACGTGGAGATGTCCGTCGGTAGAGGCAACGACACGGATCAACTCCGAACGTTGCGCGCGCAATCCACAACCCACACAGGTGCGAAGCATAGAAGTGGATTGAGACACGCCTTCAAGCTTAGCTGAGTCAGTCCTCATCCAAGTCATCGGATTGTGAGCGACTGATCACGTCATCCGGTGTGGACGAACGCGATGCCAGTGCTTCTTCACCGTTTTCGGTGTCCGAGTGAATGTCGATGTGGAAGTCCGTCAGGCGTGCCGCGAGGCGTGCGTTCTGGCCTTCCTTACCGATAGCCAGCGAAAGCTGGAAGTCAGGGACAATCGCGGTGGCGGTGCGCTGTTCAACAGAGTGAACAACCACGCGGGACACGCGAGCCGGAGACAGAGAGTTAGCAACGAAACGTGCCGGATCTTCTGACCAATCGACGATATCGATCTTTTCCCCGCCCAGTTCGTTCATAACTGCACGCACACGCGAACCCATGGGGCCGATGCAAGCGCCCTTGGCGTTAACACCCTCACGGGTTGCCAAAACAGCGATCTTCGAGCGGTGTCCAGCTTCGCGGGCGATTGCCTTAATGCGGACCAAGCCCTCTTGGATTTCGGGAACCTCGCGCTCAAACAGTCCCTTGACGAGGCCGGGGTGGGTGCGCGACAAGGTGATGCGAGCACCGCGGTCAGTGCGTTCGACGGAAACGATGAGCGCACGCAGGCGGGTGCCGTGGGAGTAGTCCTCGCCGGGAACCTTTTCGGAATCGGGAAGAACGGCCTCGAAATCATCAGCCAGCTTCACGATCGTCATACGCGAGTCGCGAGACTGCTGAACGACGCCGGTAACGATCTGGCCGGTCTTGCCGGCAAAGTCACCCAGGACGCGCTGATCGTCGGCGTCACGCAGGCGCTGCATAATGACCGAACGCGCTGTGGATTGGGCGATGCGGCCAAAGTTCTTCGGGGTGTCGTCAAATTCTCCGATGGGGTTGCCATCGTCGTCTTCTTCGGTGGCCATCACGGTGACGCGGCCGGTGCGCTTATCAATTTCGATGCGAGCCTTTGAGATCGCACCGGGGATGTTGTGGTAGGCCTTGAGTAGCGCTTCTTCGATGGCGTCAACCAGGGTATCGAGCGATACCCCCTTCTCGTGTTCGACCATCCGCAGGGCGGTCATATCGATTTCCATAGCGTCCCTCATTCCCACGAGCCGAAGTCGACGCGCGAACGCGCCTTCTTGATCTCGTCATATGCAATTGTGTGGCTTTCAGCGCCGGTATCTACAGTAGCGCTTTTCTCGTCTGCCTGGCTGACTCGTCCCACGAGCTTGTCACCGTTGCGCAATTTCACGCTAACAAGTCCGCCGATCTGACGCATCCAGTGTTCAGGCTTCTTCAGCTCTCGTTCAAGGCCGGGAGTGGATACTTCCAGCATGTAGGCGTCCGAGATCGGGTCGGCTGAATCCATGGCTTTGGAGATTGCCCGCGAGATTTCGGCAAGAGCATCGGAAGACAGACGCTCCGCACCAAGGGGCTCTTCAACGGTGATGCGACACACCAAGTCCCCGTTTTGTTTGAGGATCGTTACCGCGTCAAGCTGCGCCCCCGCTTGGGTGACGATACCTTCGACCAGCGCACGGACCTGTTCTTCAATCTGTGTGGGTGCCACCTTCACTCCTTCACGCGACACGGTATTCTAGGCAATCGTACTCGTCTTTTGACCATGGGATGATGTTGTTGTGAAACACCCGAAACTCTTCACTGCGTGTATTGCTGTCCTCAGCATGTCCTTGGGGGCATGCGGAATCCACCTGGAATCTTCCGCCACCCATTTGCCCGCATTGACCGGTTTCGCACTTTCCCGCGATGCTTCGGCAAGGACCGAGGCCGCCGCGGCCCAGCGTGCGCATTCCCTCGCTGCACTTGCAAGCGAGTGTTCCTCCTGCGCGTCTTCTCTTGAGGCCCTTGCGCAGAGTTCGCAGCAACGCTTGGATTTCCTCGGTGGAGTATGGGACCCCTGGAAAGATCAGGAGAACACTGCCAATCTTCCCCAGCCTGAAGAGGTTGCCGAAGCCCCTTACAGGATCGAAGAATTCATTTCGTGGCTCGTGATCTCGGCTCGCCGGGACCTGCGTGCAGCCAGCAACCCCACGACTTCCTCTCCTGAGCAATCGCGCCAACTGAGCGCAGTCGCGTTGGGACGCTACGCCTCGGCAGTGCAATTGGCCCAGGCATACGCAATCGACATCGATGCGGGCGATCAGGGCGTTGATGCTCTCGCCCAGCGATTCACCCAGACCACAGGAGCCACCCCCAATTGGCTCGTCCGCCAGGGCGCTTCCTCCGACCTGACGCTCCCCCAGGCCTCGCAAACAACCTCTGCTTTTTCGTCTTCCGACGAGGCCGCCGCTTCCACCGCGAGCTGGGACTGCATCGCACAGACTCTGCCCAAGTCTGCGGTCCACACCGCCGACTTCTACGAGGCCGAGACCATTGAGAACGCTCTCCTTGATCGCGCCTCGCGCTCTCTCGAACGCGGGAGCAAGGATTCGCGCCAATTGCGTTGTTCTCTTACGAACACCTCGCCTTCTGATCTTGCCCAGGCCAGCCTTCGCGCCGATGTCAACCTGCTCCAGTCCGACTCACAAGATGTTCGTCTTTTCGGCGTTCAAGCCGCCCTCGACGATCTTCGTCTCTGGGCTGGTGCTCCGACCGTTACTTTCCCGGCGGTGGTGACGCTTCAATGAGCTCGGGACTTGCCGATTATCGCGATCTGCTCCCCCGCGGGGACGCGGATGCGCTCCATATCGAGCTCGATGACGGGGCAATCCTCGTTTCGGGGCGCTATGCCTTGATCATGATCCGTGAAGGTGAAGTCATTGATTCGGCGATGTGGTACGAGGTTCAGAGCGCTCGCTGGGAGGGAGAGAAACAGGAGTTGAGCGTGAACTGGGTTGATCCGGCACGTTCCCCTCTAGTTGTTCATTCCTCGAATTCTCCCATGCGTCCTTTTATGGAAGATATCAGCGAGAAGGTCAATCGCACTCAGGTTCTGGTTCGCAGCGTGAAAGCTCCAAATGGTGCGGTGATTACCGCGCAGATTCGCAAGCGTGAGGATGGAGAGTTGTTTTCTGTTCTTGCAGCACGCGGAAGGCTTGATGACGAGGCGATGGAGCTTGCACATTCCCTTGAAAAACAGCTGCGTGAAAGCGTCGGTTTGGAGTAGCCCGAGGGCTATTGTGCGCGCTCGGTGAAACGCTGGCGCACTTCTTCGAGGCGCATGAGCTCTCGGAATGCTTGGGTGTATTGGGGATCATCTTCGCTCAGGCGTTGAAGGTTCGCATTCGCATCCGCCAGGCGCCTTGTCACATCGAGGCGAACCATTGCACCCATCGCTCCCCTGCAGTACGCGCGAAGTTGGTCCTCGCGGTCTTGAGGGAGCGGTGCAACTGCTAATTCCACCAACACGGCTGCGACCTCGGGAATCATGAGCGCGCGAACATCATCGACGAAGGCCCGCGTTGCCGCCTGGACTGCCTTGGCGCCCTTCCCGAAGTGTTCTTCTGCTTGGCGAAGAACCTTCACGAAAGCATCCAATCCCCCTGCCGCGCGGATCGCATCGTGAACCGCGCGATAGGAGGGGACAGAAAATGCCTCTCCCCCGAGTTCTTCAAAGCCCGACCCCACCACATACATGGGGTATTGAATGAGTGCTTCAAGGGCTTGGCGCTCGATTCGAGAAACCGGGTCCTCGGGGCCTCGCCTCACGGGGGCGGGCTGCGGAGTTTCCGCGGGCGCTCCCCTTCCCCCGTACGAGGCCGGGCGCGAGTGTGCGCTTGAGCGAACCGCACGCGAGACCTCGGAAATATCCATGCCGATCCACCCCGCGAGCGAACGCGTGTACTCACGTTGGAGCGCATGGTCGCGGATGCGAGCAACCACGGGAGCCGCCGCACGTAGAGCTTTCACGCGCCCTTCTGCGGTGCGCAAATCGAGCTGGCGCAAAACCGAACGGATAACGAACTCAAAAAGCGGCGTCCGAGAGTTCACCAACTCCACAACGGCGCGCTCTCCTTGAGCCATGCGGAGCTCGCAGGGGTCCATGCCATTGGGTTCCACCGCGACGAAGGTCTGGGCTGCGAAGTTCTGGTCCATTTCGAAAGCACGAAGCGCGGCTTTTTGTCCTGCCGCGTCGCCATCGAAGGTGAAGATCACTTCTCCGCCGTGGGTTTTCCCATTGCTGAGGACAACTCCAGCGGCGCTGTCCGCACTATCTCCCAACAGGCGTCGGACGATTTTTACGTGGTCTTCACCGAAAGCGGTACCGCAGCTTGCGACCGCATATCCCACACCGGCGGCGTGGGCAGCCATGACGTCCGTGTAGCCTTCGACGATAACGACCTTGCGGTTTCGTGTAATTTCTTTCTTCGCAAGATCGAGGCCATAGAGGACTTGAGACTTGTGATAGATCGGGGTTTCCGGGGTATTGAGGTACTTCGGAGAATCCTTGTCCTCATCGTTCAAACGCCTAGCGCCAAAGCCAATCGTCGCACCCGTAATGTCGCGGATTGGCCACATGAGCCTGCCGCGGAAACGATCATAGAGGCCGCGGTTTCCGCGAGTTGCAAGACCTGCAATCTCGATTTCTTGATCGGTAAAGCCCTTGGAGCGCAAGTGACGGGTAAGCGCATCCCATGAGCTGGGCGAATAGCCGATTCCGAAGTGACGACAGGTCGCTTCATCGAAGCCTCTCTGACCAAGAAAACGACGTCCTTCGTGGGCTTCTGGAGAAGAGAGCTGCGCCTGGTAGAACTCTTCAGCGACGCGGTGCGCGTCAAGGAGCCGCTGACGGCGACCGGGTTCTTCGCGGCGAAGGGTTCCGCTGCCCGCGGCCTCGTAACGCAAAGTGATCCCAGCTTTGAGGGCCAAGGCTTCCACGGCCTCGGTGAAGGAAAGAGAATCAACTTTTTGGACGAAACTGATCACGTCCCCGCCTTCGCCGCAGCCAAAGCAATGCCAAAAACCTTGGGAGGGGCGGACGTGGAACGAGGGCGTGCGTTCGTCGTGGAAAGGGCACAATCCTTTCAAAGAATCGACGCCTGCGGGGCGCAGGGCAACTCGCTCGCCGACGATTTCTTCGATGCGCGAGGCATCACGTACGGCGGCGATGTCTTCTTTGAGGATCAGGCCGGCCATGAGTTCAGTTTAGCGAGTGGACACTTTTCTAGCAGAAAGATGTGGATGGCGTCGGCCACCCCGATCTCGCTTCTCACAACTGTGAGGAGAGCATTCCACACATGCGCGCGTGCCAGCGTGAGGCGGAGATATCGGTCAACGAGGCGACTTGGTCGATAACGACTCGCAGGCGCTGTCCCTCGTCCGTGGTTGCGCGCCATTGAGCGGCAAAAGGCGGTTCAAGATATTCGGGGCCAGCGTTGACAAGAGCATCAACCAGGTCGTTGAGGAGCGTGCGCTGCTGGTAGTACACGGGTTCGCTTTCGCGCGGGCTCATGACGTAGTGGACCGCCATGCCCTTGAGGACCTGGATTTCCGCGCGAGTATTGGCCGGGACGACGAGCTCAGCGAGGTAGCGACCCAGGGGCTGGTCTCCTGCGACCTCGCGGGTCGCCCCGACCGTTGCGTTGGAGAAGCGCCCGATCAGCTCACTGGTCAAGTCCTTCAGGGCAGCCAAATCAGCGTAGGACCCGCTGAAAGACCCCATCCATTCGGGCATGGTCACCAAACGCTCAAAAGCGCGGTAAAGATCGTCTTCGCAAATCGATGTGCCATACCACTTCATGGTGGATTCAATGACCCCTTGGGTATGGGAATCGCTGCGTAGGCGTTCAAGGTCCATCTTCCCCGTTGCAACAGCGTCTTCCATGTCATGAACCGAGTACGCAATGTCGTCAGAAAGATCCATGATTTGAGCTTCGAGGCAGCGCTTGCCCGCGGGGATTCCTTGGCGCATCCAGTCGAAAGTCGGGCGGTCGTCCTCGTAGACGGAGAATTTGCGTTGGGATTTAACGGGGTCTGGGCCTTCGCCCCTCGCCCACGGGTATTTGCAGATCGCATCCAAGGTGGCACGCGTCAGGTTCAGACCTGCCGGCCCGTCTTTGCCAAGAACTTTGGGTTCCAAGCGTGCGACGATTCTCAAGGTCTGCGCGTTTCCTTCAAAACCGCCGATCTCACGTGCCAACTCGTTGAGCGCAAGTTCGCCGTTGTGTCCAAAGGGTGGGTGGCCTAAATCGTGGGAAAGACAGGCCGCGTCCACCACATCCGGGTCTGCGCCCAGTTCTTTGCCTAATTCGCGGCCCACTTGGGCGACTTCGAGCGAGTGAGTGAGGCGGGTTCGAACAAAATCATCCGACGTTGGCCCAAGGACCTGTGTTTTCTCCCCTAAACGTCGCAGAGCCGAAGAGTGAAGTACTCGCGCACGGTCGCGTTCGAAATCTGTCCGAGATCTGGATTTGGCTGTCTCTGGTACAAAACGCTCGCAATCGCTGGGCACATAGGCAGGGGAAGTGTTCACATGATAAGCCTAACTGCTTGTTGTGGGCTTTCATTGCATAAGATGGTGTTGTGCATTCAACGAACGGGACTCAGGTGGTGACTACCCTCGTCCATGCTGCCCGGAAAGGCACTCATCCGTGGTGGCATTCGCCGGCAATTTGCCGCATTCCCCGTCGCGTCGACCATGATCTTGCTCGCCAGCTCGGCGAAGAAGCAATCCGCTTTGCTCGAGTCGGCGTTGATGCTTTTTTGCTTTCTCCGATCCCCCAGATGATTTGGGGCGTCAATCCAGAACTTGTTTCTCTGGTCAAGCGTTTCCACAGGGTCGGTGTCAAAATCATCGTCCATCTTCCTGGTTCGGCTGAGTGGAATACGCGTGATTTCAATGGTCCTTACTCCGCTGACGAGACTGTGACGACTCTGCTTGGGCGCGTTCGCGCATGCGTAGATGCGGGGGTCGACGGCATCGATCTGGGGACTCTACCGCTTATGCACTATGGGCCCAATTCAGCTGAGCGCCAGGAGTTCATGCATCTCTTGCGCGTGGTCATGGCTGAGGTGGCCAACACCGATACCTTGCCCATTCTGACTTCGAGTCTGCCCCACATGGACGACTCAGATTTGCAAGAGATTCTTCAAGAGTCGTGGTTCCATCACCTGCGCAATGACACTCTCCTCGATATCGAGTGGAAGCACCCGCAGCTGTGCGATGCTATCGCGAATACTTTCGCCAACCGCGATCCGGTGGGACATATCGCCGCTTGGCCTGCGCTTCCCTACGATGACAGCGAGATTCATCGCGCGCACACCCTTTTTGCGCTTGCCCTTCCGGGAGCTACTTATTTTGATTCGCCGTCAAAAGAAGCCATTTCCAGTTCCTTTGTGTTGATGGTTCAGCAGGCCTTGCGCACGCGCGAGGAGCACGGGATGGGAACGGGCTCTCTTGCCCATGTACGAGGCCTCCCCTGGGCTGGTCCGGATTGCTTGGTTCACATGAGCGCTCAGGTTTTGGTTGTTTTTAATACATCAGATACCACCGTTGTCGTTCCTTGCGAACACCGTCCGTTGGTGTCAACGGGAGTTCTGCCTACCTCTATTGCTTCCGATACTCTGCTAGCCCCTGGCCAGTGTGCCTGGTTTGAAACCGCACGGGTTCACCCGCGTGCGTTTGTCACGGAATAAGCACTGAACTGCCCGTACACTTAGATCACTGTTCCATCACACCTGGAGACCACGTGGACTTCATTAAGCGACTTCTCGCGATTTTCATCCAGGCCGCAGGCCAGAGCGTCCAAGACGAAATGCGCTCATCGAAGCGCCGTAAGCGCTCGTCTTCTTCCCGCAGTGCAGGTACTCAGGCGCATTCCCCCAAGGCTCGCACGGCCTCGGGAAAGGAAAACAAGGTCTGGGATGTGCGCGCGCTCGGCTTGCCGCCTTTCCAATACGCTCCCAATCCCGATGGCGACGCGGATCCGGGTGAAGTCGTGTGGACATGGGTCTCCTACGAGGATGACCCCAGCCAAGGCAAGGATCGCCCCGTCGTTGTCCTTGCGCGCGTGCCTGAAGGCCTTGTCGTCGCACAGCTCACTTCTAAGGACCACCGCAAGGATGCCGAGCAAGAGGCACATTGGGGGCGCTATTGGTTCCCGATCGGCACCGGCGCTTGGGATTCGCAAGGACGTCCCAGTCAGGTGCGCTTGGATCGCCTGCTTATCGTCGACCCTGCGGATGTTCGCCGCGAGGGTGCAACCGTCGATCACTCGACCTATAACGCCGTGTGCGATGCCTTGCGCGCGCACTGGAATGCCTAAGTTTTCCCATAACACTGCGAGGACGAACCATGACTGATTCCGCTGAAATTGCTCGCTTGAAGGCCGAGGCCGCACGGGCCGCCGCCGAAGCTGCTGCCGCTAAGGCACAAGCCGCGCAGGCTGCACTCGACGCTGCTCTTGCCGCGCAGGCTGGTCAGAGCGACCAGAGTGAGACCGCGTCCCAGGCAGCTGCACCCGAGGCAGCAACCCAGCAGGCGGCTCCCACCGAAACTCCTGCAGCACCTGTGGAAAGCGAACCCACTACCCCGGCCGAGGCCTCGGCAAGCGAAGGGGAATTGCAGGGCTACGCAGAGCAGGTCCGCGCGGGATACTCCTTCACCGCGCCATCGATGCGACTGGGGGCTTTCTTGGACGGCGACACCCCGGTTCCGGGCGCTCCCGTCGGCATTCCCCTGGGCTTGATGAACCGTCACTGCCTGGTTGCGGGCGCAACAGGTACGGGTAAGACGCGTACCCTCCAGCTCATGGCAGAGCGCCTCTCCGAGGCCGGAGTCCCCGTTTTCGTCACCGATATCAAGGGAGACCTGACGGGTCTGGCGCAGGCGGGAAGCTCTTCCGAAAAACTCCTCGCACGCTGCGCAAGCATCGGACAGAACTGGGAAGGAAAGGCCTTCCCCACTGAACTGCTCACTCTGGGCGGACGCGGCGAAGGCGTTCCAATCCGCACCACGATCACTGAATTCGGGCCGCTCTTGCTCTCGCGCGTCTTGGGCTTGAACGATACACAGTCCTCAGCACTGCAGTTGATCTTCCACTGGGCCGATGGCCAAAACCTTGCGCTCATTGACTTGAAAGACCTGCGCGCCGTCATCGACTACCTGACAAATAACGACGAGGGCAAGGAAGAACTCAAGGGAATCGGCGGCGTCTCCCCGGCAACCGCGGGCGTGATTTTGCGTGAACTAGCTGCTCTGGAGGCCTCGGGCGGCGACGTTTTCTTCGGTGAACCCGCCTTCGATATTTCCGACCTTATGCGCGTGTCCACGGATGGTCGCGGCGTCATTTCCTCCCTTGAGTTGCCCGATTTGGGCAGCCAAGGCGCATTGTTCTCGACCTTCCTCATGTGGCTCTTGGCTGAGCTTTTCCAGACGCTGCCCGAAGTGGGCAATCCGGATAAGCCCAAGTTGGTCTTCTTCTTCGACGAGGCCCACCTGCTCTTCACCGATGCCTCCAAGCAGTTCCTGCAGGCTGTTGTGCAGACGGTGCGATTGATCCGTTCCAAGGGCGTGGGCATTGTGTTTGTGACCCAGTCCCCCACTGACGTTCCCGACGAGGTTCTTGCTCAGCTCGGTTCGCGCGTTCAGCACGCACTGCGCGCACACACGCCGAACGACGCGGCGAACCTCAAGAAGGCAGTGTCCACTTTCCCAACCTCGCCCCTGGATTTGGCGGAGGTCTTGACCTCGCTGGGTACCGGTCAGGCGGTCGTGACGGTTTTGGATGAGAAGGGCCGCCCAACCCCGGTTGCGCCGACCATGCTGGATGCTCCGGCCGCGGTCATGGGGCCAGCCGAGGCCTCGGTCGTATCCTCGATCGTGAACTCATCCCCCTTGCTCGCCCGCTACCGCGATGCAGTCGACAATGAGTCGGCGTTTGAGCTCATGGAAGCGCGCCTTGCTGCAGCAGCTCAGGCCGCCGAGCAGGCAGCCGCTGAAGCCCAGCGTGCGCTTGACGAGGCAAAGGCTCGCAAGGAAGCCGAAAAACAGGCAGCGAAGGAAGAGGCTGCGCGTCAGAAGGAACTCGAGCGCCTGCAGCGTGAGGTTGAAAAAGCTGAAGAGCGCCGTCAGCGCGAGTTGGAAAAGGAGGCCTTGCGCCGTCAGCGTGAGGCTGAGAAAGCGGAAGAACGCCGCCAGCGGGCAACACAACGCGTCATCGAGTCCACTGTGAAGACTGTGGGAACGACCGCTGCTCGTTCACTCACCCGTTCGATTCTGGGGACGCTTTTCAAGTAAATTCGAAGATTTTCTGGCGCTTCTCGACACTTTATCGACGACCTGTCACAACCCCTGTCGGATATTTCACCTTACGGCGCGAAAGGGAATGAAATCGATAAAAATGGAGTTGTCAGAAGTGATGGCAATGGTGCGTCCCTTATGGGGCGCATATACAGATAGGTTTTAGGAGAACAATATGACTAAGGCACACCCCGTTGTTGCAGCAGCTCTTCAGCAGGCTCTCGTTGATTTGACCGATCTGTCACTTCAGGGCAAGCAGGCACACTGGAACATCGAAGGCCCCGGCTTCCGTTCGCTCCACCTGCACCTGGACGAGATCATCGATGAGGTTCGCCTTGCCGCTGATGATGTCGCCGAGCGCATGGCAGCAATTGAAGTTGCTCCTGATGGCCGCGCAGCGACCGTCGCAGCAACCTCGCTGGTTGACCCGATGGAGCCCGGCTTCCTGCCCACCGATAAGACCGCTCGCCAGTACGAAGAGCGTCTGCTTGGCGTCGCCGAGCGCATCAAGGCAACCCTAGATCCGGTGGACGAGCACGATCACCTGTCTAACGACCTGCTGATCGGCATTGCAACCGGCCTGGAGAAGCAGGCCTGGATGCTGCGCGCAGCAACCAAGGATCTCAACTGATTATTTGAGTTTCGCTTCAAGCGGGGGCACCTCTTCGGAGGCGCCCCCACTTTTGTCTTTCAGTCTCAGATGCCCCTCAAGGCGTATTTCTCCCCTGAAAAGCACCCGCGAGGGCCTTCATTCGCGCCCGAGCCTCTCCGCCAATTCCCGCGCCCCCCACTGACCGGGCGCGCTCTCGCGGCCACTCACGGCCACGAAAGAAGCGACTCCCCCATCTTCAGGTTGAGTCGCACGCGTCTGGCGGCCACACTCACCCATCGCTAAGACGATTGACGGGGCCGACACGTACTCGGACGCCCACCTTTGCACCAATTCAACATTGAGCGCGTCGCGCTCCGAATTGGCTAAAACCGCAAGCTTTGCAACGTCTGCACCCAAGGCTGCCATGGTTTCCAGAAGCTCTCGCATGATCTCCGATTCGGGAGTCACCTCAAAGTCATGGAAGGACATGACGACCTTCGCACCCGCAGCATGTGCCTTCTCGGTCAGTGCAGGTGCAGCCGGAGCCATTTCCACATCCACCGCATCCATTCCACACTCGGCCAGTAGCTCAACGATCTGGCCATAAACCGGCGTTGAAACTTCAGCATTCCCGCCCTGAGCAACTGTGCGAACAGTAGCTAAAACAGGAACATCCGAAGCATCCAAGATCTCTGCCGCAGACCTCGAAATCTCTTCGCGGGCCTGGTCACTGAGTTCCTCACCTGAAAGCCCCGCAAGAACATCCAAGTAGTCCACACGCCACTCGAACATATCGTGCGGCTCCGATGCGGCGGCCCCGATCTGTTCAACGACTCCACGCGCGTCCCCCGCCATCAGAGGAACAATGAAAACCACCGGCTGCCCACCGCCCAGAAGTACTCGGCCTCGTGGAGGAATAGCTCCCGCAGGGTCAAGCAATCCCGCGCCCAGACCCGAAGGTGCTGCGCCGTAGGCCTCGCCCAAATCACTGCGTCCAATAACAACAGGTTCCATGACGTCCCCTCTGCTCAGCAGCCCTTTAGTAGCCAACTTCTGCATGATGAATCGACGCCCGCTCGGCGTCCGTCAAATAACGGTGTTCCAACCAGCCGTCAGGCAGGTGCGGGGTCTTCTCTCCCCCAGCGCGCCCACGAGGCCCACGCGCGGCCTCGGGAAAATCTTGATCAAGATCCAAATCGGTCAGGCGATCGCTCAGTTCATCAAGCGTAGAGACCATCCCCAGCGCATGGCGCTGCGGCCCACCCACCTTGAAACCACGCAGGTACCAGCCGATATGCTTACGCATTTCGCGCATCGCGCGGTCTTCATCGCCTTCTTCTTCCACGCACCAGCGCGCGTGGGTTTCGATGATGGCGGCAACCTCGCGAAGTGAAGGCGCGGGGAAAGCCGGCCGCCCGTGGTAGGCGGCCACGATATCGCGGAAAATCCACGGCCGCCCCTGCGCGCCTCGGCCAACAGAAATGCCATCGCACCCGGTCTGACGCATCATCGCGATCGCATCCGCGGCCTCGAAAACGTCACCATTACCGAAGACCGGAATATCCAGGGCTTCCTTAACGCGCGCAATGTAATCCCAGTGCGCTTGGCCCGCGTAGTGCTGGGTTTGGGTGCGCGCGTGGATCGTCACGGCTGCCGCACCAAGTTCTTGGGCGATCTGCGCGGCCTCGAGGCCGGTCTCATGTCCACTATCAATTCCCATGCGGATCTTCACCGTCACCGGGATCTCGCGGCCACGTACATCCCCGCTGACCCGCGCCTGGGTAACAACCGCGCGTAGCAGGTCGGTGTAGAGGTCCCGTTTCCACGGAAGCGCCGCTCCCCCGCCCTTTCGCGTCACTTTGGGCACCGGGCAGCCGAAGTTGAGGTCGATATGATCGGCGTACTCGCCTTCGATCATGATCTGGGTTGCGCGCGCCATGACCTGTGGGTTCACGCCGTAGAGCTGCACGGAGCGCACGCGTTCGGCAGGGTCAGGGCGAATCATCGCCATCGTGCGCGCGCTTCCCTCAACGAGGGCTCGGGAGGTCACC
Organism: Actinomyces sp. Marseille-QA0893; assembly: GCF_976954355.1. NCBI lineage: Bacteria > Bacillati > Actinomycetota > Actinomycetes > Actinomycetales > Actinomycetaceae > Actinomyces > Actinomyces sp. Marseille-QA0893. The sequence goes on from NZ_CDRJSY010000001.1 coordinate 366,902, forward strand.
ATCTCCATGACGTACAGGCCCGCAGGCGCATCAACGTGGGGCGTCAGTTCCGCGCCCGCGCCACTTTCTTTCCCAATTCCCGAGGCCGCGGCTGGGCGAGCGCTCTCAGCAGCGCCGGGAAGAGCAGCCGGACTGGGCATACCAGTCAGGGGCGAAGGCCCACCCAAGGCCTCTTCACCAAACATGCGACACAATCGGCGGAAAGGCGCATCCGTCACTCCGGCCATTGGGGCCAAGACGACGGGAGTAAACAGCCGCAGTGGCCCAACCTGCAAGCAGGCTGGGCCACTAGCGTGAGACTGCGAGGTCACTCAGCAAACTCCCAAGCGCTCAATCAGGTAGGACTTGACCTGGTCGAGCGGAATGCGGACCTGCTCCATCGAGTCGCGCTCACGAATGGTGACGGCGTGATCCTCAACGGAATCGAAGTCGTAGGTGATGCAGTAGGGAGTGCCAATCTCATCCTGGCGACGGTAACGACGGCCAACGGCGCCAGCATCGTCGTACTCGATATTCCACAGCTCGCGCAGTTCTTCTGCGAGCGCCTGCGCCGGGCCGGTCAATTCTTCCTTACGCGACAGGGGCAGGACGGCGACCTTGACGGGAGCCAGACGCGGGTCAAGCTTGAGGACAACGCGCTTGTCGACGCCGCCCTTTGCGTTGGGGGCTTCATCCTCGTGGTAGGCCTCGATGAGGAAGGCCATGAGGGAGCGGGTCAGGCCTGCGGACGGTTCGATGACGTAGGGGGTCCAGCGTTCGCCGGTCGCCTGATCGAAGTAGTCGAGCTTGGCGCCACTGGCCTCAGCGTGAACACCGAGGTCGTAGTCGGTACGGTTCGCGATACCTTCAAGCTCGCCCCATTCAGAGTTCTGGAAACCGAAGCGGTATTCCAGGTCAACGGTGCGCTTGGAGTAGTGCGAGAGCTTTTCCTTGGGGTGTTCGTATTCACGCAGGTTTTCGGGATCAATACCCAGGCCCACGTACCATGCCTTGCGGTAGTCGATCCAGTACTGGTGCCATTCTTCGTCAGTTCCGGGTTCGCAGAAGAACTCAAGTTCCATCTGCTCAAACTCGCGGGTGCGGAAGATGAAGTTACCGGGGGTAATTTCGTTGCGGAAAGACTTACCGATCTGGCCGATGCCAAAAGGCGGCTTCTTGCGTGCCGCGGTCATGACATTAGCGAAGTTAACGAAGATTCCCTGCGCAGTTTCGGGACGCAGGTAGTGCAGGCCGGCCTCGTCATCAACGGGGCCAAGGAAGGTCTTAAGCAAACCCGAGAAGGCCTTGGGCTCGGTCCACTGGCCGCGCACGCCACAGTTCGGGCAGGCCACGTCTTCCAGCGAAAGGGAGGATTCTTCAACGCCCTTCTTATCCGCGAGCTCTTCAATGAGCTGGTCTTCGCGGGAACGCTTGTGGCAGTTCAGGCACTCGATGAGCGGGTCGGTAAAGGCCTTGACGTGTCCGGAAGCAACCCACACCTCGCGGGGCAGGATCACCGAGGAGTCCAAGCCGACAACGTCTGCGCGGCGGCGAACCATGTAGTTCCACCATTGGCGTTTGATGTTCTCTTTGAGTTCCACGCCCAGCGGGCCGTAGTCCCAAGCGGAGCGAGTACCGCCGTAAATTTCACCACAGGGGAAAACAAAGCCTCGGCGCTTGGCAAGAGAGATAACGGAATCAAGACGAGAGGTGGATGGCTGTGCCACGAAAACTCCTTTTTTAGGGCTCACCGCACCTGGCTGGCGCAGTGGTCTGTGCATATTTTAGCCGGTGAATGCTTGGGGGGCTTGAAGAGTGCCACGCGAGCCAGTAATTGCTGAAAAGTCAGCAGATTGCTTTGTTTGTTTCCCTTGTCATAGCATCAAGGCGTGCGCATGGTGATTTCGACCTTGGCCTACACGATCCCGCGCGGGATGGTCATCGTGTGGGTCCTCGTTTTTGCCCTGCGTCTTGTGTTCATGCTTTTTGTTGCATTCAGTAACTCGCGTTTAGCTCAGCGAGCTTGGCCATTTACGAACGTCCACACATTAGATCCGGCGAATTTTCTACGCCTGTGCGCGTGGGCTTTGTGTGCGCTGCTTGCTGGAATGACAGTTTTTGCTCGGCAGCACGGTTTCGCCATGCACATCGTGCTTTTTCTTGGCTGGAGTACGTGCGCCTCTATTCTTCTGATCCCCCTGTGCCTTCTGCCTCGAAACTTTCCGACGTGGCTGGACCCCAGATGGCACGACAGCGTCCGCAAGGGGCTTGTCGATGAAGTAGGGAATCTCCTTCCCCGCGGCGGCACGGTTCGTACCACTACAGAACTCACACTGGGTGGCGGCCAGAAAAGAGAGTTCTCGACTCGTATTGCCCTTCCCCTAGGCTGGCAGCGCGTTGAGGAAATGCCTTCTTATCTCACGTCCACTCCTTTGGCCCCTCTCGTTTTGGTCGCTCAAGGCCCTATGGATTACGAAAATTTGCGTCCATCAACGCTGTCAGTCTGCGCGACTCCGGCCAGCGGCGAGCAACGTCTACCGCTGGGAACTTTAAGCGCGGCAATTGCCAGGCAGATTCCGGGGTGGTTCACGCTCGACGAGATCACACAGAGCAAGCCGAAAGCGTCCCTCATGTGCACGGGAACATACACTGATGAAGGCGTTTCCTTGACGGCTATTCAATGGTCATGGGTTGAAAAACTCGACTCGTCGACCTTCGTCAGGATCACTGCCACAGCAACAACAACGACGCGCATGTTTCCCGAGCATTTCAAGGACATAGGCAAGATGGTGACGAAGATCAGCGTGGCATCATGAGCACTTTTTTCTCCGCTCCCCTGAACCTTCCGACAGCCTCGGTTCCCGCGTTCATTGCTCTCGCGGGTCCCGAAGAATCCGCGCGGGAAGGTCTTTCGGGGGAAGCCCAGCTGTGCCTCGATAAGGTTTTCGAGGCCGATGGTGCTTTGAGCGCGCACGCTCAGATGCTCCTTGCACCGATCCGCGAGGACAGCACTCCCCTCACGCAATTTGCGCTTTCACCGCGTTACGCCTCGTCCGGAGTTCGCAGGCAGTGCGCCTTCATCGCTCCGGGACAGTCGACCATTCTCAGTAGTTTGAAAGAACCTGAAACAACCCAGGTTTATCTTGCGGAAACGCACGATGTACCGCAGATCGTCGCAGAGTTTTCAACTTTTCCTTCCCTCAAGAATCGCTTCGATGGCCCCAAACGCGTGCCCATCGAATTCATTGATGCAGCAAATTCCGGTGATGCCTTGACCGCGCACGACATCCTCCTTGAAGAGTTGCAGAAATCAAAGAAGCGGTCGTCTTTTACTCGTTTGGTCAGGGAAAAGGACTGGGAATACGCCGTGTGGACAAGCTGGATGCGAAGTCCTCAGGGCTATCATGCGCACCGCAGTTACACTGTTCTCTCTGTTCCCTGGGCAGCCTACTTGGTGAGTGCACGCACGCTTCCCGAAAGCTATCTGACGCAGCCCTTCAATGCGCCAAATCTTGCTCATGCTTCGGGCCCGGTAGGAGACTTGGAGAAGTGCACGCGAACAGAGCTGTGGGCAAAGCTCGCGCCTTTTGTCGTGCCCTAGGAAGTGTGGAGAGCAAATCATGAGATATCAGTTGTTGTATGCCATCGCGTGGACAGTGGCCCCCGCCGTGTTCTTGTTTTCCTGGTGGTTGGAAACCTACAGCGATTCGCGTCTTGCTGAGATCTTGCGCGGTTTCTTCGCAACTCGTTTTGCTCCCGCTCGGAAGATTGCCCGCCGCTTGATCTGGACCATTGCGGCGCTTTGCGGCGGTATCTCATTCTTCTCCCTGACTCTTTGGGGAGCGGGCCCTATTTCAGGGGTCCTATTCTTTGCGTGTTTAGCCCTGCTATTGGTCGGCGCTGGATTTATGTTCCCTTTTCCCTTTTCGCTTCCGCGGTGGATGGACGCGGATTGGCAATGGTATAAGCGCCACGATTTGGTTGACGAGAACGGGAATATCACCAGCAAATACGGAAAAACTGCCCGGGAGGCACTGCGTTTTACCTTGAGTGAGGGACGCGCTGTTATCGTGAGCGCCCGCCTTCCTCTGTCTATGCAATGGCGTGAGCTCCCCCGAGACACTCCGTCTCAGCTGCTTCCGCCTTCCCCAGCGACTCCCTTGTCTTCTCGATTGATCGTCGCCCAGGGCCCCTCAGATCCCCAGTCAGGTTTTCCTTCGTCCTTTACGGTTACCGCATCCCTTGGAGATACCGATGCGCTTCCCTCAGTCGGCGAGCTTTCTGCAGCGTTGAACGTGAAACTCCCCGGCTGGAGCACTCTGGCAGAAGAAGACGTAGAACCTGGTCGTTACTCTCCTTCGGGAGAGTCTTCAGCGATCTTCGCTAAAGCTATTCGTTGCAAGGGCGTGTACTCCGATGCCGCGAACTCATACACGGTCGTTCAATGGGTGTGGAGAATACCCATGACTGCGGATTCTTTCGTGGTGATCACCGCAACCGCAACCACGACCACCTCCCTCTTTGCAACTGTCGCAGAAGACATTTCAGAGATGTTCACGAAGCTCAAGGTCGAACTCTAGTTTTGTCTCTCGAGGCCGCGCCCGAGGGCACTCGCGCTAAGAGAGTGTGGGGAGCAACCTAAGTTGCTCCCCACACTCATTTGGCCGATGTGCCTTAGCCGATGCGACGGATGTGGCCGGATGCCGTCAGGGGCCAGCCCGCGACGACAACTGCTGCCGAAATAAGGCCGAGCAGCCAAAAGGCCGGATCCATCGGGGGCAGATAGCCTGACTTGTGGACAAGCGTGAGAATCACCCAAGTGATCGGCACGCCGATGCTACAGATACCCAGCGGGATTGCGAGCATGAGCGCGAAAGCCCTCTTCCAGGTCGAGCCGATGCAACGAGAAACTCCTCCGATAAAACGTCCGGCCCCATCGCAGACGACCCAAGCGAAGACAACAAATAACCACGTGTCGACGCCGAGCGGAAAGGAGCCACGTCCCATGAAGAAGAGCAGGGGATGGATTGCGATAAGAAGCCACCAGATAAGAGACCCCAAGCCAATGATGACAATGGAATGCACGTAACTCGCTGCGGTGAGTGCGGTGCGCGAGCCACCGCTAAGAGCAGAGGCTCGCAAGTCGACGGTGGCGCTGATGATCCCACAGATAAAGAGGAAAGTACCCGTGACAAAAGCGGAGTTTGTGGCGGACTGTTCAATGTTCTTGGTGACATCGGAGACTGATAGGTAGACGATGCCGTTGATCGCCAAGTTGGTGAGGAACTGGCAGCCCACCACCAGCAGGTAGAGCACGACAGTGAATCGCGAGCGAACAAGCCCAATACGCAGGGGCGAGGGGGAGGATTTGATGAGGTCTGGGGTTGCGGTGTTCATTGGTCGTTCTCCTGGATGAGGTAGGCGAAGGCGTCCTGGAAAGAACAGGGTGAGGAGGTCAGTGAGTGGGATGCAATCTCATGGTCAGCGACACCACGGCCACGCAGGTCCACAACTATCTCTCGTGCGGACCCAAGCGCGCGAGAAGTAATGACGGCAATATCGGAATGATCGGCCAGGAAGCGTTCCACGTCAGCGGCGTTACCGGTAATCGCACAGAAACGCGAAGTGAACTCGTCAACGCCCTCATGGGCAAGCAGACGCCCATTTTTGAGGGCTACGACGTCTTCGGCAACGTTTTCAAGTTCGGACACCATGTGCGAAGAGATGAGGAAGCTGCGCCAGGGACGGCGCCCTTCCATGATGTCAGCTGCCAGAGTGATCAATTCCTCGTAGAACGCGTATCTGGTGGGGACGTCCATGGGAGCCTGAATCTCGTCAAGGATAGTGATGGGAGCACCCGAGGCCAGCGCGACGGCACCGGTCAAGATGGCAGCCTGCCCCGAAGACACTTTGCGCAACTTCTTACGGCCCTTCAGCTGAAAGTCAAAACGCTGGACATAGTGGTCAAAAAGTTTCTGATCCCACGTCTGGCGCAGCGAGGCATAGGCAACCAGCGCGGCGGCCGAGGAGTTGTCGAAGTCCCTGTCCGAGGAGACCATGATCGAGTATCCGAGCAGGTCATTAGAGCTCACCTTCGTTCCATTTATGGACACGTTTCCTGCCGAAGACGGGAGCAGACCGCCCAGGATCTGCATGAGCGTCGTCTTGCCCGAGCCGTTGGGGCCAACGAGGGCGGTGACGGTTGCGTCCCCGAGGGTGAGCGAGATGTCGCGCAGCGCCGCCTCGTTCTCTCCCGGATACGTGTGACTGATGGAGTTGAGGGTAATCATGAGCGTTCCTTGGCAGTAGTGTCAGCGTTGTAGGCGCGGACGTGGTCGATGATGGCGTCGAGGTCGAGGCCCAGGGCCAGGCCCGCTTCGACGGCGGGGTTCAGGGTCTCCTCCACGTAGGTGGCGAGCCCGTCGGCCACGAGCGCGCGGCGGGCGCCTTCGGCGACGAACATGCCGATGCCGCGTCGCTTTTCGACGAGTCCCTCGTCGACGAGAATCGCGAAGGCCTTGCCGACGGTGGCCGGGTTGATGCGGTAGGTCGCGGAGTACTCCGTGGTGGAGGTGAGCTGATCCCCGGCGCGCAGGGCGCCGCGCAAGATCTGCGCGCGGATGTCGTCGGCGATCTGCACGTAGATCGGGATCCCCGAGACGAATGTGGGTGCCATGCGCAGGTCCTCCCTTCAGCTTCAGTGGTTCATTACATGACTAATGAACCATATAACCAACCAACCTGTCAAGTCCCACACGAAAATCTCTTGCGAAGCACCGCCCTCCCCGGCTTTCGCGCACAAAAAGAACCCCGGCCTCGTCCCCACAAAGAGGAACGAGGCCGGGGCCGGGTCAGCGAGAAGCGGGCGCTCAGCCCTTCACCGCACCAGAGGTCAAACCGGAAACGATGTACTTCTGCAGGTACTGGAAGAGCAAGATCACCGGAATTGCAGCGATGATCGATCCAGCCGCGAAGACACCCCACGGGGCATTTCGTTCGTCGGCAGCCCAGTTGTACATACCGACCGCCAGCGTGTACTGATCGGGGGTTTGCATAACAACCTTGGCAATGACGAAGTCGCCGAAGCTGGAAATGAAGCTCAGCAGACCAACAACTGCCAGAACAGGAAGAACCAGCGGCATGATGATGGTCCAGAAGGTCTGGGCATGGGACGCACCGTCAATTTCTGCAGCCTCGTCAAGCTCGCGAGGAACGGAGTTGAAGAAACCGAAGAGCAGGAAGGTGTTCGACCCCAACGCTCCACCAAGGTAGACGCAGATCAGACCGAGCTTCGAGTTCAGGCCCAGCGCAGGGAAGATGTCCTTAATTCCCAGCAAGAGCAGGAACAGAGCCACGAAAGCCAGCATCTGCGGGAACATCTGAACCAGAAGCAGGAAGGTCAGGGTTCCGCGACGGCCTCGGAAGCGGAAGCGACTGAAGGCGTAGGCAGCGGCCGCACCCATGAGGACCGTTCCAATTGCAGTGACGGTCGAAACCACCAGTGAATTAAAAATCCACTGCCAGTACATGCTGTATTGATCCGAACCCAATGCCTTGAAGTTATCGAAGGAGATTCCATTCGACAGACTCAGCGGCGCAGTCAAAACAGCATTCGGAACAAAAGACACCGAAAGCACGTAAAGCAGCGGAATAACGCAGTAGATGATGACAGCGATACCGACAATGTGCTTCCAGCCAATTTCACGCCACCAGTGCGCGCCACGAAGAGTGGTCAACTGTGCTTTGTTCTTACGTTCAGCCATCACAGTTCCTCCAATGCCTTCGTCTGACGGAATCCAAGCCAGGCAATCACGCCAACCACCACGAAGATGAAGATCGACATGGCCGATGCCAGACCGTAGTTGTATCCACCGCCGGCGAAGGCGATCTTGTAGACCATCGAGATCAAGATGTCAGTCTGCCCAAGCGAATACTGCGCACCTTCAAAGTCGGGGCCACCCTTCGTCAGCATGTAGATCAGCGAGAAGTTGTTGAAGTTGAAGGCGAAGCAGGCGATGAGCAACGGAGTGGTGGACTGCAAAACCAGTGGCAACTTAATTGACCACACTGTGCGCAGACCAGAAGCGCCATCCATCTTTGCCGCTTCCTCAACATCTCCCGGAAGAGACTGAAGTGCACCCAGACACACTAGGAACATGTAAGGGAATCCCAGCCAGAGGTTAACCCCCAGAATCGCAAACTTCGCGAGGATGGGATCACTGAGCCACGGGATCTGTGCACCACCGAAGAAAGTCCGGTTGATGAAACCAAATTGTTCGTTGAGCATGCCCTTCCACACCAAGGTTGCCAAGAAGGCCGGGAATGCGTAAGGAAGGATCATCAGCGACTGGTAGATCTTTCGACCTCGGATGCGCTGATCAGAGAAGATCAACGCAAGGACCAGTCCGAAGGCGAAAGTCGTCAGCACCGAACCGATAGCAAAGACAAAGGACCACACCAAGGAACTTACGAAAGGCTTAACCAGGCCGGAATCCTTGAACATTGCGGTGTAGTTCGAGGCGCCAACAAAGACTCGCCAGCCGGTGGACAGCTGGTTCCCCTGGCTATCTTCAAAGACACCCTTTTGGTTATTCGCCTTGTAAACAACACCGGTTTCGGTGTTCGTCAGAGCATCGGCGGCTTCGTCGTAGGTGAAGGTGGACTTGGCGAGGTAGCCAGAAGTTCCATCCGTCGTTAGATAGAAGCCATCATTCGGGTTAGAACTCACGGGGACCGTCAGTTTGGAAACTTCCGTCTGGCGGCTGGCAAGAGCACCCAGGTCAAGGACTTCATAGCCCGAAACCTCGGTAATTCCCATTGCAGTGACCTTACCTTGGACGCTCTGGAGGGGCTTGGTTGCCGTACCGAGCTTCAGTTCGCCTGTCGCGGGGTCTGCGACAACGAGGCCGAGTTCACTTCCGTCTTCAACGACCGCGGTCTGGACAGTTGGAGCCCCTTCAACACGCTGACGGTTCGACGAAAGAGCAACTTCAATCGCGTCTGCCTTTGTTGAGTTGTGGCCATCTCCGTAGTTGGTCAAAGAAACATACCCGGTGTAGCCCATGACGAAGAGCTGGTAGATCAAGAGGAAGATCATGCCGGGAAGAAGATATTTGGCAGGAAGTGCCCTCTTCGAAAAATAAACCCAGTTAATGATGATGAGCAGGACCGCCATCACACCGATGATGATCCGAGAATTAACGGCCCATGCCGCCATGATTCCATAGATGCCCAGCGCGTCAATGAGCATCATGATGACGAGTTTGACAATAAAACCGGGTCGCATGACATCACGCGCATGCGAGGTTCGGTCCTTCTGAACGGTATTCGAGGAAGAAGCTGCAGGCATTGTGGTCCTTCGTTACCTATAACAGCGATTAGGGGACCGTGAGCACAAAATGCTCAGGTATGGGTTTTGCGGGCGCCCCGTTTTGGCGCCCGCAAAACCGAGAGACCTGACTACTTGTTCATCGAGGTCTTGATGTTGTTAACCATGGTCTCCCACGAGGATGCGGGATCGGCGCCATTCACGATGGCAACCTCAGTCTTGCCCCAGTAATCCCACACGGAACCCATTGCGGGGATTGCCGGCATGGGGAGGCCCTTTCCGGCGATGGAAGCGAACTGCTTGAGGTTTTCGTCGGTGAGCGAGTCAGCAACTTCGGTCATTGCCGGAACACGTCCGCCCAGCTGCTGCAGCTTGGACTGTGCTTCCTTGGTCTCCAGGTACTGGAAGAACTTGCTGACCAGAACCTGGTTCTGGGTCTTGGAGCTCTGGTAGAACATCTGGACGCCGACGAAGGGCTTGGCTTCCTTGCCACCTGCGGAAGGAATCGGGAGGACGGAGACGTCGAGTCCGGCTTCCTTAGCAGCGGTGACGTTCCAGGGGCCGGTCACCATGTAGGCTGCGTTGCCCTTGAGGAAAGCATCCTTGGCGACGTCAGCGGTGATATTCGGGTTAAGGGTCTTTGCTGCGCCCTGCTCCTTGAGCCACTGGGTGAACTCGGATGCGCCTTCGCCGCCCAGGGTCAGATCAGAGGTGTAGGAGCCGTCAGCGGACTGCTTGAAGACCTCGTTACCGAAGGAGCTCTCGAAAGCGTAGAGGTGGTAGGGATCGCCGTCGGTGCTCATCTGAACAACGAAGGGGTACTCCGAACCAGCCTTCTTACCCGAGGCAACCATTTCGTCGAAGGTCTTCGGGGAATCGGAAGTGAGCTTGTTGTTACGAACCAGCGCAACAGACTCAACGGCGTAGGGGACGCCGTAGGTCTTGCCGTCGTAGGTCACGCCCTGGATTGCTGCCTCAGAGAACTTTGACTTTGCATCGCCCAAGTCAACGGGGGAAACAACACCGTTCTTCACCATCTGGCCGAGCTTGTCGTGAGCCATAACGATGATGTCGGGGCCATTTCCGGTCGGAACCTGGCTGATGAACTCCTGGTCCATGTCGGTCTCAGACTTCTGAACAACCTGAACGTCAACCTTGGTGGCTGCGGTGAAGTCCTTGGCCAGCTCTTGGATCTGCGAGTAACGGGTGTCATCGGCCCACACCGTCAGCGAACCGACGGAAGAAGCGCTCGCGCTCGCCGACTGGCTGCTCGAAGAGCTCGAGCTTCCATTCGAGCACGCTGCAAGCGTTGCTGTAACTGCCAAAACTCCGCATACTGCTATGCCTCGTCGCATGTCAACTCCTGATCAATTGAGTATTGCTCGTACATAGTTGTACTTCGCACTTAAGACCACTCTAATCACAGAAAATCATTTTCAGCAAGCGGTTTCAGGATTGTTAGAAAAATGATATCTTTGGGTTACATCCCGTCTATCATGCATGCCCATTCTGAAAGGCCCTTCGATGTCGAAGAACCGCACCCGCATGGCCGACATTGCCTCACATGCCGGTGTTTCTATCGCAACCGTCTCGCGCGTATTTAACGGAGTCGGACAGGTCTCGGACGACACTCGATACCGAGTTCTCACAGCAATCGACGAACTTGGCTACGAACGCCCCAGCATGCTTGCCGATGACAATCGCCTCATCATCGGAGTAATCGTCCCCGAACTGACAAATCCCATTTTTGCCACCTTCGCTCACACCCTCCACACAGAGGTCGACAGGGCGGGTGGCCAGGCATTTATCGCCTCGCAAACCCCCGGCACCACCAGCGAAGAAGAACACACTCAAGCCTTTCTTGCGCGAGGAGTTTCAGGACTCATCTTTGTCTCTGGCCGCCACGCAGACCTGCAAGCGGACCTGAGCCGCTATACAAATCTCTCCCAGATTCATCTCCCCTTCGTCACGATTAACGGCGCTCGGAACGAGGTCCAAGCGCCAGACTTTTCAACGGAAGACGCTCTGGGAATTCGTGCATCAGTCCAACACCTCAAAGAACTAGGCCACCGCAAGATTGCAATGCTCGGTGGACGTCATCACGTCGTCCCAGCACTGCGCAAAGGCGAGGCCTTCCGCCAAGTCATGTCCCAAGAACTTGGGATCCCCAACCCTATGGTCGTGGAAACCTTCTACACTTACGAGGCCGCGGCCTCGGCAACCCATTCCCTGATCGATGCGGGAATTACGGCGATCATTGCCGGATCAGATCTGCAGGCAATGGGTGCAATCAGGACCATTCAGTCGAGAGGACTGAGCGTTCCCGGAGACATTTCGGTAATCGGCTTTGACGACTCCTTTCTCATGCCCCATCTCTCCCCCGCTCTTACAACGGTCCGACAGCCGGTTGAAGCTATCTCACATTCGGCAGTCTCTTCACTCTTCGATGCGATCCACTCACAAAAACCGCAGCAACATCAGGATTTTGCGTTTACTCCTGACCTCGTCGTACGCGCTTCCACAGGGCGAGCCCACTTTTGACAATCGTTATCAATACGCTTGATAATGATTATCATGAGTTTTTCGCGTTCACATACTGTTTTTGCCGTTACCGCCGCCGCAGCGCTTGCACTGAGCGCATGTTCTTCTTCGGCTTCCTCACCTTCCTCAAGCGCTTCAAGCTCCCAAGCTTCCGCTTCCCCCATGAAGGTCATGGCTAGCTTCTACCCCCTCCAGTACCTGACCGAGAAGATCGGCGGAGACCTGGTCAGCGTCGAGTCCCTCACCCCTCCGGGAGCAGAACCCCACGACCTCGAATTGTCGAACCAAAAAGTCCAGCAGCTCTCCCAGGCAGGAGCTGTCGTTTACCTCAAGGGTTTCCAATCCGCAGTCGACAAGGCCGTTGAGCTCAACGCCCCCAAGACCGTCATCGACGTGTCGACCAGCGTTGACCTGGTTGACGCAGAAAAGCACGAAAGCGAACTAGATGTCGCTGACGACGGCGAAAAGACAGAAGAAGCTCACGAACATGAGCACGAGCACGGTTCAACCGATCCTCACTTCTGGCTCGACCCCACCCGCATGGCTAGCGCAGCTACCCAAATCGGCGACGCCCTTGCCCAAGCAGATCCGGCCAACGCCGAAACCTACAAGAAGAACGCTGCTTCCATGAAGTCTCAGATGGAAGCCCTGAGCAAGAAGCTTGTCGACGGCACTGCAAAGTGCCAGCACAAGGAATTTGTGACCTCTCACGAGGCCTTCGGATACCTTGCTGACCGCACCGGCCTCACCCAGCTGGGCTTGTCCGGCCTCGATCCCGATTCCACCCCTTCCCCCGCACGTCTCAAGCAGATTTCCGATGCGGTCAAGGCAAAGGGAATCACGACCATCTTCACCGAAGAGCTCCTCAGCCCCAAGGTTGCTGAAACCCTGGCAAAGGATCTGGGAATCACCACTGCAGTTCTCGACCCGATCGAATCTCAGGCCGATGATTCGAAGGACTACGAAGCAGTGATGAACGAGAACCTTGAAGCACTGCAAAAGGCTCTGAGCTGCGAGTAAACACCGCACCAGATTTGAACTGATATCTCCGCGTTGGGGCGGCATGATTCCACAGTGAACCATGCCGCCCCAACGACTACACTCGACACTAATGGGAACGACATTCAATATCTCTACTGACCCGGTGATCGCACTGGACCATGTCCACGTCGCTTGGGAACACGACCTCATTCTTCACGGCATCACCGCTTCAATCCCCCAAGGGCAATGCGTCGCCGTAACCGGCCCAAATGGCGCTGGAAAATCCACGCTCATGAAAGCAATCCTTGGGACGGCCCCCATTTCTTCGGGAGATATCACGCTTTTTGGCAATTCCATCCAAAAGCGCTCCTCAATCCCATGGCAGCGGATCGGCTATGTTCCCCAACGAGCATCCTCAGGCGGCGCGATTTCTTCATCATGCATTGAAGTTGTTCTCTCCGGACTCCTGGGAAACCGCAAGTGGTGGCACTCTCGCGGCGACCGCACCAAAGCACTCGACGCACTGCGCGCCGTCGGCCTCGCACATCGCGCGAAGGACCCACTCCACATTCTTTCCGGCGGTCAACAACAGCGCGTACTCATTGCGCGCGCATTGGTCCGCAAGCCGGAACTCCTCATCATGGACGAACCCATGGCTGGGATCGACGCATCCTCACGCGCTAGGCTGGCTGAAATCTGCCAAGCCGCAAAGGACGAGGGGGTCACAATCCTGCTGGTACTCCACGAGTTAGGCGAACTTGCCCCAGTCCTCGACCGTGAACTCCACATCCGATCCGGACACTTTACCTATGACGGCCCTGCCCGAAGCGAAGCGCGCGATCCACACGCCGACCACTGCACTACGGCCGACCACCGCGAAACGGAGGGAAGCCGATGATCTTCGATATGCTCGCATCCCCGTTGATGCAACGATCCCTTCTTGCTGCGCTCTTGGTCGGCTTATGCGCGCCAATCGTCGGGACCTACCTAGTGCACCGTCGCCTCGCGATGCTCGGTGATGGGATCGGCCACATCTCCTTGACGGGAGTCGCCTTGGGATGGCTTGCCGGGACCGCCGCAAATGTCACGCCGCATGATCAGTGGGCAATCCCCGGAGCCCTAGTTGTGTCCTTACTTGGCGCGGTTACCATCGAGCTTGTCCGCCAGTCCGGGCGAACTTCCTCAGACGTCGCCCTTGCCATGCTCTTTTACGGCGGTATCGCCGGAGGCGTACTGCTCATCGGGCTGGCTAACGGCACATCTTCCCAGCTGAACGCCTATCTTTTCGGCTCAATTTCAACTGTTTCAAGCAGTGACGTCTGGTCGATTTGTCTCCTGGCTCTTGTCATTGTCGTGATCGGTATCGGGCTGCTTCCCGCACTCTACTCGGTGACAAATGACGAGGAATTCGCTCGCTCGACCGGGCTTCCTGTGCGCGCACTCACCATGCTCATCGCGATTTTGTCAGCCCTTACAGTTGTTGTCGCGATGCGAATCGTTGGGTCGCTCCTTGTCTCGGCTCTCATGGTCGTTCCCGTAGCGATCGCACAATTGGGGGCGCATTCCTTCCGCCGGACCATGGCGTATGCGATGGTCCTGGGAGCAGTGCTATGTCTGGGCGGTTTAACCCTGACCTACTACGTCGACCTCTCCCCCGGCGCAACAATTGTTGTTGGGGCGATTGCTCTCTATGCTGTTGGATACGGAATCCGAGGCCTACGCGACCACTTCCGCCGCAAGCAGAGGATGCGCGCACTGTCCGCCCCCGCTGATCATCCCGAGGCCTCGCGCACGGACCAGGCCCACGCCACCACCGCGCGCGGCTAGGGATACGAAAAAGGAAACATAGGCCTCGTCAATGAAAGGATCGCCATGCAGCGAATGACCAAGCAGCGCCAGGCGGTTTTCGACAACCTCAGTGAGCACCGCGACTTCCGCAGCGCGCAGAAGGTCTTCGAGGACCTGACCTCGCGCGGGCACAAGATCGGCTTGGCGACGGTTTATCGCAACCTCCAGGCATTGGCTGAAGACCATCAAATTGACGTCCTGCGCTCCAGCGAGGGCGAGGCCCTGTATCGCAAGTGCGATACTCACACGCATCACCACCACCTGGTGTGCCGCAATTGTGGGCGAGCCGAGGATTTGGGTGTTGAAGAACTTGAAAAGTGGGTTTCTACGGTTGCGCAGACGCACGGTTATACCCAGATTGAGCACTCGATTGAGCTCTTTGGCCTGTGCGCCGACTGCACGCGAAAGGCAAACAATTGACACCCTCGTGGGCGTCCTCGGGACTGCCGCTCTTTATCTTCCTGTTTTTCGTTGTTTTTCATCGCGCACAGCTGACCTATTGGCTGGGTCGCGGTGCAGCAAAAGGCGCGTTGGCCTCTGCGGGGAAGAACGGCCTGCGAGGAAAGATCGCTGCTTGGTTTAACGGTCCCGTCCCGAAGTACGGTGCTCGGCTGCTCGAGCAGTGGGGAATCGTCATCATTCCCCTGTGCTTCCTCACTGTCGGCGTTCAGACTGCAGTCAATGCCGGAGCTGGCGTCGTGCGAATGTCATGGAAAAAGTACACGCTCGCGATGATTCCGGGCTGTATCGCTTGGTCGATCATGTACGGTCTAGGCATGCTCGCCGTGTGGATGGCGGTTGTGCGCGCGGCAGCTGGTTCGGTGTGGGCTTGGCTTGGCCTGCTTGCAGCGGCTGCGGTTGTCGCAACGGTCGTTCTGGTCAAGCGACGCCGCGGGCGCGGAAGCGAACAGAGCCTCGAGCACGCCGAATTGACACAGGAAGTCGCGGAATAACACACGCCATCCGTGCCTTCCTCCGCCCCCTCCCCAAATGACACACGAAGTCGGAAAAAGACACAGGGCATAGCCTGTGACATTCACCGACTTCATGTGGAGCTGGCGCGGAGCGTGCGTGAAACACACGCGGAGCAGCGGAGAGTGGGCGCAAAACACACGCGGAGCAGCGTGAGGCGCGGATGAGGCAGTAGAAACTGGACGGCTCAGCGCACGAGGCCCTAAGCGCCAGCCCCACCAGCCACAAGGTCCTGAGCGCCGCCAAAGCGCCGCTCACGCCCGGCGTATTCAAGAAGACAGTCCCACAGCGCCTCGCGGTCAAAAGTCGGCCACGGTTTCGGACTAAACATGAATTCCGCATAGGCCATCTGCCACAGCATATAGTTCGAGAGCCTCTGCTCCCCCGAAGTTCGGATCATCAAATCAACATCGGGAACATCGGGCAGATACAGGTGGCGAGCAAAAGTCCGCTCATTCACCCCGCGCGGCGACAAACGCCCCGCGGCAACATCTTGTGCGATCGAGCGCGCAGCATCCGCGATTTCCGCGCGACCCCCGTAATTCACGCACATCACCAAATCCAAAGTGGTGTTTTGATGCGTTTTTTCTTCCGCGCGCTCCAAAGCGTGAATGACCGATTTCCACAGTTTCGGCTCGCGCCCGCTCCAGCGCACGTGCACTCCCCACTGGTTCAGCAGCTCCGTTCGCCGAGCCAAGACATCGCTGGCGTAGCTCATGATGAAGCGGACCTCTGCAGGCGAGCGCTTCCAGTTTTCCGTCGAGAAAGTGTAGACGGAAAGATAACGCACTCCCGCGTCGATGGCCCCGGCGATCGTGTCGAGAAGCGCATATTCGCCGGCCCGGTGTCCCTCGGTGCGCGGAAGTCCCCGATCATTGGCCCAGCGCCCATTGCCGTCCATAATGATGGCGACGTGGCGAGGTACTTCCCCGGCCGCAAATTCGGGTGCTTGCCGAGGCCACTGCCCCGGTCCTGCGACCGGCTGACGTGGGTCTTTGGGCGCGCGATCCATGGGCGTCAGTTGTGCGAATTCAGAGCTCATCCGTGTGCGCTCCTTTCCAGGAGTTGCAGTGATTTTAAGCGTCGCTCGATATGCCATTGAGTGTAGCTAGAAACCAGTCCCATCATTTCCGAGCGCGCCCACGTCGGCGAGTTATCAGCATCATGCCAATCACCGCTTAGAAGAGATCCCATGAGCTCCATTGAGTCAGGAGCCGGAAGAGAGGCGCCGGGTGGGCGACAGTTCTCGCACACGGCACCGCCTTCGGTGATCGAAAAGGCAGCGTGTGGTCCTTCGGCTCCACACACTGCGCAGTCGAAACAGGACGGGGCCCACCCTGCGATCGCTAGGGCGCGAAGCATGTACGAGGCCAAGATCAGGGCTGGGTCGTGCCGGCGATGAGACAGTGCGTGGAGCGCTCCGACCAGCAGAAGATACTGCTGGTGGGTCCCGTCGTCTCCGTCGCTTGATAGTTTGTCTGCGGTTTCAACGATGACCGAGGCCCGTGAGTAGAGTTCGTAGTCAGAGGCGAGCATTTCCCCATGGGAGGCAATCGTTTCAACTTGAATGATCGTGTCGAGGCTTCGCCCGCGATGAAGCTGAATATCGACGACAGAAAAGGGCTCGAGGCGTGCTCCGAACTTAGATGTTGTTCGGCGCACGCCTTTGGCAACAGCACGTACCTGGCCATGTTCAGAGGTCAGGAGCCAAATGATACGGTCGGCCTCACCTAGTTTTTGCGTGCGCAAAACCACGGCCTCGTCCCTGTAACTCCTGATCACCTTCTTATTTTCACATTCCCTGCCAGAGCAGGCCCGCCGCGACACAAAATTGCGCTTGGGGCCGAAGTGACCCCAAGCGCAATATGCCTGTGTAATTTCAGATCCTGCATCGCCCGAATAGATATCGCCCGAATAGATGTGGAATACGTGAAGGATCTAGATCGCGAATAGTGGCGCGACAACCACTCAGATATTGGCCTCGCGAACGCTCTTGTATGCCTCGAGATCGGTGTAGAGCTCATCGCGCAGCGGATTCTTACGCCCACGGACAATCACGTAGATCTGGTAGAGCGCAACGGCCACATTAGCCGCGAGCGCGATCGCAGAAACGGTCATGAGGGCCGCGTCGTTGTGAGAGGCATTGACTGCGAACTTCGACGAGGTGACGAATGAGGGCACTGCCATGGTGAACATCATCCACAGCGCCAGGGTGTGCGCGCGGTGCTGGAGCCACGCGCCTCGCTTGATAAAGAAAGCGGGGATAGTGCAGGAAATGAGAAGAGCTGCACCGGCGTAGAAGGAGTGGTCTCCCACGCAGTTGTACACGTAGGCGAAGTTCCACAGATCGTAGGCGATGATCCAGAACCACAGCATGTCGGGCCAGATCATGTCCTGTTCTTTATCGCGAGAGATAAAGATACCGAACCACCCACAGATCGTCAGGAGGTTGAGCAGACCGGCGATACCGTTCATGTAGTTCCACGGGCCGGAAACCATGAAGACTCCATCGACCATCTCACGCACACCCATAGCACCGACCTGGAAGTCACGGATGCAGGCCTCGGTGATGTTAATGGCCAAGATCGCCGGCGGGAAGGCAAGAGCCCAACGATTCGTCTGCAACTTGGGGATGTAGCGGATTGCCATGAAGCCCAGGCACCCAGCAAGGGCGGAGTAGACCTTGACCCAGTGGAACCAGGTTCCTGTCGAGGAATCGGGACCCGCTGTTGTCGGCCAGACGAAGATGGTCAGAACAATGGGAAGAACAATGAAGATTGCGATCCCTGCCCACTTCCAGCGGCGGGTGATCTCGTTGCCGATGATCAAAGCAGCAAGGACCCCGAACCAGGCAAGCCAGGAATACCAGGGAATTGACTCGAAGAGGAACATGTCTCCAACTCCTTTGTGAAACAAGATGATGCGCTCACTCTAAGAGGCACTTCTCGCGCGAGTCATTGGACACCGAATCGAAAGTGTCTAATACTCAAGAGAACGCGACATCCCACGTGTTCCCATTCAGACATCACACAGGACTATCGACCTAGGACATTCATGTCGACCAACGCAGAGTTAACCCACGAGAGGCTCGGCAACGCCCTCAAAGAGGAGCTCAGAACCACGCCTCTCACCAAGGTGACGGTTCGCCGCCTCACCGAAATAGCAGGGGTCACGCGCCAGGCTTTTTATTATCACTTCCCCGATGTCATGTCCCTGGCCACCTGGGTCTTCGAGCGCGATATCGTCACACACATCATGGCTCATGCGACCTACCGCGAGTGGTCCGACGGGTTCTGTGATCTCTTGGTGTACATGAGCGAGCACCGCGAGCAGACCTATGCGGTCGTTTCTTCCCTCAGCCGCAGTGAAATCGAGGAATTTTTCTACCGCGCTTTCCGGGAAATGATGCGGGCAATCATCAACGAATTGGAAGGAAGCGCTCCTCTTGACCCAGCCCAGCGTGATTTCATCATCGATCACTTCACCTTGGGTGTTGTCGCGCACCTCTTCCACTGGCTCAACCGGGACATGCAAGCCGATCCCTACATTTTGACCGAAAACATTGAGGTCATCATGCGCGGTTCGGTCGCGACGGCACTTGATCGTTACTCGACTGATGCCCCTCCCCCGCTCATCCGCCGCGAGGGCAAACACTAGTTCCACGACCTATGATCAACATGAAGGTACCCACGACGGAGGTCATCATGTCCACTCATCCCCAAGACGTTTACAAGGACGCGGGAGAATGCGTTCTCTTCGTTTACTTGCGTTTTAATCGTCAGGATCAGGCCGCAGAGTTGGATGCCTTCCGCGATTTTGCTGACACCTCCCAGGCAATCAATCGGTCAATGAATATCCGCGCACAGGGCGACGATCTGCGAGTCTCCATCGGCGTGAGCCGCAATGGCTGGGATTATCTTTTCCCGGGTGCAGCCCGCCCGCAGGAACTTGAGGAGTTCAAGGGCCTCGTCAACGCAGAAACCCCTTCCATCGCTATGCCCGAAGGAATCGGCGCGGACGCTGACCTTTTCCTTCACATTCGTGCCAAGCGCGAGGCCGTTGTCTACGAAGTCGCCGAACAGTACCGCCTGTCTTTCAAGGATTTTGCAAGGGTTGTGGATGAGACCCACGGTTTCCGTTACCTCGAGGGACGCGCAATCATCGGTTTCATTGATGGGACCGAGAACCCGACCGGGATCGATGCATCGCTGTGGGCCGAAGTCGGCAGCGAAGACCCGCAGTTCGCAGGCGGTTCGTACGCCTTCGCGCAGAAGTGGATCCACGACATGGATGCGTGGCATTCCCTTGGAACACACGAGCAAGAGCGAGCAATTGGTCGCGAGCAGTTCACCGATCTCGAGCTTGATGACGAGGCCAAAGCTCCCAATGCACACAACGTCACTTCAAAATTCATCATCGATGGAGAAGAGAACAAGATCATTCGAATGAATGTTCCCTTCTCTGACCCGGCATCCGGGATCACCGGAACCTACTTCATCGGTTATGCGGGCCGCTGGAGCGTCACCAAAGGAATGCTTACCAACATGGTGTCGAAGAAGGACTACCTTCTCACCTTCTCGAAGGTACTTTTCGGCCAGGTTTTCTTTGTGCCTTCCCTGGACCTTCTTGATGAGATTGCGGGTGGCGATTTCCCCTCAGGCGAGGCCGAGTAGGGCGGTCAGTACGGGGGCGGGGATGCGGGCTTTCCCCGCTGACGAGGCCAAGTAGGGCGGCAGCGCGAGGCCACGTAACCTTTCACTTTTGGCGGAGTTTTCCCTCGTCGAAGTGCAGGGAAAGAAAAGGGGGCATCTTAACGATGCCCCCCTTCACCTATGCGCTGCGCTCAGCGGTCGACTCGCTGTCCTTGAAGCCGCGCCTCGTGTTTACTGGTTGCGCAGCGCGCGGTTAACCGCCGAAATCACGGCCTTGTAGGATGCGCGGGTAATCGAAGAATCGATGCCAACGCCCCACACGATCTGTCCGTCAACAGCGGCCTCCACGTACGAAGCTGCCTTTGCGTCGCGACCTTGACTCATTGCGTGCTCGGAGTAATCCAAGACGCGCACATCCAAATCGAATTGGTGCAGGGCTGACACGAAGGCATCAATCGGGCCGGTTCCGTTTGCATCAATCGCGGTCAGCACACCGTTATCCGTGAGTTCTGCATGCAATTCAACGTGTTCATCGTCGACAGTTCCCACCTGCGACTTGCGCAATTCGAAGCGGCCCCACGGTTGCAGGCCGGGAGCAGCACTGGTGGGCAAGTACTCGTCAGCGAAGATCTTCCACAGTGCGTCGGCGTTGATTTCGCCGCCGTAGGTGTCGGTGTGACGCTGGACGATCCGCGAGAATTCGACCTGCAGTCGGCGAGGCAATTCCAGGTTGTGCGCCCGCGACATGAGGTAGGCAACCCCGCCCTTACCGGACTGAGAATTCACACGCACCACGGCCTCGTAAGAGCGCCCCACGTCGTGCGGGTCGATGGGGAGGTAAGGAAGCTCCCACACCACGGAGTTCTCGTCGCCTCCGGCCGCGTCCACCTTGATCTTGCGGGCTGCGAAGCCCTTCTTGATTGCGTCTTGGTGAGATCCCGAGAAGCTCGTGTAAACAAGGTCGCCAACGTATGGCGCACGAGGCGATGCTTCCATCTGGGTGCAGTGCTCGACCGTCCGGCGAATCTCGTCGACGTCCGAGAAGTCGATGCCCGGATCAATTCCCTGGCTGAAAAGATTCAGTCCCAAGGTCAGCAGGTCAACGTTACCGGTACGTTCGCCTTGTCCCAGGAGGCAGCCTTCGATGCGGTCTGCGCCGGCGAGGAGTGCAAGTTCAGCACTGGCGACACCGGTTCCACGATCATTGTGCGGGTGAACAGACAGCGCAATGTGCTCGCGTCGGGAAAGGTTACGCGACATGTACTCGATCTGGTCGGCGAAGACATTGGGGGTCGCGCGTTCAACGGTCGAGGGCAGGTTGAGGATGATCTCGCGGCCTTCTTGTGGCTGCCAGATATCCATAACGGCTTCGCACACTTCCAGCGCGAAATCACGCTCGGTATCAATAAAAACTTCGGGTGAATATTCGAAGCCAAAGATGGTCTCATCGCCCAATTGACGTTCTGCCTGCGCGATGACCTCACGTGTACCAAAGCGTGCAAGCTCAACGGTTTGCGCACGGTCAGCCTTGAAGACGACCTCACGGAACACGGGGGCCGTCGCGTTGTAGAGGTGCACTGTTGCGCGCGGGAAACCAACGATGGACTCAACCGTTCGCTCGATGAGCTCAGGGCGCGATTGCGTGAGCACCGAGATCGTCACGTCCTCGGGAAGAGCATCGTCTTCAAGAAGCGAACGGACGAAATCGAAGTCCGTTTGCGACGCCGAGGGGAAGCCAATCTCGATTTCCTTGTAGCCCAAGCGAACGAGAAGATCGAACATCTTGCGCTTTCGCGCGGAATCCATGGGCTCAATCAGCGCTTGGTTTCCGTCACGCAAATCCGTGGACATCCACCTGGGCGCGTGGGTAATGCGCTTGGAGGGCCACTGGCGATCGGGAAGATCCACCGGGTTGGTGTCAAGGAAGGCGCGGTACTTGACCGTGGGCATTCCAGAACCGACAGGACGAGGAACCTTAGATGTTGTCTTCACATCTTCAGTCTATGAAGGCTCGTGGCACCGGGCACGACGAGTGCACATGGTGGACACGCTTTTTAGGCCTCGTTCATTGACTCTTCTAGGCGAGGAACACCGGTCGGCGATTCCATGAGCCACGCACGGTCCGTCAGCATTCGCGAAATCGCCAGACCAATACCAATCGCAACAATTGTGAAGAGAACGGTAGACAGCTGCTCGAGGGCTTCCAACGTCTGGCCATTGTTCAAGTACGTGAGCGAACGATACAGCGGAACACCGGGGATCATGATGACCACGGCAGGAACGGACAAGGTCACACGCGAATAGCGCGTCTTCGCCGCAACAGCAGCCGCCAAAAGTCCAGCACACAGGGCAGCAAGTCCCACTGCCGCGGGCACCGGCATTCCCAGTTCAACAGCCAAAGCGATACGGCCGGTGTTGATGACCGCGCCGATCAGAGCCGCAGCAGCGCAAACCTTAGGCGGGGAATTAAAGAGCATCGCAAAGCCAAAGGCTGCAACAAAACTGGTGAAGAAGCGCAGCGGGAAGTGGATATAGGCAGGCAGTGAAACAACGTATTCGGGAGTAACAGACCAGTTAAAGGCCTCGGAGATACTCCACACGGCAACACCAGCGGAGACAACCAGCATGGCGACGTAGACGATGCGCTGAATACCGCCGGCGAAATCGTGACGAACTAGGTCAATGATCCCGGTAACCAGCGGGAATCCTGGAACCAAGAAGAGGAGCGCTGAAATAAATCCAGCTTGGTGAGTGGGTTCAATCCCCATGTACTTTTGCGCCAAGTAGACGCACAGGATGTACACGCTTGCAGCGACGCCTCCACACACCATCCACACACCGAAGTGGTTCATGTGGCGCTTGAGCATTTGACGGCGGAGGAACTGACCAACGAAAGCCGCGATCGCGACGACCGAGCACTCCACCCATCCCCCAGCGTTCAGGAATGCGAAGGCCGCACAGGCGAGTCCCGAAGCAAGAGCATTCGCGAGCCACCCGTAGAGGGGCTTGACGCGTTCAATCTCGTCAAGAGCCTTATCGACGTCTTCGACGAGCACTTGTGTGCCTTCAATTGACGCCAAGTAGTTTGTGATGCGGTCAATTCGGTCAGCGTTGACGCCCAAGAGACGCTGCTCAGCAAGTTCGGTACGGAAAGTACCATTCGCATAGGCGGTTGCAACGACCTCAGTGAAGGTCACCTGAGCGTGGTGCTTTTCAATGCCAACCGCCTCGGCGCAGGTGCGCATCGAGGCCTTGACGCGGTAGGAACCAGCACCAGCCGCAAGAAGCATCTGGCCCAAGCGCAAAACAACTCGGGATTGGTAGGCCAGACGATCATGCGCGGCCATGCGATGCACGGTCAGTGATGCGTCGTCCGGGGCAAACGATGAAAGCTCAAAAGCGTTAGGGTTTTGGGGATTTTCGCTCACAGGATAAGCATGCCATGAAATACCCGTTCAGACTCAGGACCCTGGTCAGGGCACAGATGTTGAATCCCCCACTTTCACATCGAAAGCGGGGGAAACACTCAGAAACCGAGGCGTTGAAGCATCTTCGGATCCGACTGCCAATCCTTTGCGGTTCGCACGTGCAAATCCAAGTAGACCCGGCGTCCCAAATACTCTTCAATATTGGCCCGAGCCCGCGTACCGATTTCCTTCAAACGCGCACCCTTCTTACCGATAATGATGGCCTTTTGGGAATCACGTTCGACGTAGACATTGACGTGGATATCCAACAAGGGCGGGCGGTCATCACCCTCGCGCTTGGATCGTTCGATAATTTCTTCGACTTGCACGGCCAGCGAGTGCGGAAGTTCGTCGCGCACGCCTTCGAGTGCGGCCTCGCGAATAAATTCGGCAATCATCGTTTCGCGGGACTCATCCGAAATGTTGTCCTGCGGGTACAGGGGCGGAGAAAGAGGAACCGTCTGCGCCAGAACCTCGCGAAGGCGATCGATTCCCTTGTTCTCGAAGGAAGAAACCGGAACGATTGCGCTCCACTCCCCCAGTTTTTCAATCGCCATGAGGTGTTCCAAAACGCGCTCACGAGGCACGCTATCGCACTTGGTCGCGACCGCAATGATCGGCCTGCGCACGGAACGCAATTCACGCGCGATGAACTGGTCGCCCGGTCCGATGCGCTGGTTTGCAGGCAAGCAGAAGATCACGCAATCAACTTCGGCCAAGGCCTCGCGGACCATGTCGTTCAAGCGCTTTCCCAAGAGCGTTCGCGGGCGGTGATATCCGGGGGTATCGACCAGGACCAGCTGGTAGTTGTCACCGTGAACGATGCCGCGAATATTGTGGCGAGTCGTCTCCGGACGCCCCGAGGTGATCGCCACCTTATGTCCGACAAGGGCGTTCGTCAGTGTTGATTTTCCAACGTTAGGACGCCCAACGATTGAGATAAAACCCGCTCGAAAATCTTCGGGGAACTCGGGGATGATGATGTCCGCTGCCGCGTTTGTTTCGGCACGCAGTTGACGCAAGGAGTCAACGCTATCGGCCACGTCCTGCGCGGTCTCCTCGTCGGCCTCGTCAAGATCTGAATCACCGAAGTCTGAGCCCTCAAGATCCACCTCTCCGGCCGCCTCCATGGCCTCGTCACCATCTTCCTCGGGGAAATCGAAGGAGTCGATGTCCACGCCTTCAAAGGCGTTGGGGCCAGCCATCAATTCGTCATCGCTGGGAAAATGCATTGCTACTCCTGGCTTTGGTTGGTGTCATCGGAGGAAACTTCGGGGACATACGAGCACACGATTGTTCCGACTTGTCGGCGGCGCCCGCGCGCTTCTTCGGCAACCATGTGCACGCCGAGCATATCGCCAGTTGCTCCGGGCAGGGGAACTCGACCAATTGCTTTGGCCAGCAGACCGCCCACAGAGTCGACGTCATCATCGTGCAATTCCACTCCCCACAATTCGCCGAGTTCCCAAATGGAGAACCGAGAGGGGACACGCCACACGCCGGGGGAAATCTCTTCGGGTTCGATCGTGTTGCGATCGTGTTCGTCGGTGAGTTCGCCGACGACTTCCTCGATGATGTCTTCAAGGGTGACGAGGCCTGAAATCCCACCGTATTCATCAACGACCAGTGCCAGGTGGAAGTGCTCGGCTTGCATCTGGCGAAGCAGGTCATCGGCGGGTTTCATTTCGATGGTGAACTCGGCAGGGCGCATCAT
The DNA here is from genome assembly GCF_976954355.1 of Actinomyces sp. Marseille-QA0893. NCBI lineage: Bacteria > Bacillati > Actinomycetota > Actinomycetes > Actinomycetales > Actinomycetaceae > Actinomyces > Actinomyces sp. Marseille-QA0893. The sequence continues at coordinate 392,384 of NZ_CDRJSY010000001.1, forward strand.
TTGGTCCGCGCGCAGTTCGTGGTCACCTTCGTAGGTCTCTAGCCGCTGCACGACGTCTTTGAAGAAGAGGATTCCGCGTACATCGTCGGTATCTGTCCCGGTGACGGGGATACGCGAGAAGCCCGATCGGACGAAGAGTCGCAGGGCCTTGTGCGCGGGCGTATCGAAAGAGATCGTCACCATTTCCGTGCGCGGAACCATGACTTCACGCACGAGGGTGTGCCCAAGTTCGAAGACCGAGCGCAACATCTGGCGGTCTTCTTCTTCAAAACCTTCGGTTTCGCCAACCTGGTCAACCATTTCGCGCAGTTCATCCGCCATTTCTGCGCGCATTTCAGCTTCGGTACGCTCCGGCTGGGGTAGGACCGCGCGGGCTTTGTGGGCAACAGGGGCAAAGAAGCGCGCAATTCCCACGAGGCGGGTGATGAGCGGGGTGAGTAGCAGCGCGGCACCCGTGGGGTTGCGCTGTGCCCAACGCGTTGCAATCACGCTATTGGCAAGGAATTGCGCGAGGGTGACGACCACAATCGTAACCAATCCAGCGAGCCACCAGTGATTGGCAAGATGCAGCGCGATCGTCGCCATCGAGACGGCGAAGACCACCTGCGTGAAAGTGCGAACGCCTCGAAGGACAAAAATAACCACGCGACGCTGGTCCACCAGCTCCATGAGAGCGCCCGCGTGTTTCCTCTCTTCTTGAATTAAGTCCTCGACAATGGCGCGAGTCAATTTCGAAAGCGAAAACTCGCTGGTCGCAAGGGCCATCGCAAAGAGAAGTGCAATCGCGGCGACGATACTCATCGCCGCGACGGGTACTGCCGCTTCGATCATCGCTGCGCCAAGAAGCTCAAAAGGAGCTGGCGTTGCAGGGCGAACATCTCTTCTTTTTCTTCGGGTTCAGCGTGATCGTATCCCATGAGGTGAAGCATCCCGTGGGTAGCGAGGAAGAGCATTTCCTCTGCGGTCGAGTGACCCGCCTCGCGAGCTTGCTTTTCGGCGACCTGCGGGCAGATGCAGATATCCCCCAGAGTTCCCGAGGCCGTGGGGTGTTCGGCGGTACCCGGGCGGAGTTCGTCCATCGGAAAGCTCATGACGTCGGTGGGGCCTTCAAGGTCCAGCCAGCGCACGTGAAGTTCTTCCATGGGTTCGGGGTCGATGAAGATGATGTTGAGTTCGACCTCGGTTGAGACGTGCATTGCGCTGAGCACGAAGTCAGCCAATTGCACGAACTCTGCGATGTCGATCTCGTAGTCGGTTTCGTTAAGAACTTCAGTCATGACTTAATGTCCATTGTGTCGGGAACGGGAGTGAAGTGAGCGGTCTCGGCGCGCTTTCAGGCGTGCCAGTGACTCATCCCAGCGTTCGTATGCGTCAATGATCTCGCCAACAAGTCGATGGCGCACAACATCAGCGCTTGTCAGATGACAAAATTCTATGTCATCGATGCCGCCCAGAATATCTTCGATGACGAGCAGGCCACTGCTGCGCTCCCCCGCTAAGTCAATTTGGGAGGTATCACCGGTGACGACGACCTTGGAGTTGAAACCCAGACGGGTGAGGAACATTTTCATCTGTGCGAGCGTCGTGTTTTGCGCCTCGTCCAAGATGATGAATGAATCGTTTAAAGTCCTGCCGCGCATATAGGCCAAAGGAGCAACTTCAACCGCACCGGAGGCCATGAGCTTGGGAAGAGCATCAGGATCCATCATGTCACCCAAGGCATCGTAGAGGGGACGTAGATAGGGATCGATCTTGTCCGTCAAAGTTCCCGGCAAGAAACCCAGATTCTCCCCCGCTTCGACCGCGGGACGCGTGAGAACAATGCGACGAACCTGACCAGAGAGCAGAGCTGAGACCGCCTGTGCCATTGCGAGGTACGTTTTCCCGGTACCGGCAGGGCCGAGGCCAAAGACCAGGGTCGAGCGTTCGATGGCGTCAACGTAGGCTTTTTGCCCCGCAGACTGCGGGCGTATCGAACGGCCCCGACTACGAAGAATCTCCTGGGGACGCTCGGTCGACGAATGTGCCGAAGTGAGGAGTGCGATTGCCTGTTCGACTCCGTCGGCATCAAGAGAGTGTCCTTCTTTAGCAAGTTCAACCAGTTCGTCGACCAGTTGAACAGCCATATCGACAATGCCTTCGGGGCCAATCAACGACAGAGTGCGTCCCAGGAGAGAGAAGCGCACCTGCGGGAATCCTTTTTCGAGGGAGCGCAAGACGCGATCTGATGTGCCGAAAAGGACAACCGGGTCGACGCCCCTAGGAATTTCGATCCGTTTTGCCTCCATGTCACCACCGTCCAATTGCATCGCTGATCAGTGACAAGGCAACCGGGCCCGCGGTCGAAGCGCGCAACACGGTCGTCCCCAATAGACGCACGCGTGCACCCGCGGCCTCGAAAAGGGAAAGCTCGTCGGGGTCAACCCCACCTTCAGGGCCAACGATCACGCTGATCCGAGGCGGAAGGCAAGTTCCCGGCACCGCCTGACCAGAGGCCTCGACAGTGGCAGGCAAAGGCTTTTCTGCAGCAGCACGCAGTTCACGCAGGAGAAGACTCAAAGGGGCCCGCGTACTCTCGTGACAGACGATCACCCACGCGCCGGCTGCTGTTTCTTCGCCAATCCACTGAGCAAGTCTTTGGGAAGTGCAGGCATCTTCGAGGCGAGGAATGAAGGCACGACGAGACTGCTTCGCGGCCGCCCTTAAAGTCGACTCCCACTTCTTCATGCCTTTCGCGGCTTTTTCGCCCTTCCAGCGCACTTCACTGCGATTAGCCTGCCAAGGAATTACAGCGTCGACCCCGACTTCCGTTGCCATTTCAATGGCCATTTCATCCCGGCCACCCGTGGACAAAGCCTGAACAAGGATCAAACGTACAGACGGGAGCGCCTCGTGGATGATCTCTTCAACGCGAAGAGTCAATGACTTTTTCGCTCGTTCAATCACGCTCCCGCGGACACGCAATCCGTCGCCGTCAACAACGTCGAGCATTTGCCCCACGTCCATGCGACGAACAGTTGCGGCGTGGAAGCCTTCATCCCCGTCAAGAGTGTAGGAATCCCCAAGAGCGCAGTCTTGGAGGGCGGCGGCCTCGGGAGCGATGAAAACGGGAAGGGTCATCGATGTGTTCCGATCACTGGCCTATGAAGGTTTCGCGAAGCTTGTCGAAGAAGGAGGAACCCTGTTTTTCGGGACGGGCGCTTTCTTCCCCGCGCACAGCGGAAAGCTCTTCGAGGAGCTCGCGGGAACGGTCATCAAGCTTGCGCGGAATCTCGACGTTGATGCCGACATGCAGGTCACCGCGGCCGGGACGCTGCAGGTGTCCGACCCCCAAGCCGGACAGACGCAGTTCGTCGCCGGGCTGAGTTCCAGGCTTGACCGTGATGGATTGTTTTCCATCCAAGGTATCGAGCTCGAAAGTACTTCCCAAAGCTGCTGCAGTCATGGGAATGGTGACGGTCATGTACAGATCATCGCCTTGACGCGAGAAGGTAGGGTGCCTCTTTTCGACGATATCGACATAGAGATCACCATTCGGGCCGCCGCCGGGGCCGACCTCACCTTGTCCGGCGAGGCGTAGGCGCATGCCATCTCCTGCACCTGCGGGGATGTCGATGGTCAGGCTTCGGCGAGTGCGCACGCGCCCTTGGCCCGCGCATTCATGGCACGGCTGTTCGATGACGGTTCCATATCCCTGGCAGGTGGGGCAAGGAACTTGGGTGCGCATGGTTCCCAGCATGGTCTGCTGGGTTTGAATCGAATAGCCTGCACCGCTACAGGTCCCACAGGTTGTCGGTTCGCTCCCGGGCTCGCACATCGATCCGTGGCAGACATCGCAGGCAACGTAGGTATTGAGCGAAATTTCGCGATGCGCACCGAAGGTTGCTTCCTCCAGGCTGATCTCAATGCGCGTGAGCTGTTCGCGGCCCTGGCGAGTGCGCGACTGAGGGCCGCCGCCCCCGCCGAATCCGCCACCGAAGGCTCCACCGAACATCGTTGAGAGGATGTCCCCGAAATCGAAGGAGTCACCAGCGTATCCGCCGCCTCGGGCAGCGTCTGCACCACCGATGTCGTACATGCGGCGCTTTTCCGGATCGGAAAGAGTTTCGTAGGCGACCGATAGCTCCTTAAAAGCTTCCTCGTCCCCGCCGTAGTCCGGGTGTAATTCGCGAGCCTTCTTGCGATAGGCCTTTTTGATTTCGCTTTGGTCGGCGTCGCGTGAGACCCCGAGGATTGCGTAGTAATCGTTCACGAATATCCTTCTGCGGCTGCGGTTAGTGTGTTGAGTTCAAGTACTTGGACAGATACGAGGCCACGGCGTGGACCGTGGACATTGTCGAGGCGTAGTCCATGCGGGTGGGCCCGAGGATTCCCACGTGGGCTGAGTTCCCCCCGGAAGCGTAGGTTCCTGAAACGAGGGAGGTCTCAACGAATGCATCGTGTCCGTTTTCAGAACCGATGGAGACGTGGACGTCGCCGTTTCCTTCGTCCATTTCGGCGAAGAGACGCAGGAGAACGACTTGTTCTTCGAGGGCGTCTAAAACCGGTGCAATGTCGCGGAAGTCAACACCGCTTCGAGCAAGGTTCGACATTCCCGCCATAGCGATTCGCGCGGAAGGCTCTCCTTGGAGGAGGCTGGCGATGATTTCACTGATGTCTCCGGCGCACCCAGACAGTGCGGGCGGCAGACACTCAGCCATGGCCTCGTAATGGGCACGAACTTCTCCCGCGTCTTTGCCCTGGTAGGCGGCGTTGAGGACCGAGCGCAGCGTCAAGAGATCTTCTTGGGCGAGGTCTTGGGGCATCTCACGCAGGCGTTCAAAAACCTTGCCCTGCTCGGTGATGACAACGATGAGCAGGCGCGAGTCGCTCAGATCGACAAATTCGATGCGGCTCAGTGTTGAGCGAGCATTCACGGGGTATTCGATGAGGGCAACCTGGCGCGTAACCTGGGCAAGCAGGCGGACTGTGGCCATGACGACGTCATCGAGGTCTTCGGCGCGGGCCAAGAATTTCTCGACCGCCTGGCGCTCTGGGGCACTCATGGGCTTGAGGGTCGCCAATTGGTCGACGAAAACTCGGTAGCCCTTGTCGGTTGGTACGCGGCCAGCACTGGTATGGGGCTGGTAGATGAGCCCGGCTTCTTCCAAGACAGCCATGTCGTTTCGGATGGTCGCCGAAGAGACCCCAAGATCTTGGGATTGCGCGATGGCTTTGGAACCCACTGGTTCACGCGTGTGGACATACTGGGACACGATGGCTCGTAGAACGTCTAGGCGACGGTCGTTCATTCATCCTCCCCTAATCTGGCACTCACGCTATTTGAGTGCCAGTTTACTCCGCAAATACCCAATTCGCCCTGTTATCAACAGTTTTTACCCGGAGCCGAATGGGAAAGAGAGATCATTCCAAACCGGGCTGAGTGACGAAATCAATGAGCTCCTCGACGCGCCCCAGAAGGGCCGGCTCGAGGTCTTTATAGTTGCGAACCGTGGAGAGGATTCGTTTCCACCCCATCGCGATATCGGCCTGAGTCGCATGGGGCCAGCCCAAGTGCTCCAAAGTCCCGTGTTTAATATCCACTCCCCGAGGAATTTCGGGCCACTTTTCAAGTCCCACACGCTGAGGCTTCACCGATTGCCAAATATCGACATAGGGGTGGCCGACAATGAGGACCGCATCCTTCCAGCGCGCACTCACGGCCTCGGCGATGCGGGATTCTTTGGATCCGGGGACCAAGTGATCCACAAGCACACCCGCTCGTACTTTCTCGGTGGGTCCAAAGACTTCGAGGATTTCCTCCAAGTGGTCAACGCCCTCAAGAAGCTGAACTGCAACTCCAACATCGGCAAGGTCTTCTCCCCACACGTGCTGGATGAGCTCGGCGTCGTGACGTCCCTCGACCCAGATTCGAGACTTTCGCGCGACGCGCGCAACGCGATTTTCAGCAGCAATCGATCCGGAGTTTGTGACCGCTCGGCCGCCTGGAGTAGTCAAAGCGGGAGTCTGACGCGCGGGTGCAGCCTTGGGAGGGAGAGCGACAATGGGCTTCCCCTCAAGCCAAAACCCGCCACCAAGTGGAAAAGAACGCTTGCGCCCGTGTCGATCCTCGAGTTCAACCAGGTGCACTCCCCCGGATTTTTCAACGCGGGTCACCGCGCCAACCCATCCGCTGGAAATATCCTCAAGCACCATGCCGTACTCGATGGCAACTTCAACAGAGCGCGGCCTGCGCGCACCCGGCCCATCACGATGCGGGTCGAATTCGAAGATATTGGTCCCGTACATATCTGAAGTCACCGCTCCACACTATGAGGACGTGCCGCTCTATTCCCCGATCAACACTCTTTCCCGCCTAAGTGTGCGGCTCGTAACTCAGTATCCAAGGAGCTCGCGCGTCACGTAGTCAGCTAAAAGCCTGCCCTGGAGAGTCAGAATCGCCCGCCCCTCCTTAGCCGCCTGCGCGTCGATCAGTCCTTTCGAGGCCAGGGGTCCAAGCGCGGCGTAAAAAGCCTCGCGGTCCCCTTCCCCCTCCTCGGGAGCTCGAACGCCTTCGCTGGTGCGCACAGCCAAGAGGATGCGTTCCATTTCTCGCGTCGGCGCGTCGAGGATTTCACCGGCGTGTGCGGGAGAAAGTCCCTCTCGTAGTCTTTGCGCATACGCCGAAGGATGTTTGACGTTCCACCAGCGATAGCGACCGATGTGAGAGTGGGCGCCCGGACCGATCCCCCACCAATCCCAGTCGCGCCAGTAGGCAAGATTATGTTTCGAGGCGTGGCGCAGCTGGGTGGAAACAATTCCTTCTTCGCCCACCTCCCTGCGCGCGAAGTTTGAAATTTCGTACCAGCTGTAGCCGGCCTCGCCGAGGAGACGATCCGCAATTTCGTATTTCGAGGCCTCGTCGTCTGGGTCGGGCATGGGAAGTTGCCCGCGGGCGACCTGCGCGCCCATTTTTGTTCCTTCTTCGATGACAAGGGCGTAGGCGCTGATGTGGTCCGGTTCCATTGCGATCGCTTCTTCAAGCGAGGTCTGCCAGTCCGTCAGGCTTTCTCCGGGGGCTCCGTAGATGAGGTCGACTGAGACGTCCATCCCGAGTCTGCGGGCCGCGCCAACCAACCCGGGCAATTTCGCTGGATCATGACGGCGATCGAGGACGCGCAAGACCTCGGGGACGGCTGATTGCATGCCAAAGGAAACGCGGGTAAAGCCAGCCTTGGCGAGGCGTTCAAGCGCCGCCTCGTCCACGCTTTCGGGGTTCGCTTCTACGGTAATTTCCGCGCCGCGCGCGATCCCAAAGTTCTCACCTACCCCCGCAAGGAGACGTCCAAGAATGTCGGTGGATAAGAGCGTGGGGGTGCCACCACCGAAAAAGATGCTCGAGGCGGGGCGCTGAGGCATACAAGCATCGCTGAGGATTCCTGCTCCCATACGCATTTCAGTAAGGGCGCTTTGGTCGTAGCTCTCTCGATCAGCTCCGGGGCCAAAACCGACGGTGTAGGTATTGAAGTCACAGTAGCCGCAACGAATCTGGCAGAAGGGAACGTGTACGTAGATGGCTAGAGGACGCTTTGCGCATGCTTCGGCAAGTTCAGCTCGGAGACGACCGTATTCATCCCAGGCCTGACCTTCTGGCTGGTGAGGGCTCATTGAGGCTTGGGGGTTGAGGTCGAGCGGGCAACTATTTGGGAGATCACGACGAGGCTTCCTGTCAGGACTGTTAAAAGGATGAAGGGCCACAGCCAGTTAGCCGTCATGTCGTACATGCGCCCCAAAACCCACGGCCCCAAGGCACCAAAGCCGTATCCAATGCTTTGGACAAGGGCAGAAAGCGTGCGGGTTTGAGCCATGTTGGTCGTGCGTTCAATGACCAGCGTAAAGGTAATTGAGAAAAATGCACCTTGGCCAAGTCCCCCGCATGCACTCCACAAAGCCCAGCCTCCCGGCAGAAGGAGCATTCCGATCGGCATGAGAAGCCACGACAGCGAGACCAGTGTGAGGATTGTTGAGGTCTGAGCGCGGATCATTTTCTGGACCGCCATCATGCTCAGCGGCGCAGCAACACCCACGATGTGGTAGATCGATGCCGCAAAACCGGCATCGTTTGGGCCCATCTCAAGCATGTCTGCAAGGATTTTCGGCAGCCATGCTGCGACGCCGAAGTAGCAGAAGGTATTGACAGCGAAGGCGAAAGCCATGAGCCATGCCATGGGCCAGCGATAGATTTCCGAGGCCTTGGCGGGTCCATCCGTTACGACTGAGTCATCCGCGTGAATCGTCCATCCGGCTCTTTGGGCGAAGAAGGGGCGAATTCCCGGGCGATTGAGTGGGTAGATTGCAAGGCAGGCCACGAGCGCGATCAGAGCTGGACCGACTCCCCACACTCCCGCCGCGCCTCGCCAACCAATGTATGCGACCAGCGGGAAGGTGAAAGCGGTCGAAGCTGCAATCATGAGGTCGATCATCGTCGAGTAAACCGCCGTCATGATTCCCGCGCGATGGCGGAAATCGCGACCAATGAGCATAGTGACGACCAGGTTGGAACAGGTCGTTCCGATGCCGATCACACAGGTACCGACAAATAGCGACCAGGTCATACCGAGCGAGCGGAGCACGGCGCCGAAGATCACGATTAACAGTCCCAAACAGACGGCACGATTCAGGCGGATTCTTCGCAGGATAAGCGCGGTAAATGGGGTGAAGAAACCGAAACAGAATACGGGGATTGAGGTCACTAGTCCGGCCTCGGCCGAGGAAAGTCCCAAGTCTCTTTGGATTTCCTCGATGATGGGAGGCAGTGCGGTGATGGTTCCTCTCAGGGATCCAGCGAGGAGCACGAATGCGGACAAAGTGATGAGGATCCACACGAACCTACGCTGAAAATATCGCGCGTAAGCTACCTGTTTCACTGTTCTTTCTTCCTTGATGAATGTGGGATGGATTACACAATGTTTCCATAAAACGCTCAAAAAGAACACTTCGTGTTTTGGTGCGAATACAGCTGTGCCCGTCTTCTCCTCATCGAAGAAGACGGGCACACGTTGCGGACCGAGGCGGGGCTTTCTCGGTTCATCGAGGAAGCCCCGTCCCCGTGCGTTCTGCTAGCAGAACGCATCTCCACTCTTCGCAGATCCGCCTATCGCGAAGAGGAAGCCGGAGTTTCACGCTGAAGTGAAATCTCAATGCACAGTCAGCATATAGAAATTGTCAACCGGGTGAAATACGAACACCCTAAATGTCACCTGTATCTCTTTGCGAAGTGGGAAAACATAGCAAATCCAGCCTTGGATGCGGCTACGCGCTTTCACGCGGAAGCCGGACTCCGACGATGTCGTGCACACGTCGCCCCGCATCGATCCCGCGAGTTTCAAAATGAGTCACAACGCGTCCTTCATAGCGCGGTGCGAAACCACCGCGTTCTGCTTCGGGATCCTCAGGATCGGGCCTTTGCCCCACGTAAGGATTCTCAAAGAGTGGGCAACCTTCGATCACATCTCGCATTTGCCAGGCGTAGTCATCCCAGTCGGTCGCAAGACGCCACACTCCCCCATCGCGGAGCACTCGGGCAACTTGGAGCGCAAACTCACCACTGACGAGTCGGCGCTTGCGGTGGCGCGCTTTCCTCCACGGGTCGGGGAAGAATGTCCAGACCTCGTCAAGGCAGGCATCACCCAGCATGATCGGAAGCGCTTGCGCAACATCGGCCTCGAGGACTCGAATGTTATCGACGCCCGCGTCAACTGCCTTGGAGATCAGCTTGGCGATCCCGGGCACCCACACTTCGAGTGCAAGGTAATCGCGATCGGGGTTGGCCGCTGCCGCGGCTACGATCTGTTCGCCCGTCCCCGAACCAATCTCAAGGGTCAGCGGCGCTTGCCTGCCAAAAAGTTCCTCAGCGTCCAGGTGGAAATCGTCTGCAACAGTCGTGTAGCCAACGCCTCGTCGAGGTTCAATGACATAGCGTCCGGCGTGCGCTTCCCATGTGCGCGCAAGGTTGACGGGGAGTTCACGGCTACGCCGCGTAAAGGACTTCGTCCGGCTCATGAAAACGGTCCCCTCTGGGACGTCTCCGGGTCGGCGGCCGCCTCCCGCGCCTTGACGCGGCTCACCCGCATGAGCAGCGCAAGGCTCTCCCTCAAGCGCGGCCTCATTATGGTCTGCCACGGTCATTTCTTTCCGGTGGGGACGTCGGAGGTCAAAGCAGCGATGAAGGCTTCTTGCGGCACGTCCACGCGGCCGATGGACTTCATGCGCTTTTTACCTTCCTTCTGCTTCTCGAGCAGCTTGCGCTTACGGGTAATATCGCCGCCGTAGCACTTCGCAAGCATGTCCTTGCGCAGAGCCCTGATGTTCTCGCGAGCAATAACGCGGGCGCCGACAGCTGCCTGCACGGGGATTTCGAATTGCTGTCGGGGGATGAGTTCCTTGAGGCGCTTCGTCATGCGCAGACCGTAGGCGTAGGCCTGGTCCTTGTGGACGATCGCACTGAAAGCGTCAACTCGGTCTCCGTTGAGGAGAATATCGACCTTGACGAGGTCAGCGACCTGTTCGCCACTCTCGTGGTAGTCCAGCGAGGCGTAGCCGCGAGTGCGCGATTTGAGGTGGTCAAAGAAGTCGAAGACGATCTCCGCGAGGGGAAGCTGGTAGTGCAGTTCGACGCGATCTTCTGAGAGGTAGTCCATTCCTCGCATGGTTCCACGACGATCTTGGCACAGTTCCATGATCGTTCCTGTGAATTCAGTTGGGGTCAGGATTGTCGCATTCACGACGGGTTCGCGGACTTCGGAGATCTTCCCCTCGGGGAATTCAGAGGGGTTATCGACTTGGACCTCGGTTCCGTCTTCTGCAACGACCTTGTAGACGACGTTGGGTGCGGTTGCGATCAGGTCCAGTTTGAATTCGCGCTCGAGGCGTTCGCGGATAATTTCCAGGTGCAGCAGCCCGAGGAATCCGCACCGGAAGCCGAAGCCCAGGGCCGCGCTGGATTCAGGCTCGAAGGTCAATGCCGCATCGTTGAGCTGGAGGCGTTCCAAAGCGTCGCGCAGATCCGGGAAGTCGGAGCCGTCAACGGGATAAATTCCCGAAAAGACCATGGGGCGCGGGTCGCGATAGCCAGCCAAAGGTTCTTCAGCGCCTCGAACAGCCGAGGTCATGGTGTCACCAACGCGGGACTGACGAACATCCTTCACGCCGGTAATAAGGTAGCCAACTTCGCCAGCAGCAATTCCCGGAGCAGGAGTCGGTTCAGGTGAAATAACACCGATTTCGAGCAGTTCGTGAGTTGCTCCGGTAGACATCATTCGCACGCGTTCGCGAGTGGAGAGCATGCCGTCGACGACTCGGACATAGGTGACGACGCCTCGATACGTGTCGTAGACAGAGTCGAAGATCATCGCACGCGTCGGCCCCTCGGGGTTGCCCGTAGGCGCGGGGATCTGACGAACGATCTCGTCAAGGAGGTCGGGAACACCCTCACCGGTCTTACCGGAGACGCGCAGAACATCATCTGGTTCCACGCCAATGAGTTGAGCGATTTCCTGTGCGTATTTTTCGGGCTGCGCGCCCGGAAGATCGATCTTGTTCAAGACCGGGATGATGGTCAGATCGTTCTCTAAAGCTAGGTAGAGGTTCGCCAAGGTCTGCGCTTCGATCCCCTGGGCGGCATCGACGAGAAGGACTGCACCTTCGCAGGCGGCCAGGGACCTTGAGACCTCGTAGGTGAAGTCGACGTGTCCGGGGGTGTCGATCATATTGAGAGCAAAAGGTTCCCCTTCGAAGGCCCAAGGCATACGCACGGCCTGGCTTTTGATGGTGATGCCACGTTCGCGCTCAATATCCATGCGATCCAGGTATTGGTCGCGCATATCTCGACTTGCAACCACCCCGGTGAGCTGAAGCATACGGTCAGCCAAGGTGGACTTGCCATGATCGATGTGAGCGATGATGCAGAAATTGCGGATGCGTTCCTGCGGGGTGGCCGAGGGCTGAATCAGCTTGGCCTGCTCGGGAGTAGGAATCGGGGACAAACAGGACCTCCGGAAGGATTGTGACGTCTGGTCTATCGTCCCATTAGTAGGCATGGGCATGCCAATTCCACGCCGATAGGGTGTGCGTTCTCACCATTTATCAAGCAGATGTGAGCATTCCGGGGGTCGTTAGGTGCCTATTTTTCTGGTAGAGTTGTCGATCGGACTCCCAGCCTGGTCGGGCAGGGGGTCTGGTTAGAGCCGTTTGCGGGTGTCCCCATGCCCCAGTCCCGGCACTGACACAGCCCTCACCGACCTGTACGTACGAAAGACCAAGGAGTAATCCGACTGTGGCGAACATTAAGTCTCAGATCAAGCGGATCCGCACCAACGAGAAGCGCCGTCAGCGCAACCTGGCTGTCAAGTCTGAACTGAAGACCCTGGTGCGCAGGACTCGCGAAGCCGTCGAGGCTGGCGACAAGGAAGCAGCAATCGAAGCTCTGCGCATTGCATCGCGCAAGCTCGACAAGGCCGTCTCGAAGGGTGTTATTCACCGCAACCAGGCCGCGAACCGCAAGTCCAAGCTTGCCCGTCGCGTCCAGTCGCTCGGCTGATCTAAACGCTTGATGTGGCCCTTGCAGGAAACTGCAGGGGCCACATTTTTATCTGCCGGGGCTTAAGTATCGCCATAGAATACGGGGGACAGATAACCCCATCCATCCACGGCAGAGTGCACCTCGCCCGCCACACACTGAAGGAGCCAAAGATGGCCACTGATCCTTCCCCCACCACCCAGCGCTACGCTGCAGGAGAGCACCAGGCGTGGCCTCGTCTATCGGAGGGGGCAGAGCGCTACTTGGACTCCCCCACTGCGGGCACTCTTCCGGCGGATATGCCGGGTGGCAGGCACCCAATCCTGGCCGAGCTTGAACTTCACCCGGTGAATGGGACGCGCGCAACCGATCCGGTTCCCGACGGATTCGAGGTACTGTACCTTGCCGCCGGTTGTTTCTGGGGTGTGGAGCGTATCTTCTGGCGCCAAAAGGGCGTGTGGGCGACTGCTGTTGGTTACATGGGCGGCGGGAACGCAAACCCGACCTACCGAGAGGTATGCACGGGGCGCACGGGCCACGCCGAGACTGTCGCGGTGGTCTACGATCCCTCCGTGACCGGTGAGGGCGGAGCGAGCCTAATCAAAACTTTCTTCGAAAACCACGATTCCACCCGCCCCAACCGTCATGGGAACGACGTGGGTACGCAGTACCGCAGCGCAATCTGGGTAACGACGCCGAGGCAGGCCGAGGTGGCGTCGCTTCTGCGCGGTGCGTGGGTGGCCGAGTTGGAGCGCGCGATGCCGACAGCCCGCTGTTATACGACGATTGGTGAGGCCGGGGCGTGCTTTGCTCAGTCGGGTGGCCCTTTCTACCTCGCTGAGGACTACCACCAGGCCTACTTGGAGAAGAATCCCGATGGCTATTGCAATCATGGCCCCAATGGTGTGACGTGCCCAGTGGGGATCCTCAATTTGCCCGCACAAGTAAGCGTCGAACCACCGAAGTAGACATTCAAAGACTGCGCAGTCCACTGCGAAAATAGACAATTCGGGGGAGGCAGTTTCTGCCTCCCCCGAACGCCGTTTACCAGCTCACCACTATGCGTTTTCAGGCGTTACGGTGACGCCTTCAACATCCATTTCATCCAAGCTGACGGTGCGATCCTTCTTCACCAGGTGATATCCCAGCCAGATCAGCAAGAAGACCGGAAGTCCGATGTACGAGGAGGCAACTTGCAGAAGCTGTCCGCGGAAGACGGCCTCGTAATTTTGGCCCAGGAGAACGATCAAGCACATGCCAAAGGCGAGGATCGGACCGAAGGGGAAGAAAGGTGCTTTGTAGGGAAGCTCGTCAAGGGAGTGGCCCTGCTTGACATAGGCCCTGCGGAAGCGCCAGTGGCAGGCCGCAATACCCAGCCAGACAATGAATCCGGACAGACCCGAAACATTGAGCAGCCATGTGTACGCGGTATCTTCACTCACCAGTGCGGCAACGAATCCGAGTGCGCCGACGGCGGAGGTGGCCAGCATTGCGTAGATCGGTACGCCGTGACGCGTGACCTTTGCAAAGAAGCGAGGCGCCTGCCCGATGAGTGCCATCGAGTGCAGCATTCGCGTGGAGGCGTAGAGGCCTGAGTTTCCTGCGGAAAGGATTGCGGTCAAGATGACGGCGTTCATGACCGCGGCTGCAGCGGCAACACCCATGCGCTCGAAGACCAGGGTGAAGGGCGAGTAGGCAATGTCTGCAGCGCTGTCACGCAAGAGGTTCGGATCGGTGTAGGGAATCAGTGTTCCGATGATGGCGATTGCGCCAATGTAGAAGAACATGATGCGCCAGAACACGGTCTTGATTGCTCGGGGCACGTCGCGGCGAGGATTAGAGGATTCGCCTGCTGCAACACCGACAAGTTCGGTTCCCTGGAAGGAGAATCCTGCGATCATGAAGACCGAGATGATGGACAAGAATCCGCCGTGGAAGGGAGCATCTCCAGCAGTCCAGTTCTGAACTCCCGGGGAGTCGTTGAAGATCCCGAAGATCATCAGGGTGCCTGAAATCAGGAAGACGATGACGGTGATGACCTTGATCAGGGCGAACCAGAATTCCGCCTCACCATAGACCCGCGCGCTCAGCGCGTTGAGGAAGGTGAGAAGGAAGAGGAAGGAGATTGCCCAGACCCAGGAAGGGACGCTCGGCAACCAGTAGGACATGACAAGTCCCGAGGCGACAAGTTCGGCTGCGACGGTGATCGCCCAGTTGAACCAGTAGTTCCATCCCATCGCGAAGCCGAATGAGGGGCTCACGAAGCGAGTGGCGTAGGTCTGGAACGATCCCGCGACGGGCATGTGTGCGCTCATCTCACCAAGAGATTGCATGAGCAAGAGGACCATGAGGCCGATGACTGCGTAGGCCGCGAGAGCTCCGCCCGGGCCTGCGGTCGAGATTGTTGCGCCCGAGGCGACAAAGAGGCCGGTGCCAATTGCGCCGCCGATAGCGATCATCTGCATGTGGCGTGCTGATAAACCACGCTTGAGTTCCGTGCGCTGGGGCTTGTCCTTGGACTGTACCTGCTGGTCAGTCTCAAGGTTCACTTCCATTGCACGTGGGTTCGGCGTTTCCATGCCGCACTCTCCTATGGTTTATCGGTCCGCGGCCGGACGCCGCCGACTCTGGTTCTCATAGTGTGCCATTGCATGACCTAAGCTTTTCGCTTTGTTTACCTTTTGGACAGGAGTGTGAGCAAAGTTATATGCCTGTTGTGGATCCGCGAGCACACCGCCCGCTCTTCTACACAACATTCAAATTCGTCACGATCTCTTTTAATGCCTATTCTTTGAATAGTCTTACCTTGGACAAAGGAATTGTGATGAAGCAACGCACGCTGGGAACAATCTGCGCACTTGCAATCGCTCTAACTTGCGCTTTGGCAGGAAGCCCTTCTTCTGCCGACCCGTACTACGAGTTAAAAGACAGCTACCAGATCACCTCTCCAACTGAAATTGGACACACTGTCAGCATGATTGACCCCACCGGGCAAACGATCACCAAAGACAAGTGCACGAGCGAACCCGGAGACTACACCCAGGCATACTTCCGGGTGCAAGGGACCAACAGTATTTGCGACCTTGTTCAGGTCATTAAAGATGACGCAGTCAGCGAACGACTAAAGATCGACGGCGCAGAGTTCACTTTTACTTCCATGTCTGCCGTCTTGATCGATAAGACTTTTGAAGGAATGTCCTTTAAGGAAGTCAGCGTGACCTTCCCTAAAGGTTGGGTCGCAAAGACCGCAGACTTTGACGGAAAAATCGATGAGAAACAGACAACCGTCACCTGGACACACATCACCCGAAATGTGACGGTCAAGGGAACCACCAAAGCCGGAGCTTCAGCCACGTCTGAAGCGGCCCCCTCCTCAAGTTCCTCGCCAAGTTCTACCGTTTCTTCCTCTTCAAATAACAACTGGATATTCCTCGCGGTTGCTGTCCTCATCATCATTGGTGGCGGCACCGCAATTTTCTTGGTGCTGCGAGGTCAGAAGAAACCCCACTTAGAGGCCATGCCTGCGCCAGGCACATACCCAGACCCCTTCGCCCAGCAACCTATGCCACAACCGGGGCAATACCCCCTGGACGCTCAATACTTCCCCCCACAGGGCCAAGTTTCCCCGCAGCAGTGGCAGGCAGCACCTCCGCCACAGCCAGAACAGTTCAATCCACAGCCAGAACAGTTCAATCCACAGCAACAACAGTGGCAGCCGCCCGAGCAGGGGCAACAACCTGGGCAGTATCCGCAACAGCCCGGCCAGTACCCGCAGGGCTAACCCCCAAGCCGCGCATTCAGCAACCACTCAGCATTCTGTAATTTAAACGATACACAATTCGTCAGCAGAGTCGATTGTGCCTATTCTTTTATCTGTCTGTCCTCATATACCGAGAAGGAACACTCATGAAGCGACGCTCTCTTGGAGTCATCGGAACTCTGGCGCTTGCCGGCAGCTTTGCCATGGCGACCGGTTCAGCTATTGCAGATCCGAGCATTGACCTCGAAGAAACCTATGAATTCACCTCGACCACATCGGGAAGCTACACCCTGAGCATGATCGACACCAGCGGCAAGCTGATCTCAGAGTCCATGTGCAAGAGTGCGAAGACTGCCGGAGCAACCACGGCTTTCCGCACCAGCGGCTCTTCCCACATCTGCGATGTCAGCCAGTCCTTTAAGAGCAGTGAAATTGATGAGGTCCTTAAGGTCAACGGCAAGGACTTCACTTTCACCTCCCAGACAGAGACTGCTATCTCGCGTCTGTCATCAGTGATGCCCGGCATCACAATGCAGAAGGTCACCGCAAAGTTCTCTGGCGGTATGGTCCCCACAACCGCAGACAACGGCGGCACCATTGACAAGGCGACCGGAACCGTTACGTGGACCGACGTGAGCGATGACGTTTCCGTTAAGGGCACCACCGATGGTTCAGGTGCAGCCTCTGGCAAGTCTTCTTCGGATACCTCCTCCGATAAGAGCAGCACTTCTTCTTCCTCGTCTTCGTCTTCAAGCATGAAGTGGGTTCTTCTTGGCATTTTGGCCGTTGTCGTTATCGGCGGCATCGTTGTCTTCGTCGTCATGAGCAACCGCAAGAAGACTCAGGCACAGCCCATGGGCGCCCCCGGCGCATACCCGGGCGCCTACCCCGGCGCGATGCCTCAGCCCGGACAGTACCCCGCTCCGACCGGCCAGGCTCCCACGGATCCGACGCAGTACCCGCAGCAGGGGCAGTACCCGCAGCAGCCCGCGCAGTATCCGCAGGCTGAGCAGTACCCGCAGCAGGGTCAATACCCCCAGCAGCCGGGTCAGTACCCCGATCAGGGACAGCAGCCCGGACAGTACCCTCAGGCCTGAGTAACTCTCAAACCTGAACAGCCGGTGGGGCGAGCGCGGTCAAAGCGTTCGCCCCACTGTCTTCTCCACCGCTCCCCCACTTCACAGACGCACCAAGCCCGCTCCGGCCTCGGAAATCAACCGCTGAACGGAAGGAATCCTGATGACGCTCTCTCTACTGAAGCGCGCCGCCTCCCTCGCTTGCGCGCTCACTCTTACCGCCGCGCTGAGCGCAACGCCCGCCCACGCTCAGGATCAGGGCGTTCAGATCGAGGAGCAGTATTCACTCTCAGCCTCAGGCTCAATCACGTACCGCTTGAAGATTGTCGACTTAACGAAGACCATCACTCTGGACACGTGCAATTCCCTCTCCCAGGTCATCGAGTGGTCTGAAGTGCACTTTAATGCTGCGCCAGCAGCAAGCAACTGCCAGATCGCTACGCAATACACGCGTGATAAGAATCCTTATGTTGGCACTGACGAAAAAGGGAACTTTGTCTTCGCAGCGAAGAGCATCCAATTGTCGGACCTCAACATCACTTTTCCCGCGGGAACTTCCCTAACAGAGCACGAGTTCCACTTCAGCGCTGATACCGGTCAACTTTCACAGATGAGTCCCGGAGGAAAAGTCAGCGATAGCGTCAAGGGCTTTATTACGTGGAAGGACGATGTTCCTCAGATCGTTGGCGTGGCAGGGACCATCGAGAAAGCGGAAGATTTCCGCACGACTAATCGCGTTGAGTATCAGGGAATCGCCCCCGTCGAGCTTCCCACTGGCCTCGAGGATATTCCGGCGAGGCCCTCGACAACGAGCACGCCTGTGACTCCGGCGACGGGAGCGCTGCCTTATCGCGGAGATCGTGAGACATGTTCATGCCCGAGCTCGAAGTTACTCATCCCATCGATGGTGATCTTGATTATCAGCATCGCGATACTCGCGCGCTCGGCTCGTAAGCGCTCGCGTCCTTCTTCTCCGCCTCCCCTCCCCTCCCCTGGCTTGGGCCAGTAAGCATTGGGAGCGCGCGTGGTTTTTTCATTGCCGAGGCGATTGCTTGCTTATGTCCTGAGTTGCGTGTGCGCGGGAGCTTTTCTTCTTCTTTTCCAGGGGACTCCTGCGCATGCCGTGAATAATCGCGTGACGATTCACGAGTCGTTCGTTTTCTCCAATCAGGGATTTTTGTCATACGAACTGTGGGTTTTTGACTCCTCGGGGACGATCACAGAGGAAAGCTGCAAGGCCCTTCCTCAAGCGCGAAATAATGCCCAGACCAGCTATTCCACTGATCCACAGCGCAAGACGTGCTCGATCAGGGCAACATTCTTCAGATTAAACAACCCTTATGTGGAGGCCAACGAGGATGGATCCTTCACTTTTGTCACGCGTCCCGTTCGCTTTGAGGACTTCAAGGTTTCCTTCCCAGAGGGCACGTCCTATCTGACTCGAGATCTCAGCTTCGGGGGGATCAGCATGAAGATCTCAAAAATGAGCCCTGGTGGCACTGTGAGCGACGGGCCACGAAACAGCGTGAACGTCCGGTGGAGTGGCGATCTTGGCTCTTCCCTTGCGGCTGTTGGCACTTTTTCGCCTGCAGGCGATTTTCACTCGACGAGGCGGGTTTCAAAGCCGGAAGTCGCGCCCGATGAGCTTCCGACAGACCTTGAAGTAGTCGCAACTTCAACACCATCTACGCAAGCGACACCACGCGCCACAAGAACACAGCGTTCTTCTTCGGTTCCACCAACGCATACACCACTGGTGGACATCGACGGTGATGCTCTCATCAAAAAGATCATGGGGCTCAGCGTATTCGTCTTCGCAGCCTTCGGCGTGTACTCCATATGGAACGCGAAACAGCAGCAGGACGCTCAAAAAACCCGTCAGGCCAAAGCGAAAGTCGATGAGCAACTCAGCGATGATCACACGGAGGGAAGCTCTTCGCCTCGTTCCCCCTTCGTTCTTCCTCCCGAAGAGAGAATCCCCACTCCGCCGGAGTCTTCCGCGCAAAGCGGTGTTACGCCAGACGATCCCTCGTCTTCCCCGCGAAGCCGCTTTGCACCACCGACAAACTAGTATTGTTCACACTGAGACGCAGCCGCTTCACGGCCACCTCGCTCAAAGGAGTCATGCATGCACCTGCCACTTCATCGACACACACGCGCCCTTGTCCTTGCATGCGCCTGCGCGCTGACTCTCTTTCTCCCCATCGCTGGGGCTCAGCCCGCACATGCCTTGGACAAAGACATCAGAATCAACGAGGACGTTCGTATTGAGCGCGATGGTCGCACTCAATACAGGCTCACTGTGACCGACGAATCTCAGACGATCACTGAGGATACGTGTACTGCTCTGCCATTTGTCCAGGAGTGGTCAATCGTCGATTTTTCGACAAGTAAGTACTACAGCCGTTGTGAGATCACGACGGACTTCAATCGTCACGTCAATCCTTATATCGGCGTCGATAGCAACGGAAAGGTTACTTTTGCTGCAAAGCAAGTCACTCTTGACGATCTGGGACTCACTTTTCCAAATGACGCCTCGATTACTTCCCGCCGTTTTTCTCTGAGCGGTACTTATTTCCGAGGAACAAAAGCAACCCCGGGTGCGGCTCTCGATCGAAGCGAATACTCCGACACCGTTACCTGGGAAAATGCACCAGCACTAGTTCTTGGCGCAGAGGGAACCCTCGAGCAGAATGATTATTTCCGCACCCAAGAACGCAAAGAGCACAAGGGCATAGCTGCTGCCGACATGCCGACCGATCTTCAAGCGCTCCAGACCTCTTCTTCCCCACGCCCTACGTGGCGTGCCACCGGCGCCCTTCCTACCCCATCCCTCCTCACAAGTTCTATTGGTAAGTACTTCATGTTCGGCATCATTGTCATCGTATTTGGGGCGATTGGCCTAGTGAGGAGGGCGAATAAGAAGCGCCGCGAGCGAGAGAGCAGTGGTTTCGTCATCCCCACCGCGTATCAGCCGAGTATGCCTACTTCCGCTTCGCAGACGAAGAATCCCTTCACTCTTTCAGCAGACGAGGTTTCTACTCCTTCTGCCGAGCACTCAACTCCTTCTGCCGTTGAGCCCTCTTCGTCAACTCAGGGGCCGACGAACCCCTACGCACCACCATCGAACTAAACGCACGCCGCTGGGGCACAGCCTCGGTAATCTGACGCTACCGGACGAGGAATCACCATTGCAGGTCTTACGACGAGAAACGAAAACCCTTTTCCTTGCATGCATGTGCATGCTGAGCATTGTCGGCGGGATACTTGGCGCCTCCCCGGCACACGCCGCGCGAAACGAGGTCGATCTTTCCGAGTACTTCTTTGTTGGCACATCGAGTGTGAGCTACTCGGTCTATATCAGCGATTATTCCAAGACTCTCGATCAGAAAGCATGCGAAGCAGTACCCCAGGTAACGGAATGGTCCGAAGTGCACTTTGAGGCGGGAACTTACTCGAATGATTGCAGAATTACAACAAAGTTCAATCGTTTTGTTAATCCTTATATCGAGATCGATGACCAAGGAAACCTTACTTTCGCCGCAAAACTCCTGAAACTTGAGGAGCTCAATCTAGGGCTTCCCAGTGACGTCAAACTGACGCGCCATGACGCATACCTGCAGGGGAGCTACCTGACCATTTCAGAACTCAGCCCGGGAGCAGTACTGGACGAAGACGATAGCTCTGCTGACGAAGCGAAGTGGATGAGCACATCGGAAACACTGATCGGCGCGAAGGGAAGCGTGCAGATGTTCAGCGACTTCCACGCAATCGAGCGCAAAGCAATGAACGGTGTCGTTCCCGCCGATCTTCCTTCTGATCTCGAGGCAGTAGTACACACCCGCTCCATCACGCCCTATACCCCATCCCCCAGCCCCACTGCTTACCGACCTGCACGCGGGATCGGGACGATTATCAAGATCATTCTGGTTCCGGTTGTCTGTCTCTTCTTAATCATCGGCGTTCCCATGATCATGCGCGCAAACAGCAGGAGAAAGGAACGCGAACAGCGAGGTTTCGCAGTTCCGCTGAGTTACCAAAGTGGGACAGGTTTTTCCGGCTCGCTAACTCCCGGAGACACCGGGCAAAATCCCTTCAAACTTTCAGATGATTTTCATGTGGAAGATGCGCCTGTTGTGCCCTCCGTTCAGGATTATTCACCACCCGCGCAGCCCTCGTCTTCATCGGCCAAAAGTGAGATTTTCCCCGGGGATTCCCAGACAGAACAGGGGAAAAACCCCTTTGCCCCGCCCTCGGAATAACTGTTTTTGCGCACCCCTCACAATTCGATATGCTTGAAATAGCGTGATTCACTTTCAAAGGATGCCTCAATGAAGCGTTTGTATTCGACAGCGGCCACACTCTTGCTTGCAGGAGCATTGGTGCTCCCTACTGCAACAACTGCGCAGGCCGCAGATTCAGACTTGACTGTCTCGGTGACATTGAGCGTCTACAACAAGGGAAGCGTCGGACACGCGCTTGAAGTGTATGACCGCACGAAGCAGATCGACGAAGGTAAGTGCAAGTCATTTTCAAATGGGAATAATGACTACCGCATCGAGTTCGCCCAGGGTGATAACTTCACTCGTTGCTCAATCTTCCCGCCTTTCGAAGGCCCCGAAAATGCAGGAAAGTACTATTCGCTTGATGACAAGGGTGAGTTTATTTTTGTCTATTCAAGCGAACAGTTGATGCAGGAAACAGAATTCCTCGGCCGCCCGCGCGACATTGGCTATATCAGCATCCGCCCTCTGGTTTTTGACCTTGATTCCGCATCTGCAGGGGCAAAGTTCACCGACTTCTGGGCTGATCAGCGAGGCGATTCAAAATACTCCCCCACCGGACAGATTGTTCTGTGGAATAAGCCTGATGGAAAGGTCGCCGTCCACGGGAAGAAGACTGATGCTTACCAGGGCAATGCGACAGTCGCCGCACAGTACGGTACGCCGGTTCCCTCTTTTGAGCCTCTGACACCGGCGCCGACGGATCCTGCTGCACCCGACCGTAACCGCACTGCTGCTGCAGCAAAGTCAGGCTCTCTCATCGGTTCAATTTCTTCAACCACATGGATCATCATTGCAGCAGTTGCTGGCGGCCTTGTTGTTCTTACAGGAATTGCCATCTTTGTTCTCCGCGGTCGTTCGCGAAAGGCAGATTCGACTGCAAAGTCTCAGCGTCAGCAGGCGCGTGAAGAGGCCCGCGCAGCGAAGCGTCAAGCTCGCGAGGATCGCAAGCGCGCGAAGGGTGGGGCCACTGCATCCGCACCTATGTCGCAGGGAGCTCTTCCTCTCGGTGGTTCTACCCAGGCAGCACCAGCACCTACGGCCCCCGGGGCAACGCCTGGCACTGCAGCTTCAATGCCTATTGCGACTCCCGTCAGAGGAGTTCGTGCTCCCTCTGGTGCATCTTCAACGCCTACTTCCGCAGCATCGACGCCTGTCCAACCGCAGGTTCCTCAGGCTCAACGCGCTCAGGCGTCCGCTCCGCACACTCCGCTTCAGCCGGCCCAGCAGGCGTACAAGCCAGCTCACGCGCCGGCCTCGTCGCAGGAACACACTCCGGAACCCTCTCAAACAGAGGCTGGCGTCCCGTCATTCGCTGCGGCTCAAATCCCCGCGCAGGCAGAGGCGCGTCATGCGTCCACAGAGCCCGAGCAGCCGGTTGCAGCTGTAGCCCCGGCTACCGTGCCAAACGATGAGCCGGCACCAGTTGTAGAATCCGCACTGCCTGAGATGAGCGAGCCGGAAGCGGCTCCTCAGGAACCGCAGGCCGAGGCCTTCGCGCCCACACAGGCGGAAGAGGCTGCACCTGCAGAAGAAGCTGCACCGGTCGAAGAGACTGTTCCCGCACAAGCACACGACGAGGCTGAACAAGCGCAGCCTAAACCTCAGGCTCAGGCCGATTCGGCGCCCGTTTCCAGTCCGGCACCGGCAGCGGCACCGGCACAAGAACCGCAGCTTTACTCTCAGCAAGGCGCGCAAGCACCCGTGGCACAGCCTCAGGCTCAGCCTCAGCACGCTCCGGCGCCCACGCCGCTTCCGCAGTATCAGCCTGCGCCCACGCCACAGGTCCAGCCACAGGCACCCGCTCCTGCACCTGCTCCGGCACCAACGCCGTACGTACAGCAGCCTCGGCCCGGCTACACGCCGATGGCCTCGCAGCAGCCCGCGCAAGCTCCCCAGCAGTGGGGTCAACAACCGCAGTACGGCGCAGCCCCCATGCAGCAGCAACCGCAGCAACAGCAATGGGGACAGCCTCTGCCCCCGCAGCAGACCAGGCAAAGCCAGCGACAGAGCTACGTTCCGCTTCCTGGCCAGCAACCAACGGCTGCACCGCAACAGTGGGGCCAGCCTCTGCCTCCGCAGCAGGGAGCCGGCTATGGCCAGCAGGGATATGCTCCTGCTCCCCGACAGTGGGGTCCCTCGTACGTTCCCCCGGCACCTGCTCAGCAACCTGCCCCTGCGCCTCAGTGGGGTCAGCGGCCGCAGCAAGGCCAGCCCGCACAACAGTGGGGCCAGCCCAACGGTGCCGTGCCCCCGCAGGGTCAGCAAGGTGGCCAGCAGTGGGGCCAGCAGCAGTACGGAGCCGCTCCCCAACAAGGACAACAACAGTGGGGGCAGCAGCAGGGTATGCAAGGCGACCAGTGGCGGCAGTATGCCGGCCAGTCCGGTCAGCCCACGCAGCAGGGGCAACCCGCACAGCAATGGGGCCAGCAACCACAGCAAGGCCAGCCCACACAACAGTGGGGCCAACAGCCCAATGGTGCCGCGCCCCAGCAGGGCCAGCAAGGTGGCCAGCAGTGGCAGCCTCCGCAGCAAGGCGGACAGCCCAATCAGCAGGGCCAGCAGCCTAATCCTTGGGGACAACAGGGACCCGCGCAGCAATAACGAGCTGGATCTCGATAGATAGTTTGGGGGTTTGGTATCACCTGATACCAAGCCCCCAAACTCATCGTCGAAACCTCAGGTGCGTTCTTCCCTCCAATTCGAACGCGCCAGCGGGTATCTACTCGACGACCTTCTCAAAAGACCACACGGGCACCTCGTTCCCGTCTAAAGAAACCGAGTGCTCCCCCACGACTCGGTATCCAGCCGAGGAATAGAAGCGCGCATTCGTGGGAGTGCAGGTAATGAATGCGAGGCGTCCACTTCCGTGGGAGCGCACGTATCCTTCGATTCCTTTCTCAAGGAAGCGCCGACCGATTCCCTGATGTTGGCGTGAAGGATCGACGGCAATAACGGTCAGGAACCAATCGAAATCGGATTCGCGACGCACTACGCTATCTGCGGCCTCGGTAAAGGCAAAGAAACGCACGAGGCGATCAAAGCGCATATAGCCCAGGAGCGGCCTGCAGTAGCGAAGGTATTCAAGCAGCCCGGGCGGGCGATGATTCAGGAGGGCAACTCCAAGGATTTCACCCTGGTCTTCAAGGACCAGAACTGTGTGATAACGCGCGAATACATGAATCATGACGGCGTGGACATCGCGAATCCAGTTGGGGAATTCCTCCGGATCGGCCAGTAGTCCCTTCACTGCTGTGTGAAGGGGGTAATTCTCGAAGGCAGCACCCGCGATTTCAGCGAGCTTATCGATGTGCTCTGGGCGTGCAGAGTAAACGTGCATGGCCTTCCCTGTTCGTCGGTACCTCGTGGTGAGGTATGGGCGGATATTGAGGTTTTAGGCTAGGGCGTCAACCTGCACCTGTACTGTCTACAGACAGTATGAGGGCAGGGCAAAACACTCGCAACAGTTTGCATTCATAAATGTATCGGGAATTTTTTGAGGAAATTTCAGGCGCTTCCCTCAATTTGGCTACCGATACTGGACAGAATAAATTTTCAATCACCTGTAGACGCCACTCACTCACAAACATCGACTCGCGTTACCCTGAAAACATGTGGATTCTCTTCGCCTTAGGCTCAGCATTCTTCGCCGGCATCACCGCCGTACTTGCGAAGCTGGGAATCCACGGTCACGATTCAACGCTCGTCACAGCTTTGAGGACTTCGGTCGTTTTCCTGGGTGCATGGATTGTTGCAGCTATTAGCCTCCACGCTCACTTTCTTTCAGAGCTCACCTCCATTTCATCCCGCACCTATCTGTTCCTTTTTCTCTCCGGGCTTGCGACCGGCGCATCGTGGCTCTGCTTCTTCGCTGCGCTTTCCAAAGCTCCAGTGACTTTCGTCAGCCCGATCGATAAGTCCTCGACCATCATCGCTATCGCTTTCGCAGTGATTTTCTTGGGCGAGAGCCTCTCTCCCATCGCCCTTGTGGGCGTTCTGATTCTGGGTATCGGAATCGTTCTCACCCTTGAACCTGGATTATTCAGGGGCTTTGTTTCCCAGCGATCAAAGACCTCTGCGAGCACCCCACTGCCCGACGCACAAAAGGCACCCGCGGCCTCGTGGATGATCTTTGCGTTAGCGTCTGCAGTTTTCGCCGCCCTTACCTCGATCCTTGGGAAAATAGGAATCACAGGGGTCGATTCCAATCTGGGAACCGCAGTGAGGACTTCCGTCGTGTTGCTCATGGCCTGGATCGTTGTCGCGCTCCATGCGAAACCGGCGTCAATCCACACAATCCCCCTGCGCGACCACGCGTGGATCGCAGCCTCGGGAATCGCAACCACGGCCTCGTGGCTGTGCTACTACCGAGCGCTCCAGGAAGGCCCCGCGTCCATCATTGTTCCCATCGACAAGCTCTCAATACTAGTGACAGTTGCGTTTTCGGCGCTCATGTTGCGCGAGCGCGTCTCGGGACGGTATTTATTGGGAATCGCTGGTTTATGCGCCGGAACCGTTCTTATGGTCATCGGCTAGCCCAAGGAGGGGAGATTATGCTGCGCCGCGCAACGCCCGAAGATGCAGAGGCACTATCCGCACTTGCGTCCACGTGCTACATCCAGACTTTTGGGCAGCTTTACTCTTCCGAAGACCTTGATCGTTTCATTCACGAGGCCTACTCCCCCGAAGTCCTTCGCGCGGAGCTTGCGGACCCCCAGCGCCCAACCTGGCTGCTTTTCCTTGAGGGAAGCGAGGCCGACACGACTGCACCAGAGTGTACTGATGCGCGCCCGGTCTCGGAAGGCAAACTGATTGGCTACGTGACCGTTTGCCCCGCACACCTCCCCCACCCCGACGTCAAGCCCACCGACGGAGAAGTTCAGCGCCTGTATTTGCTGCGGGAATACCAAGGTGGCGGGCGCGGATCGATGATGCTCCGGCACGCAATCGATTACCTGCTTGCCGATGGGCCGCGTCCATTGTGGATTGGCTGCTTCAGCGAAAACTTCGGGGCACAGCGACTCTACGGGCGCCACGGGTTTAAGCTGGTCGGCGAGTACAAGTTCATGGTCGGCGACCACGCTGACCGCGAGTTCATCATGCGCCGCGAGGCCGAAGCTTAGGAGTCCTCATGAAGACAGCACACTGGCATGCACTTTTGCTTGCAGGAGCAGGGGTTATACACTTCAAGGCGCCTCAGGTTTATGACGCCATTGTGCCACGGAGTCTCCCCGGGAACGCCCGAACCTACACTTTGGTGAGCGGCGCGGCCGAGTTGGCAATTGCCGCTGGCCTTGCGCTTCCATTGACGAGGCGACTGGCTGGCTTGGCTGCGAGCGCGTTGTATGTCGCGGTCTTCCCCGCAAACATCAAGATGGCCGTGGATTATCGCAAGGAAGGAAAGCCTGCGGGCGCACAGGCACTTGCGTATGCTCGACTACCGCTTCAGATTCCTCTGATTCGCGGGGCGTGGAGGGTGTTTCGAGGAAAGTAGGGGCCTCAGTTACTCACCTGCTTCCACTCCGCGGCATCGAGGCCCGGAGGCGGGAGCTGACGCAGGTGCTGTTTGAGCCGTGTCGCTTGAGTTTGTAGAGCAACGAAGGTCATTCCGCCTGAGATCACTCCCCCGATCAGGGGAACGATCTTTGACATGGTTTTTGCCATGCTTTGTTTCGTGACCGAAACGCCAATCACTTTCAGAGACTTCTTGACGACCGGGTACCACGTCGTCTTCATGAGGGCTTTGCGCGCGATCCTCTTTTCGATTGCCGGAGCAACGATCACTCGCGCAAAGTCGCGCAGTGACTCTGCAGCTCCTGCAACTCCCAGCATGACGCCGAAGAAGAGGCCC
Organism: Actinomyces sp. Marseille-QA0893; assembly: GCF_976954355.1. NCBI lineage: Bacteria > Bacillati > Actinomycetota > Actinomycetes > Actinomycetales > Actinomycetaceae > Actinomyces > Actinomyces sp. Marseille-QA0893. Next base: position 419,910 of record NZ_CDRJSY010000001.1, read on the forward strand.
ATCTGGGCGATTGTCTCATCATCAACGTCGTCCAAATCCGTCAAGAACTCTCTCCACCCGTAGAGGTACGCAAGCTTTTGCATGATGCGTAGCGAGTGAACGTAGTACTGAGTGAGGTCGGCGGGAATGGTTCCGAGCATCGCAAAGCCACCTGGAATCCCTGCAGCAAACGAGAGCGCGGTAGATTTCTTCGTTTCGAAAGAAATCGCATCATTGGCCAGCTTGTCCAAAGACTTGCGCGAAATCCCTGCAGAGACAGGATCACTTGCAATAGCACGCTCAATCTCAGCATCACCCAGGTGGAGTTTTCGCAGTTCCTGGCGCAGGAAGTCATCGCGCGAGATCCGCACTCCCCGCAGGCGAACGAGCTTCTTCAAGAAGAAGACGGCATAGACCGAGGCCTGCTGGTCCTGGTCTGAAGATGCTTCAGAAACCAGGGAAACCGCATCGTCTTCCTCGATGATTTGGCCTTCGATAATCGGCTCCACAAGGAGCTCATCTTCGCGTTCGTCATCGCCCTGAATCATGCTTGTCTCTTTTCATTCAGTGACACCCGAAATAGGTAATGTGATTCCACTGGAAGCAGGTACTACCCACGCTTCGTGGGATACCGCCGGTCCTCGCCCTTCCACCACGGCATCCACGAGGCGTATCCATCGGCAGGCGCCGTATTGGACGAGGGCTCATAACCAAGTTCTTCAGGAGTCTGCGGAATTCCGTCGACGAGGAAGTACTTATCCTTATCGTCGCAGTGCTCGCGCACAATCGTGCGGAACTCCCCCAGTTCGCAGTACAAAACTCCGGTGATCGGATTGCGCTTAAACACCACAATCTTGTAGAGCCAGTAGGCGAAGAGCATCACGTTCGCCACCAAGGCAACCACCGCACAAGCAATATTCGCTCTCGGGTCCATGGTCGCAAAATTAAAGATATCCGAGGGAGGCACCAAGACCTCGGGAAGCAAAGTATTCATCGAAATCCAAAAAACCAGCGTGAAGCAGCGGAACCAGATCCACTGTCCCTTCGCCCACGTAAACGCGGGGATCGTGCACGCCAGCAGTAGCGCAAGCGTGCAGTACCACGTGTAGTCAGCCAGCGAGTTGTAGAGGAACGCGTGGTTCCACAGGTCGTAAGCGATAACCCACGGCCACACCATGTCCACCCAGATCAGCCCGCGGACCTTCTGCTTCCCCGGGGAGGTCGCTATGATTTTCCCGAGGCCGGTGATCGTGATGATATTGAGCAGGCCGGCCAGCGCGGAGAGCAGGTTCCAGTAGCCCCCGATCGTGCGGAATCCAGTTTCAGGATCAATACCGACGTGGCGAGAAGACAGGTTCGCTGCAACTTCCTGATACCACTGCATTGAGTGGAGCTCTGCGCTGACGCCTCGCGCCTCGGGCAGGCCGGCGATCATGTCGATTGTGTGCGCGTCATTGACACCCTTCAGGCACTGCCAATCGGCGCCGCACGCATAGTAGGTGTCAGCATTGAAGTAGATCGTGAGGTCCCGGATGTTCGCCTCCATGATGTTGACGGCCAAACCGACCCACAGGGCCACGCCCAACCAAATCGCGTATTTGTGTGCCTTATCCGGGTTGCGTTTGGCGTAAACCAAGACGGTTCCGGTCATGGTGGCGGTCAGGATCATGATCGCGTACTTACCGAAGGGGAACCAGCCAACCATGGGAGTCCCGTGGATCCACGCATAGGGCATGAGCAAAATGCCGCCAACCGTCCATACGGCAAAGATCGTCCAGTTCCATCGGCGATTGATCTCGGCGACAAGGATTTGCGCGAGCAAGACGAGCAGCCAGATGAGATAGACCTTTGGGGTTCCGAGCTCCCAGAGGAAGAGCGAGTCCACAGCATTCTCCTTCGAACCTGTAACTAAGCTGAGTATTTTCGTCTATCATAGTGCCTTAACCACACAAAGATGTGAGCTTTACTACATATTCTGCAGTGAATGGAAGCGACGCCGTCACCCTCCACACGCAACCCACACACTGACCCTCAAGGAGGAGGATCATGAAACGACACTCGTCACGCTTTGGCAGACTCTGCCGCCTCGGCCTCGTCGGAGGAGGCGCACTACTGGGCGGAATGTACGCCTTCAGCCAACTCAGCGGCAAAGCAACCCCCGAAGAACAGGCATGGCGCTACCCGGGCGACGACCTCATCGACGCCAACTACGACAACGGGTATTCCTCCACCTACGCGATCACCATCGACGCCCCTGCCTACGCGGTGTGGCGGCTCTTCAAGCAGATCGGTGCGGAAAAGTCGGGGTCGTTCTCCTCCGAATTCCTCGAGCGCGTCTTTGCCCGACTCCCCTTCTTCAACTCCTACGAGATCCAAGAAGAATTCCAACAGCCCGATTCAATGGTGCCGGGCGACATCGCGGCCTTTGACTTCCATGGCATGTCCATGGAATGGGCCGACATCGTGCCCGGCAAGTACCTGGTCCAGTGGGTCGACACGAAGAACCCGCCCAAGGCACCCGGTTCCTACGCTTTCCGCTTCCCCGGAATGAAGCACTTTGCGGCAGCATGGTGCTTCTACATGGTCCCCTTGGAGGGTGGTCGCACGCGCCTCATCAACCATTGGCGCATCGGTTACGAACCGCCCTCGCGCGCAATGACCGCACTCAACTGGGTGAACATCGAGTTCATCGGCGGGTGCATGACGCACCTACAAAACCTCTACGTTAAGCGCGTGCTTGAGTTCCGCAAGAAGCAACACTTGACGGGTCGTTTCATGCGAGGCGTGCTCGGCGGCCGTTTCGTCAACAGTGAGACTCCAGCTGGCCGTTACGATGGCACTCCCCTCTTCGAGGACACCTACACCCAGTGGTTCCGTTTTGGACGCAGCGCTCCGGCCGTCGCCGAGATCCGACCGCCCGTCACCGACGATCCTTCGTGGCCACCGACGGGCCCGGGCACGCCGTGGGAAAGCGAAGTTGACGCCTCGTACTTCGAAGGATGGAGCGAACCTGCGTTCTCGTGGGATGAGCAGATCCGCCAGAAGATGGAGCGCACCTACCTCACCGATTGGGGCAAGGAGCAACACTGATGGGCTCGATCACTCCCCCGGATTATCCGACCCTCTTCTTTTTCGAGGCCGGCGAGTGGTGGGATTATGCGATGCTCCTCGTGGTCATCGCTGCCCTCGCCTTTACCGCGTGGCTTGCCCAACGCAATATGTGGGTGGTCCTCGCTGTTTTCATCGTCATCCCGCTTGCGCTCACGATCTTTTGGTGGCCGCACTCGACGCAAGGCACGGCCTCGGCAGGTTGGTTCCCAATCGTCAAGCAATACTCGGCGCTGGCGGGATCCCTGTGCTTGGTCGCGCTTCAAGTATTCCCGAGGCTGCGGCACAACCGCTGGTACCTGCTAATTCCGCCGGTGATCCTTTCCGTCAACATTGCCGAGGCCGTGGTGCGCGATTTCCAGTGCTTCGGCATTCACGGGGTGGATCCTTCCCAGGGCATGGTGACGTGGGGAGGCCCCTGGAACATCATGAACGGGATCGCGGGCATTTTGAATCTGCTCGCAATCTCGGGGTGGATTGGGATCTTCGTGTCGAAAGGCAAGGAGCGCGCGCTTGTTTGGGGTGACCTGACGATCGGGTGGATTATCGCCTACGACCTGTGGAATTTCGCCTACGTCTACAACTGTCTAGCGGACCGCGCATGGTATTCGGGCGTGGCACTGTTGGCGGCGTGTACGATTCCGGCTCTCATGAAGTTTGGACGAGGCGCGTGGATCCAGTACCGGGCCTACACGCTGACTTTCTGGTCGGCTGTGGTGCTCACTTTCCCGCATTTCATGCAGGACTCGATGTTTGCGCACCGCAGCGCGCACAACCCAAGCGCGATGTTCATCATCTCTGCGGCCGCCTTGCTTGCAAATGTTTGGGTTTTCGGCCGCCACGTGTATGTAATCGTCTCAAAGAAGCGCAATCCCTTCACGCAGGAGGTTCACGCAGATGAGCCGACTTACGTGGAGTGGGTGCGGGATTTGGCCTCGGATGAGGACAAAAAACTAATCGCAACGCGCCTTGGGACGACGCCCGAGAAAGCGGGGTTTGTGAAGGCGTAATGAGATTGTGGCCGGGGCGCACGCGCCCCGGCCACAGCCTTATCAGCCTCCGTCGACTCAAGCGACTTCCACCGTCGTGAGAGGGACGATTCCGCTCAACGTATCCCCCATCGTATCTTCGGCGCAGTCGAGTTCGTAGCGCATCTGAAGGTTCATCCAGAACCCCGGGGTTGTGCCGAAGTAGCGGGACAGCCGCATCGCAGTATCCGCCGTGATCCCACGCTTCCCATGGACGATTTCATTGATACGACGAGGCGGAACCCCAATAGCAACAGCAAGCTTGTGCTGCGTAATTCCGAACCCCTCGATGAAGTCCTCCATGAGGACTTCGCCCGGGTGAATCGGAGCAATTTTAGTGGTAGTCAACGATCTCAACCCCTTCTGGACCAGCATCGCTCCACCTGAAGCAGATGCGCCACTGATCATTGATTCGGATACTGTACTGCCCCGCTCGATTACCGCGCAGAAGCTCGAGCCGATTGCCCGGAGGGATCCGGAGGTCCTCCAAACGACACGCAGCGTCGACCTGACGCAACTTGCGCAACGCGACACGTGCGATGCGCGAGTCCAAGGAAGGAACAGATTCCCTCGCAAACAACCGCTCAGTCTGACGATCACCGAACGACTGGATCATGACGCAACAATATAACGTAAAACGTTATTAACGCAAGACGTTATTTTTCAACACCCCATCCCACGTTCACCCTTGATTCAAGAACTTACAACAGCAAAACCGGGCCACGCCCTCGCGCGACCCGGCCACTGCCCCATTCAGGAGTGATTAAACATTAAATCTCAATTCAAACTCTGTTCAGTTCCCCTCTAAGCTGGTTGCAGTCCCCTGTCTCGAACTGAGCGGGCTACATCGACCAACGGGGTATCAACGTACCCCCGTTGACGCTGAACCATCTCTTGATTCATGAGGCCCATACTGTCTATTGGGCTTCCGGTTCAGTTCGATCGCATGTAGCAGCGTTTTCAAGCATGTCGTTTATCTCTCGTTGCAGGAGAACTGGCACTCCAAGCCCATCGAAGTTCTGGGCCGCAAGCCATTCAAGAGCTTCAGCCCGCGTCCACTCGTCGACGCCGATGAATTCGGATAAAGCAACAGTAGTTGTCCGAGAAAGGCCAAGCGACATAAGCACAACCTCACTCGAGCGGGAGACACCAAGTTCGAGCATCATCGCGTAGTCAACCTGCGCAGTAGTTCTTAGCCCGAACTCTCCTGAGTAGACCTCGAGCAAATCAGCATAGCAAGCGAGGTACTTAGGCGCGTGGAATCGTGCTATTGTCTCAATGTCTCTCATGACATCTCGGATTGCCGCCGCAATATTGGAATTCTTGTTGGTTCTGATCCGTTGATCGATCAACCGCGCCAAGGGCATGCCCTTCATCCAATTGACGATGAGGTTGGCGAGCTGCCACTTGCGTCGATCATTATCTGATTGAGGCTTCCCGAAGACGTTTGTCATTGTTGCACCGATCCGCACAAGCGCCTCCTGAACCCGCTCCTTCGCATCAGATTCCTCGGGCAACGGCAGAACGAGATCGTTCGGCATTTTTCCAGACTGACGAAAATTGTCAAGCAGGCGTTCCATTGATATGGGGGCAATACTTGTATGTCGCGTAATAATCTCGGCGGGGATCTTAAGATCGGTTGTCGCATATTTAACCGCACGCTCGATCTCGCTACGTTCTGATTCGTGCGGAACATGATCGAGAAGTGCCTGATTGGACTCGCCCGCGAGATACCGTGAGCATAAGTACGCGAAGAGACTTTCAGAGACGCTATCATTGGGTACTTCATCAGCTGCGCGCACAAACGATATTAGCCCAGATGTTTCGTCAAGCCCTTTGCTAACTGCACGGGTGATCTGCGACCGCTTTCGCACCTGGGGGAGATTAGGCCAAAGTTTGTCATCATCGGTGTCGACGCATACGACGTTGCCTGCAAATTCCTTACCCCAGCGTCCTGCACGTCCTGCCAAGTTCCAGAAATCACCCTCACTTAACGGATTACCAGTCCCTTTCTTGGGGTTACGCATAAATATTGTTCGACATGGAAGATTTACGCCCTCAAGCAAGGTTGACGTGCAAATCAGGTAATAGATCTTCCCCTCGCCGAAGAGACGTTCAATCTCCGTACGCACTACCAGCGGCATATTCCCGTAGTGGAAGGCTACGCGCCGCTCTAAGACGTCGACAAGTAAGTACTTACTGTGAACTGCAGTCTTAATTAGCTCCTGTAGATCCTCGATCTCCTTGTCAACTTCCATCACGGGCGGCAGCTGCTCGAATATAGCCTTCGCAACACTCTCGGCCTCGCTCTGACCGTTGACATAGATGATATTGCCGGGGGTATTTCCGGCCAGCGCAGAAGCCACTAACGCGATGCGCATATGCACGTTTACCGTGCGCTGGGCGAGCACAAGTTCACCAAGTCTGTGTTTTCCCTCGTCCGACACCAGGAAGACGGCTCTACGTTTAGGCTTTCGACTAATGCCCTCAATCCAGAGGAGATTCTGATTCACCGTAACCGTCTCAGATACGAAGGAGTCGGAACGCTGATTAGGAGGCGCGTTTTCGATGAACATCTCTGGGTTGGAGGTGAGTGGACTCGCGAACAGTACCTGTGCCTTTGGACTGCGCCTAATAGTGCGCTCGATTGCATACTGAAGAAGAATCCCCCGCTCATCACTGGACAGGGACTGCGCTTCATCAACGAACAAGAGGGTTACTGTAAGCGATGGGATCAGTTCTAATACTAGGTGAAGTCTCTCCTGTGTAACGACCAATACAGTCTTTGATGACTCCTTAAGATCAGGATCCCAGGGCATCGTGAAGACTCCGACATCCGAAGGCAATTCCCGCCGCAGGTCACGCGAAACTTCCTCGATGAGGGCACGTGTTGGCACGAGATAGACCAGGGTGAACGAATCCGTTTGGCGTGTATTCTCCAAGAAGTACTCTCTAATGATGCGAGACTTCCCAGCGGATGTCGGCGCAGATACACTCAACCAGTCATTTGACCTCACTGCTTCCCAAAATTTGCTCTGAAATGGGTTGACCGCCAGAAGTCTCTCATCGGAAAGACGGACTGAGTAGTCAATGCGACTCCGAATAACCTCGAGCCTGAGTGCGGCGGGCAGACGACGCCAAGCCTCGGGTGAAATCCGATCTCGAGACTCAGCGAGTTCAACCGCCATATGGTTACCACAGCGTTCGAGAAGCGCTGCAGCGGCTGCTTTATGAGCTTCCTCTGCGTCAGAAGCAAGAATACATGCCGTTGCGATTCTGAGGACCGCAGATTGCGCACGCTCGGATTGTATCGATGTAATCGCGCTGGCGTAGAGCAAGGCAAATCCCCAGTCAATCGCAGAAGGCGCACTATCCCACTCCACCGATGAAAACTCCAAACGAATCATCAGCTTGCGAGCGTCCTCTAGCACCTCTCTGAATTTTTGTGAGGAGAAGACAACTTCTTCCAAGGATGTACTTCTAGTCATTTGACGCCTATCCGCTTCAGAACGTGTGCACGCAGATCAGCAACGCTCGGCATAGGAATACAGAAAAGATCGATGTTCACGGTTATAATCTTGAACTCATTGACTCGGCTACCAATGGTGTTATGCCACCGTCTAACCATCTTCGACAGGTCCTCTTTCTGAGCCTCATCAAGGGCAGCGATGTTCGGGTAGTTGTCAAGATCAAAACCGACTAGACAAACCCCGTTCCATCGAACCTTCAACGTCTTTGGGTTCGTTTCGTCGAAGTACTCGAGCAGATAAGAAACCAACTCAGGTTGGGGAACATTCAGGTGATCTCGCACCAGAAGCAAATCCTGCTTCCGACGGTCCGTTCCATCAGGCAACAGATATGGAGCAATGCTTTCAAAGCAGTCTTTAAAAGCATCTGAACTCGAGTGGTAGAGCTTTGACTCACCCCAGTAGAGGTCCAGAACACCGTCATCCGCAAGACCCCCATGGATACCATCCGATCCGTGCACGTGCACCTGGGGGTTCGTCTTCAGTGCCATCTTCGAAATCAGTTGTGGTCGTTGCAGAACTCGTTCTAGGAGTAGGAACAGAAGGAGTTCACCACCTTCACCTGAGCTCTCTGATTCGACAAACAAGTCTCGAGCTTGTTCATTTAAGCTGATTATGGCTTCGGTTGACTTGGTCTTCTCGTAATCCGCATACGCTTGCGCAGCCTTAGCGCGAGGTATGCAAAAATCAACGGCTGCGTTTGCCATAACCCCTGCGAGGGAATCCGTAGCAGGAACACCATTGGCATCGTGCGCCAGAAAGTGCGTTCTGACGAGAGTCGATGTCCCGGGAATTGTGACAGCTTCCTCAAAAATTGGGAGGAAAGTAAGCAGTGAGTCACACTCGCCTCGAGCAAGCTCACGGAATCGCTCGACAATCACATCCACTTCATCCATCGCGTCCCTTCCCTTATCTTGGACCATTTTGACTCGGCGGACGTCAGGCGCATATCAGGACTACCACGGTAAGTTAAAATTTGAACTCAACGACCGACATGACTTGATGGGATAGGCATAGGCATCAAGGGCGGAGGAGCGGTCTTCACTCACTTCTTACCTCCAGACGTAAGCCCCGTACGAAACTCGACGATGTCGCCGTCTTCCATGACGTAGTCCTTGCCTTCCATGCGGACCTTACCTGCAGCCTTCGCGGCGGCCATGGAACCGGCCTCGATCAGATCGTCGTAGGAGACGATTTCAGCCTTAATGAAGCCCTTTTCGAAGTCCGTGTGGATGACGCCTGCGGCCTTGGGAGCTGTGTCGCCCTTGTGAATCGTCCAGGCGCGTGCTTCCTTCTCGCCAGCGGTCAGGTAGGTTTGCAGGCCAAGGGTGTCAAAGCCAACGCGTGCGAGCTTGTCCAGGCCCGATTCGCTCTGACCGGACTCAGCCAGCATTTCGCGCGCATCGTCCTCATCGAGCTCGACCAGCTCGGACTCAAACTGCGCATCCAAGAAGATCGCTTCAGCCGGAGCAACCAGAGCACGCAATTCGTCTTGCATTTCCTGGTTGTCCATCTCCGCCGCATCCATGTTGAACACGAAGATGAAGGGCTTAGAGGTCATCAGTTGGAAAGACTTCAATGCATCCTGGTCGAGCTTTGCGCCCGCGGGGCCGCTGAGCAGTTCACCCTTTTCGAGCAATTCCATTGCCTCGCGCGCGGTTTCCAAGACAATTGCCTCGGTCTTCTTGCCGCGAACTTCCTTTTCCAGCCTGGGGATCTGCTTTTCGAGCGTCTGCATGTCAGCCAGAATCAGCTCGGTCTTAATGGTTTCAATATCCGACTCAGGATCAACCTTGCCGTCAACGTGCACGACGTCAGGGTCGGAGAAGGCGCGCGTCACCTGGCAAATGGCGTCGGCCTCGCGAATGTTCGCAAGGAACTGGTTACCCAAGCCCTCACCCTCAGACGCACCACGCACAATACCCGCAATATCAACGAAAGACACGGTCGCGGGGACGATGCGCTGGGAGCCGAAGATCTCGGCAAGCTTGTTCAAGCGCGGGTCAGGAAGAGGGACCACACCGACGTTCGGTTCAATGGTCGCGAAGGGGTAGTTCGCAGCCAGAACGGTCGCGCGGGTCAGGGCATTAAACAGGGTGGACTTGCCAACGTTGGGCAGGCCAGCGATACCAATAGTTAAAGACACGCCCCTATCCTATCCGACGAGGCCGCACTCCCGTTTGCCCGCACGCATAGAAAGTGCGTGAAAAAGCGGGTGAACTTGCGCTCAGCTGGTGTGATCAGGCCCCGCAGTGCGGCGAGCGTGAGGGCGCACATCAATCTGTCCAGCATTCTTCAGGTCTGAACGCAGATCGCGAGGAAGTGCGAAAGTCGTCGTCTCCGTCTCGGTCCGCACCTCTTCAACTGTTGGGAAACCGCGTTCTTGCAGCCAAGCAACAACATCGCGTACAAGAATCTCGGGCACCGAAGCACCCGAAGTCAGGCCAACCGTCGAGGCACCCTCAAACCATTCTTCTTGGAGTTCCTCGGCCTTGTCGATGCGATACGCAGCGGGCACACCCGATTCGAGCGCGACATCAACCAAACGCACCGAGTTCGAGGAATTCGCCGAGCCCACAACAACCATGACATCGACCAGCGGCGCAATGACCTTCACGGCCCCCTGGCGGTTCTGTGTCGCGTAGCAAATATCATCCGATGGCGGATCAAGAAGAGCCGGGAAACGCTCGCGCAGGCGATCAACAGTCTGGCGAGTCTCATCAACCGACAAAGTGGTCTGTGAAATCCACACGACCCGCTCGGGGTCACGCACCACCAAGTTGTCGACTTCTTCAGGACTTCCAACGACTTGAATGTGTTCAGGGGCCTCGCCAAAGGTCCCTTCAACTTCTTCGTGGCCTTCGTGGCCCACCAAAATAATGTCGTAATCGTCCTTCGCGTAGCGCACGGCCTCGCGATGAACCTTGGTCACCAGTGGGCATGTCGCATCAATGGTTGCCAGGTGTCGCTGCGCTGCGACCTCATGAACCTGAGGGGAAACTCCGTGTGCGGAAAAGACGACGCGCGCGCCCTCGGGGACCTGGTCGGTCTCTTGAACAAAGATTGCCCCGCGCTTGCTCAAGGATTCCACAACGAATTTGTTGTGAACGATTTCTTTGCGCACGTACACGGGAGCGCCGTACAGATCCAGCGCTTTTTCTACGACATCAACTGCGCGGTCAACGCCCGCGCAATATCCGCGTGGCGCTGCCAGCAAGATCTTCCCACCGGCATTTTTTTGTTCAAGGCTGCCCAGCGTCTGGTCGTCAACAGTCATGATTCAACGGTACAGGTAGGCGCTAGTATCCGCGCAGCCGAAACCACTGATGCTCCTCACACTGGACGCAAATGCTAGGTGCCTGTGTCATGCTTGTTTCGTGCCAGAAAAGATGCCTCCTGCTGCAAAAGCCGCCGACACCACGCGTGACAACCCGTGGCGGCTCAGCAGGCTTACCCAGAACATCAAGATCTACGTGGATCGCATGTCACCGCTCTGGGTTGAAGGCCAAGTCGTTCAATACAACCCGCGCCCGGGTTCGCGCATGGCTTTCTTTACACTGCGCGACACGGAATCTGACACGTCCATGACCGTGACGGCCTTCCCCAATGTCATCACTGCGATTGGTGCCGGTTTTGAGGAGGGCGTGAAAGTCGTTGCCCGCGTCAAGCCCGTTTTTTGGGAGCGCAGCGGAAGCCTCAACCTCCAGGCAGCCGAAGTTCATCTTCAGGGTTTGGGCGACCTGCTGGCTCAAATAGAGCGCTTGCGCCAGCGCCTGGCCGCCGAAGGCCTCTTTGATGCAGATCGCAAGAAGCCTCTTCCCTTCCTCCCGCGAGTGATCGGCCTGGTGTGTGGCCGAAACGCAAAAGCTAAAGACGATGTCATCGTCAACGCGAGCGCGCGTTGGCCCGGTGCGCGCTTCGAGGTCCGCGAGGTCGCAGTCCAGGGACAATACGCCGTCCGCGAGGTCACCCAAGCAATCGCGGAACTGGACTCCCTCCCCCAGGTGGACGTCATTGTCGTTGCCCGCGGTGGCGGTTCCGTTGAGGATCTTCTCCCCTTCTCTGACGAGGCCTTGGTACGCGCCGCCGCGCAAACCTCAACTCCTTTGGTGTCAGCCATCGGTCATGAGGGGGATGCTCCCCTTTTGGACTACGTTGCGGATTACCGCGCCTCGACGCCGACCGACGCCGCCCGCCGGATTGTCCCCGATCTCGTTCAGGAACTTGATGGCCTTGCTCGAGCACGCGAAGGAATGCGTAGTGCAATCCAGCGTCGGCTTGATCAGGAGCGCTACAACCTCGATTTGCTGGTGTCTCGTCCAATTTTCTTAGCTCCCGCTGCAACTTTGGAGCCGCATCGGACTTTCATTGACTCCGTTCTCACCTCACTGCGCACTCAGGTTGAGCGTCGCTTGAGCTCTGAACGTCAGAGCATCCTTCAGGCCTCGGCAACGCTTCAGGCCCTCTCCCCCCAGGCGACTTTGGAACGCGGTTACTCAATGTTGCGTCTTCCCTCAGGGGAGCTTGTCCGCGACGCTTCGCAAGTTCCTAAGGGAACTCTAGTGGAGGGAATCTTGGCGCAGGGTCGCTTGGTTGCTCAAGTTGTCGGTTCAACGCCCGCTACGCGTGCACCCGAATCCCCACAGTAAACGTCCCCTTCACACTCAACTACCGCCCATACTTGTCACTACCGGAGGTTCCCATGGCAGAAACATCCCTTCCCGCACCCGAAACACTGTCCTACGAAGCAGCGCGCGATGAACTCGTTGCGATCGTCAAGACGCTTGAAAGCGGACAGGCTCCCCTTGAAGACACTCTTGCCATGTGGGAGCGCGGCGAGGCCCTTGCAACGCGTTGCCGTTCCATCCTCGACGCGGCAACTCAGCGCATGCAAGCAGGAGCAGAATCACCCCAGTCCGACCAGTAGACTCCGGGTCCCGCAATCAGCTGGGAATGGTTAGACTTAAAGCGTCATCTGTTAGTGGAACCAGCCAAAGTGGTCTGGAAACAGGAGGAAATATGGACCTCGCAACCGACCCCCACATCCTCTCCATCGGAGAGGCACTGATGGATATCGTTGTCCCAGCGGACAGCCCCGTTCCAACTGCCGAAATCCCGGGTGGTTCGCCCGCTAACGTCGCAATGACTCTTGGGCGCCTGGGCCGTAACGTCGGCCTGCAGACTTGGCTTGCACACGACGAACGTGGCGAGATTATTGAAGATCACTTCACAGCCTCGCATGTGCTTATTACCGAGGAATCCTTCGGCGCGGACCACACCCCAACTGCCCTAGCAAAGCTCAATGAAAAGGGCGCAGCAAGCTACACCTTTGATCTGGATTGGTGTCCCCCAAGCCCGATCTGGGTTTCGACTCAGGCCCGAATCGTTCACTCCGGTTCCATTGCTGCAGTCATCGAGCCGGGTGCACATGCCGTTTTGGATGCCATGGTTACCGCGCGTCAGCACGCGATCATCACCTACGATCCCAATGCGCGCCCTGCACTCATGGGCACCCCCGAGCAGGCGCTCGCTATCGTCAACAAGTTCATCGGTATCTCCGATGTCGTCAAGGTTTCCGACGAAGACATCGCGTGGCTGACCAACGGACGCGAAATCGACGAAGTCGTGCGCGATTGGCTCACAGCCGGCCCCTCGCTGATCGTTGTCACGAAGGGTAAGGATGGCGCAGCGGCCTTCACTTCGAATGGTGTTCGCCGTTCAATCCCCGCCGGAGACGTCAAGGTCGAAGACACCGTCGGTGCCGGTGACTCCTTCATGGGCGGCCTGATCGACGCACTGTGGTCGCTCGGCCTGGTCGGTGCCATGTCGCGTCCTGCTCTGCGCGATTTGGATGCTTCAAAGGTCGACTTCATCTTGCAGCGCGCTGCAACCATCGGTGACATTACTGTCTCCCGCGCTGGCGCGAACCCGCCTTGGTTGTCGGAACTCGCCGAGTTCCTCGCCTAAGAAGGGCAATCTCTCAGCGCTAAAAGACTCATTGGGGGGCTTGAATCCACAGGATTCAAGCCCCCCAAGGTTATCTAAGTTTCATCGTGCAACGCTTTTCTTCAGTGGCGACCGAGCCTATGCCCTCGCCCCATAGGAACCTCGCTGACCTTACTTCCCCATTCGCCTTTCGCGCTGCGCATAGGCTCGCAAGGCGCGCAGGAAGTCGATCTTACGAAAATCTGGCCAGTAGGTTTCACAGAAGTAAAACTCTGAGTGCGCAGACTGCCAGATCATGAAACCCGACAGCCGTTGTTCTCCCGATGTGCGGATCACCAAATCAGGGTCGGGTTGATCTCCCGTGTACAAATGCTCGGCAATATCAGAGTCTTTCAATCGCGAAGCCAATTCTTCAAGACTCTCCCCACGCTGGCCCGCATCGCGGATCACCTCGCGCACGGCCTCGACAATCTCATGGCGCCCGCCGTAACCGACGGCAATGTTGACGCTGAGCGCGCTGGTGGCAGGACTTTCCTTTGCGGCTTCGCGGAGGGAATCGGCAATGTCATCCGGGAGCAGGCGCAGATCCCCAACGATACGCAAGCGCCATTTTCCGGTTTGACTGAGGGCACTCACGGTTTGCGCGATAATCGTCAGGAGCTCAGCAAGTTCATCGCTTTGTCGCGAGAGGTTATCGGTCGAGAGCATCCACAAAGTGACGATTTCGACGCCAACTTCTTCGGCCCACCCAAGGAACTCAGCGATTTTCCCCGCGCCGACTCGGTGTCCTTGGGAAGCGGTGAAGCCAATCGACTTCGCCCAACGCCGGTTTCCGTCAAGAATTACTCCGACGTGGCGAGGGATTGGGCGCCCCGATAAAGATGCTCGTAAGCGCTTCTCATACACGTCATAGAGCATGTTCCACTGCGACACTTTCAGTCCCTTCCGCGCGAAAGAGTGTCAATACCGTTTAAGGGTATCGCGATTCTCACGCCACTTGCATATTCGTCCGCAACCCTGAGCTACCTCACATATACCGCCACAAGCGATGAATTTTCCGCGAGATTGGCGTACCCTACGGTGTAGTAAGTTACGCAAACGTAGGTAGAGTTTTTAGAGGAGGCAGCAATGAAAATCGCTTCCCTCAAACCCACTGAGTGGTTCCCCGGACAGAAGGTCTCGGTCAAGCCTCACTTGAGAGGATGGATCCACCTAGTCGCCGCGCCTCTTTCTTTGGCGGCATCTATCGTCCTCACCTGCCTCGCTCCCAGTGGGGCATCCAAGTGGGGTTCGGCGATCTACCTCGCTGCCTCGCTGATCCTCTTCGGCATTTCAGCGCTCTACCACCGTTTCTACTGGTCGCCGCGATGGGAAATTGTCTGGAATCGCCTCGATCATTCCAACATCTTCCTGCTCATCGCCGGCACCTACACTCCCCTTTCGGTCGCAGTGCTCCCTCACGACCAAGCGGTCACAATCTTGTCAATCGTCTGGGGAGGCGCGCTTGCCGGGATCCTGCTCAATCTCTTCTGGCCAACCGCTCCCAGGTGGCTCGCAACGCTTATTTACGTTGCTTTGGGGTGGGTTGCTCTGTGGTACCTCCCGCAATTCTGGGCGCTTGCGGGACCGGCCGTGGTCTGGCTTCTTTTAGCTGGCGGAATCTTGTACACGATCGGCGCGATCGTCTACGCAACAAAGAAACCCGATTTATCGCCTCGATGGTTCGGGTTCCACGAGTTCTTCCATACCTTTACGGTTCTTGCGTGGGCGTGCCACTGTACTGCCGTGTATTTGACAGTTTTGTAAATTTTCCACAGATAGCGCAAAATCCACATTTCCAGGCTGAAGGCTGCTACGCTGGCAAATCTATAGAATCAATGTAAAGGCCGACGCCCGTCGGCACATGTCGGAGGCATAAGTAATGGCTGATACCCAATGGCTGACTCAAGCTCAGTATGACAAGCTCCAGGCGGAGCTCACGGATCGCGTCGAGGTGCGTCGTCCTGAGATTGCTCGCCTAATCGACGCGGCTCGCCAAGAAGGCGATTTGCGCGAGAACGGCGGCTACCATGCCGCTCGCAACGAGCAGTCCCTCAACGAGACCCGTATCCAGGCACTCGAAGAAATGCTGCGCAACGCTGAGGTTGGCGAAACCCCCGCTGATGATGGAATCGTCGAACCCGGAATGGTTGTCACCGCTCTTGTTGCAGGCCGCGAGCAGAAGTTCCTCCTGGGTTCCCGCGATGCCGGCGGCGATCTCGGAGTGCAGGTCTTCTCTTCTCAGGCTCCTCTGGGCGCAGCAGTGATGGGACACCGCAAGGGCGATACCCTCACCTACGAGGCCCCCAATGGCCGCGAGATCACCGTTGAGATCTTGGATGCAACGCCTTTCGTTGGCTGAGTAAACCCAAACGAACTGTGGGGGCTCCAGAGTTGAACTCTGGAGCCCCCACAGTTTTACGCGTTCAGTCAGAACAAGGCGCTTTCAGCTTCAATCAGCCTCATGCCTCGCTGTCTTCTTCATCCGTTTCAGCGCTCTGCTCAATTTCATCAGCGACACGCGTCCCCACGCTATCGCCCGGCTCTGCAGTGCCAGCAGTCACCATGCGTTCGCTCAGTTCCTCGTTGACAGCGTAGGTGTGTGCATCAACTGCCTCCCCTGCAAGGAGGGGAAGATCCTCGCCGTAGGAATGAGCAATCAAAGCATCGAGCGTACCCGGAGCCCCGCCTGGACGATCAAGCTTTGTCGCTAGCGCAGGCTCAGGATCGTGTCCGTGCAGGTAGAGCACAGTGGAGTTAATGAAGGCTGCGATCGGGATGGAGAAAATCGCCCCCGCGATTCCGGCAACCATCGAACCTGCCGTTACACCGAGCAAAACAACCAGCGGGTGCAAAGATACGGCGTTGGACATCAGAAGTGGTTGAAGGAGGTTACCCTCGACTTGCTGGACCAGCAAGATAATGACCAGCATGATCAAACCGACGGTGAAGCCCTGATCCACGACGGCCACCAAGACTGCAATAATTCCCGAAATCAGGGAACCGATAATCGGAATGAAAGAGCCGAAAAACACCAAAACGATGATCGGGATGACCAGTGGGACGCCCAAGAAGTAGGCACCGATGCCAATGCTCAGCGCATCGATGAAGGCAACTTGCATCTGGCCGACCACATAGCCACCCATGCTTGCCCACCCGCGAATTGCGGCCTCGTGAACGGGTTCGCGAGCGCCCTTAGGAAGCAAGCGCACGAACCAAACCCAGATATCGCGGCCATCTTTGAGGAAGAAGAAGAGGCAGAAGAGAGCGATCACCGAACCGGTGGCGATAGAAATCGCTGAAGAAGTCGCATTTACCGCGCCGAAAATCAGGGACTGTGCGTGGGATTGAACCCAGGCGACAATTTCGGATTGCAGGTTTTCCAGATGCGAATCGATACCGGAAGTGTCGATTCCCAATGGGCTGGTGCGCAGCCACTCGAGGAGCGTGGTGAGACCTTCGTTTGCGCGGGTCAGCAGTGAGGGAACCTGCGAGAGGATCTGAGCCCCAGCGGTCGACAGCGCTGCACCTACAACAACCACAGTGGCAAGCAAACCACTGAGGGCAGCAAGGGCACGCGGGAAGTGAGCCTTGCGATGTAGCCACGACACCATCGGGTTAAGGAAGACCGCGAGAAGAAGCGCAACCGCGATCGGAACGATAATCCCGTAAACGAAAGTCATTCCGAAAATCAGCAGAGCTACCGCCGCGATAACGACGATCGCACGCCACGCAACTGCCGCGCCCACGCGCAGGGACCACGGCACGGCCTCGGAAGCATCCCGGCTGGTGGGTTCGTCCTCAACGACGACGCGAACGCGCTGTGGCCTGTCCCCCTGGAGATGAGAACGCTGCTCTTGAACGCGGCGCCTGATCTGTTCGAGAGGTTTCAGAAGCGACGAGGCCAAGCTTGAGCCGGCTCCCCCTCCTCCCTTATCTGTACGGCTGGGGCGTTGATCGGGGGTTGATGCTTGTTGCTGCGCATCCTTTTCGCTCATGCTTGGCCTCGTCTTTTCAGTTTGTTGGCTCAGGCGACACCGAGAATATCGGTGACGAAAACAAGGGTATCGCCGCCGCGGATCCCAGCCTGGGGAACACCGCGCTGACCATAACCGTATTCGGAAGGAATCGACAGCAGGACGCGCGAGCCGACGCGCTGACCAATGAGTCCCTCATCCCAGCCGCGGATGACCATTCCCACGCCGATTTGGAAGCTCAGCGCAGCACCGCGGTCGTAGGAGTTATCGAAGACGTTTCCATCCCAGACTTGCCCCAGGTAGTGGCAGTGGATGGTGTCTCCAGCTTCGACGACCTGGCCGTCGCCCTCATGGAGGACCTCGACGAGCAGCTCATCACTGGGGGTGGAATCAGCAAATTCCAGAGTAGGCTTTCGGCCAAATTCACCTGTCACAGTTAGGTTTTCCATGGTTTCTCCTTAGGGAAGTACTGCGGTAGAGGACTGAGCATTCAATGAGGCATCCCGAAGGATGCAGAAGGGGCCACGCTCGAGCGAGCGCGACCCCAACTTGTTAGCGACGAGACGCCAAGATCGAAAGAATTCGGAGGATTTCGACGTACATCCACACGACCGTGACCATGATGCCGAAAGCGCAGTACCACGCGAATTGCACGGGAGCACCTCGTTCAACGCCCTGTTTGACGGTATCGAAGTCACCGATCAAGGACAGGGTTGCAAGGACAACGGCGATGAGGGAGACAACCACGCCCAGCGGAATGCCCTTGACGTAGATCGTGTCGATCGGAGACATCGCTCCAAAGGCGACCAAAACCGCGTTTGCAATGCGCGTCAGGAGAAGAGCCAAGATCCCGATCAAGGTGAACTTTGCGAGCTTGGGCGAATTGCGCACCTTACCGGAAGTGAAGAGGACGAGGGTAATTCCTGTAACGGCAAGGGTTGCGATGAATGCCTGAGCGACGATGCCCGGGTACATCATTTCCATGAAGGAGGACAGGGCACCCAGCGAGACACCCTCTGCGAAGGCGTAGGCCATGATGAGGCCCGGGCGAATGGTCTTCGAGAAGGAATTCACCATTGCCAAAATGAAAGCGACCAACGCGCCCAGCCCCATTGCAAAAATGCCCAGCGAGGGGTTCATTGCAGCGAGGAACCACGCAGGGGCGGCGCCAAGAAGCAGGATGAGGAAAGAGATTCCGGTCTTCATCAAGGCGTCGTCATAGGTCATGCGACCGCGATCAACCGCGTCCGCGGAAGGCGCCTGGTAGGCCTGCTGGAGATCGGCATACACGGAGGGGTCAACGCTGGGTGCGCCAGCGTAGCCGCCCTGAGCCTGGGTCCCATAGGTCGAGGCCTGAGGCTGAGCGTAGGGGTAGCGCGCGGGATCAACAACGGTTGTCCCGGAAGCTTGAGCATTCGTGGGCTGGTAGCCGGGCATCGCCGGATAGCCCGCAGGAGTCGAATCGGCGCGAGACCAGTCTCGCTCCATCTTTGAGAACACGGGGTTTGTCATGAGATTTCCTTTCCCTCGGTTCAGTATCTATTGAGTACCCCCAGTCGGACTCGAACCGACAACACACCGATTTTAAGTCGGTTGCCTCTGCCAATTGGGCTATGGGGGCATCGCCGCTAGCGACGAGCCAGCATCGAAAGCGCGATACCGTCAAGGATATCGTGTTCGGAGACGTGGGCGCCCGCTATCGGGTGGTTTGTATTCTCGCAGCGTAGAGTAACGCGGTCCATGACACGCTTCCAGATCAGGGCGCCACCTGCGATGACGTCCGCGCGCCCCTCGGGCATGAACCCGAGGGCTGCCTTGACCGCCAGTGGCTGCTCGAGCATGAAACGGACCGAGGCATCGGTATCCGCGTGGCTCAAAAATGCGCCATCGATCTTTTCCGGCTGGTACGAGGCCAAGCCCAGCACGTGTGCAGCAATCGTTGTGATGGTGCCTGCTACGCCCACCACGCCTCGGACGCTAGAGAAATCGACAATTTCTTCGGCCTCGTCAAGGCGTGCATCGATCCACTCACTGGCCTGGGCTTGGACCCCGTCGGGAATCGGCTGATCGCTTGCGCATCCCGCAAAGAATTTCTCGGTCACGCGAACAGAACCCATATCGGCTGAATATGCCGCGTCAACTCCCTTACCGAGAGTTCCCACGACCATTTCCGTTGAACCGCCGCCGATATCGACGACCAACACCTTCCCGCGATCGTAGGCGTGCACGCTGCTTGCAGCACCGGCGAAAGACAAGGCGGCCTCTTCAGTGCCGGGAACAACTTCCGGGTAGACGCCTAGGAGGTTTTTCACCGGCTCAATAAATTCCTGACGGTTTTCAGCGTCGCGCATTGCAGATGTCGACACGAAACGAATGTCCGTTGCACCCAGGTTGTCGATCATCCGCTTGTACTCGCGCACCGCTGCGAGAGTGCGTTCGATTGCCTCGGGAGCAAGGCGCCCCGTACGATCAACGCCCTGTCCCAAGCGCACGATCCGCATTTGACGGGTGAGATCGTTCAAAATCACGCGCTCACCCTGGGTTTCGCCGTCTGCAACAAGAAGTCGAATTGAGTTTGTTCCACAGTCAATTGCCGCTACCCGCGTCATCGTTCCATTCCTTCTGGGGATTTCACTTCTTCTAGAAATTGACACGCACCGCGCATCAGCAGGTGCAGGACTGGCGATCCCACAGGCCTCGTTCGCGCATCATCTCGAGCGCGAGGTCACCGATCGGGTTCACGCCTTCCCCCGCTGCCAGCGCATGACCGACCACTGCATGCAGACACTTGACGCGCGTGGGCATTCCGCCGGCGGATACCCCGTGAATTTCAGGAACGTCGAGCTCAAGCTGCTTGCCGAGTTGCTCGCGGGAAGCAATGTAGGCCTCGTGAGCGCGCTGGTAGGCGGCGCGGAGGTCCTCATCATCGGTGAGGCGCTGATTGAAGTCTTCCATGACCTTGGTTGCTTCAAGTGTCGAGCAAGCGCGGACCGCTCCGGGACTGGTCAGGTAGAACGTTGTCGGGAAAGGAGTTCCGTCTTCGAGCCTGGGCGCCGTCGCAACAACGGTTGGCTTCCCGCAAATACAACGCGCGGCGATCCCGACGACCCCTCTGGGAACACGTCCCAATTGTTCTTCGAGAACTTGAAGATCCTCGGTGCTAGCCGGCGTAATTGCGTTCATCATTCCTCCACATTCAGACAAACCCGGATTATTTTACGCGAAAAGCCTTGAGGGAGGGAGTGTTTCCACACAGTGGATCTGGCCGGCGTGGCACGCCGCGATCAGTTGCCAGTTCCTTGCGTGCTTGCGCTGGTTTCAGGAGTCGCCGACTGCGAGGGAGATGGCGCATTTCCGCCTGTTTGTGCGGTCTGGATATTTCCCGTCGGGTGGTCTGCCTCTTCGACCGTCATTGAGAGAACCTGCATCCACGGGCGAGCGGGGCCGGCCTCGCGTGCTGCCGCGACTTGGGCTTGGTCTTGGTAGTCCTTACCGGGGTCCAAGACGGAGTACTGAGTTTCTCCGGGCTTGACGTATCCGAGGCGTTCTCGCGCCTGTGAGGCGATGTACTGCGGGTTCGACCACAGTTCGAGTTGTTGACGCTTTGCGTCGTTGTCCGCCTGGGTTTGTTGAACTTTTGCCTTGATCGCTGCAAGTTCGCGTTCTTGGCTCCACAGCTGCATGAAGGAAGGAACGAGGAGCAGCGCGAGAAGAGCCCCAAGAAGGAGCAATCCCAAAATACGCATTGAGATTTCGATACCGCCGAAAGAGACCGAGCTGGGGCGCTTCGCGACGTTTTCCGTGGCTTGGGCGCGGGATCTGGAAGCTTCGCGTTCCGGACGCACTCGCGTTGTTGTGCGCACGCTTGGTGTGCTTTGAGTCCCTTGAGCGCGCGCGTGCGGGGTTTTTCCCACCTGACGAGGCCGTCGCTGGGTATCAGGCTCAGCCGCAGCTTGACGTCTGCGGGCGTTGGGGACGACTGGGCGTCCTTTTCTGGGTTTCTGAGCCATATCCCTATGGTGCCTCAAGCCGGCAAGACGGGCAGAACATAAAACTCATGTGTTCCCAATTGAGGGCTGAATCGCATAACGAAGGGGTGGGTGATGATTTCTCATCACCCACCCCTAGGTCACGCTCCTAGGAGCGTGTCAGTATGTGCTTCTCAGAAGGAAGCGCGGGGGAAGGAAGAACGACCCGCGTACACTGCTGCAACGTCGAGATCCTCTTCGATGCGCAGGAGCTGGTTGTACTTCGCCACGCGCTCGGAGCGAGCGGGAGCACCGGTCTTGATCTGGCCGGAGTTGGTGGCAACCGCGAGGTCCGCAATGGTGGTGTCCTCGGTTTCACCGGAACGGTGAGAGGTCATTGAACGGTAGCCGTTGCGGTGTGCTTCTTCCACGGCATCCAGGGTCTCGGTCAGGGAGCCGATCTGGTTCACCTTGACGAGCAGAGCGTTAGCAGCGCGCAGCTCGATGCCCTTGCGCAGACGCTCGGGGTTGGTGACGAAGAGGTCGTCGCCAACGAGCTGGACACGATCGCCGATTTCGGCGGTCAGAGCGGTCCATGCGTCCCATTCGTCTTCCGACAACGGGTCTTCGATGGAGACCAGCGGGTAGTCGCGGATGAGCTTCTCGTAGTAGGTGACCATGTAGTCGGTCGAGCGGCCTTCGCCTTCGAACTGGTACAGGCCATCCTTGAAGAACTCGGAGGAGGCGACGTCCAGGGCGAGTGCAACATCGGTGCCGGGCTTGAAGCCGGCCTTTTCGATGGCCTCGATGATCAGGTCGAGTGCAGCGGCGTTAGAGGAGAGGTTCGGTGCGAAACCGCCCTCGTCGCCCAGACCGGTGGACAGGCCACGTTCCTTGATGACAGCCTTGAGGGTGTGGTAGACCTCGGCGCCCCAGCGGAGGGCATCGCGGAAGGTCGGTGCACCCAGAGGAGCAATCATGAACTCCTGGATGTCAACGTTGGTGTCTGCGTGAGAGCCACCGTTGAGGATGTTCATCATGGGAACGGGCAGGATGTGAGCGTTGGGGCCGCCCAGATAACGGTAGAGGGGCAGACCTGCGGACTCGGCAGCAGCCTTTGCAACAGCAAGGGAGACACCGAGAATTGCGTTGGCGCCGAGCTTGCCCTTGTTGGGGGTGCCGTCCAGCTCGATCATGATTTCATCGATACGACGCTGGTCGGAAGCGTCTTCGTCAATCAGTTCGGGGGCGATGATGTCGTTCACTGCATCAACGGCGTCCTGAACGCCCTTGCCCTGGTAACGACCCTTGTCGCCATCGCGACGCTCAACGGCCTCGAATGCACCGGTGGAGGCGCCAGAAGGAACTGCTGCGCGCTCGAAAGTGCCATCTTCAAGAATGACCTCAACCTCAACGGTGGGGTTACCGCGGGAGTCGAGGATCTCGCGAGCTCCGATTGCTTCAATGCTTGCCACGTTAATTCTCCAATCGATTAACTACGTGACTACTGTCGTATCTAACGCTAGTACATTCGGGGCCACTCCATCAGTACTACGCGGGCACTCACACGCGTTTTCCTCGTCACGATCAAGGACACATTGGCGCAAATTAGACATAGGTCCCCATAAATGCCGTATCGCCCACCCTCACGGGTGGGCGATACATCACATTTCAGACACGTGGGACTCATACGCCCACGCGGAGCCGCCGACTAGTTCTGGCTCCCCTGCTGAGCGGCAGAGCTCGAGCGGACGACGTCGCCGAAAACTGTCTGAGTCAGCTCATTGCTTTGCGCATTGTAGGTGCCGTAGCGCGGATTGATCTCAACCTTTGTCGACTGCATAATCTGCGAAATCTGGTTGCTCAGCTCCTGGGATTTTTCGGAGGAAAATCCCATTGAACGAAGCTTTTGCAGGGCCAAAGTATCCTTGACGATCGTCTTCAAGAAGGGGGTCGGTTCTGCCACAGGGGTGCTCTGTCCTCCACGAGCAACAACGCGCTCCCCCATTTGCTGGAACTGTTGCATGACCTCTTCGTCGCTCACCGTCACGCCGTTTTCTTCAGCAACTTGGCCCACTGCACGTGAAGAACTCATATCCGGAAGGAATTGCGCTGCATCGACCTGCTGTCCCATCAATGCGCTGAGCTGCTGACTGGACAGGTCCAGTTCTGCCTCGCTCACGCTCCAATCACCGACGATCGCTGCAGTTCCCGGGTGCGCGGAGCAGGCTCCAAGGCCCAATCCAGACACGGCCAAGATTGCCGCCACCTTCGATGCGCGTGAAAGAGAAACCATGACTATATCCTCCGGAAAATCACTCTGTATAGGTGTCAGTGTAGCGCTCTGATTAGGCCTGAGACGCCTGCGGTGGGTTGAGTACCTTCGTCATCAGGTTTTCGATCCAGTCGATGAGTGCACGATCCGTCAAGGGGACACCACCGATACGCGCCGTCATCGGCAGAGGAACGAGCAACTGACGAACGGCAGCTTTCACGACGCATCCCGGGTACAGGCGCTTGAGCCTCATCGCCTGAGATTCTTTCAATTCGATGGGGTGAATCCGCAAGTACTTTCCCTGCGTTGCAAGCTCATCAATACCCATGCGACGCAGGAGCGAACGAAGACGAGCAATCTCAAAGAGCAAGTCAACCTGCTGGGGAATAGGACCGTAGCGGTCAGCCAGCTCCTCGCGCAGATCTTTTTCCTGCTCGCTGGTTTCAACCGCCGCGATCTTGCCGTAGACCTCAAGGCGTAGGCGTTCAGCGGAGATGTAGCCCTCTGGGATGTGTGCATCGACGGTAATGTCCAGACGCAGATCCTTCTTTTCTTCCTTTCGTTGCCCCTTAAAGGCAGCGACCGCGTCTGCGACCATTCGGACGTAGAGGTCGAAGCCCACGCCCTCGATGTGTCCCGACTGCGCGCCGCCCAAGAGGTTACCAGCGCCTCGGATTTCCAAATCTCGCTGGGCAACCGCAAGTCCCGCACCCAGATCAGCGTTCTGGGCGATCGTCTGTAGGCGCTCGTGTGCCATCTCTGAAAGAGGGCGGTCAGAGGGGTAGAAAAAGTACGCGTACGCACGTTCACGGCCTCGGCCCACGCGACCACGCAGCTGGTGCAATTGGGACAAGCCGAAAGTATCCGCACGATCAACAATCAGAGTATTCGCGTTGGAGATATCGAGGCCGGTTTCCACGATGGTAGTACACACCAGAACGTCGAAATCATGGTTCCAGAAATCAACGATGACGCTTTCCAATTGGTGCTCGTTGAGCTTTCCGTGGGCAACTCTGATCCGCGCCTCGGGAACAAGTTCTTGGATATGCGCGGCGACCGAGGCGATGGAGTCCACGCGGTTGTGCACGTAGAAGACCTGACCGTCGCGCAAAAGCTCGCGTCGAATGGCTGCGCTGACCTGCGCGTCGGTGTGTGCTCCGACGAAAGTGAGGACGGGCTGGCGTTCTTCGGGCGGGGTCTGAAGAATCGACATCTCGCGAATACCCGAAACTGCCATTTCCAAGGTCCTGGGGATGGGCGTTGCGGACATTGAAAGGACGTCCACATCGGCTCGCAGGGCTTTGAGTGTTTCCTTGTGCTCGACACCGAAACGCTGTTCCTCGTCGATGATGACTAGGCCCAGATCCTTGAAGGTAATGGCACCGGAGAGCAGCGAGTGGGTACCAATGACCAGGTCCACTCCTCCCGAGGCCAAGCCTTCCTTGACCTTTTCCGCTTCCTTGGGCGTCGAGAAGCGCGAGAGCGTGCCGATGGTGACGGGGAATCCCGCGTAACGTTCCGCGAAAGTTTCGGCATGCTGCTGGACGAGAAGCGTCGTTGGAACCAAGACGGCGACCTGTTTGCCGTCCTGGATTGCTTTGAAGGCCGCGCGGACTGCGATCTCGGTTTTCCCATAGCCCACGTCGCCCGTGAGAAGGCGATCCATGGGCATGGGCTTTTCCATGTCGGCTTTCACTTCGTCGATAGTGACGAGTTGGTCGGGTGTTTCCACGTAGGGGAAGGAATCTTCCAACTCGCGTTGCCACGGGGTGTCCGGACCGAAAGCGTGTCCCTTCGTTGCTTGACGCACCGCGTAGAGGCGAATGAGTTCCTGCGCGATTTCTTTGACGGCTTTGCGGGCTTTTGCTTTGGTTTTCTCCCAGTCGGCGCCGCCCATCTTGGTCAGTGCGGGCTGATCGGAACCCGTGTACTTCGAGATCTGATCCAAGCTGTCGGTTGGGATGAAAAGTCGATCACCGGGCTGGCCACGCTTTGAGGGCGCGTATTCCAAGACCAAATAGTCGCGAGTAACCTGTCCTTCCCCGCGTCCAACAGTGCGGGAGACAAGCTCAATGAATCGCCCAATTCCGTGCTGATCGTGAACGATGTAATCCCCCGGATGAAGCGTGAGGGGATCGACTCCTTTACGCCTGCGCGAGGGCATTTTCCGCATATCTCGGGTTGTTGCACCCACGCGCCCGGATAGGTCCGATTCGGAGATGATCGCAAGTTTGAGTTCGGGCGCAACAAAACCGCGAGTTCGCGGAGCTGAGACAACGTAGAGCACCGAAGGGTCCTGCGAAGGATCGCACTCTTCAACGATGCGACTTCCGATTCCCGCATCCGTCGCAATGGAGTTCAAACGACGGGCAGGGCCTTCTCCTTCAGCCGCAAGAATGAGCGTCCATCCTGCCCGGAGCAGAGTCCGGATATCGTCGAGAGCACGCGCATAATCGCCTCGATAGGGGCGCACGTCCCGCGCACCCAGAGCAACCAGTTCGTCTGAAACAACGACGGAGTGTGCTTCTTTCTTCAGGAGCGCTCCCGAGGTTTGCGCCTCTTCGTCTTCATTCTTCGCGAGGCTTCCACCCTGTTCAGCGATTGCCTGAGCAAGTTGCGCGGGAGGAAGAGCCGTCAGGTCCCACCAAGGACGCCCCTGCGCTCCCCAGATTTCTTCCAATGGGATGAACGAGGCCTGGCCTGCTTCAAGGGGCACTGCTCCCCCACCGGCAGCCTGAGACCAGGCCGCGGCGAGAAATTCCTCTGTGGTTGCAACCAGGTCCGCCCCGCGAGCACGAATGCGCTCGGGGTCAACGGCAACAAAGAGCCCGCCAGCAGGAATGAGATCGAGGAAAGAATCCATTCCCCCGACCAAGATTGGAGCGAGAGATTCGAGGCCGGGAGCCGCGATTCCCTGCGATGCCAATTCCAGGATTTCGGCTGCGCCGGGAAGCTGGTCTATTTCATTTCGGGCCTTGGCACGAACCTGTGGGGTCAGCAGTAGCTCCCGGCAGGCAACCGCCCACACACCGGACTCCACAACCCCCAAAGTTCGCTGATCAGATACGGAGAAGGCTCGGATTTCATCGACTTCGTCTCCCCATAATTCGATGCGCAAAGGGTGCGCTTCTTGAGGGGGAAATAGATCAAGAATGCCACCACGAACCGAAAATTGTCCGCGCCGCTCGACCATATCGACACGCTCGTAGCCCAGGTTTTCAAGGTCTTGAGCCAAGTGCGGGAGGTCAACGATATCCCCGGACTTCACGCGCACGGGGGCACGATCAGCAATCCCATGAATGATGGGCTGCATGAGCGCTCGAACGGGAATCACAACAACATTGAGACCTCCCGCGTGTTCATCGCCCGATTGCGGGTGAACAAGGCGCCGCAACACCGCGATGCGTTGAGCCATGGTGTCTGCTTGAGGTGAGAGGCGTTCATGCGGCAGTGTCTCCCACGAAGGAAAGACCTCGACTTCGTCGATCCACGCGCGCAGGGCGAGCGCCGTTTCTTCGGCCTCGCGCCCGGTTGGGGTCACGACATAGGTTGTTCCACCTCGGCGAGCAGCCATCGATGCAATGAGGGGAATACGCGCGCCAGCGGGAGCAACTGCACAACCAGAGATCCCCTGGTCAACGGATTCGAGCACCTGCGATAGTGCTGCGTCGCCTTCGAATGATGGGAGAAGAGAGGAAAACTGCGGCACTTAGGCTCCCTGTTGCGTGTGCAAGCGCTGCTGCGCCTCACTGAAACTTGTGGTGACGATATCTTCGACAACGTCTCCTGCTTGGGCGATGGTCACTGCGAGCTCGGTCAGTTGGTTTTGATTCATTCGCGCAAGCACGTAATCAGCGGGATTCATACGCCCCGGTGGGCGACCAATTCCGATTCGTAGCCTGTTGTAGTCACGTGTGCCCAGGACCTGGGAGATTGATTTGAGACCGTTGTGGCCGCCTTCTCCGCCCCCGGTCTTCAAGCGCAGAGTACCTTCAGGAAGGTCAAGATCATCGTGAACGACCAAGAGACGCGAAGGCGCGACATTCATGAACTTCGCGAGGCGTCCAATGGGACCTCCAGAAGTGTTCATGTAGGAATCGCTGATTGCCAGAATCACTCGCGGTCCAGGAACGCCCCCGGGAAGCATTCCCAGTCGGATATCAGCACAGTGGGTCCCTGAACGATGGGCGACAAGCTGTACTCCCGCATTGGCTGCGAGCAGATCCACGAGCATGTGCCCGACATTGTGACGGGTATTCGCGTACTGTGCGCCCGGGTTACCCAGGCCCACAACCATCCAAGGATCCGTTGAAGTCATAGAACGATTGTGCCACCCCCTCCCCGCATCTGCGTCCAGGAAGAAGGTGGCACACCTGTGAAGTTATGCGTTGAGAGTACTTCAGAGTTTGCCGGCGGGAGCAGAAGGAACGGCAACAATGAACGCCGGCTCCCCCAACTCATGATCAGCGAATGCGCGCGCAACCGCCTGCGCGGTTTCCTCCACACGCTCGCGATCAACCAGGGCGATGGCACTGCCTCCGAATCCCCCACCTGTCATTCGCGCACCATAGGCACCCGCGCCGCGCGCAGCGTCCACAGCGACATCAAGTTCCGTGCACGACACCTCGTAATCATCGCGCAGAGAATCATGCGAATCATTCATGAGCGCACCGACGACCTGGACACGCGAGCCTTCCAGTGGGCCTTCCTTGAGGAGGTCAATCAACGCGCGAGTGCGCGCAATTTCAGAGACAACGTGACGCATACGCTTACGGAGCCTCTCATCTTCCAAAGCCTCGCTGGCACCTTGCAGGTCTTCGACCTCAACGAGCTGTTCCACGCCCAGGAGTCGGGCGGCCTCTTCGCAATCAGCGCGGCGTTGTCCGTACTGTCCATCCGCCAAGGAGTGCGCAGCCCGCGTATCGATAACGAGCAGCGCAAGCCCCTGAGATTCGAGATCGAAGGGGATGTGTTCGACGCTCATATCGCGGCAATCCAATGCAAGGGCGTGGCCTTCTTCGCAACGCAGCGACGCGGTCTGGTCCAGTCCCCCGGTGTTTGCTCCCGCAATCTCGTTTTCTGCGCGGCGCGCACACTCAACGAGGATTGCTCGCCCCTTATCGCTGGGCGCACTCAGCGGGCCGGCCAAGCCTAGGTCTTCGGCCTCGTCAATGGCGACGGCCATTGCGCATTCAAGGGCAGCAGAGGAAGAAAGCCCACCACCGCGGGGAACGCAGGAGTAGAGTGCAGCGTCAAAGCCGCGAATCGGCCCATAACCGGCCTTCTCAAGCGCCCACGCAACGCCGGAAAGATACGAGGCCCAGCCAATAACTTCGCCCTCGCAGCCACGCGGCGCAACCTTGTCGAGGTCCAGCTCATCGACGGCCTCGCGAGTCTGAGGCGAAACTAAGCGCAAAAGACGATCTTCGCGGGGGGCGTAGGCGATGAAGGCTCGATGCGGGAGTGCGATGGGAAGACAGGGGCCCCCGTTGTAGTCGACGTGCTCGCCAATAACATTGACGCGCCCGGGTGCCGACCATACATCGAGCGGCTGGTAGCCGAAAGTTTCTTCAAAAAGTTCGCCGGCGAGTTTGCGTCCTTCTTGGGCGCTCAGAGCGGCTGACCAGGACAGATCCACGTGCACACTTCCTTGGGTGAATCGATCAATACAGTGTCTTCAGCGTAGCGCATTGGGCATCTTCCTTACGCCGATATGCTTGTGGACTCGATGTGCTCGACGCCGGTCTCCCCATGTACCATGGGCGAGTTCGTATTCCCCATTTCAGGTAGTTTCATGTATCTCCCTCAGCGTTTACCGGGCCAAGAATGGCTCGGCGTTGTCGTTGCGATACCTGAACCCTGGGTGAGCGCGCTGACGGATATTCGCGTCGGTTTGGGCGATGAGCAGGGAACAAAAGTGCCCGCCCACATCACGATTCTTCCACCAACAGCAGTGGATAAGGACCGCCGCGAGGACGTGATCGAGCACCTGCGCACGGTTGCGCAGCGCTACACGCCTTTCCGAGTGACTTTGGGTGAGACGGGAACTTTCCGCCCGGTTTCACCGGTTGTCTATCTTTCTCTTGCCGAGGGCGCGCGCGAGTGCACCTTCTTGGCGGAGGATATCCGCTCCGGTCCCTTGTACGCCGAGGCTCGATTCCCCTATCACGCACACGTAACCCTTGCGCAGGGTGTGTCCGATGAGGCGCTGGACCGCGCGATGAGCATCGGCTCTTACGAGGCCTCGTGGATGGTTCCCGGATTCCGCTTAGACCGCGTGGACGAGAACGGCGTCTACTCCTCCATGGCGCTTTTTGATTTCGAAAGCGCCTGAGTATTTAGAGTTCGTAGCTCACCGACAGCGGTGCGTGGTCGCTCCAGCGTTCCTCGTACGAGGCCGCGCGACCAATCGCGAAAGAGGTTGCCTTCTCCGCAAGCGCGGGAGTCGCAAACTGGTAATCGATGCGCCAACCCGTGTCATTGGTAAAAGCTTGGCCGCGCTGGGACCACCAGGTGTAGGGCCCCTGAACATCACCGGCAAGATCACGCATGACGTCATGCCATCCAGCGTCGAGCCACTGATCCAGGAATGCGATTTCCTCATCGAGCACACCCGCGCGCTTGTTGTGGTTCGAGGTCCAATTCTTAATATCGGAGCGGCTGCGAACAATGTTGAAATCCCCAGCAACGACGGTCCCGAGGACGCCCGTTTGCCCCTGCGCGGCCTCGGCAAAGAGTTCTCCCATGCGGCGGCCAATACGCGGAAGATGCGCCATCTTCGCGTCCTGCTTGGGAGTGTCTTTTTCACCCGAGTGGAAGTAGGCGGAAACGACGCGAACGCGCCCCGCCTTGGTTTCAACCACCACTTCTAGCCAGCGTCCAGAATCAACATCGGTTTCCTGGTCATCCAGGAAAAGGCGCGGTTCTCCACTGATGTGAGCGCTATCCTTGCGCACTGCAACTGCAACGCCAGCACGTCCCTTAATTCGGCAGGGAAGAATGATGCTTTCCCATGAATCGCCCAGTAGTTCGGTGGCGATTTCTTCATCCGCACGGACTTCTTGGAGAAGAAGAACATCGCAGGGGTTGGCGTCGAGCCACTCCATCATACCCTTGCGGTGTGCGGCACGGATTCCATTGACATTAACGCTGGTAACAGTGAAAGCCATGGGCTTCAGTGTACTTGCTTACGAATCAGCGGGCTGGGAAAGCATTCTTTGCCTTCAGTGAAATCGCGCTCTATCAACTGCAGCCTCAGCTATTTACGGACTAGCTTTATGGGAATAAATTCTTCTACCCAAGGAGTGCCATGCGCGCCGGCGGTACCCAAGCCGAATACGCACGCGTGGCCCTCGCGGATGGCACTCTGGTGAAGACCCCTGCGATGCCAACAGAGGAGCAGATTCCCTCCCTCCTTGCCGCCTCCGACGTCCTCGGCACCGGCTGGTTCGCCGCTGACGAGGCCGGGGCAGCTCCCGGGAAGACGATCGTCGTCGTGGGCGACGGGGCCGTGGGCCTCGGCGCGATCATCGGTGCGAAGCAGCTGGGCGCCTCGCGCATCATCGCGATGTCGCGTCACGCGGATCGCCAGGCGCTGGCCCGTCAGTTCGGCGCGACGGACATCGTAGAAGAGCGCGGCGAGGAGGGCATCGCCGGCATCAAGGAACTGACCGACGGCCTTGGCGCAGACGGCGTCGTCGAGGCGGTCGGCAACGAGGCATCCTTCGATCAGGCGCTCGGCTGCGTGCGTCCCGGTGGTCACCTGTCCTTCGTGGGCGTTCCCCACGGCGTCTCACTGGACATGGACCGCATGTTCTTTGCCGAGGTCCACACGTTTGGCGGACCTGCGGCCGTGCACAAGTACCTACCCACGATGATCGACCTGATCTACCGCGGCGAGATCAACCCGGGCGCTGTCTTCGATCTGGTTCTGCCTCTTGAGCGGGCAGCCGAGGGCTACGCTGCCATGGATGAACGTCGCGCGACGAAGGTCATGTTGACACTCTGATCAACAGGACTGTTCGCTCTCAGTGCCCTGTCTTCGCCGAAGACAGGGCACTATGCTATTCACTATGTCCGAATCCCCACTGACGCCAAGCCCTCAGGAATCACACTCAGAGTCGAGGTGCTGCGCTGGGCAGAGCGAGAATGCCTGCGAAGATACTGCGGAAAAAGTATCAGCGAGCCGCCACGAACACACGCATTCCCACGGTCATGATCATTCGCATGGACATGATCACTCACACGGCCACAGTGCTTCTCGGAAAAGGCTTGCGATCGCACTAGCAATCACAGCAACGATTTTCCTCACAGAACTTGTTGCTGCTTTCTTCACATCTTCTTTGTCTCTTGCCGCTGATGCCGGACACATGGCGGTTGACTCTGCGGGATTGATCATTGCATTCATCGCTGCGAGCCTGGCCATGCGCCCTCGTGATAATCGACGGACGTGGGGATGGGCACGTTCGGAAGTTCTTGCTGCAGCCTTCCAAGCAGGCATGTTGGTTATCATCAGTCTTTTGGTTGCCATTGAAGGCATCCAGCGTCTGGTCTCCCCCGTTGAGGTCCACGCAGCGCCCATGCTGTGGGTCGGGGTTTTGGGCTTGGTCGCGAATGCGCTCTCGCTGATGGTGTTGATCGGTGGGCGCCACGCATCGCTCAATATGCGCGCAGCCGTTCTTGAAGTGGCAAACGACGCTTTGGGTTCTTTTGCAGTCATCATTGCTGCAACTGTTGAATTAATTGGCGGATG
Organism: Actinomyces sp. Marseille-QA0893; assembly: GCF_976954355.1. Taxonomy (NCBI): domain Bacteria; kingdom Bacillati; phylum Actinomycetota; class Actinomycetes; order Actinomycetales; family Actinomycetaceae; genus Actinomyces; species Actinomyces sp. Marseille-QA0893. The sequence continues at coordinate 452,509 of NZ_CDRJSY010000001.1, forward strand.
GAGTCGCGCGGATGCACTAGCCTCGATTTTCATCGCACTCTTGATGGCTCCGCGTGCGTGCATGTTATTGCTTCGAACCCTGCGGATTTTGATGGAAGAAGTGCCCGCAGAGATTGATCTTGAACAGGTCCGTCAGCACATGCTGTCAATACCCTTGGTCGAGGATGTTCACGATCTTCACGTGAGCTCGGTAGCTTCAAACCTGGTGACCGTTACCGCACATATTGAGGTTTCCGAGGCGGTTACCGCCGGCCAGCGCGACCAGATTATTCACTCTCTGAACGAGTGCGCAATGCACCATTTCCCTGTCGAAATCGCTCATTCGACCTTCCAAGTTGAATCGATTTCGCACGCGCAGCACGAACACCTCCGCCACTGAAGGACCTTTCCTTTACAGAGGGCAGGAAGCGTCTAAGGATTCCTAAGCCCCACCCCAGGCAAGAAAAAAGCGGGCCGCAGCCACTGCCTCGGCAATGACTACGACCCGCACAAGCCTGCGGCTATCCCTTAGCGATTCGCACGGTAGAACTCGATGAGCTCGCGAGTGGAGGAATCCTGCTGGGCCAAAACGCTCTGGTCGCCCTCGATTGCGGGGAGGATCTGCTTGGCGAGAACCTTGCCCAGTTCCACGCCCCACTGGTCGAAGGAATCCAGTCCCCAGACAGCGCCTTCAACGAAAGTGATGTGCTCGTAGAGGGCGATGAGCTGGCCGAGGACAGCGGGGGTCAGCGCGGGCGCCATAATCGAGGTCGTCGGACGGTTACCGGTAAAGACTCGGGCGGACACCAACTCTTCTGCGGTTCCTTCGGCGCGAACCTCTTCTGCGGTCTTTCCGAAAGCCAGCGCCTTAGTCTGAGCAAAGAAGTTCGACAAGAACAGCTCGTGCATATCAGCTTCGCCGTCGCGGATCGGCCAAGTCGGGCGGGCAAAGGCGATGAAGTCTGCCGGAACCATACGGGTTCCCTGGTGAATCAGCTGGTAGAAGGCATGCTGACCGTTGGTGCCAGGTTCTCCCCAGAAAACCTCACCGGTGTCGTAGAAGACCGGAGAGCCATCGCGGCGCACGGACTTACCGTTGGACTCCATGGTGAGCTGCTGGAGGTAGGCGGGGAAACGGTGCAGGTACTGCGAATACGGAAGCACTGCGTGGGTATCAGCACCCAAGAAGTTCGAGTACCAGACGTTGAGCAGGCCCATGATCAGCGGGAGATTTTCCTTCGGCGCTGCCGAGGCGAAGTGCTGATCGATTGCGCGCATTCCGCCGAGGAATTCTTCGAAATGCTCGGGACCGATGGCGATTGCAAGCGAGGTGCCGATTGCAGAATCTACCGAGTAGCGTCCGCCAACCCAGCTCCAGAATCCGAAAGCATTCGCCGGGTCGATACCAAATTCCGCAACCTTGTCCAGAGCCGTTGAAACGGCGACAAAGTGCTTGGAGATGGCATCCTTCTCCTGCTCGGGATCATTGTTAATGATCCCCTTGGCACGCAGGGAGCTCAAGAACCAGTCGCGCACGGCGTGTGCGTTGGTGATGGTTTCCAGGGTGGTGAAGGTCTTCGAGGCGACGATCACCAGAGTGGTTTCGGGGTCCAGATCCTTGGTGGTCTCACCCACGTCGGTCGGATCAATATTGGAGATGAAACGGCACTCCAAGCCCTCTTGGACGTAGGGCTTAAGGGCTTCGTAGGCCATGACGGGACCCAGATCAGAGCCGCCAATTCCCACGTTGACCACGGTCTTCACGGGCTTGCCGGTCACACCAACCCATTCACCCGAGCGGACGCGGTTTGCGAAAGAATAGACACGCTCCAAAACCTCGCGAACATCGGCGACAACATTGCGCCCATCGACGATGAGTTCCTCACCCGCTGCGCGGCGCAATGCCGTGTGGAGGACGGAACGGTTTTCGGTCACGTTGATGCGATCGCCTCGCAGCATCGCGTCACGAAGAGCGAAGACCTCGGTTTGATCGGCCAGCGCAAGAAGCTGTTCCAAAGTCGCGTCATCGATCAGGTTCTTGGACAGATCGACATGCAGGTCCGCCACATTCAGCGTCCACTTTTGGGCGCGCTGCGGATCGTCTTGGAACCATGCGCGCAGGTCAGGGTTAAAGACCTCCGCGTGTTCGTCCAGTTGCGCCCAGGCAGGGGTCGTCGTCGGGTCAATTGCGCTCATCGTGCATTCTCCTGATTATCGAAAGTTCCGGTATTCCCGCTCAGTGGCCAAAGCCCTCAGCCTGAATAATAGTCACTGGCTGTAGTTCACGCGGCGGGGCTTGCACCGATACTGCAGCCAGAATCGGGCGAAGATCGCGCCACCATTGGTTGAAGGGGCGCCGGTTTGCAAAGTCGAGGTCATCGAACATGTGCTCAACAGGACGCACCTGAATTGCATTCCCCATATCGCCTACGTAGACGGCTTGTGCTCGCCCCTCGGCAAACTGGTCTGCGCATTCGTTAAGAGCAGCATTGACCAGGCGAGTCGCAAGAAGACGATCATAGGGAGTTGGAGTTCCGCCCTGCTGGAGATGGCCCAGCGCGGAGGAACGCACATCATAGAGACCTCCACTTTCGGCCTCGAAAACGTTAGCGAGGAATTCGCGGTTATAGTGCGCATCGGCCTCTTCGTTGACGACGACAAGGAAAAGTCGACGCCCGTTTTCGAAGGTCTGGTGCATGCGATGTGCGTCCTGGTCAATTTCAGCCAGAGTCGTGTTTTCTTCATTCAAGTAGGCGTATTCCGCGCCCGAGGCGATGCCCGCCATGAGGGTTAGGTATCCGCAGCGGCGCCCCATGAGTTCCGCTACGAAACACCGCTTCGAGGCCGCGGCGCTTTCCTTGATCCGATCGAGCGCCCACACCGCGTTGTTGAGCGCAGTATCGGTACCGATTGCCAGTTCCGCACCGGGGAGGTTGTTATCGATCGAGGCCGGAACCAGAACGATCGGGATGCGGAACGCCGGGTAGCGATCCAATTCGGTCGTCATTTCCTTGACGGCAAGGTAAGCGTTCAGGCCTCCGACGACCAAGAGCGCATCAATCTCATTGCGCTCGATCGCGCGGCCCAGTGCGTAGTATTCATTGACGGGGGGAATCGGGCGACGAGTGCCCAGTTCAGCACCGCCTTGGAAAGCCCAACCTTCAACGTCTTCCCACGTCAATTCACGCACTTGATTATCTGCCAAGCCGGCCCATGAGCCGTCAACTCCGAGCATCGTCCATCCCTTGGCAATGCCGAGCCTGACCGCTGCGCGTGCCGCGGTGTTCATGCCCGGCGCGAGGCCACCGGCGTGCAGAATAGCGACACGCTTGCCGCGTTCCTTCGGGGGATTGTCCGCGAGATGAGGAGGTGTCGCCAGAAGCTGGTTGATCCCCACCATCACAGTGAAGGAACGACCTCGAGCAGCCTGCGCTGCCTGGAAATCCCCAGCTTTGATGAGGTCTTTAACGCCGCGAGTTTCATGAACCGCTTCCATGAGCGGAATGCGGGTCACGCGGTTGTGCCGCACGCCCAGAATCGAGGCAACATCAGGATCTGCGGGATTAAGGATTTCTTGAACCGCAGCGTAGCCAAGCAAGGTCGACATCCAGCGGTCATAGGCAGAGGGGGTACCGCCTCGTTGAACGTGACCCAAGATGGTGATTCGCGCATCTTCGCCGGTACGTTCCTTGAAAGCATCGGCAATGTCTTGGGAAGTAATGGGATTTCCCGTGCGATCCATTGCTCCTTCGGCGACGATGATGATCGATTCGCGTCGCCCTGCAGCGCGCCCTTCCTTGAGCAGGTTGACCATCTCGTCTTCCCAGCCGTCGCGAGCCGGGTCTTCAGGAGTGAAGACATAGTCTGCGCCGCCTGCGACCGCAGACATCAAGGGAAGGTACCCGCAGTGACGTCCCATGACCTCGACAATGAAGGTGCGCTGGTGCGAGGCCGCGGTTGAAGAGATCTGGTCGATTGCGTCAACGATTCGGTGCAGTGCAGTGTCCGCGCCGATCGTCATGTCGGTGCCGACCATATCGTTATCGATGGAACCAACCAGTCCGACGATGTAGAGGCGTTCGTGCGCTTTCGCTTGTTCAGCGCTGATCTGGCCTTCATTGACCAGCTCGCTGAGGTGCTGGGCCCATTCCGTGCGGAATTCTTCGGTTCCCGACAGCGATCCATCGCCGCCAATGACGACGAGGCGGTCGATCCCCTGTTCGATCAGGTGCAGTGCCGCTGCGTGGCGGCCTTCGTACTCGCGAAATTCTGGGCAACGAGCGGTACCGATGACCGTTCCGCCCTGTGCAAGAATTCCCGAGGCATCGGTCCAGGTCATGGGGCGAATGCTATCGCCACCTTTCACTGCGCCCGACCAACCGTCGAGGATCGCAAAGGGGCGAGCGCCTCGGGCAAGAGAGGTGCGAACGACTGCGCGAACCGCGGCATTCATTCCCTGTGCATCCCCACCAGAGGTAAGGACACCGATCTTTATCGGTTCTGACGTGCTATCGAAGGCGACTTGCTCCACAGTCATGCTCCATTCCCACAGTGATCAACAGTGAACGGCGTGCATTAAGTCTATTGCTTAATGCACGCCGTTGCATCCACCTTAAATTCGCGGTGAGAAATTGTTCAGGAACGACCGCTCTCGGTGATGGTCGTGCCGTTCAGAGCAGCAGACTCTGCCAGCTCTTCGGGGCTCACAACGCCCTCGACAGAAACCTTGTGGAGGTATGCCATTCCATCGAAGGCAAGCTCACGAGTGTGCTCGGAATCGCCCTCGGGCCCCAACTTGCCGCCGGTGACGCGATCCATGATGATCGCGATTGCACCGTCACCGGTCACGTTCGTTGCAGTTCCGAAGGAGTCCAGCGCAATGTAGGTGGCAATCATCAGAGCAACTGCAGAATCATCGAAGCCCAGCATCGACTGCAAGATACCGGTTGCCGCCATAATTGCACCGCCGGGGACACCCGGAGCAGCAACCATGGTGATACCGAGCATGAAGATAAATCCGACCCACTGCGTAGTGGTCACGGTCATGCCCTGGGTGTAGACGATCGCGAAGGCAAAGGCGAAGATCTTCGAGGTCGATCCTGCCAGGTGGATCGTTGCACAAAGAGGAATCGTGAACGAAGAGACAGCATCCGACACGCCATTCTTTCGGGTCTGGCGCAAGGTGACAGGAATCGTTGCTGCCGAGGACGAGGTTCCCAAAGCGGTCAAGTACGCCGGGAGCATGGTGAAGATGGCCTTGAAGGGGTTGACGCGGCCAACCGCACCGGCAACAAAGTACTGCGTGAGCAGAATGACAACTTCGAGGATGAGCACGATCACGACGACGCGGATGAGCGTGCGCATAATGTGAACCGCTTCGCCGGTGTAGGTGAGGTTCAAGAAGATACCGAAGATGTGCAGGGGAAGTAGCGGAACGATGATGTTCTCGATCAAGCGGGTGATGATCGCGCGGAACTCAATGAAGCCCTTACGCAGAACGCCCCGAGGCACCAAGGACAGGCCAATTCCAATAACGAAGGAGAGCAAGAGCGCGGTCATCACGCCGACGACCGGAGGCATTTCGATGGTGAAGTAGGTCTTGAGAACTTCCTTCGGAGTTTCGACCTGAGTCAGCTGCCCAACAAGAACCTTCGGGAAGAAGTACGCACACACGCCGTAGGTCAAGAAACCTGCGAACATCGTCGAGGCGTAGGCAAGAGCGGCGGTGAGTCCCAGCCAGTGGCCGGCTCCCTTACCGAGGTCTGCGATTGCAGGGGTTACCAGGCCGATGATGATCAGCGGAATAGAGAAGGAGAGGAACTGGCCAAAAATTGTAGAGAAAGTGACGAACACATTGCCCAGAGCGGAGGGCATAATGTGGGATCCACCGACGGTGACGGAGCCGAGGACCAAAGCCAAAACAATAGCCGCCAGCACCCATAAAAGGATGCCGCTTTGTTCGAGGAACTTTCTCATTGCATAAACCTCTTGTGATTGATTACGGACTTGGCAAGAGTCTCAGGTTTAGAACAAGAAGTCAGCACTGCCCACAATATGAAACAAATGTTTACTGGGTCACATTAACCGAGGCCGAGGGTTGCGGTGTAGGGAGAGAAGTACCAAATAAGCGCTCCAAGAACGACATAGAGCCCAACATCGGCCCACCGACGACGTGAAGCAAACCATGGGCGACCAGGCCACACCGCGCGCATCGCCGCCATGATGAACATGGTTCCCACTAGCACGAGAACCGCTTTGTGCGGATGATTCATCACCGCAAGGACAGCCATCGTCGTGCAGGAGAGGACAACAAAAGCAACGCTCGCTAGCGTCGCAATTCCACCTGTCGATCCTGAGGATTCCTCTTCCATAACGCACAGCCTATCGCGTCACCGGGGATGAGCGCGACGCACTGAACACGGGAGGACTACCATAGTCCCGTTGGCTTCCTTGGTTTCCGACCAAACAGCCGCACGACTAGACCCAACACGCAAGGAGCAGACGTGACCGCCCGTTTTATCGTCATTACCGCACAGGCAGAAGCCGCCTCACAGGTCAGTGACGACTTCGCCAAGCTTGTCCCCTCATCAACGCTGGCACGGGTGAGCGCCGGTGGCACCTCAACAATCGAGGCCATCACCTCCAACCCCGAGCAAGCCCTTCCCCGCGTCGTGGAAGATATCCGCTCTCACACAGAAGACACCGTCCTCATTGACGCACTCCCCGAGGGTTCCGTGTCGACTTTCGACACCTTGGGCTGGAACCTCGACGTCGCAGCTTCAACGAATGCGCGCGTGATCGCCGCTTTTGACACCGAAGGCGCATCGCCCGAGCTCGTTCAGCGCGAGATTGAAGTTCTTGAGCGCCGCGCACGCCAGCACGCAACCCGCCTGGCCGCAGTTGCTCTCCCCGCAGCCATGGCCTCGCACGTTCAGACGGAACTGCCCGTTCTGGAACTGCCTTTCAGCGCACAAACTCTGGAAGCGGCCTCGGCGCTTGAGGCACCGCAGGTTGTCACTCCCCTTTCTTTCCAGGCAGACCTCATCGAACGCGCCCGCTCCAACCGCAAGCGCATCGTCTTGCCCGAACCCGAAGATGATCGCGTCCTGCATGCAGCCGCAATCGTTCTTGAGCGCGGAATTGCCGACCTGGTATTGCTCGGCGATGCTCAGGCAATCAACGCACGAGCAGCGGAACTTGGCTTGGATGTTTCGGCAGCCAGCGTCGTTTCCGTCGACGACCCCGCATACGCAGAGCGCTACGCCGAAGAGTTTGCACGTCTGCGCGCAAAGAAGGGCGTGACCATTGAGCAGGCTCGCGATAAGGTTCGCGACGTTTCCTACTTCGGCACGATGATGGTCCACATGGGCGACGCCGACGGCATGGTATCGGGCGCCATCCACACCACCGCGCACACCATCGTTCCTTCCTTCCAGATCATTAAGACCGCTCCCGGTGTCTCGATCGTTTCTTCGGTCTTCCTCATGCTGCTGAAGGATCGCGTGTGGGCATTCGGCGACTGCGCCGTCAACCCCAACCCGACCCCCGAGCAGCTGGCAGATATCGCGATTTCCTCGGCAGCGACCGCACGTCAGTTCGGCCTCGATCCGAAGGTTGCCATGCTCTCCTACTCGACCGGCACCTCTGGTTCGGGCGTCGACGTGGATGCGGTTGTCGAGGCCACCCGCCTTGCCCGCGAGAAGGCTCCCGAGCTGGCCCTTGAGGGACCGATCCAGTTCGACGCTTCCGTTGACGAGGCCGTCGCCTCGGTCAAGCTGCCCGACTCCCCCGTCGCGGGCCACGCGAACGTCTTCATCTTCCCCTCGCTCAACGCTGGAAATATTGGCTACAAGGCCGTTCAACGTTCTTCCGGCGCCGTTGCGATTGGCCCGGTTTTGCAGGGACTCAACAAGCCCGTGAACGACCTCTCACGCGGTGCGTTGGTTGAAGACATTGTCAATACCGTCGCCTTGACAGCCGTTCAGGCACAGGGCTAACGACTCTCGAGGGTGTGGGGACAATCCCACACCCTCGAATCACGTCCGCGTAATAGACGCGAGTAAAATTCAGTTAACTGCCCACAACAATCCGGGCGGACGACCTCCGGCTTCGTCGAGTTGCCCCGGGTCGTCAGCACTCCCAAGGAAGGTATGTCGTGACCGACACCGTTCTCGTTATTAACTCTGGTTCTTCCTCCATCAAATACCAGCTTGTCAACCCCGATAATGGTGACGCAATCGCCAAGGGCCTCGTTGAGCGCATCGGCGAATCTGAGGGCCACATCCAGCACAAGTACGGCGAGAAGGTCGTCGATGTGAACGAACCCATTGCCGACCATGAAGTTGGCATGCGTGAAGTTCTGCGCCTCTTTGACGAAGTTGGCCCTTCTCTTGCCGAGGCCAACATTGTTGCCGTTGGTCACCGCATCGTTCAGGGTGGTAAGTACTTCGACGGACCGGCACTGATCACCGACGAGGTCCGTGACCTGATCGATGAGCTGTGCGCCTTGGCTCCCCTGCACAACCCCGCGCACCTCAAGGGCATCGACGTTGCCCGCGAGCTCATGCCCGACACCCCTCACGTGGCAGTTTTCGATACCGCTTTCTTCCAGCGTCTTCCCGAGGAGACTGCGACTTATGCTCTCAAGCAGGAAGTCGCCGAAAAGTACGCGGTGCGCCGCTACGGCGCTCACGGCACTTCTCACCAGTACGTCTCGGGTCAGGTTGCTCGCCTCATGGGTAACGATGCTCTGCGCCAGATCGTCCTCCACCTGGGCAATGGCGCATCAGTGTCCGCGGTCAAGGCTGGCCGTCCGATCGACACCTCGATGGGCCTGACCCCTCTCGAGGGCTTGGTCATGGGAACCCGCACCGGCGATATCGACCCCGCCGTCGTTTTCCACCTGCAGCGTCAGACCGGCTGGAGCGCCGACGAAGTCGATGACCTCTTCAACAAGCAGTCGGGCCTCAAGGGCTTGACCGGAGAGAACGATATGCGCGCCGTTCGCCACATGGTCGATTCTGAGGACCCCGAGGTCGCACGCCGTGCACGCCTCGCTCTGGATATCTACGTCACCCGCATCATCAAGTACATCGGCTCCTACACTGCCGAACTTGGCGGCCTGGATGTCATTACCTTCACCGCCGGCATTGGCGAGAACGATGCGGATCTGCGTCGCGAGGTCTGCGAGCGCCTCCTCCCCTTCGGTGTGCGCATCAATGACGAGGTGAACAACCAGCGTTTCTCTGCCGCAACGACCATTTCGACCGATGATTCCTCTGTTACCGTCATGGTTGTTCCTACCAACGAGGAGCTGGCAATCGCACGTCAGGCTCTCACGCTGATCTGAGTGTAGACGCGACTTTTCATCGCAATACGAGGCCGGGGCTGCCATGTGCACCCCGGCCTCGGCGTATTCTTAAACGGTTCCATCGTCAAAGGACTAACGATGACCACTGATGTTTCAACTCTTGCGAATTGGCTTCGCACCTCTGCTTCAACAGTATTTTTCGGCGGTGCGGGAGTCTCCACGGAATCAGGCATTCCAGATTTCCGAGGTGCGAACGGCTTCTACTTCCAAGAGCGCACAATCCCCTTGGAGCAGGTCCTCAGTATCGATTTCTTTTCGGTTCATCCCGAGGCCTATTGGGAGTGGTTCCGCGAGGTGCACAAGCCGGTCGAACCCAACGGTGCTCACCGCGCACTTGCCTCGCTCGAGTCAGATGGGCTTCTCGAATGCGTCATCACTCAAAATATCGATGGTCTTCACCAGCGGGCCAGCTCACGCACAGTCTGGGAGCTTCACGGAAATTGGGAGCACCTTCTGTGCACCGCTTGTGGGGCCGGCTATCCCCTTTCCTCGATTCCCGAGGCCTTTGCTGAGTTGGTCCCGACCTGTCCTCGCTGCCACGGACAGCTCCGCCCCGATATCGTCATGTATGGCGAATCGCTGAACGAGGAAGTCATTAGCGGCGCTGTTCAGGCAATTGCGCACGCCGATCTATTGATCGTTGCTGGGACGTCTCTGGTCGTTTATCCCGCTGCGGGATTACTCAACTATTTCTCGGGTTCACACTTGGTCTTGATGAACGCGACGCCAACGAACGCCGACGCTGACGCAGACCTCATCATCCGCGACCCCGTTGCTCACTCTTTTGAAGAGATCATGAACGAACTGAAGTAGACACACCAAGCCAGCTAGGGCCTCGAGAAGGCGCAAGGCGCCCAAGTAGGCGACAATAGCCCTAGCGACTCAGGAGGAAAGCCATGAACTTCCATTCCCTTTATGACCAGGGCTTCGCACGCGTGGCGGCAGTGACGCTCCCCGTTCATCCCGCACGGCCACTGGCCAATGCCGAAGAAATCATTGCAGCCGCGCGAAGCTGCGATGAACGCGGTGTCTCGATCGCGCTCTTCCCTGAGCTGTGCGTTTCGGGGTATGCGATCGACGATCTCCTCCTTCAAGACGTTCTTCTTGATGAGGTCGAGCACGCGCTCACTGCAATCATCAATGCCAGTACGGATCTTCTCCCCCTAATCGTCGTCGGCGCGCCCCTGCGCAAGGGTGCAGCCCTCTACAATTGCGCGGTTGCAATTCACCGAGGCCGCGCACTTGCCGTCATCCCGAAGTCCTATCTTCCGAACTACCGCGAGTTCTACGAAAAGCGTCACTTTGTCACTCCACCGAGCTTTGACAACGATCTTCTTCAGGCTCCGTGGGCGCCAACAGAGCCCTACACGGGGGATGCTCCCCTGTTGCCTTTTGGCTCTGTCACTATTGATGTCACCGACATTCCGGGACTGTGTGTGGGAATTGAGGTCTGCGAAGACATGTGGGTTCCCGTCACTCCCGCTTCACTCCTTGCGCTCTCAGGCGCAACAGTGCTGCTCAACCTGAGCGCCTCCCCCATCACCGTCGGACGAGGCGATGAACGCAAGCTCCTGGCACAGTCAACTTCCGCACGCTGTGCTTGCGCCTACGTCTACACCGCCGCCGGCCCGGGTGAGTCAACGACCGACCTTGCCTGGGATGGGCAGACCCTGATCTACGAGGCCGGGCAGCTTCTTGCCGCCGGGCAGCGTTTTGCCTCAGGAACCCAGATCACCGTCGCCGACGTGGATGTCGAGCATCTGCGCACCGAGCGTACGCGCCAGAATTCTTTCACCGACAACGCTCAAAAGATGCTTGAGGGCCTCTCCATCCCGCGCCCTTACAGCATTGCCATTGAGCTGAACCCACCACGAAAGGATCTGGGTTTGGAACGCGAGGTCGATCGCTTCCCCTTCGTCCCTGACGACCCGAGCCAGCTGGAACAGGACTGCTACGAGGCCTACAACATTCAGGTTGCGGGACTTGCGAAGCGCCTGAGCGCAATCGGACAGCCCAAGGTTGTCATTGGGGTTTCTGGTGGTTTGGATTCAACGCACGCGTTGATCGTTGCGGCTCGTGCGATGGACCTCTTGGGGCGCCCGCGCACAGATATTCTGGGCTACACACTTCCAGGCTTTGCGACCTCCGCGCGCACGAAAACCAATGCGATTGCACTGTGCGAGAGGCTCGGAGTGTCCTTCAAGGAAATCGATATCACCCCCGCTGCTCGGCAGATGTTGGCCGATATCGATCACCCCTACGCCGATGGGCACGACGACTACGACGTCACTTTTGAGAATGTCCAGGCAGGACTACGCACGGACTATCTTTTCCGCCTCGCAAATCACCTGGGCGGCATTGTCTTGGGTACTGGCGATTTATCGGAACTTGCACTGGGCTGGTGCACCTACGGTGTGGGCGACCAGATGAGCCACTACGCCGTCAATACTGGCGTCCCTAAGACGATGATCCAGCACTTGATTCGTTGGGTGGTTTCTTCTGGCCAGTTCTCCCCCGAAGTTGGTGAGATTTTGCTGTCAATTCTGGGAACCGAAATTTCTCCGGAGTTGGTTCCCGCAAAGCCCGGACAAAAGATGCAATCCACTCAGGACAAGATCGGCCCCTACAACCTTCAAGACTTCAACCTCTACTACGTGCTGCGACGCGGGGCGCGACCTTCAAAGATTGCATTTTTGGCAGAGCACGCGTGGTCCGATGCTTCTCACGGGGACTGGCCCGCTGGCTTCCCCGAGGAAGACAAGGTTTCGTATTCCTTGGATGAGATCGTGAAGTGGGAGCGTCTGTTCATCCGTCGTTATTTCACCCAGCAGTTCAAGCGCAGTGCACTCCCCAATGGCCCCAAGGTCATGGCCGGCGGCTCGCTCTCCCCGCGCGGAGATTGGCGTATGCCTTCGGATGTATCTGCCGAGGCGTGGCTGCGTGAGTTGGACAGCGCCGTCAACGGCCTCGTCGACTGAATCTCTCATACGAAAGGGGCTGGGTTACTCACAAACCCAGCCCCGATCAACATTGTCTCGCCTTACTTCTTTGGTGATCGCTCCCGTGAATCCAACATGAACAGCGCCATCTTGGAAGGCTCGAGCGCGCGCACGGCGTGAGGCAGTCGCGTTCCGAAGTGGATCACATCTCCCGGACGCAGAATCACTGTACGGCCATCAGCGACGATTTCCAGAGCACCTTCAAGGGTCTGGAGGATCACGGGCATTGCCGCGGTGTGCTCACTGAGAATCTCATCCTTATCGAAGGAGAAGAGCACCAGACGCATTCCTTCACAGTGCATGACGGTGCGCGAAACCGTGGCTTGTTCGTTGATCTGGATCATAGAGGCGATGTCTTGAACATCGGTCATGATCGGCACGGGGACCTCAAGATTGGTGTCGTCACTGAGCGTCATCGGTGTCTCCTTCCAGTGGCTTATGAGCCACAATTGCCACTCCGCACATCCACTGTTGATATGTGCGGAAAGTCTTCCTCATTCCTAGCACACGGGCACGTAGCTCTCGATCTGAAAGAACATTTCGTATGATTCGCAGAGTTTGAAGAAAACCCTCATCGCGAATATTCCGCGAGAAATCTAGGAGGGCCATAGGCGCGGTGTGGACGCTATCAACCACTAATCCGCATTCTTCCAAAAGCCGCGACCACTGCGCGCAGGTGAGGGGACGAGCATTCACGTGAATTGCACGTGCCAAATCTTGACGAATCTGCGTATGCAATTCCTCATCGATGGTATCGGGTTGAACGGCAAGCTCATGGATCGCATAGCGTCCTCCCGGTGCCAGCAGCCGCACGGCCTCGGAAATGATGGCTTTCTTAGACTTCTCTCCCTGCATGGTGAGCATGGCTTCACCAACGACAACATCAGCAGACCCCGACTCCAGTCCGGTGTCGGCGGCATCAGCATTGATCACTGTCCCCCGCGTGCCGACCAACTCTCTTACGTGTTTGGCGGCAACCGGATCTTTATCGACCCCCGTGTACGAGGCCGGGCGTGCAGCAAGAATTTCCGATGCGGTTCGCCCCAACCCGGGAGCGTATTCAACCACCCGGGAGCCCGTTAGCTTCGCCTCGGAGAGCATCTGAAGAGTCAGTTCCAAGCCGCCGGGGCGTAGAACTTTCTTTCCGACTCTTGCGAGCACCCAGTGTCCGGGAGCGTTCGAGGCCGGGCGTTGTGAAATGGGAAGGGCCTCGCTTACGTCTGCGTGTTCACCCGTCTGATTCGAGTCACTCACCACATATCCCCTTACTCAAAGAGCTTCTGGCCGACATAGGTGTCCTTCTCACGCACTCCGGGGAACATGAGGTACACACCCGATGCCAAGTGCTGGAGGTACTCGGTGAGCTGGTCGCTCTTCATCTTCGCCAAAACGGGGATAAAGCCCTCTGCAGGATTTCGCACGTAGGCGACGAAGAACAGACCCGCATCCAAGCGCCCCAAGTAGTCCACGCCTTCAAGGTAGTTGTATCCACGACGAAGCATGCGTCGTCCCGAGTTGTTATTCGGGTTCATCATGGCGACGTGAGAGTCCGGAGCGATAGCCAAGCCAGAGGAGCCAACAGTGGGGTTGCCCTGCTGTCCTTCCTTCGCGAAGTCCGGATTCGTGAATTCTTCTCCGCCCGACAAAGGTGCGCCGTGGATCTTGTCGCGTCCGATGATCTGTTCTTGTTCAGCCAGGACCAGTTCGTCCCAGACCTCCATCATCATCTTGATTTTGCGAACGCACATGTAGGAGCCGCCGGCTGCCCATGAACCCTGGTCATCACCGGATTGGATCCACAGGTGCTTATCCAATTCGGCTTGAGAGTCTTCGGCCTTGATGTTGGATGTTCCGTCCTTGAAGCCGAAAAGATTACGAGGCGTTTCTTGGGACTTTGAGGTCGATGAGGTTCGCCCGTATCCCAGTTGTGTCCAGCGCATGGTCGCGCGACCAAATGCGATGCGCGTGAGGTTGTGAAGGGCGTGGAGATTCACCATGGGGTCTTCGGAACAAGCCTGGATGATGAGGTCTCCGCCGCCGCGCTTGGGGTCGAGTTTTTCTGCTGCCATGGGCGGAATGCCGTCACGTAGGGCAACAGGAAGCTTATCGCCAAGACCGAAGCGATCTCGTCCTTCGTCGTCGATGAAGAGCGTTTTTCCTACACCGAAAGTGATGGTCAGGCCGGCGGGGCCAAGCCCCATTGATTCGCCGGTATCGTCTGGCGCCTTCGTCAGCGAAGTCGTGTAGTCCTTGACCAGTTCGCCATGAGTCATGCGTTCCGCGGCCAAGGTCCAGTCTTGGAGGAGTTCAATGAGCGTGTCACGGTTCGTGGTCGTCAGATCGAATGCGGCAGTGTGCATCTGCTGCTGAGCTGGGGTAATGATTCCCTGCTGGTGTTCACCGCGGAACTCGTAGGTCTTCTTCATGACATCGGAATCGATGCCATCACCCGCGTGGCGACCGAGGGCGAATCCGCCGCCACCGCCCAGCCCAAGGGTAAGTGCGCCGAGGCCGGCTAATCCTAAAAATTGGCGACGCGAGAGTCCTTCTTTGGTGCCCTCGTGATCGGCATTGCCATTGTTTTCAGCTGCTTCGTGATGCTGAGTCATGACTGGGTCCTTTAATGACAGACGGATGGTGAAAGTGATGCCGTTGGGCGTGGCGCGCCTTCAGGTGCGCCACGCCCAACGAGTTGTAACTAGTACTTACTGGACAATTGCTGCCGTCAGCTGTGCCAGGGGCAAGCGAAGCGCATTGACCTTGTCGGAAAGGGCCTTGCGGCCCGCTTCGTCAATGCTGTCGTAGGAGACATAACCGTCGCCGTCCTTGTGCTTATCGAGCTCGTGCTGAAGCTCGGTGAAGGCATCACTGATCTTTCCGGCCAGCTTGGGGTCCTTCGCCTTCGCGAGATCTTCAACATCCCCATATGCGACCTTCGCGCCCTCGACGTTTGCGACGAAGTCATACAGATCAGTGTGAGAGAAGGCTTCTTCTTCACCGGTGATCTTCGTGGTTGCAACCTCTTCGAGCAGCGAGATTGCGCCGTTGGAGATATCCGACAGAGAGATCTTGAAGTCGTTGGAGTAGACCAGATCGTAGAGCTTCTGAGTGTCTTCTACCAGCTTATCGGCCATTGCTGTGCGCTGTTCCTCGCTCAACCCCTGGTAGCCATCGGGACGCCACAGGTCCTTTTCAATGGCGTGCCAGCCGGTCCATTCTCCGTCAGCGCCTTCTTCTTGCCAGTCAGCTTCACGCTGATCCAGTGCGGGGTCAATGTCACCGAAGGCCTCGGCAGTGGGCTCGATGCGCTCGTAGTACATGCGCGTGGGGGCGTAGGCCTTGCGGGCCGAATCAAAATCGCCCTTCTTGTACAGCTCAGCGAAGGACTTGGTTTGCTCCAGGAGCTGACCGGACTGATCACGGACGTATGCGGTGTAGTTGGTGACGGCGGCGTCGATCTGTGCCTTTTCGTCCGAGCTAACCTCGACGGGCTTTCCAGAGTCGGTCACGGTGAATTCAGTTGCGCCGACAAGTGCGCCAACCATGTTCTTCTTGCAGGCGGTGAAGTACTTGCCGGGCTGCAGGGTGACGGTGTAGTCGACCGAGGTTCCGGGGCCCAGGTTTTCGCGCTCTCCAACAATGCGGAGCTTGTCTTCGGCAAGAATTTCAAATTCGTTGCGGACGGTTCCGTTGTTGGTCAGTTTGAAGGTGACGACGCCTGAGGGAACGCTCGCGGCGGAAACCTTACACGTGTCATCGGTGATGGTGACGGTCAGGGGTGCGTCGCTTGCGCCTGCACTTCCCGAGGCCGAAGTGCTCGAGGGGTTATTGGCGACGCATGCGCTCAAACCCAGTGCAGAAACAGCCGCAACTCCAATGACGAGGCGCGTGCGGGAGGCGTTCATTTTTCTCCTTGTGGGGTGTGGTGTTGTGAGCCGATCATCCCGGAACGCACCAGGAAAAGCGGCAGAATAATGACGATGTAGAGCACCCAGCCGATGAGCTGGAGATGTGTCGGGGAAGCATTGACGTTGAACATTGCTTCCAGGAGGGTCCACCACCACGAAGAGGTGGTCAGCCACGAGTAGACCGAGCCGTCGAGGTAGGCGGTGATGTCATAGATGGGGACGCCCCATCCGGGGAGTACGGACGATTCTTGAAGGTCGCCAATGCCGTAGGAAACGATTCCTGCCGCAACAAAGATCAGGAGCAGACCGGTGATATTGAAGAAAACAGAGAGATTGATGCGAGCGGCTCCGGTGTAAATGAGCCAGCCAATGACAACTGCGACGAGCAAACCGGTGACCACTCCGAGTGCGGGAGCTGCGATCGCGCTTTCTGCCGAGGATTTGATTGTTGCCCACACGAAAAGTGCGGTTTCAATTCCTTCTCGCGCCACGGCAATGAAGGCAATCCAGACGACTCCCCAATCAGAGCCCGAAGCCAACTGCGCGGCGGTGTCTTCGCGAAGTTTGCGCGCAAATTGGCGGGAGTTTGAACTCATCCACAGGATCATCCAGGTCACCATGGCGACTGCGACCAATGAGAGGGTTCCGCCGAGGATTTCTTGCGCCTGGAATGACAGCGTGTAGGGACCCCAGGTCATGATTGCACCGAGGCTCAGGGGAATGGCTGCCGCAATGACAACTCCCAGCCACACCTTGGGAAGGAGGTTTTTTCTTCCGACCTTGACCAAGTATGCTGCGACCACTCCGACGATGAGGGCAGCTTCGACTCCCTCTCTCAGGGCAATCAAGAAGTTCGCGAGGAACATTCATCTCCCAACCGAATGATTTACGATAACCACTCATAACCTAATTAACTGAACTTAGGATAACCTGTGTTACCTAAGCGCGTCCCCTTTCGTTGTCTTTCTCACGCTGAGATCACGAAAGGCGGTGTAGGCTCATCCCAGGAATCCCGCCCAAGAAGGAGAAAGCATGCGTCCCATCCACTGGATCATCGTTCTTGTCGTCGTTCTTGTACTCTTCGGCGCCCAAAAGCTCCCAGAACTTGCAAAGTCGATCGGCCAGAGCGCCAAAATCCTTAAGAAGGAAATGAACGACCTCTCCGAGGATGCGCCTTCCTCCGACGAAGACTCGACCACCAAGTAGTTCATTCCCTCCCCATGCCTCAGGTCGACGCCCAAGCACATATGTCGCTCACCCGACATCTCCTTGAGCTGCGCACACGCCTCCTCTTGAGCATCGCGGGAGTCCTCGTCGGCGGTGTCGGTGCATGGTTCCTCTACACTCCAACCCTCACCTGGCTCACGAAACCGCTCCACGCGGCCGGGGCCTCGGGGATCAATTTCCGAACCGTCATCGGTCCCTTTTCAACCCACATCACCTTCGCACTGTGGGCAGGATTCATCCTCACCACTCCTTGGTGGCTCGCTCAACTCTGGCTTTTTGTTGCGCCCGCGCTCACTCGCACCGAGAAGCGACGGGCCGCACTCATCGCGATCCCCAGCGCTTTCCTCTTCCTTGCGGGAGTTGCCTCGGCAATCTGGTTCCTCCCCCACGCGGTCGCACTCCTCCTGTCAGAACTTCCCCCGGGTTCCTCGGCGCTTTTGGACTTTGACTCCTACTTGAGTTTTGTCGTCATCATTACTCTGGTCGTCGGCGCATCTTTCCTATTCCCCATGATCATCATCGGGATTCACGCCCTTGGCTTGGCCTCGACTTCTCAGATTCTGCGCCGCTGGAGGTGGGCGGTCGTGGGTGCGACAGTTTTTGCGGCGATTACGAATCCGCTCCCCGACCTGTGGTCGATGATTCTTCAGATGTGCGCGCTTCTGGCTCTGTATTTTGGTGCGCTTGGGGTGTGCTGGCTTCGCGATCTTCTTGCGAGGCGTCGGAAGCGTAAGCGCGAAGCTGCGCTATCGCCTGATCCGATTGCTTCCTGAACGAGGCCGACACCTCCAACCAGCGCCTGCGCACTTCAAGGATGCGTCGCGCGGCCTCGCTCATTCCCTTGGGGCCCAGAACCACGAGAACCACCACGGCGATGATGATCGCCTCGGGTCCGCTGATTCCTAAAAACTCCATGCCGTCACTCTTGCACGTTGGCACCCCTGCGGGCAAGCACAGTTGAGGTCAGGACCAGTCCCGCGCCCGCGAGTGGGATGACGATCATCGCCGAGAGCAACGAGGTGTGCTGCACGACGAGGCCGACAAGCGGGGGTGCCGCAAGGAATGCGAGGCGCCCCAGCCAGGAGACGATCGTCAGCCCCGTGGCGGGGTTCATCCCTCGGATATCGTGGGCTGCGTTGTAGGCCAGGGGTACCGAGGCCGCGCATCCAAGTCCTGCGGCGGCGAAACCAACGAGAAGCGCGGGGAATGTGCCGATGGCGAGAGCGCTTCCCATTCCGATCAAAATAAGGGCTCCTCCCCCACAGACGACGGCACGGGGACCATAACGATGAACGAGCGAATCGGCAATAAAACGACCACACGCATGCGTCGTTAAGAGAACGACATACCCCGAACCAGCGAGTCCGGCACCGGCATGGGCATAGTCTCGCATGAAGAGCGTCGCCCACGAGGAGCCTGCGTCTTCAATCAGCATTCCTGAAATACACAAGATGACGAGCAGAGTAAGAACAAGGACCGGATGCCAGGAAACTGTCCGTACTCGGGAGGAATCGCCGGCTTCGTCTTCGTTGTTGTCTTGGGGGTCTGCGCCTCGGATAGTGAAGGGCATCACCGCGAACCCAAGTGCGATGCAGATGCATGAGGCGATGAGACTGTGGATCAAAAGAGAAATGTGGAAAGTAGTGGTCAAGACACCAAAGAGACCACCAACCGCGGCACCAACAGACCACATCCCGTGGAAAGCACTGATGATTGGCCGACCGTAGAGGCGCTGGAGACGAAATCCCTGCATATTCTGCGCAACATCAACGATTGAGTCACTGCATCCATTGAGGAGGAAACTCGAGGCAAGAATGATGTAGAGAATTGTGGCAACAGTTGGAGAGACCCCTGCATAGATGCGAAGCGTTGATGTCAGGCCAATTAAGAGAACCGCAAGACCGATCCCAATGGTCATGACCGAGGCAACCACGCGCGAGGTCAAGCGGCGAACAGCTCGCGCAGCGAAGGGACCGGCGAGAATTCCTCCCAGGGATGACAGCGCGATGGTTGCACCATAGACACTGGAGGAAAGACCGAAGGCATCCTTAATCTCAGGGAAGCGCAAAACAAGACTGCCCAAGAGCGCGCCATTAGTGAAGAAAAGCGCTGAAATCGCAGCGCGTGCCTTGCGACGCTCAGCGGCGGTCACGACTGCTTGTTCCACCTAACACTCCTTGACGATCGACATAGCGCGTCGCGTTCTAATGGATCGTAGCAGTCAAAGATGGGAGAAAACTCATCGCGTTAACAACCAATCCCGAAGCTTGTTCGTAGCCGGGAGCACCGGGATGGAAACCATCACTCGCCCAAAAATCTGGGACAAGTTCGGCGTGTGCCACATCGGCATAGTCAATTCCAAGCTCACGACAGATTTTTTGCGAATCCAAGGTTTGGGCATCAACACGTTTACCAAGTTCAGCCCTGAGCATTCTAGGAAGCTTTGGGGAATGATGCGGTTGCCCGGCAGAACAAACGATCACGTGATCTGCCAGGGCCTGAGCCTGGGTCATGACCGCTGTGAATTCTTCGATCCATTCACTTCTCGTACGCCTGGCCATGATGTCATTTGTTCCCGCACAGACAAAGAGAATATCGACATGCCCGTCTACTTCAGGAAGAAAACGGTAGCGAATTCTGCGCATTGTCGACCCAAGTTTCGAATACGTTTCCCAGCAAACTGAACGGCCAGTCTTTTCAGCGATTTTTTGCGCAATCCGCGGAGTAAGTGCATCACTTTGATTTTCAACACCACTGCCGGCAACTAAGGAATCACCCACGGCCACCAGACGTAGGGGCTCGGCGGTGGCCTCGGCAATGGGTGAAGAAGGAAGGACTACCCCACTGCGCCGACCGGGCGGCTCAGGGGCGAGGCGGACAGTGTGCTTTGCCCACAGGGCCTGCGTGAGCAAGATCGTCTTCCTGATTAGATTCACTCTTCCACCCTACGCGCGGCCGTACTCTCGCGCTCTTGCGTTTTCTATTTTCTGTCTAAAGCTAGGACGAGTGACCCCTGAAAATTAGCACTCTCCGAGTAGGCTTAAGACGTACATTCCTGGTCACAGATGTGAAGGAGGCACTCGTGGCAGAAAATACTCGTACCGAATCCGATTCCATGGGCACCGTTGAGGTTGCTGTCGATCGTTACTGGGGCGCACAAACAGAGCGTTCGCTCCACAACTTCGACATCGGTCGTAACACTTTCGTGTGGGGACGCCCCATGGTTCGCGCACTTGGCACTTTGAAGAAGGCTGCTGCGCTTGCAAACGCCGAACTCGGCGAGCTCCCGCAGGACATCGCAGACCTGATTGCTCGCGCCGCCGACGAGGTGATCGAGGGCAAGCTCGATGATCACTTCCCGCTGGTCGTCTTCCAGACCGGATCCGGCACGCAGTCGAACATGAACGCGAATGAGGTCATCTCCAACCGCGCAATCGAACTTGCTGGTGGCGTCATGGGTTCCAAGACTCCTGTTCACCCCAATGACCATGTGAACCGCGGTCAGTCCTCGAATGACACCTTCCCCACTGCAATGCACATTGCTGTGGTCCAGGAACTCCAGGCGATGTATCCGCGCGTTGAGCAGCTGCGCAATACTTTGGATGCAAAGTCCAAGGAATACGCGGATGTCGTCATGGTGGGCCGCACCCACCTCCAGGACGCAACCCCCATTACTCTTGGCCAGGTTATTTCCGGCTGGGTTGCACAGATTGATTTCGCGCTCGATGGCATTCGCTACGCGGATTCTCGCGCACGCGAACTGGCGATCGGCGGAACCGCAGTGGGAACCGGCCTTAACGCTCACCCCGCTTTCGGCAAGCTCGCCGCGAAGAAGATTTCTGAGGAAACCGGCATTGAGTTCAAGCAGGCCGATAACCTTTTCGCAGCCCTGGGCGCGCACGACGCACTCGTCCTGGTCTCTGGCTCTTTGCGCGTTCTGGCTGATGCGCTGATGAAGATTGCCAACGATGTGCGCTGGTACGCCTCCGGCCCGCGCGACGGCATTGGCGAGCTGATCATTCCCGAGAATGAGCCCGGTTCGTCCATCATGCCCGGTAAGGTCAACCCGACCCAGTGCGAGGCCATGACCATGGTCGCGACCCAGGTCTTCGGTAATGATGCAACCGTTGGTTTCGCTGGTTCTCAGGGCAACTTCCAGCTCAACGTTTTCAAGCCCGTTATGGCATGGAACGTTCTGGAATCCATCCGCCTGCTTGGCGATGCTTGCGTTTCCTTCGATATTCACTGCGCGTACGGCATTGAGCCGAACCGCGAAAAGATTCAGCACCACTTGGATATCAACTTGATGCTGGTGACTGCTTTGAACCGTCACATCGGTTACGACAAGGCTTCGAAGATCGCAAAGAACGCACATCACAAGGGCATTTCTCTGCGTGAGTCCGCTCTTGAGCTGGGCTTTGTCACCCCCGAAGAGTTCGACGCATGGGTTGTTCCCGCAGACATGACGCACCCCAGCGCAGCAGATCAGTGATCTAGGGCGCGTCTAGCAAGTTACTGAGAGTGGTCCCGGTCTGGTTTTCTAGGCCGGGACCACTTTTCACGTTCTAAACCGTCGCCAAAACATCACTATTTATGCATGATGCTGGAAACTATTCAACCGAAATATGCACACAGTCGCAGACTTAATCAAAATCACAAGCGCTTGTACTGAAGCTCCAACTGCTCAGATTTATGATTTTTCCGTGAGAAAATCCCTGATCACTCCCATCATCCTTGCAGTCGCCCTTTTCGCCTGCGTTTTTGCTCCAGCACTGCGCCCCATGGTTCTCGTTGTGGGACTAGTGGCCGCAGTCTTCTTACCTTTTGCAGCGATCTGGCATCAGACCGCTTCCGAAGGCCCCTCATACCAACGAAATCTCTACGGCGCACTAGCCTTAGCTCTGATTCTCATCAGCCCGGCAATCACTGCCCTGGTGATGAACACAGCCGCCTAAAGCCAAGCACCAACCCCCTTCAATAGTTGTGGGGTGATCACAACTGTGGTCGCCCCACATTTTCATGCCTTGACCTGCAGAAAAACTATTGACAAGGGATTAAACACCCGGGGATAATTATTCATGGGTGCACCAAAGAACCGCTGCACGCCACCTGTCTTTCCTTCGCGGCCTCCCCCACCGCCACCGCCAGCTTTGCGCGACCCTTTTCCTTCGGTTTCAAGGAAGAAATCTAGTTCACTCCAAACTGGCCATCGTTTGCATTTCGGCTCCTGCTGCAACCAATGGGATCCGAATTCGTTCCACTAGGAGGAATAATGTCAAATCTACGCAGCGCGACTGTCGACACTCAATGGAACGCATGGGAGACATCCACCTATCTTGCTTTCGTTGGTGGCCTCCCACTTCTCGTGCTTTGGCTTCCGCCTCTCTTCCATGACAATCCATTAATCTGGCTCACGAAACCAGTCGCTATCGCCATTGTTATTGGGCTCTTACTGGCACTCACTGGAAGCATTCTCAGGATAAGAAATATCGTCGGACCCTCACGGGTGATTCGGATTATTTCAGTAGTCGTCAATTTCAGTATTCCTCTAATCGTCATTGGAACACTGTTGGGAACACTCCATACGACCGCTGCCGATAGCTTCTACGCTTTCTCACTAGAGTACGAAAACATTCTCTGGCCGAGCTGTTTGTCTTTGGCCTTCGCTGGATTCACGGCATTAGATCTGTGGGTTCCACGAGCGGAAGTTGCTTCGCTTACTCTTCACAAACCCACCCTCTAACTGATCTGGGTGGCGAACTAAGACGTTCGCCACCCAGAATTTTGTCTCAGCGCGAATAGGGGCTGACGACGACTTCCGCCTTTTGCAGGTCCTTCACTTCCGAATACCCTGTCGAGGCCATAGTTCGCTTGAGCGCACCAATAAAGTTCAGCGTTCCATCCGCACGCGTCGAGGGTCCGTACAAGATTTCACTGAAGGTCCCCGAAGTTCCCACGCGCACACGGTGGCCTCGCGGGAGCTCCGGGTGCGTGGCCTCGGACCCCCAATGCCAACCACGTCCTGGAGCTTCCTCGGCGCGAGCAAGGGCCGCACCCATCATCACCGCGTCTGCACCACAGGCGATCGCGCGTGTCATGTCACCGGAACGCCCAATTCCACCATCCGCGATCACGTGGACGTAGCGACCGCCAGACTCATCCATGTAGTCGCGACGCGCCGCAGCAACATCGGCGATTGCCGTCGCCATGGGAGCGTGGACGCCCAGGGACTGACGAGTTGCGTGGGCTGCTCCCCCGCCAAAGCCAACCAGAATACCTGCAGCGCCCGTACGCATCAGATGCAAGGCGGCGGTGTCGGTGGAGACTCCGCCAACGATGACGGGAACATCAAGCTCATAGATAAAGCGTTTGAGGTTGAGAGGCTCTGCACGCGAAGAGACATGCTCGGCAGACACCGTTGTTCCGCGGATGACGAAGAGATCAACACCAGCCTCGACAACAGCGCGCCAGTAGCGCTGGGTGCGCTGGGGCGAAAGCCTTCCGGCCACCACAACGCCCGCATCTCGGATGTATTGGAGACGTTCGGTGATGAGATCGGCTTGGATAGGTGCCGAATAAATTTGTTGAAGTCGAGCGATTGAGCCTTCGGCGGGGAGCTGGGCAATCTCATCCAAGATCGGTTGAGGATTTTCGTAACGAGTCCACAGACCGTCAAGGTCCAAAACTCCAATACCGCCAAGCTTGCCGAAGAGAATTGCCGTATCGGGACTCATCACCGAATCCATGGGGGCAGCCATGATGGGGACATCGACGTGATAGGCATCGATCTGCCATCCAACGTTCACGTCGGCAGGGTCCCTGGTTCTGCGTGCCGAAACAAGTGCGATGTCATCTAGCGTGTAGGCGCGGCGGCCTCGTTTTCCTCGACCGATTTCGACCTCATTACCCATGGGGCCATTGTAGTCACTCCACATGGGCGCGATATTGACGCCGCATCGAAGACACGCCACATACACCGAGCATAAAGTGGCACATTTCACAGTCGGCTTGCATTCTGATACGACTTTACTTTTACCCCGAAAGCCCTGTGGAGACATGACGATCGCCCACAAATTTTTACCGAATTTTTAGATTATTGAGGACGAGGCCATGGGGAGACTTCACCAGTTCCCAACCTTTTGCTTTTCAATCCACGCCTGAAGGAACGACCCTGCACGCCGAGGGTGAAAAACACTTGAAGAGATCGTCGGCAATGCGCAGAATGTATACGTCATCACAAATACACCCGCAAGTGGTGTTCGCCATTTGATCCGCAGGAGGTCATCATGTTGACAGCAGCAGCTGCCACTCAAAGGGATTTCCGTCGCAGTTCACGCGCGGAAAGCCGCATTGCGCAGGATGTATCGCGCCGCACAAACGAGCGCACACCCCGTAAGTTGGGATCTCGCGATCGCGCCCAGATGCCTGGTGCATACACGCGTTTCTCGTTCCCCTTGCCTTTGCATCCCTGATTCATCACAGTTCATCTAGCGATGTCCCACTTCCACGACGAAGTGGGACATCTTTTTACGCGGATCTGAAATTGGACGCAAATGACGGAGCAACAGTGCACACTTAAGGCATGACACACACATCAGTTCCGTCGTGGGCACAACTCCCCTGGCTTGGCTTTGATACCGAAACAACAGGGGTTAACCCCCACAGTGACCGCTTGGTTACTGCAGCACTCGTTCTACGCGCAGACGGAGCTGCAGCCACTGCCGGCTCTGACGTCATTACGACATGGCTCGCAGACCCCGAAGTTGTCATCCCTGACTCTGCAGCTCAGATTCATGGGATCACAACGCAAACGGCACAAACCCACGGCCGTCCGATCCGTGAAGTTCTTGAAGAACTTGCCACTTCTCTTGCCTCGCATATGGGACGCGGATATCCCGTTGTCGCGTTCAACGGAAGTTTCGATTTCACCTTGCTTGAAGAAGAGCTACGCAGACATAAGCTCCCCACTCTCAGTGAAAGGCTCGGTCTAAGCGAGCCCGCGCCCATCATCGATCCTTTGGTCTTGGACCGTCATCTTGATCGCTACCGCAAGGGGAAAAAGCAGCTTTCTCTCATGGCCAGCGCGTACGGGGTTCCAGTTTCAGAAAATGCGCATACCGCCGAATACGACGTGGTCATGACCTTGGACGTGCTGGCCGCGATCGCCCGAAAGTTCCCGGATTGTGCGGCTCAGAGCTGCACTCAAATCCACGCATTCCAAAAGGAAGCTCACGCAGCGTGGGCAGAAAACTTTGAAAACTTCCTGCGTTCAAGAGGACGGGAGACCCACATCGACCGAGAGTGGCCCCAGATCACGCCGAGAGGTCGTAGGGACGACCAGGAGTAAGCATGCTTCGTGCGGGTACGCCGAGTACCGCCGTTTTCGCCATGTCTTGGGAATCGCCTGCGTCGGGGCACCCGTCGGGCAGGAAGATGTTGAATTAAGTGCCGAACGCCGAGGAGTTCCTTGTCCTCCCGGTGCAGAATCGTTAGGACGGTCGTCAATCCGTCGATGGGCGGCCATTCCAGGGGCTTTGCCGTGGAATAGACATCCGCATGATCGATGAGGATGAACATTGGAACGATTCTTTTTGCACTCTTGCGAGTTTTCGTAGCTTTAAAACAGTGCTGGCGGGGAACAGCCCGTCAACTGCTCCCCGCCCGCGTTTCACGCTCGATTGAGCCGCTCGACGATGAGCTTCGCAGCTTCTGCATTGCCACCTGCGTTGCATGTCTCTCTGCGAAACTCGGAAAGACGCGTGTGACACTCACGATCAGATAACACACGCATGGCAGCCTCACGAAGCACATCGGCAGTTACTGCATGGGCCTCCAACACTTCGCCCAATCCCAGCTCTTTCACCCGCCGAGCCACAGTCGGTTGATCGTTACCAACTGGTACAACCAGCATCGGCACTCCGTAGAAGAGTGCCTCATTAACGCTGTTCATTCCTCCGTGGGTAATAAAGAGAGATGCTCGTGCAAGCACCTCAAGCTGCGGAACCCTGCTGCGGACCATGATCGTGGGTGGCAGGGAGCCCAGGCTCTCAGGACGTACAGACCCACCGATTGCCATAACAACGCGCACACCACAGCTGCGGAACGCTTCCACACACCGACGGAAGAAACGTTCGGACTTATTGAGTTCTGTCCCTAGAGATATGTAGATGAGGGGGCCACTACCCCCGGGAGGCGAAAATGGCTCGCTGCAACGTCCATCGATAGACGCCCCTACGAACGCGTATCGAGATGAAGGGAATTCCTTGGCATATATCTGAAAGCTCCGGGGCGTATAGACGATATTGAGGCTAGGGCTATTACACGCAATCTCGGCTTCGATCTCTCGGAAGCGCCACCCATATCTCCTACTTAAAGGTGCAGAAATGAGCGATCTAAGGCGCGGAAAACGGAAGATCGACGTTAAGTACAACCCGCCGCTTCGCCCGAAGTCGTCTAGTACATGCTCATTGAGCGCAAAGGTTGAGAAGATCCTGATCGGGACTATCCCCAAACGGTCGGCGAGTGCTTTGCCTGAAACAAAGAGCATCTCGTAGATAAGGCAGTCGTAGTCTGAGCCGATACGCAGCACCGTCCGGTAAGCAGCACTCCAGCAGTGCATGCGATCCTGGAATGGACTCGGACAGAGGGGATAGTCGTCATAGGGGACAAAATCTGCGCCCGTATCTTCCACAGCTTCCCGCCACGTAGGCGAATGAATGTAGGTCACACGATGTCCCATATCAGTGAGTACCCGAGCTAAGCCGAGCGTCGGGTTCGTGTGCCCAGAAAACGGTAGATTCACCATGAGAATGGAGTAGAAATCGCGCTCATTCATAGAAACGACCTACCCCATTTTTGATGACTGCGATAGAGTCCTCACTGAGCACCGGGGCGTCAAAACGTTCGAGGAAAGCAGCAATAAAATCCACCTTTTGGCACTTTCGCTCATAAGAATCCGAAACGATCAGCGGGTCAATCCACACATCTACAAGCAGAACCAACACTTCAGCGACTTCACCCGGGAAGGCGCAGCCAATTTCACCAGACTCCATTCCCTGGCGCAGCATTTGTTCCAAGTGGGGCGCGAGCGTTGTCAGGGAGTGACGCAATGATCCCAGCAAGGCTTCAGGAACCTCGCTTACCCAGTTGGCGCGCCCGATACCATTTTGCGGACCGGAGGCGACCATATGCGCCGTGAGGCTTGTCATCCTATCGATCACCGACACATCCGATTGTGCAGCCAAATCTTCGACAAATGCATTCAAATACTGCAACTCACCCTGAATAACGGAACCCAACACCTCCTGCTTCGATGAGAAATGGTGATAGATCGCCCCCTTCGACATTCCGCTTGCCCCGACGATATCTTGCATGGTTGTGCTGTCGTACCCATTCTCTGCGAATAGCTGTCGGGCAGCTGCACAGATCATCTCCCGAGTACGCTCGGACTTCTCCGCCTGATTCATACAACCTCCATAACCGACCGACGGTCGGTTTTATTTTAACGCCCTCCCCCACACCTGCAAGACAGTTCACTGGCGAGTCCAAATGACAAGACCGACCGCACTGCCACGACTGAACGAAAGAACCAGCTACCGCCCCGCTTTTCCCCGCACCTATCTATGCAGTGGCTATATAAATATTTAATTACCTCCAAAACGCGAACGTCCCTACCGCCTCAGATACCATCATTCGTCCCGGTCACCTTCAGCAATAGAAAGCGGGCGGGAGCAGTCCACCCGACTGCTCCCGCCCGTCACGAACGCTCGAACTGCGATTACTTCGCCGAAGAGTGGTAGTTCGGAGCCTCTGTTGTCATCTGAACATCGTGCGGATGCGACTCACGCAGACCCGCAGACGTGATGCGCACAAAGCGACCATTACGCTTCACAGCATCAATGGTTGAGGCCCCCAGATAGAACATCGTCTGGTGCAAACCACCAACCAGCTGGTAGACGACCGCCGCAAGAGCTCCGGTGTAGGGAACCTGGCCTTCGATGCCTTCAGGAACAATCTTGTCGTCTGAAGACACATCTGCCTGGAAGTAGCGATCCTTCGAGTACGACTTACGCCCACGCGAGCTCATGGCACCCAAGGAACCCATGCCACGGTAACGCTTGTACTGCTTACCGTTGGTGAAGACGACCTCGCCGGGAGATTCTTCGCAGCCTGCCAGCAAGGACCCCAGCATAACGGTGTCGGCGCCAGCGACGATGGCCTTGCCAATATCGCCCGAGTACTGCAGCCCACCATCAGCAATGAGCGGAACACCTGCAGGCTTGCAAGCCAAGGACGCCAGGTGAATCGCGGTGACTTGAGGAACTCCCACACCCGCAACCACGCGAGTCGTGCAGATAGAACCCGGTCCAACACCGACCTTCACAGCGTCGACACCCGCATCGATCAAAGCTTGAGCGCCTTCAGTCGTTGCGACGTTGCCGCCAATGATCTGAACGCCATCAAAAGTCGAGTCCGCCTTGATCTTACGGATCATCTCCAAAGCCAAAGCTGCGCCGCCGTTTGCGGTGTCAACTACCAAGACATCGACACCCGCATCACGAAGCGCACACGCACGCTCCCAGGTATCTCCCCAGTAGCCCACTGCAGCGCCAACCATGAGGCGGCCGCGTTCATCCTTTGTCGCGTTCGGGTAC
This sequence comes from Actinomyces sp. Marseille-QA0893, assembly GCF_976954355.1. Lineage (NCBI taxonomy): Bacteria > Bacillati > Actinomycetota > Actinomycetes > Actinomycetales > Actinomycetaceae > Actinomyces > Actinomyces sp. Marseille-QA0893. The sequence continues at coordinate 481,646 of NZ_CDRJSY010000001.1, forward strand.
TGCTCAGTCTTGACGAAGTCCTTAACGGTAATCAGACCCGTCAGGCGCCCATCCTCATCGATAATCGGCAGCTTTTCAACGCGGTTCGTCGCAAGCAAAGCCTTCGCTTCTTCACGGCTAGTTCCAACCTTTCCGGTTACCAGTCGTTCGCGAGGAGTCATGCAATCACGAACCTTCAAGGAAGCCCACTGATCCGTGGGAACGAAGCGTAGATCGCGGTTGGTAATGATGCCGATGAGCTGCTGGTCATCATCCACGACGGGCAGGCCGGAGACTCGATAGTGCCCACACAGCTGATCCAGTTCTTCGATGGTCGCATCGGGGCCGATGGTCACGGGATCCTCGACCATTCCCGACTCGGAACGCTTCACCTGACGAACCTGGGAAGCCTGTTCTTCGATCGAAAGGTTGCGGTGCAGAATTCCGATACCACCTTGGCGGGCCATCGCAATCGCCATGCGCGCCTCGGTCACCGTATCCATCGCCGCAGAAAGCAGAGGAATACGCAGGCGGATCTTCTTCGTCAGCTGAGCAGATGTATCAACCTCAGAGGGAACAACATCGGTCAGCTCGGGAAGAAGCAGAACGTCATCGTAGGTCAGTCCGGTCAAAGCAAAAGGATCAGTGTGAATGTCTGCCATGAACGAAGTCTAGGCCTCTTGAAGCCCCAGAGCATACTGCCGTCGACCGAAATACCGCGAGGGGTGGCTAAGCTCACCAATAATGAGCCGATTTACTCCGCGAGTTGCTTGAGAGCCAAAGCAAAGCAGGGAGTGTTTCCGACCTGCGGGAGCAGCAGCATCTGGGCCACATGGTAGGCGTCTGCCTTGCCTTCCCACGTCGTACCAGACTCCACACCCGAGGCGTCCACTTCATGAATCCAACGCCCCGTGGCCTCGCGAAGGTAACGGTCCACCCAATCAACCCACTGCGCATACAAAGTACTCAACTCAGCCACGCGGGAAGCGTCCCCTGCCTCTTCATGAACTCGACCAAGCACACACGCACTATTAACGGCCTCGCACAAGACCCAGTGCATACGGGTATCAACGACCGGGCGACCGTTCCAGTCGGTTGTGTAGACGAAGCCTCCGGCGCCATGGCGATCCCAACCATCGGCGCACGAACGATTAAAGAGTTGTTCAGCAGCTTCGACCATCCAGTCATCGCGATCTCCGAGGCCGATCAGTGCTGCGCGCGTATGAAGAATCAGACGCGCCCACTCCATACCATGACCGGGGGTAGCGCCATAGGGACGGAAAGGATCCGAAGGGCGATCCGCATTGTGCTCGGGGAGCATATTCCACTCAGCATCGAAGTGTTCAGGAATGCGCCAGTGAAATTGCTCGGCAGTGTCGGCAACGAAACGGCAAATGCCGCGAGCACGGTCCAGCCACAGGCGATCCCCCGTCGCATCGAAAGCGGCAAGATAGGCCTCGACAGTGTGCATATTGGCGTTCACGCCGCGGTAGTCCTCGCTGATGGTGTAGTCGCGGTTCCAGGCCTCGCGGACGCGTCCAAACTCAGGTTCCCACCAGTGCTGGTCTTGGTCAGTCAACGCGCGATCGAGCAGCTCTCGAGCTCCGGGACGTCCCAGAACAGTAGCGGCACTCGAAGACAGAATGACAAAGGCATGCGCGTAGGCTTGCTTGAGGCCGCCATTTGCAGGTTCAACGACCTTCCAATGTGGACCGTCTTCGCGTTCAACGATTTCGGTGACGAGGCCGGAGTACCATCCACCGTTCTCACGGTCGTACATCGGCCCTTCGGAGAGGCAACGAATTCCGTGGTCTACCAGAGGAATCGCCCAGTCGTAGCCCTTGAGTGCAGCCAGTGCAAAGACATAGGTCATGCGCCCTGTAATCCATAGTTCAACGGGCTTGGAGGGATCGACAGCGCCATTGCGATCGAGGTATCCGAATCCGCAGTCAACGACGGACCCTGCTGCAAAATGAGCGAGTTCTTCGAATTCTTCGTCAAATGCCTCAATGAGCTGAGGATCTTCCCACGGGGTCATCTTTATTCCTCTGCATGCTGCCGCACCTGCGCGGCGTAATAGATACGCGTCTACGCTAACACGTTCTTCGATGCACAGAAACCGTTACGAGGCCAATTCCGCTAAACCGGGCAAGTTCCCTGTTTATGCGAGATTATTTTGCTCGCGCCACGGCGCGCGTAAGCTTCGCTCCAAGCAGCGCTAAAGTTTCTTCCACACACGCTGAAACAGTGCGAACACGCAACACATGATCATCCAGAACGCGCGGCGACTGGGAACCAACCGCGATCACGTCAATTCCATGGTTGTGCACTGCCGAGGCCACGAAGTTTTTACACTCTTCCCCTTGGCCCAAGGTAATAAGTGCAGCGACGTTGGAGTCAATATTCTCGACAAAGGCATCGAGCTTTTCTTTTCCGCCAACCCATCCGCGGCTACAGGCACCCAAGACGACAACATTGGGTCCATACCAGCGAAGAGCAACTCCGATAACGTGAGCAGGAAGCAGGTGCGCACGGTCTCCCAAGATAATGATGCTGGGAGAGGAAGGGAACTTCGGTTCAGGGCGCTGCTCCGACATTGCACGCAGAACGTCATACATCGCTTGGGTTAAGAGCGATGAACCTGCAACACCGGGAGTCTCCCCGTGATAGTCCGTTGCCATGACTTCGAAAGCAGGCTCAACTAAGAGCATCCAGGTGTGAAGCAGGCCTTTTTCACTGATGCTCGCCTCGATCAAGTGGACAAGCTTCTCGCGGTCTCCCGCGCGCGCGGCAGCAACCAATTCATCCGCTGTCCGCGGAGGGGCAACTTCTTCGAGATCTCCCCTGGACTGAGAAAGCACAATCGCAGCGGCATCTGAGGGAGTGACACCACTTTGAATGAGCTCGATCATGTGACTGAGTCGAGCAACATCTTCAGGAAGGTATCGCCGGTGACTACCCGCAGAGCGTTCGCCCGGTCCCAGACCATAACGTCGTTCCCAGGTTCGAAGAGTCGAGGCAGAGACGCCAAGCTTGGAAGAAACAGCAGTAACGGTCAGCGGTGCGTCATGAGCGGGGGGAAGCACAAGTTGTGCGCGGGGCATCGCCTTCTCCTGCCTTTCTGAAGGATACCTAAATGAATGCTACCTATTGATTGTCAGCTCTGAAGGTCGTCTTCGCCAATCGAGGGCTGAGATTTTGTCCGCTCACAGCTGAGCAAGAATATGTGACAGGCAACAAAATTGCGCTTTCAGCCTCCTTACAGCTGGCCGTTATATGCCGTAATAATGCGGTTTTCGCTGGAAGTTAAAGCATTTTCGGTTTCCTGTGAAACAACTATGATTCTGTGACAAGGGCTTGAATAACTCTTGCACAATTCGGTAGCCTTCATTCAGTCCTTCCTCAAGAGATCGTCTCTTGCCGGAAAGACCAATGAATGGAGGTACTCATGTCTGACGTCTCCCGACTGCCCGGACCTTCGATTGATGCGTGGGAATGGCAGTACCAGGGCGCATGTCGCGACCTCGACACGGAACTTTTCTTCCACCCCGAGGGTGAACGAGGCTCTACTCGTCGCCGTCGTGCAGCTGGCGCTAAGGCCATTTGCGCAACCTGCCCCGTCATCGAGCAGTGCCGCGAATATGCTCTGCGCGCTCAGGAGCCCTACGGAATCTGGGGCGGCATGACAGAAGAAGAACGACGCGAAGAAGTTCAGCGTCGTCGGATCCGCCGAGCATCCTGACGCACTTCATACGTAAACAACAAACTCGCTCGGGACGCTTTCCCGGGCGAGTTTCCTATGCTCACAGGCTATTCGCCCTCACGGGCCCCATACAATACACTGAACTCATCCCCATCAATTCAGGCGAAAGGTGACCAATGACGACGCGCCAAGGCAGCAAACAACGAATCATCGCTATCGCTCTTCTCGCATGTGCTGTCGCACTCATTTGCGGTGCCGTGTGGTGGACCAACCGCCCCGCTACCCCCGCAGCAACTTCGTCGGCCTCGGCAATGCCCAGCGCAACTGCAATGCAGCAGTCACCACAAGCGACGGTCGCGCCCACCGCGCAAAGTTCCTTCGCCCCCACGGTCACCGATGAGCAGGGACTCAGCATCATTCACGCCCAGCAACACCGTGACCCCAGCGATGCTCGCGCGAAGGGAAGCGTTGACGCTCCCGTCGTCATGGTGCTCTACTCGGATTTCTCGTGCCCCTACTGCACGCGCCTTGCCAAGCAGGTCGAACCTCAGCTTGAGGATTTGGTTGCAAACGGCACGCTCAGGATCGAGTGGCGCGACCTCGCACAGATCTCCCAGTCCTCTCCCCTTGCCGCTCAGGCAGGAATCGCAGCGGCCAATCAGGGGCGCTTCTGGGAATTTGTCGCAGCAGCCTACGGAGAAGCCGATCCCTCCGGACACCCCGAATACACGATGGATTCTTTGACCGCACTTGCCCAAAAGGCCGGCGTGAGCGACCTCGATAAGTTCCGTGCGGATACGACGGATGCGAATACCGCAGCCCAAGTCAAGCAGGCGCAGAATGATGCCTACCAGATCGGGATTCAAGGCACTCCCTTCATGTTCATTGGCGATAGCTTCATTTCGGGCTACCGCGATGCTGACTACATCCGCGCAACCATTGCGAACCAAGCCGAGCACCTCAAGAAGTGAATCCTTTTATCGCCTTCTTAGGCGGAGTTTTGACGCTGTGTGCTCCATGCTCGGTCATGCTCCTGCCTGCGTTTTTTTCCTACGCATTTCGTTCTCCTAGTCAGCTCATCGCGCGCTGCGGGATCTTTTGGCTCGGGCTCATGACTCCGCTCATCCCGCTTGGCATTGCTCTGTCTGGGGTCGTTGCGCTCATCCGCGAGCATGCCTCTTTGATCACCCACGTTGTTGCCTTCCTCGTGATCTGCGCGGGAATCATCACCATCGCGGCCCTTGACTTTCCAAAATTCCACTTCGGTAGCCCGAGGCCTGCGCCCACGAGGCCGGGCACGAAACTTACCTTGAGCACGCCCACTGCAGCTGGCCAGCTCAGCACTCGCGAGGCCTCGACACCTCAAGTTTCTCTTTCCCCCACCGGCGCACCCTCGGGAGAAAAGAGCACCCCCATCGCGGTTTATCTTCTGGGGATTACCTACGGGATTGCGGGCGTCGGATGCGCGGGGCCCATTCTGGGAGCGGTTCTTGCGACCTCAGCGCTGGGCGGTTCTCCGGTTAGTGGCGCAATTTCGATGGTCTTCTACTCGGCAGGAATGGCGTTTCCTTTGCTTGTTCTTGCACTGGTCTGGAGAAAAACTGCCGGCCGCGTTCAAGCAATTATCCGCCCCAAACCGCTGCGATTTTTGGGCCGCGAGACGACATGGACCAATGTCATTTCGGGCGTGGTTTTAATCGCTCTGGGGCTGCTTCTCCTGCTCGTTGACCTCGGCAATCCTCTTGGCGGTCTCATCTCACTGGGAACCTTGTCGGGGTGGGAGGAGACGATCATCGCTACCTTCGGCGCGATCCCCTGGTGGGTCTTTGCAGCTGCTGGAGTACTGATTGTCGCTGCCATTTTCATGCTGGTTCCCCGCCGGGAGTCCTCGGATCAACGCGGGACTTCTTCAGATAAAAAGTGATGGGCCCGGACCTTATTGTCCGGACCCATCCTCAACAAGCGCTGAGCGCGCCTGTATCAAGATTTTCAGCGCTCGACGATCGCCAGAACGTCGCGTGCAGACAGGATCTGCAGCTCTTCGCCGTCGTACTTGACTTCGGTGCCACCGAAACGGCTGAAGATCACGTGGTCGCCAACCTTGACGTCGACGGGGACGCGGTTGCCGTTGTCATCAACGCGGCCGGGGCCAACAGCCAGAACTTCGCCTTCCTGGGGCTTTTCCTTAGCTGCATCGGGGATGTAGAGACCTGAAGCGGTCTTTTCTTCGCTGTCAACCTGACGGATAACAATGCGATCTTCGAGGGGCTTAATGGTGATTGCCATGTCAGCACTCCCTTTCTTCTCGTAACGATTTGTCATCCCTTCCCTGCCGTCGCGGGGGTCAGGTATGGGATCGCAATGTGTTTACGGACTCAGTTTAGGCTTCGATTGGCACTCTAGCAAACTGAGTGCCAGCTTCTTCTTTTCTCTCCACCTGAACCCCCACACGCCCCACTAGGTTTCTCTTCTACCTTGAATTTCAGCAAGAATAGTGTGCATGTCCTCCATTACGCCCCTCCTGTCCTCCCCCGGCCGCGAGTTGCTTGCCCAATGGGAACGCGAGGGCGCGTTTCGTTCTCTCTCCCCCATGGATCTTGCGCTCGCGATACGCTCCCAAGTCGCAGACCCGGGAGTCGCCTCGGCAGTTGCTTCCCAACTGCAGCTGCGCACCCAGGCGGAGAAGAAGTTCGGCTCTCTTGCTCGCACGCTTTTGTGGACGCGCGATGGTTATGAGCAAGCAACCCGCTGGGTGGTCGCCCGCCTGCACGCGCAACGTTTCCTTGATTCAGGGGCACACCACATCGGCGACCTCGGGTGCGGAATTGGCGCGGATTCCTTTGCTTTTGCCCGCGCGGGAATGCGAGTGACATCCTTCGACATCAACGACGAGGCCCTTGCCGCAGCGGGGGCGAACCTCTCTGTTTTCCCCTCGTGCCGCGTTGAAAAAAGAGACGTCACGACGCTTCACGGCGAGGACTTTCAGGCCTATGGTTTTGACGCTCTTTTCGCCGATCCTGCAAGGCGCACGGGCAAGCAGGGCGGGTCGAAGCGCATTACTTCCCCCGAGGATTGGTCACCTTCCCTGGACCACGTGCTGGCTTGGGGGGATTCCATCCCCCGCCTCGGCGTCAAGGTGGCCCCTGGAATCCCCTACGACTTAATCCCCGGACACTTCCATGCGCAGTGGACCAGCGTCGATGGAGACCTTCTCGAGGCCGCGCTGTGGGCGCCTGAGCTTGCACCAGAAGGGGCGGGGCGATCGGCAAGCGTCATCACTGCTGATCAGGTCCATACCCTCATCGATCCACAGACGCAGGCGGCAAATTCGCAGCCTCGCCAAGCCGAGTGCGGTCCGCTGGACAGTTATATCTTCGAGCCAGATTCTGCGGTGATCCGCTCAGGGACAATCGCCTGTCTTGCAGAGCAGATGGGGGCTCACCTTGTCAGTGAATCGATTGCATACCTGAGTGGTCCCACCCTGCACCAGACACCTTTCGCCAGTGCTTTCGAAGTGATCGATCACGTGAATCTGCGCGTCAAGAGCATTCAACAGGTACTGCGTGCGCTTAACGTCGGGCGCGTCGAAATTAAGAAACGCGGGGCTGACATTCAGCCAGATGCCTTAAGAAAATCCCTGAAACTCAAGGGAGACGCCGAAGCCGTCATCATTGCAACGCGCATCGGCGGCGCCCACCGGGCAATTATTGCCCGGAGAATCAGCGACGGGGAAGCATAGAAGTCTGCGTCAGCGGCATCCCAGAATCTGGAGAGAAATCCCAGTCTGAAGGTGCAACGCCCGCGCGGACCAATTCCGATCCCATCGCCGCGATCTGCGCGCCGTTATCCGTGCAGAACCGCAAGGGAGGCATACGGACACTCAGTCCCGCGGCCTCGGCACGCTGAACGATCAAAGAACGCAAGCGCGAGTTAGCGGAGAACCCGCCACCCACGACGATGGTGTCGCAACCATGATCCAGTGCGGCGCGTACCGCCTTTGAGGTCAGGGAATCATTCACAGCTTCCGAGAAACCGGCACAAATATCCTCGGCGGGAAGGGCTTCGCCGCGTTCCTTCAGTCCTTCTACGTAGCGCGCGACAGCAGTCTTGAGGCCGGAGAAGGAGAAGTTGTACTTGTGACGCTCCTGGTCTTTCCCGGCTGCCAAACCACGCGGGAAACGGATCGCAGTCGGGTCGCCCTTTTGCGAGAGGCGGTCGACGTGGGGGCCACCCGGATAGGGAAGATCCAGCAGACGACCCACCTTGTCGAAGGCTTCACCGGCAGCATCGTCAAGGGTTCCACCGAGTTCGCGGACATCGGTCGCGATGTCATTAATGAGAAGCAGGTTCGAGTGCCCGCCCGAGACCACCAAACCGATGAAACGCTCTGGGAGGGGGCCATCGGCGAGTTTGTCGACGGCGAGGTGGCCGATAACGTGATTGACCCCGTACAGCGGCTTTCCAATTGACGAGGCCAGCGCTTTGGCTGCGCAAATACCGACGGTGAGTGAGCCGACGAGGCCCGGACCGGCAGCAACCGCGACTGCGTCCACCTCGTCAAGAGTGACCCCTGCTTCTTCGAGGGCACTGTCCAAGGTCGGAATGAAGGATTCCAGGTGTGCACGCGAGGCAATTTCAGGAATGATGCCACCGTAGCGGGCGTACTGATCCATGGAGGTCGCGGTCCGGTCAACCAAAAGATCACAGCCACGCACCAAGGCGACACCTGTCTCATCGCAGGTGGATTCAATTCCCAATACCAAGGGGTCTTTTTCACTCACCCGGCCATTTTAGTCCGGCGGCTCATGATGCGCATACGCCGTAAAAGGGATGGGGACGATCCCGCAGGATCGTCCCCAAACCAGTGAGTATTGAAAGACTCAGACGCCCTTGAGGGCTGCCTTTCCAAGCTGACGGTTCAGCGTGGAAATCACGTCGAGCGGGATCTGCTTGGGGCAGACCGCTGCACACTCGCCGATGTTCGTGCAGGAACCGAATCCTTCTTCGTCCATCTGGTTAAGCATGCTGACAACGCGACGGTAGTTCTCGGGCTTGCCCTGCGGAAGCAGGTGCAGGTGAGTGACCTTCGCCGAGGTGAAGAGCATTGCCGAGGCGTTCGGGCAGGCCGCCACGCAGGCGCCACAACCGATGCAGGCAGCGGCTTCGAAAGCGCGATCTGCGTCCTGCTTGGGAACCGGAGTGCCGTTCGCATCCGGGGCCGCACCCGTGTTCACCGAGATGTAGCCACCGGCCTGGACGATACGGTCCAGAGCGCTGCGGTTAACAACCAGGTCCTTGATGATCGGGAATGCTTCTGCGCGCCAGGGTTCGATGGTGATGACATCACCATCGTGGAAGGTACGCATGTGCAACTGGCAGGTCGTGGTGACCTCGGGGCCGTGGGCAATGCCGTTGATGACAATGCCGCACTGGCCACAGATACCTTCACGGCAGTCCGAATCAAATGCGATCGGTTCTTCTCCGCGGGCAAAGAGCTCTTCGTTCAACACGTCGAGCATTTCCAGGAACGAGGATTCCTCAGAGATGCCGCGGACTTGGTATTCGTGCATGGCACCCGGATCCTCGGGTCCGTTTTGGCGCCAAATCTTCAGTGTCAGGTTCACTTGTAACTCCGCTGCTTCAGCTCGATGTTGTTGTAGATCAAGGCTTCCTTGTGGAGGATCGGAGGCTGGTCCTCGCCACCCCACTGCCATGCTGCAACATAGAGGTACTTGTCATCGTGACGGAGGGCTTCACCTTCCGGTGTCTGCGACTCCGCACGGAAGTGGCCACCGCAGGATTCCTCACGGTGCAGGGCATCGATGCACATGAGCTCGCCCAGCTCCATGAAGTCCGCGACGCGGCCAGCCTTTTCGAGGGACTGGTTAAGCTCGCCGATGGACTTGCCCGGAACGCGAACATCACGCCAGTAGTCAGCGCGAAGCTTGCGGATCATCTCGATGGCCTTCTTCAGGCCTTCCTCGCGACGCTCCATACCGCAGTATTCCCACATGATCTGGCCCAGTTCCTTGTGGAAAGAATCCACCGAACGCGAACCGTTGACCGACATGAGCTTATCGATGCGCTCCTGAGCGGAGTTCAGTGCCTCGACGACATCCGGGGACTGAGCATCCAGCTTCGGCAGGTTGAAGCAGTGTGCCAAGTAGTCGTTGATGGTGTTCGGAAGAACGAAGTAACCATCAGACAGACCCTGCATCAGTGCCGATGCGCCCAGGCGGTTGGCGCCGTGATCGGAGAAGTTTGCTTCACCAGCGACGTACAGGCCGGGCAGGTTGGACTCCAGGTCGTAGTCAACCCACAGACCACCCATCGTGTAGTGAACGGCCGGGTAGATACGCATGGGCACTTCGTAGGGATTATCGCCCGTGATGCGCTCGTACATATCGAAGAGGTTGCCGTACTTGGCGGACACTGCTGCTTTACCCATGCGCTGGATGGCCTCGGAGAAGTCCAAGTACACGCCGCGTGCAACACCATCGATCTTCGGGCCAACGCCGCGTCCCTCATCGCACATGTTCTTTGCCTGGCGGCTTGCGATATCACGGGGAACGAGGTTGCCGAAGGAGGGGTAGATGCGCTCCAAGTAGTAGTCGCGATCCTCTTCGGGAATGTCGCGAGGATCCTTTTCGCAGTCCTCGGCCTTCTTGGGAACCCAAATACGACCGTCGTTACGCAGGGACTCGGACATCAGCGTCAGCTTGGACTGCTGGTCGCCGTGCTGCGGGATGCAGGTCGGGTGAATCTGGGTGAAGCAGGGGTTCGCGAAGTATGCGCCCTTGCGGTATGCACGCCAGATTGCGGTGGCGTTGCAGCCCATCGCGTTCGTCGAGAGGAAGAAGACGTTTCCGTAACCGCCGGTTGCCAGAACGACCGCATCAGCGATGTGGGTTTCGAGCTTGCCGGTGGCCATGTCGCGCGCAACGATACCGCGAGCGCGACCGTCGGAAACGATGAGTTCCACCATCTCGTGGCGAGAATGCTCGGTCACGGTGCCGGCGGCAACCTGACGCTCCAGTGCCTGGTAGGCACCGATGAGCAGCTGCTGACCTGTCTGACCGCGCGCGTAGAACGTACGCGAGACCTGGACACCACCGAAGGAACGGTTGTCCAGCAAGCCGCCGTATTCACGTGCGAAGGGGACGCCCTGTGCCACGCACTGGTCAATGATGCTGGCGCTGACTTCAGCGAGGCGGTACACGTTGGTTTCACGTGCACGGTAGTCGCCGCCCTTGACGGTGTCGTAGAAGAGGCGGTAGACGGAGTCGTTATCGTTGCGGTAGTTCTTCGCAGCGTTGATACCACCCTGCGCTGCAATGGAGTGCGCGCGGCGGGCGGAGTCCTGGTAGAAGAAGACGTCGATGTTGTAGCCCATCTCGCCCAGCGATGCGGCGGCTGCGCCACCGGCAAGGCCGGTACCGACGATGATGACGTGGAGCTTACGACGGTTGGCGGGGTTCACCAGAGCCGCGTTGAACTTACGCTGTTCCCAGGCCTGAGCCAAGGGAACATCCATGGGGGCCTTGGAGTCGGCGATCTCTTCGCCTTCGCGGTACAGCCCGTGAATCAAAGTATCAGTCATGTCTCAATGTCCTTGTCAGGAGATGTAACCGGCAACGATCGCCAGAGGAGGAAGCGCGAACATCAGGAAGATCAGGGCTCCGACCAAGCCGGAAACGATCTCCATGAACTTACGAGTTCCACCGCGGACCCATCCCAGCGACTGGAATGCTGACCAGAAGCCGTGGGAGACGTGAAGCGCTGCAAGACCGACGAAGATCAGGTAGACAACAACCATCAGCGGGCTGTGGAAGGTTGCAACCATGCGCTCGTAAGGAGTGGAGTCTGCAGCAAAACCGGTGCGGACCGTTCCCGTCGTGAAGTGCAGGATGTGGAAGACAATGAGGAAGAAGAGCAGGACGCCGGTCATGCGCATTGTGCGTGCGGCGTAAGCATCTGCCGCACTGCGCTTAACGACGTATGCACTGCGACGTGCACGGCGCGAACGCTTCCAGGTCACGGCAGCTGCCCAGATGTGGATGACCAGCATCAGGACCATTGCACCGCGGAACACCCAGATGAATCCGCCGTGGGGGAAGATCGGCACAAAGGCTTCTTCTTTCAGCCAGTGTGCGTAGTGGTCGTAGGCGTCTTGTCCCAAGAACATCTTGAGATTGCCATAGGAGTGGAAGAGCAGGAAGAGCACGAACACAATGCCGGAAATCGCCATCAGCTGTTTGACGAAAACCGTCGTGGTCCATGCGCGACGCTTCTTTGTTGCGACTGTTTGTGAGGCCATGAGATAAGCCTATGCTGAGGAAGCGTCACTTCGATGGGACCGGCGGCCCTCTTAGGAAAAAACCACCTCCCGCGTCAACGAAGTATTCCGGAAAACCTGAGGTTTTGAGGGACAAAGCGCACGAATTAGTCAGGAAAAAGACTCGTCACAGATTCGACAAAATCACCCTAAAATCCCGCCATTAAGGCAACATCCTTTTTCGTATTTTATTCATCGGACAATGAGCCGCATATTCAGAGCATCTTCACGCGGGTTGCGGAAGTAGCCTTTCGTCCGACCAACGACCTCAAAACCGGAATTCTCATAGAGAGAAATCGCAGCAGCATTGGACTCGCGAACCTCGAGGAAAACCCTTTCGCTCCCCCAACGACGGGCGACATCGATCAGGGCATCCATCAAAACGCGACCCAGTCCACGGCCTCGGAAATCGGGCAAAACACCCATGGTCATCACATCCGCGTCGATCCCCAGCGCGATTCCCGCATACCCGCATAAAACCGGCGTCGCGACCGCATCATCATTCACGCAGACACCGAAATACACGCTGCGACCCGAGCTCAGCTCTTGAGCGATCATCCCGGTCGTCCATGGGTCTTCGGGAAAAATCTCCTGCTCGAGAGTGACGAGAGCCTGCCGGTCCTCAATTCCGAGGACAAGAAGCTGCCCGCCAGAGGCCTCGGCTCTCTCGCGAGCAATAGATTCAAGCGAGGTCACATGCGCTCCGGGGCTTGGCCGTGAATATCGGGACGACGCAGGTAAAGGGGTTCGGTTCCTAAACGCTCTTCCTCCCCGCGAGCCAAGCGAGCGCGAACAATACGAACCATAACCGCGGGATCAAGCGGGAGCACCGGCCCCATCTCAGCACCAGCCAATACATCGGCACTGTGAGAAGGAATGGGAGCATCCGAGACTAAAAGCCCGGATTGCTCGCGAAGAGCTCCCCCAAGAGCGCGTGCAAATCCGACTTCGAGCTGGCCGATGAGACGCACGTCATCGGGGCCTTCAGCCACGAAATGACCCCAGTACAATTCCTTTCGCCTAGCGTCGGTGAGGGCGTAGACATGGGTATCGGGCGAGAGATGATCAAGAGCAAGTCGCGCAATAGCATCTAGACTGCAGACCCCGTACACAGGAATGCCAGCAGCTTTGGCAAAGACCCGCGCCGACACCAGGCCTGCACGCAAACCTGTGAAGGGAGCCGGCCCCGTTCCTACGCAGACGGCGTCTAATCCCGCGTGCGAGGCGTCAGCGGGAAGACCAGCGTCCTCGAGAGCCTCCAGCACGCAGGGGGTGATGGATTCAGCGTGGTGACGTCCTGACTCATTACGAGAAGCGCCGATCACTTGCCCGTCGCGAACGATGGAGACAGCGGTCACCCCAGAGGTATCAATACACAATTCGGTCATAAGTCGATCCTATTCCACGCTGGTTTTCAGCTCAGGAGCAAGCTCGTCGAAAACCCCATCCCAGCGGCTCGAATAGGGAGTGAAGGTAATAATTCGCTGCCCATCATCCATGCTTTCCAGGTCAACGACTCCACCGTCTAGTGAGGCCTCCCCGCCTTCTTCACGGCGCACCTCGATCTCGAGGCGGGAATCACTCATCGCCTCCGTCTTGCCTTCGCCCCACTCAACGACCGTGACCGCTTGGTCGATGGTTGAGTCCAAGTCCAGCGTTTCAAGATCGTCCAGGTCGCGGATCCTGTAGGCATCGGCGTGGATCAGGTCCGGACCGCCGACCAGTGAGGGGTGGACGCGCGCAACGATGAAGGTCGGCGAGGCAACAGTTCCGCGTACGCCGAGCCCACGCCCAATCCCCTGCGTCAGAGTCGTTTTTCCTGCTCCCAAGCCGCCTCGGAGCATGATGAGATCTCCGGCGCGCAGGTGATGCGCAAGTTCTTCACCCAAGTGGCGAGTCTGGTCAGCGTCACTCACGCGATAGCTGAAGTGGATAGTGCTCTTCTCGGTCATCGTTCCTCTTCGTAGTGATAGTTGCGGGGGATGCGCTCACCTAAACGCGTAACAATCTCGTAGTTGATGGTTCCCGCGTGAAGCGCCCACTTGTCAGCCGATGGGCATCCCTTTTCGGGATCGCCGAAAAGAAATGCTCGGTCGCCCACGTGGGCAGGCGGGCGCCCGCTGGCCGAGGTCGGCGTCCCCGCCTCGCCTTCGGCTGGACCAAGGTCAATCATGAATTGGTCCATACACACTCGCCCGACAATCTGCGTTGGGAATAATCCCCGCTCAGTTTCGACGACGACCGGCGCCCCGTTTGACGATGCCCGCAAAATCCCATCACCGTAGCCCAGCGGTACCAGCCCGATCCACCTGCGCGTCGGCGCCTGCCAGGTTCCTCCGTACGAGGCCGGGGTTCCTTCCTCGATCACCTTCACTGAGGTCAGTGGTGCACTGAGCGTCATTGCGGCCTCGACGCCCAGTTGACGTGCGCTTTTGACGGAGGGGTCAGGAGAGAGACCGTACATCCCGATTCCCGCGCGGACCATGTCGTAGTGGGTCTCGGGGTGCCATAAGATTCCCGAGGTCGCGGCAAGGTGACGAATTTGCGGACGCACACCTGCCTGGGCAAGAATTCGCAGTCCTTCTTCAAAGATCTTGACATGAGAGCGCGTTGATTCTTCACCCGAGGGGCTGGGGTCATCGGCACGCGACATGTGGCTCCAAGCACCCACGACTTCAATGAGTCCCTGATCCTGCGCTCCGCGAAGAGCCTGCGCTAATTCGGGAAGGTCGGCAAGAGTCGAACCTGCACGCGACATTCCTGTATCGATCTTGACATGCACTCGGGCGGGCCTGCCCAGCGCCCGTGCGGCTGCACATATCTCATCGAGCACCCACGTCCACGAGACTGACAGGTCAATATCCGCTTCGATTGCCGCGGTAAAGTCGGTACCGGTCGCAGAAATCCAGGCAAAAATCGGCGCGTCCTTACGCGCAATACCAGCCTCGTCAAGACCTGCACGAAGTTCGAGGGCTTCAGCCAATTGTGCAACGCCCAACCACTGTGCTCCCGCCTTCAACGAAGCAAGAGCGACGGGAATCAGGCCGTGACCATAGGCATTAGCTTTAACGATTGCCATTTGAATAGTCGTCGGCGAAGCGGCACGCAAGACAGCTAAGTTTCGCGCAATAGCGGAGAGATTTACTGAGGCTACAGACGGATAGCCTCGTCCAACTTCGGAAAGTTCCACTCCCCCAGTATCGCACCCTCGTCTATCAGGAACACAGCGGCCCTACGATATCTGGAACTTTGCGGGCAATATCGATGGCTTGGATGGGGCGGAAACACGCGTCCTCACCCATGCTGGCCTTCGCCCCTGCCCGCGAATGAACCCAAACTCCCGCTCCCGCGCACTCGCCGCACTCGGCCTCGGAAATGGTCGTACCCGGACTGCGGCGTTCCACGCGGGCTTGGTGCGCGGCCAAGGTTCCCGCGACAACCCCGGCGAGTACATCACCACTTCCAGCGACTCCTGCCCACGGAGTTTCCTGGGGGATTTCGACGGCGGTGATGCGCCGCTGCCCCTGGCTGTACTGGCCATAAACACACAGGGTGCGAGCACTCTTAAGAACAACAACCGCATCCGTTAGTTCCACCAGCGCTCGTGCCGCTCCAAGAGGATCGGCATCGACCTTCGCGCGCGTCGTCTCTTCCCCAAGTTGGGAAAGCAAGCGCGCGGCCTCGCCGTGGTGCGGGGTGAGGATTGTGCGCGACAAGCTTCTACCGCGTTCCTTCCCATAAGCCACGAGGCCCGCGACCGCGTCGAGTGCACCGGCATCGATCACCAGTGGGAGCTTGGAATCGATACAAAAACGAGCGAGTTCCACGCAGTCCTCGCGCCTGTCAGTATCGCATCCAGGACCGACGAGGCCCGCTTGAATCCTTCCACCGACGGTGACAACACCGGGAACATGCGCCAGCACCAGGTCTTCTACCCTGCGCGGGGCGTTCAAACGCACCATCCCCACACCGGTCTGCGCGGCGGCGAAAGAAGCAAGAAGCCCGGCCCCGGGATAGGTATCAGAGCCCGCGACTACTCCAACAACGCCTCGGCGATACTTATCGTCGCTGGGGCCAGGAGTGCGAAAGTAGGCGCGTGCTTGTTCCTGAGAGAAGGCAAGAGTGTCCGGTGTCATGAGCGTATTCTTTCACGCCCGGTGCCAACCTCAGCTGAAGGAACGAGCAACACCCACCATGATGACGCCGATGACCATGATGACAACGCCAATGATGGTCCAGCGCATCTCACGACGCGTGCGCGTCTCGTGGAGAATCAAAATTCCGCCGAAAGTCTGAATAATGACGCCCATCTGCGACAGAGGGAAAGCAACCGCGACGCCAAGAAGTGAGGAGGAAACCTGGGTTAGCAAAATCGCGGCTCCCCACATCATGCCGGGGATCAATTGGCGAAGAGTGAGCAGACTCCAGCGATTGTCTTCCTTGCCCAGTTGAGGCGAAAGCGCAGGGATCGTTGCGATGAGGCCGACAAGGAAGTAACCGACCGATTGGGGAAGGATCACGGAGCGGCCATCCAAACCAAAGCCTTGAACAATCAGCAGGTAGGCGACAAGGCAGGAGGTCGAGATCACCAGAAGAATTGTCCCGCGCTTCCAATCAACGTTTTCGTCGGCAGCTTCCTCTGTCTTTTCAGTCTTGGAGATGAAGACCACGCCCAGGGTGAGAAGCGCGATAGAGCTCAGTGCAAAGACAAGTGCAAGGCCATGGTTCATCTCACCGAAGAGAATGATCCCGCCCAGGCACATGAAGATAATCTGGCCCGCAGTCGTCAGCGGCATGGTGCGTGAAACACCGAGCACCTTCAGACAGAGAATTTGGAGATACTGCCCGAATCCAAGGATCAAGCCTGAAAGGAAGGAAATGAGCAGGGTCTTGGTTGTCCAATGAACATCAATGAAGGGGGTTGCCAGCGCCGAGAAGAGGAAGGCACCTCCCAAAGTTCCCAGGGTCTTCTGCCGATCATCGCCGCCTTGAGCGACAAGGACGATGGACATAAAGCCAAGGAAAAGAGCCGGGAGCAAAGCGACGAAGTAGTCGATCACGACATACTCACTTTCTGGTGCGTCAATTGGTGCAACCAAGGAATTATGTTTTCAGGCTAGTGGACAATCAAGTAAACACAAGGGGCAAGATCCCTATCTGGGCTGCGCGATAGATAACAATTTGGCGCACAACTAGCCCTAAATCGTGTGCGTCGCACAGCAAATTGCGACAATGAAGACCGTGAGTGAAATCAACAACACCGAAGAATCTCCCTTCGACTTTTTCTCCCGCGACCAGTGGGATCGACTCGCCGACAGATCTCCTCTCCCACTCACACACACTGATCTTTCGCGTTTAGCATCCCTTGGCGACCCCATCGATATTGCCGAGGTCGATGCGATCTACCGACCATTGACCGCACTGTTGCAGCTCTACGTGGAAGGACACCGACGCGTTGAGCACGAGCGTTCGCATTTCCTCACGCGCTCTCACCAGGCTCCTGTCCCCTTCATCATCGGGATCGGCGGCTCAGTTGCCGTTGGAAAATCTACTGTCGCCCGCCTCTTACGTTTCCTCTTGTCCCGATGGGAAAAGACCCCGCGAGTTGATCTGATCACGACAGATGGTTTCCTTTTCCCCAATGCGGTTCTCCGTTCCAAAGGCTTGCTTGGGCGAAAAGGTTTTCCCGAGTCCTACGACCGCCCAGCGCTCATTTCTTTCCTCTCGGCGGTGAAGTCGGGGATGCGTAATGTTCAGGCTCCCGTCTATTCACATGTCGTTTACGACATCGTCGAAGGCGAGAGCGTTGTCGTAGACTGCCCGGATATCCTCATCGTTGAAGGACTCAATGTCCTCCAACCTCCCAAGTGGGGACCAGGAGTCATGCCGATCGCAGTCTCCGACTTTTTTGACTTCAGCATCTACGTGGACGCCAACGCTGAGCACATCCAGCAGTGGTACGTTGATCGTTTCCTCACCCTGCGCCAGACCGCGTTCACCCGCGAGGATTCCTTCTTCCGCACCTACGCTTCCTTAACGGACGCTCAGGCCGAGGCCACTGCTCGCTCGATTTGGGAGGAGATCAACCTCCCGAACCTTTTGGAGAACATTGCTCCCACCCGTGAGCGCGCAACGATGATTTTCACCAAGGGAGCGGATCACCGGGTCGAGTCACTGCGCCTTAGAAGGTGAGCTCTACTCCCACCGCATAGCGCAGATCAGTCTGCGGAATCACGAGGCGTGATGAACCTTCGCGCGCCTCGACGATGACCCCTTCCTCGCTTCCGAGGATCCGTGCGCTGTGTACCTTCCCGGGGACCTCAAGCCAGGTTGACGCAAGACCCGCAGCGGCGAAGGTTGCCTCCTCAAGCGAGAGGTCCGCGGCCTCGTCAGCCGATGGAGCCGGGGGCATTCCGAAGAGGAAGACGCGAGCCTCACTGTCCTTTGGGTGGGTCGCGTACCAAGACCAGCCCTCTTGCGCGCGTACCGAGGTGATCGGTGTCCATGGACGGGTCGCGTAGATTCCTCCACCGTTGACGCTTAAGAAATCGCCGAGTTCTCCGAGGCCTCTTGAAATCCACGAGGACATCCCTCCGCGAGCGTCAGGACCGATCCCAATGAGATAGTTCCCGCCTCGCGACACGATCGCCAAGAGGTTGGAGATGATATGACGCATGGGCTTGATCGGTTCTTCGGGACGCATCGAGCACCACCCGCGAGTCATGGTGATGCATGATTCCCAGGGGTAGCGTCGAATATCGTCCGGAATTTCCTGCTCGGGGGTTCGGTAGTTTTCGTTCACCCCATGGACTTCTCGGTCAACAACCAAGATATCGGGCTGGAGACGGCGTGCATTCTCAGCGATCTCATCGATATCAATCGGTTCATCTGGTTCGCGAACCCAGCCGGCATCGAGCCATAGCACGTTGATGCGCCCGTAATTGCGCAAGAGCTCGTCGATTTGATTGTGGGTGTAGCGAACGAAGGAATCCCACTTTGCGCGGTGTTTTTCGATATCGAAGTTGTGGTAGCGATCAGTGATGGCGCGAGCGCGATCCCAGTACCCCGGGTGGTTCCAATCAGCCTTGGAGAAATAGACACCCGTTTCCATGTTGTGAGCACGGAAAGCATCGAAAATTTCACGGACGATGTCGCGACCAAGACCGGATTCTTCGCTGGTCGACTTAAAGTTCGAGAAGTCCGTGTCGTACATGGCGTAACCGTCATGATGTTTTGTCGTAAAAACGACGTAACGCATTCCAGCATCGGCGCATGCACAGGCCCATTCCTCGGCGTTGAAGTCATCCCCCGTAAAGGAGCGAGCTTGGTCGCAGTACCACGAGTGGTATTCCTCGTCGCTCCCCTTCCAGTCCTCGGGCGGATCAGTGAATCCACCCAAATGCTGACGATGTAGGGACCAGGAGCCATCTTGGCCGATGTGAGAGAAGATCCCCCAGTGGATGATGACACCGACCTTGTGGTCCCTCCACTGCTCAAGCGCGGCGACGGTGCGTGGGTTCGTTGGCCAGATGTACCCGGGATCCGGGTATCGACGCAGCGCGCCCGCGGCTTCTAGTGCATCGGGAGCAAAATCTTCGCTCAGTTCGTCACTCATTGGTGTGTGCCTCTATCGGTCTAGAACTTCAATCCACCGTCTTCGATTCCACGGAAGAAGTACTTCTGCGAGAAGGCGAAGACCACAACGACAGGTACCAGTGCAACGACCGCGCCAGCCAGGACCAATTGATAAGTCGTTCCCTGAGCAGAGTTTTGGATTGCGGTAAGTTCCAGCATCAAAGTGTGCTTGTCGTTGTCGACCAGCATGAGTAGTGGGAAGAGGAAATCCGACCAGGCGCCAATGAAGGAGGTCAGTCCCACGACCGTGAGAGTTCCACGTACTTGAGGAAGGAAGATCCTCCAGAAGCGCGCCCACTCTCCTGCCCCATCAATCAGTGCTGCATCTTCAATTTCTTCGGGGATTCCAAGGAAAGCTGCGCGCATCATGAGGATCTGGAAGGGGCCAATCATGGCGACCATCCACACACTGGTCAGGGTCTTGTACGTGCCGATGGACACCATCATCGAGTACAGCGACAGCATGATTGATTCGAAGGGGAAGATCATCGCAGAGAGGACGACGAAGTACATGATGTTCCGACCGGTCCATCCTCGCCGCGAGAGCATGTATCCGCCCAAGCAGGACAAAATGATGTTAGAGATGACCGTCAGCGTTGCGACGATCACCGAGTTCCCAATCGCGCGCAGGATCGCAGTTTGCTTAAACAGTGTGCTGAAAGCTGCAAGCGACCACGTCTGTGGGAAGATCGTGGCACCTTGACCGAACACCGACTCTCCCGGAGCTTTGAATGCTGCAAGGAGAGGAAGCAGAAGCGGTCCCACCATGAGAATCGCGACGACGACCAGCGTGATGTAGCGCAGGACAAGGCGAGAACCTTTGAGCTGGCGCGATGCAACGTTGCGCGATTGGTGCTCAAGCTTGCGAGCCTTGCGCCAACTCGCGAACTTTGACGAGGCCGTTGCTGGACTGGTTGAAGAAACTGCGGTGCTCATTGGTCTTCAGCCTTCCTCTGGAGTTTCTGGGAGGCGATGATGAATCCGAAAGTGATGAGGAAGAGGCAGACCGAGGCTGCATCGCCCTTACCTAAAGACCCATATGTTGGATCGGTCCAGTCTCGGATGTACATGGTCAAGGTCTTTGTCGGGGAGGCACTTCCACCAAGGAGGTAGACCTCGGTGAAGATCTTGAGGCATCCAATGGTTGTGAGTGTCGCGACCAAGAACATCATGACTTTGACGCCCGGAACCGTGACGGTGAAGAAACGACGGACGCTTCCTGCCCCGTCAAGTTCGGCGGCCTCGTAGAGGGATTTATCGACGTTCGCAAGAGCGGACAAGTAGAGAATCATGTAGTAGGGCAAGCCCTGCCACAGGGTAATGAGCATCGCGCAAAAGAGGATGAGCCATTGGTTTGAGAGGAATGGGACCGTATCCATTCCCCACGAGGTCAAGAGGTTATTTACCGGTCCTCTTTCATTGAGCAGGTAGCGCCAGGCCAAAGAAATGACAACGAGCGAGGAAACCGCAGGCAGGTAGTAGAGCGCGCGGAAGAATCCGATGCCCGGAACATAGGACTTGACTAGGAGCGCAAGGAGAAGAGGGAGAAGAACCATCAGAGGGACAACGCAGACCGCGTAGATCAGCGAGTTGCGAAGAGAACCCCAAAATTCCGCGTCGTTCAGAACGTAGGTGTAGTTCTCGATCCCGATGAAGGGACCAATTTTTCGCAGCGGTTTTGTTTTTGTGAAAGAGACGAAAACCGTTGTAATGAAGGGATAAATGTAGAAAGTAATAATGGCCAAGACCGGGAGTGTAATCCAGATCCACGGCATCCATCCCGGGCGGAAACGCGCGGCCCCATTTAGAGATCGGCTTGGGGCACGTCCTGTACGCGACGACATTGTCAGGTCCTTCGGTGCTGTTCAAGGGTTTTGCCGGGGCGAAACCGTCATGTTTCGCCCCGGCAAGGGTTAGATCATTCGCCCAGAGCCTTGAGCTTCTTGTTCATCTGATCTTGTGCAGTCTTCAGAGCGGTCTTGGGGTCGACCTCTCCGCGGATTGCCTTGTTCACATTCTCAACCAGGCTGTCCTGAACAGCACCGGTGGTGTAGAAGACGTCGGTGTAGGCCTCGGCGTCCTTTGCAGCCTTTGCGGCTTCTTCGTAAGCGGCCTTGAAGACCGGGTCGTTAGCGATCTCCGGCGGGTTGGCAACGAGCTTGTCAAGAGCGCTTGTTGCTGCCGGGAAGATGATCGCACCACCGTCGTGGGTCCATGCGTATTCGTTCTCAGCGTTGGTGATCCACTCGGCGAACTTCATTGCCAAAGGAGCGTTCTTGGTCGAGACGGATACGCCGATGTACTGCCCTTCGAAGACCGGCTTGATTCCGGGGTTGGTCGGGAAGGGGCCGACACCGGTGTTGTTGTAGACGGTCGCGTTGTTTGCCTTGACGGACTTGAGGAAGGAAGCGTTCGGGGTACCGAATGCGAGGTTTCCATCGGCGTATGCCTTGCCCGGATCGGGTTCGCCGGTCAGTGAGTCCTTCGGGATTGCACCGCTCTTGTAGAGCTCGGAGAGGCGGGTCACATACTTGATGGCCTGCTCATTGTCAGCAAAGTTGAACTCGGTCTTGTCAGCATTCATCAGGCTGACACCCATGCCGTGCAGCTGGGCGGTCATGTACCACTGCGGGGAGCCGTAGATACCGTAATCGCCCTTGCCGTCCGCTCCGACCTTAGCGGCGTAGTCAAACATCTCTTCCATGGTCTTGGGAGAAGTGTTTTCATCCAAGCCTGCACGCTTGAAAACTTCCTTGTTGTAGGTGGTGATGTAGGGGCCGAAGTACCACGGAAGTGCGGTGTGGTGCTTGTTTGCGCCCAGCTCGGTCGAGTCCCAAATGGTCTTGACGAACTTGTCACCAATACCGGGAGCCTTCACATCGAAGTCCATGAGGAGGTTGGACTTGGACAGGGCCAGGATGGTGGAGGAAGGAACGTTCACAACGTCTGCCATCTGGCAATTGGTTGCCTGAGCAGTGATGGTCTGGTCGAATTCGGCGCCACCTGCCTGATCAGTCCACTTGATCTTGACACCGGGGTTAGCGTCCTCAAATTCCTTGATCTTCTTGGTGAAGAAGTCGCCGAAGTCGGTCTTGAGGCCCTGGGTCTGGAAGGTGATTTCGCCTTCGACCTTCGAGGTGTCGATCTTCGAATCATCGAGATTCGTTGCAGGGATATCACAGGAAACATCGGGCTTGGGGATCGAACCCGATGCGGATCCACCGCTTGCAGAACTTGAGGAAGAGTCGCTGCTGCCGTTCGAGCAGGCGCTCAATCCTAGAGTGCTCACCATGGCCAAGGCGACGACGCCAGCGGCCATCTTTTTCTTCAACATGCGAAACCTCCATTGGTTCGTGTCGTAGATCGATATGAATACCGAATCACTAACTATCTCGTGTTAGTTGATAAGCCTAGGCTACCGTCGAGAACCTAGCTTTATGTTGCTCAGCGGATAATTGTTATAGATCCGTTACACAAACAATGAATTCGCTGGTCAGCGGATTCATCCGTGCACCGAATTCGGGGCGCGCATCAGGGCCACACGAGCGAGTCCCGATGCCATCTTGAATGGCATCAAGCCAGACAAAAGTCCGATTCGAATCCGGCAAATCTTCCCAGTGCCCGGCCTGTGCAAGTTCTTGTTCACTCCACGGCGAGGCGCTCCACCCCACCTCGCTTCGAGGAACGATCGTGAGCGCACGACCTTCCCCACGCAGCTCGAGGACCTTCAGTCCCGGTCGATGCCCGCCTTCTTGAGGCTTGACGCCCACATCCCATAGCTCCTCGAGCTTCGCGCACCCAAACCCATCTGGATTGACGCCAGGCATATCCGCATAAGCGATATCCGTCTCCCCTACCCACGAGGCCGTCCACCCCGTTCCGGGGATGCGCAGACGAACCCCTGCGCGAGGAATGCGCTCGGGCCAGTGCCCGAAGGGGGTCATTTCAACCTTGACGGTGAGGCAACTTCCCGGCAGTGCAGCACCCGCAGATGCGCCTCCGGTTTTTCGGTCTACGGGAGTGAAACTCCAGCGAGCCTCAAGCCCAAACTGCGCGGCCGGTGGCGCCCAGCGTTCAATCAGCACTCGCGTTCCGTGCTCACAAGAGCTTCCGTGCCAGGTCCTGCGCAGAAGGTGCAAACGCGCCATTTCCCATCGCTGGGCGTGAGAGACTCCCCATTGCCCGGTCCCTGTTCCCAGCGGCCCTAGATCATCAGAAGAAATCCCCCAGTAATCGACGGGACCACGACCGCGATCATTGTCCGTCGGTGCTCGATAGACACTAATCTCCATCGAGATCGGAAGCCCGCCCACGGACTCCATGCGCCCACGATCATCAAACACGGCGCCACACTCGGCCTCGTCAGGGGGAAGGAGGGAAGAAGCTGCGAGGGCCAGACCACGCAAGCGCTCCTCAGCCTCGCCACCCGATTTCTGCGCACGCTCTCGCAGGATTGGCGCATCAGGTGCGAGCGCGCGAATCCATGCCCAAGTCCCCGCATAGGGACGCGAAAGCGCATCAACCAAGCCGTCGCAAACGAAATTCCCATCGTGGACGTCCTCTCCGAAATCGCCGCCGTAGGCAAGAGCTCGCCGCCCATCAGGAAGAGTGCGCCACAGCGCATGGTCACGCCACTCCCAGACGAAGCCTCCAGCGTGGCGAGGATGGGTCATTTGCTGGGCATAAGCGGCGGCTCCACCGGGGCCGGTTCCCATCGCATGAAGGTACTCGCACATGATGTAGGGAGCACTGCGAATACGTTCTTTCGCGGCGTCATCCACAGCCGCACTTGCATGGCTTGGGACAGCAACCGGCGCATGCTTGTCTGCATCGTCAAGCACCGCCACGACTTCTTCAAGCGTCGGATACATCCGCGAGTAGATATCGACGTACTCCATTGCGTGGTCGCCCTCGTAGTGGACGATCCCGCGCCCGCGGGTGCGTTCGTGGAGCCAACGTGCGGCCGCTGCCAAGTTACGTCCCGTTCCAGATTCGTTCCCCAGGCTCCAGCAGAAAATGCTGGCGTGATTCTTGTCGCGCTCAAAGGCGCGTTCGGTGCGGTCAAGGTAGGAGGCTTCCCACCGCAAGTCGTCGGAGGGATTATCGATCCAGGTACGGTTCCCCTCGAAACCGTGGGTTTCGATATCTCCCTCGAGCATGACCCACAGCCCAATTTCATCGGCCAGATCAAGAAGGCGCGGGTGAGGCGGGTAATGGGAGGTTCGGATCGCGTTGATTCCCATCGACTTCATGAGTTCAAGGTCGGCGCGCGCGAATTCTTCGCTGAATACTCGCCCTTCGTCGGCGCGAATTTCATGGCGATTGACACCATTCAGCTTCAGTGGCTGTCCATTAGCGTGCAGCACGCCATCAACGATTTCGATTCTCCGGAAACCGAGGCGTAGATGGCGCTCTTCCGTTGTGCGACCACCCTCCCCCACCGCTTGCACGCGCGCGGCGTAAAGTTTCGGGGATTGCGGGCTCCACGGCTGGACAGTTCCGAGGCCGATGTTTTCGCTCCGGTAGCGCCCATCCTCCCCTCGCGCGAGCGTGAGCACTGAGGTACCGAGGCCCTCGATGTCCAGATTCGCTTCAAGCGTTTCGCTTTGCGCTCCGCGCATCCTCAGCTCGAGGGCCGCAAATCCTTGCCCGGCCTCGTAATCGGTGTTGATCCACAGATCCTCAATGGAGAAATCGGGAAGGTATCGTAGTGAAACTGAGCGGAAAACTCCGGGAAGCCACCACTGATCCTGGTCCTCAAGATAGGATCCCGCGCTGAACTGATGGACGCGAAGAGTCACCGTATTTTCACCGGGGACAAGCGCCTGGGTGATGTCGAATTCATGGGCGAGGCGTGAACCGCGAGCCATTCCGATCCATTGCCCGTTGACCCAGACAATGATCTGGGATTCAACGCCTTCGAAGCGCAGGCGGATCTGGCCTCCCGAGGAAAGCCACGACTCTGGACACGTGAAACGCCGCGAATAGTCGCCGACAGGATTATCTTCCGGGGGGAAAGGCGGATCCACAGGGAAGGGGAAATCAACGTTGGTATAGGCGGGGGCACCCCAACGGCCTTCTCCTCTGAGAACCCAGTGGCTTGGGACATCGATCGTCTCTTCGCCTGATACACAGGGAGAGGGAGATGCCTCTTCGGGATTCGCACCGGGATTGGGATCAACGCGGTGATAGGTGAAGGCCCAGCGGCCATCGAGGCTCATCTGCCCTGGATCATCAGCGAAATACGCACGAGCAGGAGAAAGTGCTCCCACACAGGGCGCGTATGAGGGCATAATTTTCATGATGAGCCTTTCAGGTGAGTCAACATTGAAACTCCTTGCAGTACACAAAGACTAACACGTTATAGTTGTTGTGTTAACGCACTTTTATTCCATCGCAGATCCGGAGCAGAAAGAATGGAACGAGCAACGCGGGCCGATGTTGCCCGAGCAGCAGGAGTTGCTCCTTCGACGGTTTCTTTGGTACTGAACGGCCGCGGACCGGAAGTGAAGATCGCACCAGCAACAATTCAGAGAGTCCAAGATGCAGCGCGAGACCTGAACTATATTCCTAACGCTGCTGCACGTTCACTTCGGCGAGGCAGTTCTCGCCTGATCGCCCTACTCATGGCAGAACTCCCAGATAATCCTTTCGTTCCCGTCGTTCACACGGTTCTCACAACCGCCATGATCGAAATCCAAAAGCGCGGATACTTACTTCTTCCACTCTTCCAATCAAGCAACGACCCCTCAGATGCGCAGACAATTCGCTCCGTCTTAGGGGACACACAATTAGCAGGGGTCATCCGGGAAACGACCTCCGCAGAAAGCTTCACATCGACGCTTCTGGCAAACCTTGGCATCCCGATCGTTGCAATGTCGATGATTAATACGGAAGACACTCAAGGGGCCAGTGCCCTCGTGAGCATTGATGAATGCGCAGGGGTGAAAGAAATCCTCAGTGAGCACCTGAACGTGGGCAAGCGCGGACACGCAGTCTTTCTTGCGGGACCGAATACCAATCACTCACGCCAGCTCCCCCTTGAGGAAGCCTTCGGCACAGGTTTCACTTTGCTTTCGCTTCCCGATTGGGACGCGTCGACCGCATACCAGGCATCCCTGCGTCTTCTCTCAGACAACCCAGATATCACTTTGATCGCCGTCGCCGATGACTCGCAGGCACCGGGCGTGTTCCAAGCCGCCGCCGATCTTGATCGCCGCGTTCCACAAGACCTTTCCATCCTGGGATTTGGTAATCAAGAACCCGCGAGCAGCCAAGCCCTCGGCCTCACAACCGTCGAGTGGCCGCTGCGTGAAATGACGCAGGGCGCCGTTGAGGCGATGATTTCGGCGATCGAAAAGCCTCGCAAAGTTAAGAAAGCTGAGCGGCTCATCGTCCCCACTCGCGCGGTTTGGCACTCTTCTGTCGCTCGTCTTTAGAGCGACAGGCTTTCCTCCACCACATCAGCCAGGCGCGAGGCTACGCCATCCACCCGGTCTGTCGGCCGCCATACCCTGTAGAATGACCCCATGGATCCCGAATACGTCGTCAATACATCCCTGCCCTATCTGACGAGCAAGCTCGAAGACGCCGGCCTCACGGTTCAGCTTGGCTTCAACAAAACCGAGCGCACAATGTTCCTCCTCCTCAACGATTCCGTGAAGTGCGGCATTAATCAACTCATCAACGAGCTGCTAGATGCGGAACCGGACGCGCACCACGATCTGATGGATCCGTGGGTTCCGTACCTCATCGAGCGGACACGCATCGACGAAACCATCCTGAACAAACCCGACGAGCTACGTCGACTCATACGCACCGAGTTCTGCACTGCCGACGCTGTCGCACACCCGCAGTTTTCTTACGCCCGCCAATACCCCGGCGGCCTCGCGCTGACGCTCAGCCTCGACTGCCCGACACCCCTGTTCAGGCTGAAAGACGAACAGCTGGCCCAATGCCCCCTGAGCATCGACGAGCTCTTCCATTGCGCACAAAAGAACACCGACGACCTCCCCATCGAGCGCATCCAGCAGTTCGGGCCCTTCACCTGCCTGTCGGCGCAATCCCCGTTTGTCACGGCGAAGGCCGCGAACATACCCGCGCTCATGTCGCGTTTCCTCATCCAGGCACCGCACGGCCTGTTCTTTACGATCCCGGCGAACCACATGATGTACTACGCCCCCGCCGACCCCGCGAACATTTCGAAGCAGCTCTGGGATCTCGCGATCTTCGGCCGCGTCCCCGTCCTCACCACGACCAAGCAGCGCCCGGAGGCTGTTGTGAGCCGCGACATCTTCTACTACTCGCCGGAAGGAACGTACGAGCCGATCACGCAGGGCGATAACCCGGCCATCCAGGAGTTGTTCACGAATCAAGACATCGACGCCGAGACCGTGCGCACCTGCGTCGATCAGTACCTGTCCCCCTCCCCCGCTTTCCGGGCGCGATTCGACTTGCCCTAGTCGCGAGTCCGACGCGAGGGACGCATCGGAGGATCCTCGACATGACGCAGGGAGGGGCGGATGCCAGTTGACATCCGCCCCTCCCGCTTGAGTGCACCCCGCTCCGGGTGTCTCCCACACGCTCACAAAATGCGGGAGCAACACCCAGAAGCGACGCCGTTACTCGCCGAGGCCACAGGCCTCAGCCGTTTCAGAGCGCCAAGTTTTCCTTCACGACATCAGCCAAACGCGAAGCCACACCATCGGCTTGGGACTGCGTTGCGGCCTCGACCATGACACGGACCAAAGGTTCGGTACCGGAGGGGCGAAGCAGGACGCGACCAGTATTGCCCAGCACGGCCTCGGCAGCGGCAACCGCTTCCTGAACAGCCGGGTCGGTATTCGCGCGCGAACGATCCACTCCCCCAACGTTGATGAGCGTCTGAGGAAGGCGCTTGATGAAGCTGGTCAGGTCGGCCAGATCTCGGCCAGATTCCTTCACCATGCGTGCCAACAGCAGCGAGGAGAGAATACCGTCGCCGGTGGTCGCGTACTTCTTTGCGATGATGTGTCCGGACTGCTCGCCGCCCAGGGAGTAGCCGCCCTCGAGCATCGCTTCGAGCACGTAGCGGTCACCAACTCCGGTCTGAACCGTCTGAATACCTGCTTCTTGCATGGCGAGAATCAAGCCGAGATTCGACATGACCGTGACAACCAGAGTGTCCTTGGCAAGCTGGCCCTCATCGCGCATATGCACAGCCAGGGCGCCCATGATCTTGTCACCATCAACGAGATTTCCGTGGCGGTCAACCGCAAGGCAACGGTCAGCGTCACCATCGTAGGCAACGCCGAAATCGGCCTCGGAGGCAACGGTCAGAGCCTGTAGCTGCTCGGGGTGGGTGGAGCCGGCCTTGTCATTGATATTGCGACCATCGGGAGCCGCGTTAATGACAACGGCATCCGCACCCGCCTGACGGAAAGCCTCGGGAGCAAGGAAAGACGCACCGCCATTTGCACAGTCAACCGCAATTCGGAGGCCATGAAGGTCGGTACCCAAGGACGTCATCAGGTGCTCGATGTAGGACTTTTCCGCCCAGTCATCATCGTATTCGACCTCACCAACGGCGGCGCCTGTGGGACGATCCCAAGGAGTATTGAGGAGTTCTTGGATCTGGTCCTCGACCTGGTCAGGGAGCTTGTAGCCGCCGTGCGCGAAGAACTTGATGCCATTGTCGGGCATGGGGTTGTGCGAAGCGGAGATCATGACGCCCAGATCGACTGAGGACGACGCCGTCAGGTGGGCAACAGTCGGAGTGGTGACGACACCGACACGGACAACGTCCATTCCGGCGCTTGCCAGGCCCGCCGCCAGTGCGTGGTCGAGGAATTCGCCGGAGATACGCGTATCGCGACCGATGATGGCTTTTGGTTTGTGTCCCGAGGCCGGGCGTCCCTGAATCGTCAGGCGAGCTGCCGCTTCACCCAGTTCCAGTGCGAGGGGCGCGGTCAAATCAACATTTGCCAGTCCGCGTACGCCGTCAGTTCCGAACAACCTGGTCATCGGGGTTCCTCCCGCTCGAAAATTAATCCACCGCTATTCTAGCTGCTCACTGTTCACTCAATCGATTGACCAGCAAGCAACATTGCAGGAAAGCAAGCAGAGAACAGGCATTCCGAATACAAAAGGTGTGGCCCCAATCTTCCGATTGGGGCCACACCTTGAAGTAAAGGCGAAGATCAGCGCTTCGAGAACTGCGAAGCCTTGCGTGCCTTCTTGAGGCCTGCCTTCTTACGCTCGACAGCGCGGGCGTCGCGGGTCAGGAAGCCAGCCTTCTTCAGTGCGGGGCGGTTCGCGTCACGATCGATCTCGTTCAGTGCGCGGGAGATGCCCAGGCGCAGCGCGCCGGCCTGGCCGGAGATGCCGCCGCCATTGATGCGAGCGATCACGTCGAAGCGACCGTCGATATCGAGCAGGGTGAAGGGGGACTTCACGAGCTGCTGGTGCAGCTTGTTCGGGAAGTAATCTTCAAGAGTGCGTCCGTTAATGGTCCACTGGCCGCTGCCGGGAACCAGGCGAACACGGGCAACGGCTTCCTTGCGGCGGCCAAGGCCCGCGCCGGGCGCGGTGATGGACTGACCAGCACCAGCAGGCGCTGACTCAGTCTCTGTGGTGTAGGAGCTGGGGACAACTTCCTCATCCAGCTCAAGAATCTCGGTGGTCTCAGCCACAGTTCTCCTCAGTGCAGTTCGTTGGGCTCAGAAGCGCGACGCGCTCACTGGGCGACCTGGGTGATTTCGTAGGGAATCGGCTGCTGGCCGATGTGCGGGTGCTCAGCTCCGGCGTAGACGTGCAGCTTCTTGAACTGCGCGCGGCCGAGGCTGGTGTGAGGAAGCATGCCACGGACTGCCTTCTCAACTGCGCGTTCAGGACGCTCAGCCATGAGATCGCGATAACGTGTTGCGCTCAGACCACCGGGGCGACCGGAGTGGCGGTAGGCCAT
This sequence comes from Actinomyces sp. Marseille-QA0893, assembly GCF_976954355.1. Taxonomy (NCBI): domain Bacteria; kingdom Bacillati; phylum Actinomycetota; class Actinomycetes; order Actinomycetales; family Actinomycetaceae; genus Actinomyces; species Actinomyces sp. Marseille-QA0893. The sequence continues at coordinate 512,240 of NZ_CDRJSY010000001.1, forward strand.
CTTCTGGTCAAGCTTCTTACCGGTGAGGGCAACCTTGTCCGCATTGATGATGATGACGTAATCGCCCATATCAAGGTGAGGGGCAAACGTCGGCTTGTGCTTCCCACGAAGGATAGCGGCAACTTGAGCCGCAAGGCGGCCGAGGACGACGTCAGTGGCGTCGATGACGTACCACTGCTTGTCGGCATCCGCCGGCTTAGGTGAATAGGTGCGCACGGGCGTAACCTTCAATTCTTTCTGTCATGGGGCCTAGCATCGAATATTCAACGCACCGGCCCGCTATGAAACGGTTCCGCGAGGCATCAGCCGAATTTCTTCTCCGGCGAGTGGGAAGGCACCGAAGGTCCAGCTGACGCACAGCACCTGCTAGTCTATGCGTCCGCGGCACTCCGGGTCAAAGCGCAGACCAGAGTGTGGCTTATTCCTCAAATCGTTTCTTGCTCAACCAGCACAGCAATTGCCACCCATCGCCCACTCTTCAACGCTTCCATCGAAGGCAAAGCCGCGAATCCTGCGAGTGCGGTGAACCTGCGCACTCCACTCGGCCTCGTCGGGGTAGCTCACGGATTCCAAAGTCAGCCCGTGGGCGTGGGCAATCGGTGCCGCGTCTTGGCGCGAGGCCTTCTCGAGCAGCTGCGCGGGCCACGTCTCCTCGCGCGCTCCCCTACCGACTTCAATAAGAGCACCGACAAGGGATCGAACCATAGAGTGGCAGAAGGCATCCGCGCGCACGTGGCACTCAAGGACGCCGCTCCCCTCGGCCTCGGGAATAATACCCAACTCACGTAGTTCGCGAATCGTCGTCGCCCCCTCACGCGGGCGGCAATACGCGAGGAAGTCATGCTCACCCAGTAGTGGTTGCGCCGCGCGGTTCATCGCCTCGATATCGAGAGCGTGGGGGACCTCGCACACGTCCCAGCGCCGAGCCAAGGGAAGCTGCCCCTCGGGGGCGAGGCGATACGTGTAGGAGCGCTCAAGGGCAGCAAAGCGCGCGTCGAAGTCTGAACTGACGACCCTCACCCGATCAATGCGCACATCGCTGGTTCCTCGAGGGACCTTCAGTCCACTGCCGATTGCGAAGTCAACATAGGCGCGCCCCAAGAGGGAGTTCACTCGCCGCTGGAGAGCTTCGGCGCATGCCGCGCTTAGTTCCCCTTCGTCGCTAGGTTGGTTTTTCTCCCTCACGAGGCCGTGGAAGGCTTGCGCGGAGCAGTCAAAGTGCGCAACCTGGTGACGCGCGTGCACTCCCGCGTCGGTCCGCCCTGCGACGGTGAGCGTAATGGGGTGGCGAAGAATCGTCTCAAGGGCAAGGGTGAGAACTCCTTGAACAGTGCGCAGGCCATCTTGAGAGGCCCAGCCGTGAAAGAAAGTCCCATCGTAGGCGAGGTCAAGACGGATCCTCAGCGAGGCAGATTCTAAAGCTCCCACGAGCGCACTCCCCCGATAATTCCCGCGTCGTTGGGGACGATGATGACATCGTCCCCAAGCTTTTCGCGTTGCGAAGGAACAATGCGCTTTGAGTTTCCCCCACCCAAATAGAGGCGATCCCACATGTACATGGGGCGCAGGCCCTCAACGACGCGGCGGACGCGGCGTGACCAGTGCATATCGCCCAAGCGCAAGCGTTCATGCTCGCCGATGTAGTCGTCGTAGGTGAGTCCCCAGCGAATCGGCCCCTGGGAGACTTCAACGTGTGGGGCAAGGCGTCCGCCGTCAAAAACAGCGTTTCCAAGACCCGTGCCCAAAGTGATAATCATTTCGAGGCCTCGGCCGGTCACAACACCCGCACCCGCGACTTCTGCATCATTGAGGACTTTCGTGGGGAGGCCCAACGCCTTCTCCAACGCACCTGCCATATCAAAGTGATCCCACAAGGTGACAAGTTCAGGGACAACGCGAGAACGGGGACCATCTTTGGTGATGTAGTGCGGAGTGGCGATGACAATGCCGTGGCGAATCATTCCCGGCATTCCAAGGGTGACTCGATCGGCAGCCGGAAGCTGCGAGGCCAATTCGACGACAGTGTCGACCAAGAGCTGCGGGGGAAGAGGATAGGGAGTCGGAGTGCGTTTGGGCGGAGCGACCATTGTTCCAAGGGAATCCAATACGGATGCTTTGATTCCGCCGCCGCCACAGTCGACAGCCAAGGTCATCTTACGAGTCATACGTACAGGCTACAGCCACCACCGATTTTCATCCTGAAGAGGCAAGAAATACAGGGGAAATAGGCATAGCACAAGGGCCGGGCACCACAGTTGTGGTGCCCGGCCCCGAAAAGTCGCTTACGCGAGCGTGGTCACTTCTCTTCTTCGACCTGCTCGGCGGCGTCAGCTTCTTCGCCGGCCTCGGCTGCGATTTCTTCAGCCTCGTTAGCCTTGGCGAGGTCGCCTTCTTCACGAGCCTCTTCGGCGCGCTCTGCTGCTGCTTCTGCGGCTTCCTCAGCTTCTGCTGCAACTTCGGCAGCAGCGGCCTTTTCGGCAGCCTTCTCAGCAGACTTCACGACTGCCTTCTTCTCGACGGCCTCCATGCAGAACTCAATCTGCATCATGGGGGCATTGTCGCCCTTGCGGTTGCCCAGGCGGGTCAGACGGGTGTAGCCGCCCTTACGCTCGGGGTCAAGAGCAGGAGCAATGACGTCGAACAGGGTGTAGAGCGCATCGCGGTCGGTGATAACGCGTGCAACGGTACGGCGAGCGTGGATGTCGCCGCGCTTTGCCTTGGTCACGAGCTTCTCAACGAAGGGGCGCAGGGCCTTAGCCTTGGCCTCGGTCGTGGTCAGAGAGCGGTGTTCAATGAGCTGAGTCGCGAGGTTCTTGAGGATCAGCTTCTGGTGTGCCGGGCTTCCGCCCAGACGAGCACCCTTCTTGGGGGTGGGCATTTTGTCTCCTAGGAATTTATGCGTCCACCGGACGCAGCATGTCAGATGGACTGGTCGTCGCTGAAGTGGATAGACCCGGATTCGCTGGCCTCACCGGAGGGCAGGACGGAATCCTTCAGGGTCATACCAAGGGTTGCAAGAGCTTCCTTGATTTCTTCAATCGACTTCGTTCCGAAGTTGCGAATGTCAAGCAGATCCGCCTCGGAGTGAGCCACGAGCTCGCCAACAGTGAGGATTCCGCGGCGACGCAGGGCGTTGTAGGAACGCGACTGCAGGCCGAGGTTCTCAATGGGCAGCGCGAGGTCGGCAGCGAGAGTGGCATCGGTGGTCGAGGGACCAACTTCAATGCCTTCGGCTTCCTCGTTCAGTTCGCGCATCAGACCAAAGAGCTCAACCAAGGTCTTGCCAGCGGAGGCAACGGCGTCACGCGGGGTGATTGCCGGCTTGGTTTCGACATCGATGATCAGGCGATCGAAGTCGGTGCGCTGCTCAACACGCGTTGCCTCGACCTTGTAGGTCACCTTGACAACGGGCGAGTAGATCGAATCGATCGGGATGCGGGAAATCTCAGCCTGAGGGTCCTTGTTCTGAGCTGCCGAAACGTAGCCGCGGCCACGCTCAACAGTCAGCTCGATCTCCAGCTTGCCCTTTTCGTTCAGGGTTGCCAGGTGCAGATCGGGGTTGTGAATCTCAACGCCGGCCGGAGGGGTGATATCCCCTGCGACGACCTCTCCCGGGCCTGCCTTGCGCAGGTACATGACAACAGGCTCGTCATTCTCGGAGGAGAGAACGATCTGCTTGATGTTCAGGATGATCTCGGCGACGTCTTCCTTCACGCCCTCGATCGTGCGGAACTCGTGAGGCACTCCATCAATGCGGATGGAGGTCACAGCAGCGCCGGGGATCGACGAGAGCAGGGTTCGGCGCAGGGAGTTACCCAGCGTGTAGCCGAAACCGGGCTCAAGGGGCTCCAGGATGAAACGGGAGCGCAGTTCGCTGACCTTCTCTTCGGTCAGGATGGGTCGCTCTGCAATGAGCACGTCTTAGTCCTTTCTTCCCGGCGCCCGCCATATGACGCCGGATAGGGGTCCCGCATTGCGGGGAAAAAGGTAAGGACGAGGCCACGGATTCTTTTGTGATCCCGCCCAGACGTGGGGGGTGGATTTCCGTCGGATTTCCACCCTCCGGGGCTCAGACGCGACGACGCTTCGGGGGACGAGCGCCGTTGAATGCCTGGGGCGTCACGTCCTGGATCGAGCCAACTTCCAGGCCAGCAGCCTGCAGCGAGCGGATCGCGGTCTCACGGCCGGAGCCGGGACCCTTCACGAAGACGTCGACCTTCTTCATGCCGTGCTCCTGAGCGCGACGCGCGGCAGCCTCGGCGGCAAGCTGAGCAGCGAAGGGGGTCGACTTACGCGAACCCTTGAAGCCCACCTGACCGGAAGAGGCCCAGGAGATCACTGCACCGGTGGGGTCAGTGATAGAAACGATAGTGTTGTTGAACGTCGACTTGATGTACGCGTGTCCGTGAGTAACGTTCTTTGAAATCCGGCGGCGCGGCTTGCGTCCAGCGCCGGAACGAGTGGTCTTTGCAGCCATTACTTTCAGTTCCTTCGAAGTCGTGTTGTATCAGTCCACACAGGACTGAGTGGCTTTACTTAGCCTTCTTCTTACCTGCAACAGTGCGCTTGGGGCCCTTGCGGGTACGCGCATTGGTCTTGGTGCGCTGACCGTGGACCGGCAGGCCACGACGGTGACGAAGTCCCTGGTAGGATCCGATCTCAATCTTGCGACGGATATCTGCCTGAACCTCACGACGCAGATCGCCTTCCACCTTAAAGGTGTTCTCGATGTATTCGCGCAGCTTGACGAGGTCTTCCTCGGTAGCATCCTTCACGCGAAGATCGGGGCTCACGCCGGTGGCCTCGAGGGTCTCCTTGGCGCGGGTGCGTCCAACTCCATAGATGTACGTGAGCGCGATCTCCATACGCTTTTCGCGAGGGAGGTCGACGCCGGCAATACGTGCCATGTTTATGCTCCAAATTGTTCATCGGAGGTCGTCACCACTCCTCCCGGGTGAGCCACCCGGCCCCGGCCTCCGAACCGAGGGTCGCGCAAGCGCGTGTGGAATGATGCTGCCGGATTGCTCCGGCGTTTTCACAGCGAGGGATCAGCCCTGACGCTGCTTGTGCCTGGGGTTGTCACAGATGACCATGACGTTGCCGTGGCGACGAATCACCTTGCACTTGTCACAGATCTTCTTGACACTCGGCTTGACCTTCATGGTGTGTACCTCCGCTACCCGCGGGTAGCTTGTGTCGGTTTGTTCACTTGTAGCGGTAGACGATACGGCCTCGGGAGAGGTCGTAGGGGCTCAGCTCGACGACCACACGGTCCTCGGGCAGAATGCGGATGTAGTGCTGACGCATCTTGCCGGCAATGTGGCCAAGCACGATGTGTCCATTGCTCAATTCCACGCGGAACATCGCATTCGGCAAGGCTTCGACAACCGTGCCTTCGATTTCGATGACGCCGTCCTTCTTCGCCATATCCTCCGTCTATCCTCTACTACTTTTTCGGAATCGGGCGGCCACAGGCCGCTCGGGATGGTCTTTGAAAACAGGCATACTGATCCCAAAGACACGTCCAAGGGTCGAGCCTACGCTATTTGAGGCCCTCTTGAAAAGCCGGAGACAATGTCTATCGCCTCACGCTTAATGTCAGTCGAGGCTGACCGGGGTCACGCCGAAGGGCGCTAAGCCAGCCACTCCCCCATCGATCGCACTGAGAATACTGATGCCATCGTCGAGGATCGCCACGGTATGCTCCCACTGGGCGGCATCGGAACCGTCAACCGAACGCACGGTCCAGTCATCGTTTTCTGTCAGGGTCTCAATATCACCGGTCGTCAGCATCGGTTCCACAGCAAGAACCATTCCCGGACGCAATTTCGGCATGAGTCCGCGCACGCGATAGTTCAGAACCTCCGGGTCCTGATGCATCTTTGTTCCGATGCCGTGCCCCGTGAAGTCCTCGATAATTCCCGCTTCCCAGCCCAGGTCTTCCGCGCGTTCAGCGACGACGCGTTCCACGGCCTCGCCGATCGCGCTTACACGCTTACCGTGCGCGACGGAAGCAAGCGCGGCCCACAAAGCCTCGCGCGTCACCAGGTCCAGCTCACGCCTGCGCGCGACGCTCCCCTGCTTCGATACCACTGCCGAGGCCTCGTCCGGCGAGGACGCACCTGCTGTAGGAAGCGCGCCACCCCAGCGCTTGCCTGCTCCGGGGCCTTGGTGGCGGCGCACCCAGGTGCTGGCGAAGTCCTCGTCGCTCGTGAATTCGTCGCCAATGACCAAGGTGAAGGCAGCGTCACCGTGCCACTGCTGGCCAGAGCGCTCGAGCCATGCGCCACAGTCAAAGCTCACGATGTCGCCCGCGGCAAGCTTGTACTTTCCTGGGATGCCATGGACGATAACGTCATTGGGGGAAATACATACGGTGGCGGGATAACCGTAGTAGTTGAGGAAATTCGAACGAGCACCACAGCGGCGGATCGCGTCGGCGCTCACTTCGTCAAGTTCAGCTGTCGTGATACCAGGGCGTGCTGCTTCACGCAGGCTGCGGTGAATTTCTGCGACGACAAGTCCAGACTCACGCATCCACTTCATCTGGTCGCGAGTTTTGTATTCAATGCGGGACATGCTGTTTCCTTCAGATAAAAATTATGGGGCGCGATGGTCGTTTGCCACCGCGCCCCAGTTTTGCGTCAACGCCACATCGAGCGCCATGTACGCAATGCTTTAGTTATTGAGACCGTCCAAGACTGCGAAGATGCGTTCGCTGACTTCGTCAATCGTTCCGCGACCATCGATTGCCTGAAGCAGATCCTGGTCTGCGTAGTAGGTGGCCATGGGCTCGGTCAGTTCATGGTAGATCTCGAGGCGGTGGCGGATCACGGGTTCGGTGTCATCCGCGCGGTTCTGCTCGGTCGCGCGCTTGAGCATGCGAGCAACAACCTCGTCTTCGTCGACCTGAATTTCGAGGACGACGTCGAGGCTGACTCCGAGCTCAGCGAGCATATCGCGTAGGACATGCGCTTGCTCGAGCGTGCGCGGGTAGCCGTCAAGAAGGAAACCATTTGCGGTGTCGGGTGCCGCGAGGCGAACCTTCACCATGGGGTTCGTGACAGAGTCGGGAACGAACTCTCCGCGTTCCATGTACTCCTTGGCACGCTTGCCCAGCTCGGTGCCCTCGGACATATTGGCGCGGAAAATCTCTCCGGTCGAGATCGCGGGAATACCCAAACGCTCGGCGATACGTGCTGCCTGTGTGCCCTTGCCCGCTCCGGGAGGGCCGAGGAGAACGATAGCGGTCATCGCAAGAATCCTTCGTAGTGGTGCTGTTGAAGCTGTGTATTAATTTCCTTCACCGTCTGCAGGCCGACACCGATGATAATCAGAAGGGTCGTGCCACCGAAGGGCATTTGTCCTTGAGAAATATGCAGCGGGATGATCGCCAACGACGGGATCAATGCGACAGTGACCAAGTAGAGAGCACCGGCGGTGGTGATTCGGTTGATCACGTAGCGCAGATATTCAGCCGTCGGACGGCCGGCACGATAGCCGGGAATAAAGCCGCCGTAGCGCTTCATGTTGTCCGCTACTTCATCGGGATCGAAAGTGATCGCGGTGTAGAAGAAGGTGAAGAAGAGCGTGAGCAGGGCGTAGGTGGTCAAGTAGGGCCACGCGTCCTGATGGAAGTTGGCACTGATCCATTGGACCCACTTGGAGTCCTGGCGGCCAAACTGAGCAAGCATCGGGGGGAATGCAAGAAGAGATGACGCGAAGATGACCGGGATAACGCCGGACATGTTGATCTTGAGCGGGATATAGGTGGTGGTTCCACCGTACTGGCGCCGGCCAATCATGCGCTTTGCGTACTGAACCGGAATTCGGCGCTGAGCCTGCTCGAGATAGACGACCACAATCGAGACGACAAGCATGAGGCCGAGGATCGCGAAGACCGCTCCCCACTTACCGCCCTGGCCAATGGTCAGAAGCTGTGCGGGCATACGCGCGGTGATTGAGGTGAAGATCAAGAGGGACATACCGTTACCGATGCCACGCTCGGTGATCAATTCACCCAGCCACATGATGACGCCGGTACCGGCCGTCATGACGATCATCATGAGGAGGAAAGTCCACACGGAGTTCGAGGGGATGACCTTCTCAGAGCATCCGGCGAAAAGGTTGCCGGAGCGGGCCAGTGAGATCATCGTCGTCGACTGGAGAATACCCAGGAAGATTGTCAGGTAACGCGTGTACTGCGTGAGCTTCGCCTGACCTGTCTGACCTTCCTTGTGGAGGTCATCGAAGCGCGGAATCACGACGCGAAGAAGCTGGATAATAATCGACGCGGTGATGTAGGGCATGATGCCCAACGCGAAGACAGACAACTGGAGGAGCGCCCCACCGGAGAATAGGTTGACGAGGTCCAGAAGCGAGGCGTCATTTTGCTGAGCTAGACACTTCGCAACTGCCTGCGAGTCAACGCCCGGAGTTGGGATAAAAGATCCAAGACGGAACATCGCCATAATGAACAGCGAGAAAAGAAGCTTCCGTCGAAGATCTGGGGTACGGAATGCCTGCGCGAACGCACTGAGCAAGGCTTCCTCCTAGTAAATGGAATAAATGCGATCCACAGATCGCAGGACTCCCAAAAGCCTACCTGAAATAACACTGATACTGTGAATTAAAAATAGCAAACTTGGGAAACTGTGAGATGGGTAAAGGCCCTCTCCCCTATGCACACAATGCTGCTTGCGGGGATTAGGCCCTGTTGATGAGAAAGCGGAACGGGGTGGCCCGGAAACCGAGCCACCCCGTGGCAATCACTGGTCAGCGGGTCTTGATGGATCCGCCAGCAGCAGTAATCTTTGCTTCTGCAGAAGCCGACCAAGAGTCGACCTCAACCTCGAGCTTAACAGTGAGCTCGCCGGTGCCCAGCACCTTAACTGCCCAACCGTCGCGCACCGCATTGCGTGCAACGAGATCCTCGACAGTCACCTTTCCACCTTCGGGGAAAAGCTCCTGCAGACGACCAACGTTGACGACCTGGTACTCAACGCGGAAGGGGTTCTTGAAACCACGCAGCTTGGGAAGGCGCATGTGGATGGGCATCTGTCCACCCTCGAAGCCTGCGGGAACCTGGTAGCGGGCCTTGGTGCCCTTGGTACCACGTCCAGCGGTCTTACCCTTTGAACCTTCACCGCGGCCAACGCGGGTCTTCGCGGTCTTTGCACCAGCGGCGGGACGCAGGTGGTGCAGTCGAACGACGCGCACCTGCTCTTCACCGGTGTTCTTCGTGGAGTCCGCCATGGTCAGTCGACCTCCTCAACAGTAACCAGGTGACGCACCGTGTGGATCGCACCGCGAACGGTTTCCGAATCCTCACGAACGACGCTCTGGCCGATCTTGCGCAGCCCGAGGGTGCGCAGTGTGTCCTTCATGTTCTGCTTGGCGCCGATGGAGGACTTGACCTGTGTGATCTTCAGATTTGCCATCACTCAGTCACCCCCGCTGCAGCCTTGTCAGCTTCGCTTGCCTCTGCGGCAGCGCGCTTCTCAGCTTCGCCTTCTGCGCGTGCACGGAGCATCGAGGCCGGAGCAACGCGCTCGAGCGGAAGACCGCGGCGAGCTGCGACTGCTTCGGGCTGTTCCAGAAGCTTCAGTGCGGCAACAGTTGCATGAACAATGTTGATTGCGTTGTCAGAACCGAGCGACTTCGTCAACACGTCGTGGACGCCTGCAGCCTCGAGGACTGCACGGACGGGGCCGCCGGCGATAACGCCGGTACCGGGGGCTGCCGGACGAAGCAGAACTTCGCCGGCCGCGTCGCGGCCCTGAACAACGTGAGTGATGGTACGGCGGATCATGGGGACGCGGAAGAAGTTCTTCTTCGCTTCCTCAACACCCTTGGAAATAGCCTGGGGAACTTCCTTGGCCTTTCCGTAGCCGATACCGACGGTGCCTTCACCGTCACCGACGACAACCAGAGCGGTGAAGGAGAAACGACGTCCACCCTTCACAACCTTGGACACGCGGTTGATGGTGACAACACGCTCGATGTACTGATCTTTGTTTTCGCCCCGACGAGCGTCGCGGTTCTCGCGACCGGAGCGACGGTCACGGCGTTCGCCGTCGCCTGAGCGCTCGGCGCCTTCCTGACCGTTCCTGCTTCGCTGCGATGCAGCCATCAGTTGATCTCCCTTTCCTCGAGCCTCAGTCACAGCTCAAGTCCGCCCTCACGGGCGGCTTCTGCGACTGCCGCAACGCGGCCGTGGTACTTATTGCCACCGCGGTCGAAGACCACAGCGGTGATGCCTGCGGCCTTTGCGCGCTCTGCAATGAGAGTGCCGACCTGGTAGGCCTTGTCCTTCTTCGTACCTTCAGCGGCAACGAGTGCAGCTTCCTTGGTCGAAGCGGAGACCAGAGTGTGACCGATGGTATCGTCCACAATCTGTGCGACCATATGGCGGTTCGAACGGGTGACAACCAAACGCGGACGCGCAGGGGTGCCCTGAACCTTCTTGCGCAGGCGCAGGTGACGACGCTTGCGAGCGACGAACTTGCCCTTGCCCTTGACTGTGTACGCCATCACTTACCAGCCTTTCCAACCTTGCGACGGATGGTCTCGCCCACGTAGTGGATACCCTTGCCCTTGTAGGGTTCAGGCTTCTTGAGCTTACGGATGCGAGCGGCGGTCTCTCCGACGAGCTGCTTGTCGATGCCTGCGACGGTGAACTTCGTCTGAGACTCAACGGTGAACTCGATGCCCTCGGGAGCGGTGACCAGGACCGTGTGCGAGAAACCGAGGGAGAACTCAAGGTCCTTGCCCTTGGCAACAACGCGGTAACCGGTACCGGCGATTTCGAGCTGCTTGGAGAAGCCCTTCGTCACACCTTCGATCATGTTAGCGATCAGGGTGCGAGTCAGGCCGTGAAGCGAACGCGCGACGCGGTCATCGCTGGGGCGGGTCACAACGACCTGGCTTCCTTCGATGGCGACGTTGATCGGTTCAGCCACAACGTGGCTCAGCGTTCCCTTGGGGCCCCTGACGGTAACGTCTGCACCATTGATGGTGACGTCAACGCCGGCGGGGATATCGATCGGATTCTTACCAATACGCGACATTACTCAGCCTCCTCATCACCAGATGTAGGCGAGGACTTCCCCACCCACACCCTTCTCGGCTGCCTGGCGGTCGGTGAGCAGGCCAGAAGACGTGGACAGAATTGCCACGCCGAGGCCGCCGCGGACCTTGGGCAGGTTGGTGGACTTGGCATAGACGCGCAGACCGGGCTTGGAAACGCGCTGCAGGCCCTCGATGGCGGACTCGCGGTGCGAGCCGTACTTGAGGGTGATGACGAGCGTCTTGCCGACCTTGGCATCCTCGACGTCGATGGAGGCGATGTAGCCTTCCTCGACGAGAATCTTCGCGATTGCGGCCTTGAGCTTCGAGTACGGCATTGAAACCGACTCGTGGCGCGCATGGTTCGCGTTACGCAGACGCGTCAGCATGTCTGCGATCGGATCAGTCATTGTCATTTGGGGATTCTCCCCTTCCTCGTCGCGGTTTCTCCGGTAACCCGGGACCTACGACGTCAGTTTTACCAGCTGCTCTTGGTGACACCCGGAAGATCGCCACGAAGGGCGAGCTCACGCAGGCACACACGGCACAGTCCGAACTTGCGGTACACCGAGCGGGGACGACCGCAGCGGTTGCACCGGGTGTAGCCACGCACGCCGAACTTGGGCTTACGCGCAGCCTTGATCTTCAGTGACGTCTTAGCCATGGTCAGTCCTCCTTAAACGGGAAGCCGAGGTGACGCAGGAGGGCGCGGCCCTCTTCGTCGGTGGAGGCCGAGGTGACGACCGTGATATCCATGCCGCGAACGCGGTCGATGGAATCCTGATCGATCTCGTGGAACATGGACTGCTCCGTCAGGCCAAAGGTGTAGTTGCCGTGTCCGTCGAACTGCTTCGAGGACAGACCGCGGAAGTCACGAATACGCGGAAGCGCAGTCGAGAGCAGACGGTCAAGGAACTCCCACATGCGATCGCCACGCAGCGTCACGAAGGCGCCAATAACCTGGCCCTCACGCAGCTTGAACTGTGCGATCGACTTCTTTGCCTTACTCGTCTGAGGCTTCTGGCCGGTGATGGCAGTGAGGTCGCGGATCGCGCCCTCAAGTGCCTTCGAATCACGAGCCGCCTCGCCGACGCCCATGTTGACAACGATCTTGACAAGACCGCCAACCTGCATGGGGTTTTCGTGCTTGAACTCTTCGCGCAGAGCGTCACGAATTTCGGAGTTGTACTTTTCCTTCAAACGCGGGGCCATTGTCAGATCTCCTTGCCCTGCTCGATACCGCGGCGAGCACCGCCACGGGTGACGCGGACGCGAACGGTGCGCGTACGGCCGTCACGCTCAACGGTGTCCTCGCGGAAGCCAACGCGAACGCGCTGCTTCGTCTCGGGATCCACCAGAGCAACCTTCGACAGCGAGATCGGAGCCTCGACGGTAATGATGCCGCCGGCCTGGCCCTGAGTCTGTCCCTGACGAACATGGCGGGTCTTCAGGTTAATGCCCTCAACGAGGACCTTCTCCTCAGCGGGGAAAACGCGGATAACGCGACCCTGCTTGCCCTTGTCGCCGGGCTTGAGGGGCGCGAGGCCCTGCTCTGCACGGCGAGCATTGCGCTTTGCGAGTTCCTTTTCATCCGAGGTACGTCCACGAACGACCTCGACCAAGTCACCCTTACGAATCTTCGCTGCCATCAGATCACCTCCGGTGCGAGAGAAACGATTCGCATGAACTTCTTTTCACGCAGCTCGCGGCCCACGGGGCCGAAGATACGCGTACCGCGGGGTTCACCGTCATTCTTGAGAATGACTGCCGCGTTTTCATCGAAACGGATGTAGGAACCGTCGGGACGACGGGTCTCCTTGCGCGTACGCACGATGACCGCCTTGACGACGTCCCCCTTCTTAACATTGCCGCCAGGGATAGCATCCTTGACGGTGGCGACGATCACGTCGCCGATTCCGGCATAACGCCGACCAGATCCGCCGAGAACACGGATGGTGAGGATTTCCTTAGCACCTGTGTTGTCGGCGACCTTCAGTCGCGACTCCTGCTGGATCATTTTCTACTGACTCCTGTCGTCGAGCCGGTTCTCTGCCCCGGAGTTTCCTCCGGGGCCGAGCCTTGCCGAACGGATTTCGGTCTGTTAGGCGAAGGTCACTTCGCCTTTTCGAGAATCTCGACCACGCGCCACCGCTTGGTGGCGGAGAGCGGACGAGTCTCCATAATCAGGACGAGGTCGCCAACGGAGCACTCGTTGTGCTCGTCGTGAACCTTGACCTTCTTGCTCTTGCGCATAACCTTGCCGTAGAGGGCGTGCTTGACACGGTCCTCAATCTCAACGACAACGGTCTTGTCCATCTTGTCACTGGTGACGTAGCCACGACGGACCTTGCGCTCGTTGCGCACAGTGCTTTCTGCCATGTTTGTCACTCCTCAGTGCCAGGTGCGGTGCGGTAGCCAAGCTCCCGTTCACGCGCGATGGTGTAAATGCGGGCGATATTACGACGAACAGTCTTCATGCGACCGTTGTCTTCAAGGGAGCCAACTGCCTGCGCGAAGCGGAGGTTGAAGAGCTCAGCCTTTGCCTTCTCGAGTTCGGTGGACAGTTGTGCATCGTCCATGGCGTCGAGATCGGCGGTGGTCAGACCCTTTTCGGCCATCAGTTGTCACCACCCTCGCGGACCACGAAACGGGTCTTCATCGGAAGCTTGTGCTGGGCGCGACGCATTGCCTCACGGGCAAGAGCCTCGGGCACGCCGGCCAGCTCGAACATGATGCGTCCCGGCTTAACGGGAGCGACCCACCACTCAACGGCACCCTTACCGGAACCCATACGAGTTTCGGCGGGCTTCTTGGTCAGCGGGCGGTCGGGGAAGATGTTGATCCACACCTTGCCACCACGCTTAACGTGACGGGTCATTGCGATACGAGCAGCTTCGATCTGACGGTTGGTCACGTAGGCACCCTCAAGTGCCTGAATGCCGTAATCGCCGAATGCGAGCTCCGTGCCGCCGGTCGCAAAACCGGTGCGGTGCGGGCGGTGCTGCTTACGCCACTTAGTACGACGGGGAATGAGCATTGGGCTCAGGCCTCCGTTCCGGTCTCGGTAGCGGCAGGGGCCTCAGTTGAAGCTTCCTGCTGCTGAGTGTTCTCCTGCTGCTGCTGGCCACGCTGGCCGCGACGCGGGTTGCGGCGCTCGCCACCACGGCGTCCGCCGCGGTTGGCCTGCTCAGCCTGCTGGCGGGCAAACTCACGCTCGGTGATATCGCCCTTGTAGATCCACACCTTGACGCCAATACGACCAAAGGTGGTACGCGCCTCGTGGAATCCAAAGTCGATGTTCGCGCGCAGGGTCTGCAACGGGACACGGCCTTCGCGGTAGAACTCGCTACGGCTCATTTCAGCGCCACCCAGACGGCCGGAGACCTGGACACGGATGCCCTTGGCTCCCGCACGCTGTGCGGACTGAATACCCTTACGCATCGCACGACGGAAAGACACACGGGCAGCGAGCTGCTCGGCGATTCCCTGTGCGACCAGCTGTGCAACCAAGTCGGGGTTCTTGACCTCGAGGATGTTCAGCTGAACCTGCTTGCCGGTGAGCTTCTCCAGGTTCTGGCGAAGACGATCTGCTTCTGCTCCGCGGCGACCAATAACGATACCGGGGCGAGCGGTGTGCAGATCGACGCGAACGCGGTCACGCGTACGCTCAATATCGACCTTTGCAATACCTGCACGCTCAAGATTCTCAGTCAGGTTCTTACGAATTGCGACGTCTTCTGCGACGTAGTCGGCGTAACGCTGACCTGCAGTCGTCGAATCGGAGAACCAACGAGACCGGTGATCAGTAGTGATTCCCAGGCGGAACCCGGTGGGGTTAACCTTCTGGCCCATTTACCGGTCTCCCTTCTTCTGATCTTCCTTAGTGCCGACCACAACGGTGATGTGGCTCGTGCGCTTAAGAATGCGTCCTGCACGGCCCTGAGCGCGGGGGCGGAAGCGCTTCATGGTGGGACCTTCATCAACAAAGGCTTCGAGGATCAAAAGATCCGCCTCGTTGAAGGTCTCCTTAGCGGCTTCTGCCTTCACCTTCGCGTTAGCGACGGCACTCAAGAGAACCTTGCGGACATCGGTGGCGACGGCCTGCGGGGCAAACCGCAGAATGTCGGCTGCCTCCAAAGCAGCCTTGCCGCGAACCTCGTTCACGACACGGCGTGCCTTCTGGGGCGTGACGCGGACAAAACGCGCCTGCGCCTTGGCTTCCATGAAATCCTGCCTTTTCTTCCGTACGCAAGGCCGGCTCAGCGCCGACGTCCCTTGCGATCGTCCTTGTCGTGGCTACGGAAAGTACGCGTGGGAGCGAACTCTCCGAGCTTGTGGCCCACCATCGACTCAGTGACGAAAACGGGCACGTGCTTGCGACCGTCGTGCACGGCGATGGTCAGTCCCAGGAAATCCGGGGTGATGACCGAACGACGCGACCAGGTCTTGATAACGTTCTTCGAGCCGGATTCGACCGCCGCGTCAACCTTCTTCATAAGGTGATCGTCGACGAAGGGGCCCTTCTTCAAACTACGAGGCATTCCCAGCTCCTACTCAGCGATTCTTGCCGGTCTTGCGACGACGCACGATCATGCGGTCGCTGGCCTTGTTCGGACGACGGGTGCGGCCCTCGGGCTTGCCCCAAGGCGACACAGGGTGACGACCACCAGAGGTACGGCCTTCACCACCACCGTGCGGGTGGTCAACCGGGTTCATAACAACACCACGGACATGCGGGCGCTTGCCCTTCCAGCGCATACGGCCGGCCTTGCCCCAGTTGATGTTGGACTGCTCGGCGTTGCCGACCTCACCAATGGTTGCGCGGCAGGTGATTTCGACGTTGCGAATTTCACCGGAGGGCATACGCAGCTGAGCGAAGCGGCCTTCCTTTGCGACGAGCTGAACCGAGGTACCAGCACTACGAGCAATCTTTGCGCCACCGCCGGGGTAGAGCTCCACAGCGTGGATCACAGTACCGAGGGGGATGTTGCGCAGGGGCAGGTTGTTGCCGGGCTTGATATCGGCCGCGGGGCCAGCCTCGACAATGTCGCCCTGGTTGAGCTTGGCGGGTGCCAGGATGTAGCGCTTCTCGCCATCTGCATAGTGCAGGAGAGCGATACGAGCGGTGCGGTTGGGGTCGTACTCGATGTGAGCAACCCGTGCGGGCACGCCGTCCTTGTCGTGACGACGGAAGTCGATCACGCGGTAGGCGCGCTTGTGGCCGCCGCCGCGGTGGCGGGCAGTCACACGGCCGTTGTTGTTACGGCCGCCAGTCTTGTGCAGCGGACGCACCAGCGACTTTTCGGGCTCGGAACGAGTGATCTCGACGAAGTCAGAGACGCTCGAACCACGACGACCCGGGGTCGTGGGCTTGTACTTGCGAATTCCCATGATTTTCCTCTAGTTCTCCGACGCTCAGGCCTGCTCGCCGAAGATGTCGATGGTGCCTTCACGCAGGGTCACGATCGCGCGCTTGACATCCTTGCGCGTGCCGATTCCGTTGCGAGTGCGGTAAACCTTGCCCTTGCGGTTCTGCGTCGCCACAGAAGCAACCTTCACGCCGAAGATTGCTTCGATCGCCATCTTGATCTCGGTCTTGTTCGAGCGAGGATCAACTTCGAAGGTGTACTTGCCCTCATCCATCAGGATGGAGGACTTTTCGGTAACAACCGGACGCAGGATGATGTCGCGGGGGTTCTTAGCGGATTCGATCGAGCTCACTTCGTTTCCTCCTTGGTGCCAAGGAATGCCTCGAGGGCGCCCTGGGTGAAGATGACATCTTCGTGATCGAGGACGTCGTAGGTGTTGAGCTGATCGGCCCACAGCACGTGAACTTCGCGTGCGTTACGCAGCGAAAGAGCGGTGAGCTCGTCGCCGCGCTCGAGCACGACGAGTGCCGGACGATCGGCAACAAGAGCGCGAACCGCAGCCAGTGCCTGCTTGGTCGAGGGCTTCTCACCTTCGAACAGAGCGGTCACGACGTGGATGCGACCATTGCGTGCGCGGTCTGACAGAGCCGAGCGAAGAGCGCCCACCTTCATCTTCTTGGGGGTGCGCTGCGAGTAATCGCGGGGCTGCGGACCGTGGACGATGCCACCGCCGGTGAAGTGAGGTGCACGGATCGAGCCCTGACGAGCGTTACCGGTGCCCTTCTGGCGGAACGGCTTCTTGCCACCACCGGAAACCATGCCGCGCGTCTTGGTTGCGTGCGTGCCCTGACGGCCTGCAGCAAGCTGAGCGACGACGACCTGGTGCATCAGCGGAATATTGGTCTCAACGTCAAAGACCTCTGCGGGAAGATCGACCGTACCGGCCTTCTTGCCCTTCAGGTCCAGAACATCGATGGTACGGATTTCAGACATGATCACGCACCCTTCACAGCGGAGCGAACCAGCACGATGCCGTTCTTAGGTCCGGGGATAGCACCCGAGATCAGGAGCAGACCCTTTTCCACGTCGACGGCCTGCACGTGCAGGTTCTGGACGGTACGACGGACACCACCCATGTGGCCAGCCATACGCTGACCCTTGAAGATGCGACCGGGGGTTGCGCAAGCACCGATCGAACCGGGCTTACGGTGGTTACGGTGAGAACCGTGAGATGCGGACACGCCAGCAAAACCGTGACGCTTCATAACACCGGCAAATCCCTTGCCCTTGGTGTTACCGGAAACATCGACAAGCTGTCCTGCTTCAAAGATGGAAGCGTCCAGTTCCTGACCGAGCTCGAAGTTATCAGCCTCGGAGGTACGAACCTCGGCGAGATGACGGCGGGGAGCAACCCCAGCCTTTGCGAAGTGAGCAGCCAGGGGCTTGGTCACCTTGCGAGCATCGATTTCGCCAAAGCCAAGCTGGATTGCGGTGTATCCGTCGGTTTCCTCAGTGCGGAGCTGAGTAACGACGTTGGTGCCGACCTGCACGACAGTCAGGGGCACGAGGCGGCCGTCGGCGTCCCAAACCTGGGTCATACCGAGCTTGCGGCCGAGCAGCGCCTGAACAGGCGCAGCAGCGTGCTGCTTATTCTTTGTCATTGCAGATTACCTCAGAGCTTGATCTCGATGTTGACATCCGCGGGCAGATCGAGACGCATGAGCGAATCGACGGCCTTAGGCGTCGGGTCGATGATGTCGATGAGCCGCTTATGCGTACGCATTTCAAACTGTTCGCGGCTGTCCTTGTACTTATGGGGCGACCGAATCACGACAAACACGTTCTTTTCGGTCGGCAGCGGCACCGGGCCCACGACAGTGGCACCTGCTCGCTGCACGGTGTCCACGATCTTGCGCGCGGAGCTGTCGATGACCTCGTGGTCATACGACTTGAGCCGGATGCGGATCTTTTGTCCCGCCATGCCGTCTTACCTCTTCTCGTACAGATTCGGCGCCGGTACCCGTACTCGGGCGTGTCACTCTTCGCGAGAGCGCCCGATGCGGACCGGCGTCTTGTCCAAAGATCTTGGGCATTTTGCCCGGTTAAACAGTGATTGCACTGCCTAACCGCCCTACCTCTAGTAGGGCAACCCTCCTATTTTCGCAGAAAGACGCAGGTCTCCTCAAGCTTGAAGCCAAGGAAACCTGTGTGAATCCACTGACATAGAAGGTATGCGCACACATTGCTCCAGTGGAGGTACTGTGCGCACCGAGTTCCTACACTACACCGCACTCGGGCGTGTCGCAAAGTCAGATCGGTCACTTCCCCAGCTGAATCGGGTAATTTTTTCCATCACCGAGGCCTCATAGCAGTCGCAGATCACCCAATTCGGTGCACTTCCCCCCAAAGAGCTGGCACCCACTCCCCCACGCTTAGGGAAGCATCACGTACCGAAACTTGCCATGGCCTCGGCAATTGCAACAAAAAGAAGCAGGCCCGCTCAACTGAGCGGACCTGCTCTACTGAAGAATCAGCGATCGCTATGCGATCAACAAAGTCACTTCAGGATCTTGGTCACACGACCGGAACCAACGGTGCGGCCACCTTCGCGGATTGCGAAGCCGAGGCCGGGCTCCATGGCGATGGGCTGGATCAGCTGAACGGTGATCTCAGTGGTGTCGCCAGGCATGACCATGTCGGTGCCCTCGGGGAGGGTGATGACGCCGGTCACGTCGGTGGTACGGAAGTAGAACTGAGGACGGTAGTTGGAGAAGAACGGGTTGTGACGTCCGCCTTCTTCCTTCTTCAGGATGTAGACCTGGCCCTCGAAGTCGGTGTGAGGCGTGATGGAGCCGGGGACGGCCACAACCTGGCCACGCTCGACCTCGTCGCGCTTGGTGCCACGGAGAAGCAGACCACAGTTCTCGCCTGCCCATGCTTCGTCCATCGACTTGTGGAACATTTCGATGCCGGTGACGGTGGTCTTCTGAGGCTCGCGGATACCGAGGATCTCAACTTCGGAGTTGATCGGCAGCTTGCCACGCTCGACACGACCGGTGACGACGGTGCCACGACCGGTGATCGTGAAGACGTCTTCGATCGGCATGAGGAAGGGCTTGTCCATGTCGCGCTCGGGGGTGGGAACGTAGTCGTCCACAGCATCCATGAGCTCTTCGACCTTGGCGGTCCACTCGGGGTCACCCTCGAGGGCCTTGAGTGCGGAAACCTGGATGACGGGAGCGTTCTCGCCGTCGAAGCCCTGCGAGGACAGGAGGTCGCGGACCTCTTCCTCAACGAGCTCCAGCATTTCTTCGTCATCAACCATGTCGGCCTTGTTCAGGGCGACGAGGATGGTGGGCACGCCGACCTGACGGGCGAGCAGAACGTGCTCGCGGGTCTGGGCCATCGGGCCGTCGGTGGCGGCGACAACGAGGATGGCGCCATCCATCTGTGCCGCACCGGTGATCATGTTCTTCACGTAGTCAGCGTGGCCGGGGGCGTCAACGTGTGCGTAGTGACGCTTCTCGGTCTGGTACTCAACGTGAGAGACGTTAATGGTAATACCGCGATCGCGCTCTTCAGGAGCGTTGTCGACCTGATCGAAGGGGGTGAACTCGTTCAGATCCGGGTACTTGTCGTGCAGAACCTTGGTGATTGCTGCAGTCAGCGTGGTCTTGCCGTGGTCAACGTGACCGATGGTACCGATGTTGACGTGCGGCTTGGTGCGCTCGAACTTGGCCTTCGCCACTTGTGTCCTCCTGGACTCGGGTAGAAATTCTCAGCCTATGGCTAGGTGTCAGCATAACACCCAATGGGGCATGAGACCTACAGGTTTATTGATTCTTGTCAGGTTGGTCACAACTAAGAGGTTTCTTAGCCGTGACCAACCCTGTGGGACTCACTCGCCCCGAGACTTTCCGATGATCTCATCCGCGACGTTACGCGGGACCTCGGCGTAGCTATCGAACTGCATGGAGTACACCGCGCGGCCCTGCGTCTTGGAACGCAGATCGCCGATGTAACCAAACATTTCGGACAGCGGAACCTGTGCGCGGACCACGCGCACACCGTGCTGCTCGTCCATGGACTGGACTGCACCACGACGAGAGTTGAGGTCGCCGATGACGTCGCCCATGTACTCTTCGGGCGTACGGACCTCGACGGCCATGATCGGCTCGAGCAGAACCGGAGAAGCCTTCTTTGCGGCTTCGCGGAATGCCATCGAACCGGCGATCTTGAAGGCCATTTCCGAAGAGTCAACTTCGTGGTATGCACCATCAAGCAGGGTTGCCTTGACGTCGACCATCGGGTAACCGGCAAGAACACCATTCTGCATGGCGTCCTGGATACCAGCGTCGACCGAGGGGATGTATTCGCGAGGAACGCGTCCACCGGTGACCTTGTCCTCGAAGATGTACTCTTCTTCGGAACCAGCCGGGATGGGCTCGAGTGCAATGATGACGCGCGCGAACTGACCGGAACCACCGGTCTGCTTCTTGTGCGTGTACTCGAACTTTTCGACGTTCTTACGGATGGTCTCGCGATAAGCAACCATGGGCTTACCAACGTTTGCCTCGACCTTGAATTCGCGACGCATACGGTCGACGATGATGTCGAGGTGAAGCTCGCCCATACCGCCGATAACGGTCTGGCCGGTTTCGGCATCGAGCTCAACCGTGAAGGTCGGGTCCTCTTCAGCCAGCTTCTGGATGGCAACGCCCATCTTTTCCTGGTCGGCCTTCGACTTGGGCTCAACGGCCACGTGGATCACGGGCTTCGGGAAGGTCATGGACTCGAGGACGACCGGCTTGTCGATCGCGCAGAGCGTATCGCCAGTGGTGGTGTCCTTCAGGCCGATAACCGCGTAGATGTGGCCTGCATGTGCCTCTTCGACCGGGTTTTCCTTGTTGGAGTGCATCTGGAAGATCTTGCCGATGCGCTCCTTCTTGCCCTTGGTCGAGTTAAGAACCTGCGAGCCTGCCTCCAGCTTGCCCGAGTAAACACGGACGAAGGTCAGCTTGCCGTAGAAGGGGTGAGCTGCGATCTTAAATGCGAGCGCTGCGAAGGGTTCCTTCTCCGAGGCCTCGCGGACCTCGTTGCGCTCTTCGTCGTCATGACCGGGCTTGAAGCCGCGAACCGCGGGGATATCCAGCGGCGAGGGCAGGTAGTCGATGACCGCGTCGAGCACGGGCTGAACGCCCATGTTACGAAGTGCGGTACCGCAGAAGACGGGGAATGCGCGACCGGAGATGGTCAGTGCACGCACGCCTTCCTTGATCTGCTCAATGGTCAGCTCGCCGTTTTCGAGGTAGGCCTCGGTCAGCTCATCGGAGCCTTCCGCTGCTGCCTCGATAAGGGCCTCGCGGTACTCTTCCGCCTTCTCCTGGAGTTCTGCGGGGATCTCGCCGCGGACGACAAGCGCACCAAGGGTGGGCTGGCCGTTCTCGTCTTTGGCGGGGTAACGCACAGATTCCATGGTCAGCAGATCGATGGTTCCCTCGAAGTCATTCTCCGCGCCGATGGGCAGGTGCATGACGATCGGGGTTGCGTGAAGGCGATCGCGAATGGTCTGGACCGAGAAGTAGAAGTCCGCACCCATCTTGTCCATCTTGTTGATGAAGCAGATACGGGGGACGTCATACTTGTCAGCCTGACGCCACACGGTCTCAGACTGGGGCTCGACACCTTCCTTACCGTCGAACACAGCGACTGCACCGTCGAGGACGCGCAGCGAGCGCTCAACCTCAACCGTGAAGTCAACGTGACCGGGGGTGTCGATGATGTTGATTTGGTTTCCGTTCCAGAAGGAGGTCACGGCTGCGGAGGTGATGGTAATACCACGCTCCTTTTCCTGCTCCATCCAGTCGGTGGTGGAGGCGCCATCGTGCGTCTCACCAATCTTGTAGTTAATGCCCGTGTAGAACAGGATTCGTTCGGTCACGGTGGTCTTGCCGGCATCGATGTGAGCCATGATGCCGATGTTGCGAACCTTCTTGAGGTCAGTAAGCACCTCGTGTGCCACTACATCAGTCCTTCGTTTGAAGTGAGGGTGTTAAAACATCCTGCCCGCTCCGGATGGGGTCATCGCGAAGCGGGAGGGGTGATCACCAGCGGTAGTGAGCGAACGCGCGGTTCGACTCAGCCATCTTGTGCATGTCCTCACGACGCTTGACAGCGGCGCCAAGACCATTGGAGGCGTCGAGAATCTCGTTGGCGAGACGCTCGGTCATGGTCTTCTCACGACGCTGGCGTGAGAAGTCCACCAGCCAACGCAGTGCGAGGGTGGTCGCACGTGCGGGGCGAACCTCAACCGGAACCTGGTAGGTCGCGCCACCAACACGGCGGGAACGAACCTCGAGGGCCGGGCGAATGTTGTCCAGTGCGCGCTTAAGCACGGAAACAGGTTCCTGCTCGGTGCGCTCACGAACGATTTCAAGTGCGCCGTAAACGATGCGCTCTGCGACGGTCTTCTTACCGTCGAGCAGCACGCGGTTCACGAGCTGGGTCACAATCTTGGAGCCGTATACCGGGTCATCGACCAGCGGGCGCTTGGGAGCGGGGCCTTTACGAGGCATTACTTCTTCTCCTTCTTTGCGCCGTAACGGGAACGGGCCTGCTGGCGGCCACGGACACCCTGGGTGTCGAGGGCGCCACGGACGATGCGGTAACGCACGCCGGGGAGGTCCTTCACACGACCGCCACGAACGAGGACGATCGAGTGTTCCTGCAGGTTGTGGCCTTCACCGGGAATGTACGCGGTGACTTCGATGCCCGACGAAAGGCGCACACGAGCGACCTTACGCAGAGCCGAGTTCGGCTTCTTAGGGGTGGTGGTGTACACACGGGTGCACACGCCGCGACGCTGGGGCGAGCCTTTGAGCGCGGGGGTCTTCACCTTTGCGCGCTTGGTGCTGCGGCCCTTGCGGACGAGCTGCTGAATGGTAGGCACTGGTTCTCCAGTTCAATTCCGTCTACGGTTTAAGGATTTCCTTAAACCCATGTCTCAGTCTTCCATGACTGTCCTTATCCCCCAGCGCGCACAGCGATCCGCCAGGGGCCGGCGTGCCATGATAACGGGCCTAAGCCGCGTCAGAGAATGACACCCGGAGCTCCGACGGACGGAGCCCGCGCGTTCCACATTTGGCTCATAGTCGCCGCGATAAGATCACGGAGAAGAACCGCTCGGGAACTGTCCACACATAACGTGGACATAGGAAACCCGTACAGTCACGGGTACCGCGTTCAAGAATAGTCAGCTATTCCCACTCCCGTCAAAGCCAGATTGTTCACATTATTTGTGGGACTGCCCACTTCTGACTTAGCTCACCCATTCCTGGTTCCGCTCCCCCATTCCTGGTTTAGCTCGCTCACCTGCGGCCTCAGAACAGCGATAGGCCCGGAACGAGTGAGCTAAACCAGGAGTGCACCGCACTAGAGCAGAACCTCATTCCGGTGAAAGCTCCCTATCGCACTGCTCACTATTCCTCTTTCCACAGGAATACCCATTTCCACAGGAATACCAGCGCATCGGCGTTTTCCACAGCAACACGATTCTCGCTTTTAAAGTCCATAGGTTTAGAGACACTGACGAGATGAGTACCGTCACCATAGAGAACATTCAAACTCGGCATAATACATTTCGTCATTTACGCGAAGATTCGGAAGTCTGCCGAATTCGCCGCGGGTATTATGCGCGTTTTCATTCCCCAGACAACGTTCGTCTTTGGGATTTGTGGCAGGCCGTTGCGCTCTCCCGCATATTCGCATCAGCTGCGCTCGCCCGAAGCGTCCGTATATTTACCGGAAGATCCGCGTTGCTCCTTCACTCAATCCCTACGTGGGTCACGAATCCCAATGTTGAGTATTGGCGGAAAGACGGGTGTAGAAGAACTATCCCCTTCTCTTGTGTGCAGTTTCAGAACAAGAGCGTTCCTCCGTGTGCGATTACTCTGCGTTCTGAGCAACCCCACGCGGTGGTACGACTTCCCGAGGGCCTCGTTGTTGAGTCTATTGAAAGTGCAGTAGTTCGAATTGCACTCAACGAAGAACCTCTTGAGACCTTTGTCGCCGCATGTATGGCGTTACATTCGCTTTCAGACTTTTCGCGTTTTGCGCTGGAAATCTCTCGCACTCGCGTTGAGATAGCAAGAGAAAAACTATTCGCCGTTTTAGATGATCGGCGATCGCACAGGAACTTTGCGATCGCACATTCGATTCTCGCTTTTGCCGACGGTGGCTGCGAAAACATTTTCGAGGCCGCGGTTCTTTGGGTAGTTCGCACTCTTTATTCCGGCGAAGTTGCGACGCAGTTTGAGATTCACGGCAGATATGGTCGCTACTTCGGCGACATTGTTATTCCCGCTCTCCACCTGATCATCGAGACAGATGGAGTGAGCAAACTTTCTCTTCAGCGTTCAGATGGATTATCCGCAGAAGGCGCATGGATGCAACGCCAGCAGGATCTCATTAATCTCGGATGGAACATCTTCAGAGTCTCTTGGGCAGACCTTGAAGACTTCGCAGCTTTACGTCGTGCTATTGCCTCACATTTAGGGATAAGACGTCTTCCGCCGAGTTCAGAATGCGCACAAATGTGGTCTCTTCCCAGCGCTGAATGCGATGGACCGAAACGTCGCATCCATACAAAGAGACATCGCTCAGCCTCATTTGTGAGCGCCGATGACCAACCGGACTCCGGGTTTGGCTCACACATTCCTGTTATAGCTCGCTCACCTGCGGCCTCAGAACAGCAATAGGCCCGGAATCAGTGAGCTAAACCAGGAGATGGCGGAGTACAGAGTGAGAAGTGCGAAGGGCAGAGTGCGGAGGACGACGCGCCGCGGACGACAGAAGACATACGGAGGACACCGACCGGTCCCGATATAACGACACACAACGGGACAACAGCAGAAGACAGACGAAGGCCTTAGCCGCCACGCAGAAAGTCTCTCTCCCCGACAGCCTCGCTCCCTGACCGAGGTCGGGCCCGCGGAGCTTAATGCCGGGGCGCCACGGCGGTATCAGCCCCGTCACCGACGATGGCAATCACAGGGGATGCACGAGGGCCCGGCCCCTCGTGGGGACCGAGCCCTGTGACGTTGTCGACCGGATCTCCGATCAGTGTGCGCGGCGCCTCGCCGCTACGAGGCCGACGCCAGCGACGCCTAGCAGGCCGACGAACGCGATGGCAACTCCGGTGTTTGCGCCGGTGCTGGCAAGCTTGTTGCCTTCAGTGCTCTTGCTGCCCGTGGGCTGCGGCTGCTCAGGAGTCGGCTGGGACTGCTCGGCAGTGGGCTGCGCCTGCTCAGGAGTCGGCTGGGACTGCTCGGCCGTGGGCTGCGGCTGCTCGGGAGTCGGCTGGGACTGCTCGGGAGTCGGAAGCTCGGGGAAATCGCACGTCGAAGACTGCGAGGTATCGGATTCGACGATGGCTGCACCACTCGTCGTCGTCCCCGAGATCTTCACGAGCGGAGTAACCTCAGCGCTGCCGGCGATAAGGAACGAGAACTTCACCGACCCGTTGGCGGGAAGCTCCAGATTCTTGAAGGTCAGAACCTTACCCGCGACCGTCGGCTCGGGGGCGCCACTGACCGACTGGGGAACGTAGGTGGCGTCGTCCGACAGGGTTGCAACGACCGTCTGAACCGACTTGACATCACGGTTCGGGTTCGTGATCGTCACGCCGATGGTGCGCGTCGCGGTGGAGTCGGCGCCCGGCTGGGCGACGGCGCACGTCGCGGAGGACAGCGCGACCTGGCCCTTCGGCGAGAAGGAGGTGACGAGAGAGTAGTCGACCGTCGCATTCGGCTCGAGGGTACGAGTCCAGCTCAGAGCCATGCCGTTGTCCCGGTTGGAATCTGCGCGCTCGAGCTTGTTGGGCAGCGGCGTACGATTCTCGACCTTATCCCAGACCTGGTAGAAGGCACCGTAGTAGTAGTTCGAACCGGCGGTCGTCGGGACGAACTGTTCGACTCGGCCACGATCCGAATGCTCGCCGGTTTCCGGATCCTTCGCTCGACAGATGACCGTCCCCGTGTTTGCGTCGTACTCGCCGAAGCCGTAATCGTCGTCCTGGAGGTAGCAATCTGCCGCGTGGTAGAGAGTAAAGTCCTGAGCTGCACCCGAGACGTTCTTCACCGAGGTTGTCGTCGCGTAGAAGTCATTGCCCGTTGAGTAGGTATCCGTCTGCGTGATCTCGAATCCGCCGCCGCGAACGACAGTCGTGAGGACCCACGGATCGGCTTGGGTACCCATGCCGGACTTCGTTTGCGAGACCGGCGTCCAGGCGATCGTCCCCATGGATTTCGCCGAACGAGATTTCAGCACACCCGGACCGAAGAGCTCGGATCCCACAGCGAGGAAGGTTCCACAGTCGGCTGGATTCGTAGTGGAGTAACCGTTGTAGAACTCGTTGTACCTATCGCCCTTGTAGTTGATCGAGCAGTTGAGCGTGTCGGAGATGGCGATCCGGACAAGCGGACCTTCCGTATCCTCAATCGTGGGACCGGCGGCGAAGGCTGCCAACGAGTTGAGAACGAGGG
This sequence comes from Actinomyces sp. Marseille-QA0893, assembly GCF_976954355.1. Classification (NCBI taxonomy): domain Bacteria; kingdom Bacillati; phylum Actinomycetota; class Actinomycetes; order Actinomycetales; family Actinomycetaceae; genus Actinomyces; species Actinomyces sp. Marseille-QA0893. The sequence continues at coordinate 539,217 of NZ_CDRJSY010000001.1, forward strand.
TCGCGGAGCCGAGCGCAGCAATGACCAGCTTCTTGGACAGGCGCATGAGGAGACATCCTTAAGCGTTAACGGATAGTGTGCAGCCAATCTAGCATCCGCGCGTCAGCTTTCCAAATTGTTGAACTTGTAATGTTCGATCGTCGCCGCCAGTGCTTGATCTGCGCCGCCGTGAGACATCCCCGGCGCGCTCAGGGCAAGCAAGCAGACACGACAAGGAACCCCGGCCTCGTCACGCTTACGCGGAAGAGGCCGGGGAGCTTCAGGAAACCGCTGAGGCGGTCACTCCTTGAAGGTCATACCGAAATCGATTGCACCAAGGGCATCCAGGAAGTCCGCGGACACCTGGCCGTCTTGGAAATCGAGCTCGGTGTAGTTCGAGTTCGCCAGAGCCTCGGGCGTGGGCTCGACCGTAACGTTGTTGTAACGCGACAGGCCGGTACCAGCCGGGATGAGCTTACCGAGAATGACGTTCTCCTTGAGGCCAAGAAGCTGATCCGACTTGCCGTTCATTGCGGCCTCGGTCAGGACCTTCGTGGTCTCCTGGAAGGATGCAGCAGACAACCAAGAATCGGTTGCCAGCGATGCCTTGGTGATACCCATGAGCATCTGACGACCGGAAGCCGGCTGTCCACCCTCGGCAGCAACCTTACGGTTCTGCGCGAGGTAGGCCATGCGGTCAACCAGTTCGCCCGGCATGAAGGTCGTGTCACCCGGCTCCAGGATGGTGACCTTGCGGAGCATCTGGCGAACGATGACCTCGATGTGCTTGGAGTGGATACCCACGCCCTGATCGCGGTAAACCTTCTGGACCTCGTCGACGAGCTGCTTCTGGGCCACGTTACGGCCCATGATGCGCAGAACTTCCTTGGGATCCAGCTGACCTTCGGTCAGTGCGGTACCGGCATCGATGTGCTGCCCCTCTTCCACCAGGAGCTTCTGGCGGCGAGAAACCTCGATGACCAGGTCTTCCTTGGCGTCATCACGGATGATGACGATGCGACGCACCGAAGGATCTTCGTCGTCAATGTGAACGCGACCAGCGGCCTCGTTCATCTTGGCTTCAATCTTCGGGCTACGCGCTTCGAAGAGTTCCTGAACACGCGGCAGACCCTGCGTAATATCGGCTGCCGAGGCCGCACCACCAGTGTGGAAGGTACGCATCGTCAGCTGGGTACCGGGTTCGCCAATCGACTGAGCGGCGATAATACCGACGGCCTCGCCGATGTCAACCTGCTTGCCGGTGGCCAGCGAACGACCGTAGCAGGTCGCACAGGTGCCGACCTGAGATTCACAGGTCAGGACGGAGCGGCAGACAACTTCCTCCACGCCAGCTGCAACGAGCTGTGCGAGCAGATCGTCACCCAAGTCGCTTCCTGCCGGAGCAACAACGGTACCGTCTTCTGCAACCGCATCGCGAGCAAGGGTACGTGCGTACGCCGTGGTCTCGATGGTGTCCAGAGCTTCCCACTCTCCCGCAGAGTTCTTCTGCGCGATCTGGATGCGCACGCCCTGGCGGGTGCCACAGTCGGCCTCGCGAACGATCACGTCCTGCGAGACGTCGACGAGGCGACGGGTCAGGTAGCCCGACTCTGCCGTACGAAGAGCGGTATCGGCCAGACCCTTACGAGCGCCGTGGGTTGCGATGAAGTACTCGAGAACCGTCAGGCCCTCGCGGTAGTTCGCCTTAATGGGCTGCTCGATGAGCTTCTGCTTCGGGTCGGACACGAGGCCACGCATACCAGCAAGCTGCTGGACCTGCGACCAGTTACCACGTGCGCCGGAAGAAACCATGCGGTACACGGTGTTACGTGCCGTGAAGTGTTCACGCATATCCTGCGCGACCTCTTCGGTGCACTTGAGCCACAGGTCAACCAGCTCTTCGTAGCGGGTTTCCTCGAGGATGATACCGGTCTCGAACTGATCCTGGATCTCGGCGGCCTTGGCCTCGTAACGAGCAAGGATCGCGCGCTTGTTCGGGGACGCCTGAATGTCCGAGAAGGCAATGGTGATACCCGACCAGGTCGACCAGTGGAAGCCGGCCGACTTGAGGGCATCCAAGCAGTCCGCAACCAGGACATTCGGGTAACGCTCGGTGAGGGTGTTAACGATCTGGCCCAGCTGCTTCTTGCCGACGACCTCGTTCACGAAGGGGTAGTCAACAGGAAGCTGCTCGTTGAAGATCGCGCGACCCAGCGAGGTTTCCAGAATGATGTCGTCGCCCTCGCTCCAGCCTTCGGGAGCTTCCCAATCCAGCGGAGGAACGATACCCGAGAAACGGATACGAGCGCGCTGGTTCAGGTGAAGATCGCCGTTATCGAAGGCCATGCGGGCCTCGGCAACAGTGGAGAACACGGGGACGATTTCCTCGCCATTCTCATCGCGGGCAACCTCAACCGAGGGATCGGGATCCGAGGTCAGGTGGAACAGGCCAATGATCATGTCCTGAGAGGGCATGGCCACGGGGCGTCCATCCGAGGGCTTCAAAATGTTGTTGGTCGACAGCATGAGGATGCGGGCTTCAGCCTGCGCCTCTGCACCCAGCGGCAAGTGAACTGCCATCTGGTCACCGTCGAAGTCAGCGTTGAAGGCGCCACAAGCCAGCGGGTGAAGCTGAATTGCCTTACCTTCAATGAGCTGAGGCTCGAAGGCCTGAATGCCGAGGCGGTGCAGCGTAGGTGCACGGTTCAGCAGAACCGGGTGCTCGCGGATAACGTCATCGAGGACGTCCCACACCTCGGGGCGCTGACGCTCAACCTTGCGCTTTGCAGCCTTCACGTTCTGCGCGAAGTTCTTCTCAACCAGGCGCTTCATAACGAAGGGCTTGAAGAGCTCCAGAGCCATCTGCTTGGGCAGACCACACTGGTGGAGCTTGAGCTGAGGTCCAACGACGATAACGGAACGACCCGAGTAGTCCACGCGCTTACCCAGAAGGTTCTGGCGGAAACGACCCTGCTTGCCCTTGAGCATGTCAGAGATGGACTTGAGCGGACGGTTACCGGGGCCTGCGACAGGACGGCCACGGCGGCCGTTGTCGAAGAGCGCGTCAACGGATTCCTGAAGCATGCGCTTCTCGTTGTTGACGATGATCTCGGGCGCACCCAGCTCGAGCAGACGCTTGAGTCGGGTGTTGCGGTTGATCACGCGACGGTACAGGTCGTTGAGGTCAGAGGTCGCAAAACGGCCACCATCAAGCTGAACCATGGGGCGAAGATCCGGCGGAATAACCGGGATGTTCGTCAGAACCATGGACTCGGGCTTGTTGCCGGTCGCAACGAATGCGTTGATGACCTTCAGACGCTTGATCGCACGAGTCTTGCGGGGACCATTCTCGTTCTGAATGATCGAACGCAGCTGTTCGACTTCGGCTTCCAGATCAAAGGTCTGCAGACGCTTCTGGATAGCAGAAGCGCCCATGTCACCCTTGAAGTAGGTGCCGTAGCGAGCAACCATCGCGCGGTACAGGCGCTCGTCACCTTCAAGGTCGCCGACCTTGAGGGACTTGAAGCGCTCCCAAACGGTCTCCAGGCCTTCGATATCGCCCTCGTAACGACGACGGATCTTGGCCATGTCGCGCTCGCCAGCCTTGCGGCGGCGTTCAATCTCGGTTGCGGAGGCATCGGCAGCTTCGAGCTCAGCGATCTCGGCTTCCAAGCGCTCTGCGAATTCGTTGATAGCGGCATCGCGCTGGTTTTCGAGGTGGGTCTTTTCGACCTCGAGCTCGGAACGAAGATCCATCAGGTCTTCGTCACGGCCCTTCTCATCAACCTCGGTGATCATGTAGGCAGCGAAGTAGATGACCTTTTCGAGGTCCTTCGGAGCCAGATCCAGCACGTAGCCCAAGCGCGAGGGAACACCCTTGAAGTACCAAATGTGGGTAACGGGAGCTGCCAGGTCGATGTGACCCATACGCTCACGACGCACCTTGGAGCGCGTCACCTCGACACCACACTTTTCGCAGATGATGCCCTTGTAGCGCACGCGCTTGTACTTACCACACGCGCATTCCCAGTCGCGGGTGGGACCGAAGATCTGCTCACCAAACAGACCGTCGCGCTCGGGCTTGAGCGTGCGGTAGTTGATGGTCTCCGGCTTCTTCACTTCACCGTGGCTCCACGAGGCGATGTCCTCGCCCGTGGCCAGGGTGATCTTCAAACTGTCGAACGTCTTGGCGTCCAGCAAAGTCATTGCTCCTTATCAGATCGCATCGATGGTCGCCGCGGCGTTCGGACGCGCATCAAGAGTGATGCCCAGTTCCTCACGCGCATTGAAGTCGTCATCTTCTTCACGCAGGTCAATCACGTTGCCGGCTGCGTCGAGAGCTTCGACGTTCAGGCACAGCGAACGCATTTCCTGGATCAGAACACGGAAGGATTCGGGGATGCCGGGCTCGGGGATGTCCTCGCCCTTAACGATCGCCTCGTAAACCTTGACACGTCCGGTGGTGTCATCGGACTTGATAGTGAGCAGTTCCTGAAGGGCGTAGGCTGCGCCGTACGCTTCCAGGGCCCACACTTCCATTTCACCGAAGCGCTGGCCACCGAACTGGGCCTTACCACCCAGAGGCTGCTGCGTAATCATCGAGTACGGGCCGGTTGAGCGAGCGTGAATCTTGTCGTCAACCAGGTGGTGCAGCTTGAGCATGTAGGCGTAGCCCACTGCAATCGGGTACGGGAAGGGTTCGCCAGAGCGACCGTCGAACAGGCGCGCCTTGCCCTCGGCGTTGGTGAGGACGTCACCATCGCGGTTGGGGTTGACGTTGCGCAACAGACCGGCGAGTTCTTCGGCCTCGAGGCCGTCGAAGACGGGGGTTGCCACGGGGGTCTCGGGGGCGACGACGATGCCTTCTTCGGGAAGGTGCTTCGTCCATTCTTCGCCAGCCTTGACGGCTTCCGAGGCGTCCCAACCCTGGTGGGCGAGCCAACCAAGGTGGTACTCGAGCACCTGGCCGACGTTCATACGGCCGGGGACACCCAGCGGGTTGAGGATGATGTCAACCGGGGTGCCGTCCTCGAGGAAGGGCATATCTTCGACCGGGAGGATCTTGGACACAACGCCCTTGTTACCGTGGCGGCCTGCCATCTTGTCACCAATGGTGATCTTGCGGCGCTGGGCAACGTAGACGCGAACCGTCTGGCGCACGCCGGGGTTGAGATCGTCTTCGTCGTCGTTGAATTCACGAACGCCAATGACGATGCCTTCTTCACCGTGGGGAACGCGCAGCGAGGTATCGCGAACCTCGCGAGCCTTCTCACCGAAGATGGCGCGCAGCAGGCGCTCTTCGGAGGTCAGTTCGGTTTCACCCTTCGGGGTGACCTTACCGACGAGGATGTCACCGGCGGTCACCTCGGCGCCGATGCGAATGATGCCGCGCTCGTCCAGGTCCGCGAGGGATTCCTCGGAGACGTTGGGGATATCGCGGGTGATTTCTTCCTCACCGAGCTTGGTTTCGCGCGCGTCGACTTCGTACTCTTCGATGTGAATCGAGGTGAGGACGTCCTCTTCGACAACGCGACGGCTCAAGATGATGGCGTCCTCGTAGTTGAGGCCTTCCCACGACATGTACGCAACCAGCAGGTTCTTACCCAGTGCGACTTCACCATTGTCGGTGGCGGGACCGTCGGCGAGCACGTCGCCTTCTTCCACGCGCTGACCTTCGTCAACAATCACGCGCTGGTTCGTGCAGTTACCGGGGTTGGAGCGCTCGAACTTCTCGAGGCGGTAGGTGTCGCGTCCGCCTTCATCCGTCGTGACGACAACCAGGTCTGCCGAGACCTCGGTGACAACACCGGAGTGCTGGGCGATAACCATTTCGCCAGAGTCGTGTGCGGCACGCTGCTCCATACCGGTACCCACCAGCGGAGCTTCCGTGGTGAGCAAGGGCACGGCCTGACGCTGCATGTTCGCGCCCATGAGGGCTCGGTTTGCATCGTCGTGCTCGAGGAAGGGGATGAACGCGGTTGCCACGGACACCATCTGGCGAGCAGAAACGTCCATGTAATCCACGCGATCACGAGCGATGAGTGTCGGGTCTTCGCCGGCAACACGGCACAAAACCTGCTCATCGATGAAGTGTCCATCAGCATCGACCGGCGAAGAAGCCTGTGCGATGAAGTGGCCCTTTTCGTCATCGGCGGTCAGGTACTCGACTTCGTCGGTGACCTGTCCGTTGCGGACGATACGGTAGGGGGTCTCGATGAAACCGAAGGGGTTGATGCGGGCGAAGGTTGCCAGCGAACCAATCAGACCAATGTTCGGGCCTTCAGGGGTTTCAATCGGGCACATACGACCGTAGTGCGAGGGGTGAACGTCACGAACCTCCATGGAGGCGCGGTCACGAGACAGACCACCGGGACCCAGGGCCGACAGACGACGCTTGTGTGTGAGGCCAGCCAGGGGGTTGTTCTGGTCCATGAACTGTGAGAGCTGCGAGGTTCCGAAGAACTCCTTGATTGCAGCCACAACAGGACGGATGTTGATCAGGGATTGCGGCGTGATGGAGTCCGTTTCCTGCGTGGTCATACGCTCACGAACGGTACGTTCCATACGTGCAAGGCCCGTACGCACCTGCGCCTGGATGAGTTCGCCCACGGCGCGGATACGACGGTTTCCAAAATGATCAATATCGTCAGACTCGACGCGAACCTCGACGGGTTCACCGTGACGGACGCCTGCGAAGGTCTTCTCACCGGCATGCAGGGCAAGCAGGTACTTGACGGTCGCAATAATGTCGCCGATGGAGAGCACCAGTTCGGGGCTATCGGCCGGGGTGTCAACAGCGAGCTTCTTGTTGATCTTGTAGCGGCCGACCTTTGCCAGGTCGTAACGCTTGGGATCGAAGTAGAAGTTGTGCAGCAGAGCCTCAGCGGCTTCAACGTTGGCGGGTTCGCCCGGACGCAGCTTGCGGTAGATATCGGTCAGCGCCTCGTCGCGGGTACGAACGGTGTCCTTCTCGAGGGTCTCAAGAAGCACCGGGTAGGCGGCGAAGTGCTCGCGGATCTCGGCCTCGGACAGGCCAAGAGCCTTGAGGAAGTGCGTCACCGACTGCTTACGCTTACGGTCGATGCGCACGCCCACGGCGTCACGCTTATCGATTTCGAACTCGAGCCATGCACCACGGCTGGGAATGATCTTCGCGTTGAAGATTTCCTTGTCGGATGCGCGATCCGAGGTCCGCTCGAAGTACACGCCCGGCGAACGGACGAGCTGCGAGACAACGACACGCTCGGTGCCGTTAATAATGAACGTGCCACGGGGGGTCATGAGCGGGAAATCGCCCATGAAGACGGTCTGCGACTTAATTTCGCCCGTGTTGTAGTTCATGAACTCGGCTGTCACGTACATGGGTGCCGAGTAGGTGTAATCCTTAGCCTTCGCCTCTTCAACGGAGTACTTCGGTCGTTCCAAGCGGTGATCGCGGAACGAAAGCGACATGGTACGAGCCACGTCTTCAATCGGCGAGATCTCTTGGAAAATTTCTTCAAGACCGGAGACATCCGGAACATCTACGCGTCCAGCAGCCTTTGCGGCATCCACGCGTGCTTTCCATGCATCGTTTCCCAGCAACCAGTCAAAGCTTTCGGTCTGCAGGCCGAGCAGATTCGGTGCCTGCAGAGGCTCGCGGAGCTTAGCGAAAGAAATGCGGTTCTTGGGCTGGTTGGCAGTGTTGGTACTTGCAGCCAACGGGGGTCCTTCCCTGCGTTTTCATTGCGCGCACACGCTTTTCGACCCATTAACTGACACCGTCCGCATCCGCCCAGCGCCTATTACAGCGAATGGATACGGGTCACCTCGGGCACAATAAAGCGCAAATACTCATCATAGGCACAGGGATATAGGGGCGCAACGCTCGACAGACAATATGTCCAACCTCACGTTCAGGTTGCCCCCAGAACTACTTCAGCGTAGAAACGCTTCCAGTGCCCCAAGTCGGGCTTGAACCGACGACCCACGGATTATGAGTCCGCTGCTCTGACCGACTGAGCTATTGGGGCTTAGAAAGTGTAACGCGAAGTATTGCCTTCAGCGCAACACGAGCCCCGCAGTCCCCTAGTTACTTGAGAACAACAACAACGTCGGGATCGCCCGTCTGCGTTTGAACAACGCGCGAGATTCCCAAGACTTTTGCGACCTCTTCAGCGGTGGGCTTGAGGTTGGGATCCTCGTAGTAGACGGTCGTGACTTCGGTATCCCAGCCACGCGCATTTGCGGCGCTTGCACCATCAAAACCGGCGTTAGCCAGTGCAGAAACCTTCTGCGCAGCAAGACCTTGAGTTCCGGTTCCGTTCAGCACGGAAATCTTCGCGGAGTGACGCACCGGGATGCTCGGCGAGGGAGAGGGGGTCTCACTTGTCGTCGCCGACGCGGAGGGCGAGGCGGTGGCCTCGGAAGAAGGAGAAGCAGAGGGAGTGGTCGCGCTTGCGCTGGCAGATGCCGTCGCAGTGACGCTGCTCGTAGCCTTCGGCTGCGAGCCACCCGAGGTCAGGATGTGGCTGATCCCCCATGCGGCCGCGGGAACAATCACCAGCACTGCGAGGAAGGGCCACACGCTCTTCCAACGCGAGGGCTGCTGAAGGTGCATGCCCTGGGGCATGTCTTCGCCGGCGCGGTCAAATTCATCCTTTGGATACTGAGAAGTCACGGTTTCAGAGTAGCGAAAACACTATCCCCGCGCATAGTCCCTCTCCGCGTGGCTGAGATTTCCCCATTTCAACCGATTGACGAGGCCGCGGCTAGGCAAGCCTGCGGCTACAGTAGGTCCGTGGAATCTTTGGATCGAGTGATTGACCCCTCGTGGGCACGTGCACTGGCCCCGGTTGAAGACAAAATTCATGAGCTAGGTGCGCAGCTGCGCGCTGAAGTCGAGGCTGGGCATGGGTATCTTCCCGCCGGAAGCGATGTCTTACGCGCTTTTACCTACCCTCTGGATCAGGTGAAAGTCCTCATTGTCGGCCAAGACCCCTACCCCACTCCCGGGCATGCGATGGGCCTCAGTTTTTCTGTTGCACCCGGCGTTCCTTTCCCCGCATCTCTGCGCAATATCTTTAAGGAACTCACCACCGACGTGGGCGTTCCCATGCCAACCAGCGGGGATCTGACCCCTTGGTCCAGACAGGGAGTGTGCCTTCTCAACCGCGTATTGACGGTTCGCCCCGGACAGGCTGGCTCTCATCGGAAGATGGGATGGGAAGAAGTGACCTCACGGGCCATTGATGCTCTGGTTGAGCGCCGCGATTCCTCGGGGAATCGTCTTCCACTGGTTGCAATCTTGTGGGGACGAGATGCGCAGTCTCTGCGCGAGCAGTTGGGGGATACTCCCGCGATTGAGTCTGTGCACCCCTCTCCCCTGTCGGCCAGGCGCGGTTTCTTTGGCTCGAGGCCTTTTAGCCGCGCAAACGCGCTGCTTGCGCAGCAGGGGGCAACAGCGATTGATTGGCGACTTCCCTAAGGCGAGCGTGTTCAAAGTCGCCACTCAGTGAAAAGGGGCACCCGCGTACTCTGCGCGGGCGCCCCATCTCTATAGAGTTCTAGCGATTACTGCTTGATGAAGCGGAAACGCTGAGCCTTTGAACCGTTGTATCCGTAGGTCTGCAGAGGCGTTCCATCAGCATTTCGCCCGCCCTCTAGGTCGAGGAACAGCAAGGGGGCAACAGCGGATGCAATGGCTAGATCACCGTTCTCGGTCTCGACGACCATCCATTTCTGCGCATGAGTACCGTTTGCAGGTTGTTGAGTCACCTTGGTCCCAAAGGCTTTGCTGGCACCGTAGACATCCAGAACCTTCCCTGAGCCAACATTCGTCAAAATGACATAGCCCTGAGCATCGTGACTGACACGCCACTTTTGCGCTGAACTACCATTCGCCGAATAGAGCCACACGCGTGCGCCGGCGTCCTGTGACGCCCACTGAACATCCAGACGCTTTCCGGGAGCGGCAATCGGTTCGATCTCGTAAATCCCATCTTCGACAAGGCCACGCGTTGCATCGGCGGCATCATCAAAACGACTGATGGGGTCGTTGAGCTTGTCGAGGCGCCACTGCTGAGCGGTCGTGCCATTTGCAAGGTAACCGTCAATGGGTCTGCCATTTTGAGCAATACCGGCACTGAGGTCGACGACCAATCCCGTTCCCACATTGCGAAGCATGTAGGCCCCGCCCGTGACCGAAGTGATCACCCACTTTTGATTCGGGTTATTCAGATCCGTTGTCCAGAGCTGAAGTTGGCGGCCCGGAATGGGCGTCCCATCTGTACTATCCAGGGATTTATTCGACCAGACATTTTCGAGGCGGTAGTAGCCATCGCCGTCACGGGAGATCTTCCACATTTGGTCGTGGAATCCGTAGTTGGTCCACGCATGGACCTTTGCGCCGTTATCCAAAGAATAATCCGCAAGAGCCATGATCATGTCAGGGTTCACAACACTGGAAATCGAGTAGTAACCCGGGGCAATATCTGCCTGTCCCTCAGCACTTACGGATGGCTTCGTCGGGATAAACGCGAAGCTCTGAGCGTCTGAGCCATTGGCCGTCCACAGTTGAACGTTTGCGCCGGAGAATCGCCCTCCCGCCGAGATATCAAGGACAATCGAAGGATCCAAGGCGGAAACAATGGTGATACGTCCCTTGTCACCGGTCACGATCTTCCATTTTTGAGCACGGCTCCCGTTACCGCTCCACTGAGCGACATTCGTTCCGGGGCGGGATGATCCCCACTGCGCGTCAAGGACCTTACCCGAGGCGACATTCGTGATGGTCGCAAGGCCTTCCGCATCGTAGGAAACCCGCCATTTCTGAGCGCCACTTAAGTTCGCGTTCCACAGCTGGACATTCGCGCCATCATTTCGGCTCGCCGCCCAAACATCGAGCACCAGGTCATCTGCGAGCGCGGACTTGATGTAGTACTCGCCCGCTTCAACCGACGACTTAGTACCCACGCCATTTTGGACGCGGATCTTCTCGAAGGAATTGCCGTTCTTCTTGTAGTAGATAATGACGGAGTCTGTCGCATCCCACAGTGCGTGGGTATAGCCTTCTTTCGCGCTGATTGAGTCAGAGAATTCAACTTGGTAGCAGGTGTGACCGCCTGGACACAGCTTCTTGAACTCGCTTTCGGCCTTGTCCATGGGAACGATCCAGTATTCAAGCCCGCGGTAGGGCGAAGCCTCGGATTCCATTGCTTTGGTCTTCGTCAGGTTGAAGACACCTTTCGCTTTACCCGGCTGCGTACTGGCAAAGGTTGATGACTCATACCCCGCAACATCAATGCCCGGATTGAAGAACAGGATGAGCTCCGCAGCGATTGAGGCATCTACATCGGTCATTTCAAGGCGCTTGAGTTCATCTTGCTTTGCGGTAGAAAGCTCGGTAGGGGTCGCAGGATGTCCCTTGTAGTAGTAGAGGTAGCGATCCCCGTAGTAGCTCTGCGTGAATCGCGCATAGTCTTCAAAGCCAGTCTCCTGCTTCAGGTGGGTTCCGAGCATGAGCATGACTTCTTTGCCCTGTTTCTCAGCGTCGTTGAAGTAGCCGTCATTGAAGTTATAGAGGGCCTTGAACTGAGCTGTCGCTTCAGCAGAGGGCGCGATATTGGTCTTGAGCAGAGCAGAGATATTGACGGCCTTGACCTTGGAAGAGCTCTGAACTTCCTTGGCGAATGCGTCTCCATCTCCGGGCGAGCTCAGCAGTTTCGGCCGGGAGAGCCACCACTGTGCATTCGGTTCAGAATCAACCATCGCCCACAAGTACGGCGACATCTCCCAAGTACTATCAGCAGGGTACTCGGCACGCCCCTTGGCATAGGTCTTTGCCTTCAGGTCTTTCCACTCACGCATCAATCGTTCGTGCGTCCCCTTGGGATTTCCATCTTTATAGACGTCTGGGAACTTCACGTAGGAGTACGCACCGTCAGTGATCAGACGGATCGTGTAGTGATCCTGCGGGATTTGATTCGCGTAAATGACTTTCTGGACAACGTTGACGAAGATGTCAACGACGTAGAGGTTGATCGTCGATGAGGGGTCCAGTTCGCGAAGGTCGCGCACGTAGTCGGCGACGATGTCGATGCGATCACGGAACTGCTGCGAGGCCTCGTCGAAGCCACCGGGTTGGAGGGCGATTTCCTTTTCGGACAGGTAGGGAAGCCCGTAAACGCCGTAGTTATCAGCCTCAGGTCCGGGCAGCGCCTTCCAGTTGTACGCGTTCGGGCGCTCAAACATCGCGATTACCGGGCCGGATTTACGAATCGAGTTTTCTCCCCACAAGTTCAAGGAGAACATCGCTACGGGTAAGGTCGCGCTGACCGGTGCGATGTTGTAGCTATCTGCAGTCACGCCAATAGTTTGGTTGGACAGAGCGCGAACAGTGTTCCCGTTCTTTTCCAAAGTAACCGAAGCAGTGAATTTTCCGAAGGTTCCAAAGTCGAGAGAGTAGTTTCCCTCCTGCACCTGAGCGAGTGGAATCTTCTTGTCGATCTCGCGAGTGACCTTACCGCGGTAGTTCATCGTCACTCGAACGTGAACAGTATCGATTGTGTCTGCGATATCGGCTGCGGCGTCATCGCCGAGGCGCACTCGCACCTGGGTGGTGTTCCTTTGCGGCTCAAGAAGGATTTCCGAGGCGACAGTTGAGCGAGCGACACGCCTACCTTGGGTGGTGGGCGTGGGGGCTTCTTCGGGTGCGAGTGAGGCGCTGGATTCAGGAGTGGCAGTCACCGAGGCTTCAGAAGGCTGCGAAACCGTCTGCGTCGTATGCGGTGCCGTTGGTGTTGCGTCAGTGGAGGGAGCCGTAGGAGCGGCCTGTGCGGGAAGTACGGCGGTTCCGACTCCAAGCGTGGTGGAGAGCAGTGTTGCAATGAAAATGCGTCGGAGGGTGTGCTGGCGCGTCGAAGGATATACACGGTGCATGAGGAGTAAACCCATCTGTCGTGAAAAGCTCAGGTGCCAATTGGGGGCGCACCTTTGCGTAGGCTGGATGGACAGTTGCGAGTTTACCGAGCCAAGGGAGTATTTGTTGCTTCGACAACCCGAATTTATTGGATTCAAAAATGTTTTGAAAGCTTGAAAACACAGGGGAAAAACAGGAGTCGGTTTCCCGGATAAAAACGGATACCTCTCTATCCAATCGGCACACCAGTAGCGTCCTACATAGTGGAGTAGGTTATTCGAGCGGTCAATCCTTCCGCGCGCGGCGCGCGACGATGCCAGAAGGGCCGAGGGCTAGCTGCAGAGACTACCGAAGAAACCGCGTTTCTTCTTGGCGGCGGCGTACTCCTCTTCGGTATGGTCCTTATCGCACCACTGTTCCGGGGGCACTTGTTCCCTCACCGAGTCGATGTGCTTGCCGCAGCCCTTCCAGGTGATCTTTCCGCATACCTCACAGGTGGTGGGTCGACACATGATTGTCTCCTTCGTTGATCGGGCCTCGAATCCGTCAGCAGATCCGCTGCATGGTGTGATGAGGTTTTTCTAGGCGGGCTGATGGCTGTGTCGCATCAGCCTAGCCGGAGGAACAATTGCTCGAGTTCTTCGATCGAGATGCTCCCGGTTTTGACTAGAGATTCTTCCGCCTCGGGTGTCGGAGCATCATCGTTTTCGAGGATGGAATCCTCGATCGCGCACTGCGACATGATCGTCGCAACCGCGAGGTAGCTTGCGCGTTTCATCGCGGAGTTAACGGCCGCGAACTGAGTCAGCACGTCCCGACAGTTCGCATCTCCACTCTCAATGTGGTCGATGAGGCTGTCGAGCTGCCCGCGAGCACGCTTCAGGCGATTGACAACCTGCTTGCGCGTCGTCATGAGCGCCCCTCCCCCGTGACGAGGACGGCCTCGGCCCGATCGCCGAGCCATGCGCGCAGCGTCTGGATGCCGCCCGACAGCATGGTGACGTTGAAGCCCGCGTGGCGCACGATGCGGTAGCCGATCCAGGAGCGCACGCCCGCCGCGCACATGACAACGAAAGGCTGGTCGCCGACGCTCTCGTCGACCCAGGCGCGGACTTCATCGAGGCGGTCGCGCAGCTGGGTATGGGGGATGTTGAGTGAGTTGGGCATGTGCCCGGCCGCGTACTCCCCTACCGTGCGCACGTCGAGGACCGGCATGTCTTCGGTCAGAGCGTCCGGACCGGTGAGGATAAGTTCGCCGGTCACCACGTTGTGGGCGACCATACCGGTCTGGTTGACGGGGTCCTTGGCCTGGCCGTAGGGCGGCGCGTAGGCGAGGTCCAGGTCGATGAGGTCCGTCGCCTTCAGGCCGGCCCGCATGGCGGTCGCAATGACGTCGATGCGACGGTCCACACCGTCGGCGCCCACGGCCTGCGCGCCGAGAATCTGTCCGCCGGTGCCGACATGCATGAGGATGTGCACGGGCTTGGCGCCGGGGAAATAGCCCGCGTGCTGGTTAGCGTGCGTGTGCACCGTGAAATACTCCGCGCCCGAGGCATCGAGGGCCTGGCGGTTAGCACCGGTCATGGCGGCGGTGAGGCTCCCAATCCGGACGATCGCGGTGGCCTGGGGGCTCGGGATGGGGCGCGCGGTGGCCTCGCCATGCTCGACGTCGGCAATAGCGTCGGCGACGAGGCGTCCCCCGCGGTTTGCGGGTCCGGCCAGGGCGACGGGGCGGTCATGGTCGCGACCCATCGTGCCATCGCCGACCGCGTAGACATTGTCCACGCTGGTTCGCCCGTGCTCATCGACGAGGATGTAGCCGCGCTTGGTCTCGATACCCGCGGCCTCGGCGAAGGCGGTGTCGGGGCGGACTCCAGTTGACAGGACGATGACGTCGGCACTCAGCTCGGTTCCGTCGGAGAGTGTCACGCAGTCTTGATCGCCGCCGTGGGTGACGGACTGGGCGGCAACGCCTGCATGGACGCACACGCCAAGAGCGCGCAGCTCCTGCGTGACCAGCGTGGCCATCTCGACTTCGAGGGGCGGCAGGACATGCTCGGCATACTCGACGAGGTGGGTCTCGAAGCCTCGCTGTGCGAGCGCTTCGGTGGCCTCGATGCCGATGAACCCGGCACCCAAGACAACGGCGTGCGTGCCCGATGCCTCGCGCAGGGCGAGGGCGTCGTCGACCGTGCGCAGGGTGTGCACGCGTGGGGAGTTGAGGCCGTCAATCGGGGGGCGGCTGGCGAGGCCGCCCGGGGAGAGGATCAGGTGATCGTAGGTGAGCGCGTAGGCCTCGCCCATCTCCGTGTCGGTGACCTGAACGCTGTGCGCCACCGGGTCGATCGCGGTGACCTCGGAGTTGATGCGCACGTCGAGATTGAGCGCCGCCTTGAGCGATTGCGGGGTGTGGAGGAGGAGCTTGACGGGATCTTCGATCTCGCCGCCGACGTAGTACGGGAGCCCGCAGTTCGCGAAAGACACGTACTTGCTGCGCTCCAGCACGATGATCTCGGCGCCCTCATCGCGCCTGCGCAGGCGCGCCGCCGCGCTCATACCACCCGCGACTCCTCCGACGACGAGTACTCGCATGTGCGGCTCACTTTCTGGCTTAAGCTTTTGTCTACTTCCCCTCCCCCAAGAATACCCCAGGGGGTATTGGAAAACATAGTTCCAACATACACAGCAGACCCCACACCCTTCGAGAAAGCCCCTACTTCTGACTCGAAATTATTGGACGCACAAGGATCACCGAATTCATTTTTTCCTTAATTCTTTCGGAGACCTCACCGGTTCTACTCTGGTTTTTGTGATGGATCGGAGTTACTGCTCGCCTTGTATATCCATATAATTCCGACGAGACTTTGTGCACTAAACACAACTACCGGAATAAGCGGAGAAATGATCTCGTGGTAGATTCCTTGAAGAATGAAGAGTAAACCTGAATCTGCATAAGCAACGGCTAAGCAGATGAGTGGTACTGAACCTGCTCGTTGAACCTGATACCAGGACGACTCCGACTCTGATGCCGCCTTACGTACATTGAGCGCGATAGTACGTTTCAACCCGCAAAGCACCCGCGCAGCCACAACAAACAACAGATATAAATAAGCCGGGCACCCACTTTCCAGCAATAACAGGGAAAACAGGTCACCCGACCAGCGCCAGCCACCAAACGGGGCGTACCCGTTTGGACTGAATAATGGAGCCACCTGTCGGACTCGAACCGACGACCGTCCGCTTACAAGGCGGGTGCTCTACCAACTGAGCTAAGGTGGCAACCCACATAGTGTGCCATGACTCAGGCCGCAAAGACGAATTTAAAACCGCAATATGGCTCACATGCCACTTCACGTCCCTCCCCATCACCGGACACAGCTCGCAAAAGCTCAGGGGACGTCTCACAAGATACAAAAGGGGCGCATGCGCGACCATGTCACGCACGCGCCCCTGAAAAGCACGATCATATGAGAGCGATCAGCAGCATCACTTCGATGCAGATGCCGGACCGGCAGCTTGAAGCTGAGCAGTAATCACGGGATAGAAATCCTTGACACTGGTTGCCTTGACGCCCTTGAAATCAACGACGGCTTTATCGTTCACAACGAACTCAGGAGTTCCCAAAGATCCATTTTCGCGACCGTCAATCTTCGCCTCAGCCCACGTGTTGGTCGACTTGGTCAGATAGTCATTCACACCGTTTTCGGGGAAGGTGTCAATAACATCTTGCGGAATTCCTACCTGCGCAGCGATTTCTTTAACCTTTGTAGCAGAAGCAGACAGGTCCTGAACAACGGTTCCCTTGCCAGAGTTGTACTGATCATTGAAGTAAGACAGTAAGGCGTTGTGGAACTTCATCCACGTTTGCGCATCGACCTTTTGTGCGGCGACCAGAGCCGCACTGGTTGACGCATACTGATACGCGGCCTTCACCGTATTCACGGGCTGGTACTTGATGTTGTACTTACCAGCAAGAACGTCCTGGCTAACCTGCTCACCAAAAGCCACATCGTATGCAGCGCACACGTGGCAGGAGTAGTCGAAATACTCAGTCAGCGTCGGAATGGATTCGTCAACCTTTCCAATACCAAGGTGGGAAACAACAACGGGTTCACCATTTGAATACGCACCGAGCGCAGCCGATCCGGCCTCGGCAATTTCTGCCTTCTTGCGGTTGGACTGAACGATCACCGCAGCAATTGCCACGATGATGACAACCACAATCAGCGCAACCAAAGAAATGATGATGTTGCGAGTCCGGCGATCTGCACGCGCCTGTTCTTCACGCAGTTGCTGCGCCTTTGCGCGCACATCCTGCGAGCGGGAAGACTTTGCCATTATTGCGGGCCTTTCTGTTGAACTGCATTCAAGACTAGCGAGCAATGCCCATTTACGCACCGATACCAACGCAGCCGCGCCATATTTCATTCCATGCGCACCAGCTGAACCTTAGAAATTCAGAGCTAGAACAGCTGCGACGCCACCGGAAATGAGCAGACCAAGAAGTACTCGCATCCACGTCTTGGGAACGCAGGTCGACACGCACACGCTCACTCCATCACGCAAAGCGGATCCCGTTGGCATCACCCACATTCCCCACAAAGCAAGAGTGGTCAGAACCCAAGTCAAGACAACCCACGAGGGACTCCCCGCAAGCCACGCATCAGACGTGATCGGCGCATGGCCGGTCAGTACGAGCGGAAACCACCATGTTCCGGGATCTCCGAAGGGGGTGGAGAAGAATCCAAAATCGGGAGACAAACCGAGAGGCTCGTAGAGGCCTCGGGAAAAGAGAATCCACTGTCCCCACGCCAAAGCGGCCCCGGGGGCAAGACCAACCGCAGTAGAGAGAATCCCACCCAGCCCGGTAAAAGGAGCAACACCGAGTGCAGCCCAGGTGTCACTCGATCGCGCTTCTTGATTGATGATCCTCCGATTTTCACGCCATTTATAGGCGCTCCCGAGCACTGCGAAGAGCGCGACGATCACCCCCACGCTGATCAACCCGATCAACCCCCTATATAAAGGAATCAGCGCCAGAGCAGAAAGAATGATCAACCCTAAAATATTGGCCGTCTTCACCTGCTGAGGAATATACGCGGGTGCTTGGGTTGCGAATTCGATACTGGGAGGGATCGACGCCTGTCGATATCCATCCTGAGCGGGAAGGTAGCTTGTCCCCGTTGACGAGGCCATGGGATGCGGGTAGTTAAAAAGCGAGGTTTCGTCGATACTTGGCTGCGCGCCACCCATGAACTGCGGATATACCTGAGTTTCATCCGGAGATGAAAAGTCATTCGCTAATGCCGCAGTGCGATCCGGATCGAACTCTTCAATGACCGCGGTCTGTAAAGCATCGTCGTCAAAGACCTGAGTTTCCTCGTTAGCGGAGTCATCTGCGACCACTGAGACACCGGGGGTATCCCCTTGACGAACAGGAGCCAAGAGCCGTGCCCAATTGAGGTTTTCCCACGCCTGACTTCCCCCATAGATCGCAATCTTTTCAAGGGGGAACCCGCCCCAGTGCGCAAGATGACGGATGATGTAGTCAGGGTTTGGGCGAAGCTGAGGATCCGGGTGAAGTCCTTGGCGCATGAGCTGAGCGACAGACGAATCGAGGCCGGCGGTGTCGGGATCCCCCTTGAGCACCCGATCCAAGATCGCAGCGGTCACACCACTCCCATAGGGCGGGCGCCCAGTAAGTGCCGCAAGCAAGGTAGCCGTCCACGCCCACCAATCTGTCGTTGCCGAGGCCGAGGCCCCCTTGAGTAATTCGGGTGCGGTATATCCCGCGGTTCCCGATACCAGACCGGTTTGAGTCAGGCGCGCCTCGTCCTGTCCCATGGCGATACCGAAATCGATGAGCACCGGCCCTTGCGGGGAGCAAATGACATTCGAGGCCTTCACATCGCGGTGAACAATCCGACGAGCATGAACATCTTGAAGGGTTTGAGCGAGCGCCCCGCCGATCGCCGCAACGCCGCCGACATTGATCGCACCGCGGGAGAGCAATTCGGAAAGCGTGGGGCCTGGAATGTACTCACTGACGACGAAGGGTTGAGTTGCATCGATCTCGATGTCCAGGATGTGGGATACTCCCCCACCGCGAATGGAATTCACCGTTCGAGCTTCTCGAAGGAGACGCTCACGGTAGTCATCATCGGCGGCGAGCGCGGGGTGAAGAATCTTGAGGGCTACGCGCTCCCCGGCCTCGTCGCAGGCAAGCCACACGGTAGCAGCGCCTCCCGCACCAAGTCGTTTGAGGAGGCGGTACCCACCGATGATCTCTTGCTCACGCACCCCCCAAGGGTATCGAATGCCCAGCTCATTTCGAATCTCTTCTATGCACTTCGTTTTAAATCGAGCTGGATTTTTCGCAAATCCTGGTGCTATCGTGAGTAAGTACGCACTTCACACAGGTGGTGAAGGACGTGCGGCGACAGTGAAGACGCTGTCGTCTGGTCTCTACTAAGGATCGTCCGGCACGTACCGCCGGTGGAGGTTCAATATGGCAACTGTAACTTTCGATAAGGCAACCCGAATCTACCCCGGGTCAGATAAGCCCGCTGTCGACCAGCTCGATCTTGAGATTCAGGATGGTGAATTCCTGGTTCTCGTCGGTCCCTCCGGTTGTGGCAAGTCCACCTCGCTGCGCATGCTCGCAGGTCTTGAGGATGTGAACTCTGGCCGCATCTTCATTGGCGATAAGGACGTCACCGACGTACAGCCGAAGAACCGCGACATCGCAATGGTCTTCCAGAACTACGCCCTCTACCCGCATATGACCGTGCGCGAGAACATGGGCTTCGCACTCAAGATCGCAGGCACTCCCAAGGATGAAATTAACAAGCGCGTTGAAGAAGCCGCACGCATCCTTGACCTGGAGCCCTACTTGGACCGCAAGCCCAAGGCTCTCTCCGGTGGCCAGCGTCAGCGTGTTGCTATGGGCCGCGCAATCGTTCGCAAGCCTCAGGTCTTCCTCATGGATGAGCCTCTGTCCAACTTGGACGCCAAGCTCCGTGTCCAGACCCGTACCCAGATCGCCTCGCTGCAGCGCGAACTTGGCGTCACCACGGTCTACGTGACCCACGACCAGACCGAGGCTCTGACGATGGGCGACCGCATCGCGGTTCTCGCCGGCGGTCTCCTCCAGCAGGTCGGCACCCCGCAGGAAATGTACGAACGCCCCGCCAACGAATTCGTCGCAGGCTTCATCGGCTCCCCCGCCATGAACCTCGGCAAGTTCAAGGTTGAAGGCAATGTCGCAAAGCTCGGCACCGCAGAGGTTCCGCTTTCGCAGGCAACGCTGGATGCCATGGTTCCCGAAGACGAAGGCAAGATCACGATCGGCTTCCGTCCCGAGGGCCTCGAGGTCGTTTCTGCAGAAACCGAAAACACCATTCCGATCGAAGTTGAGTTCGTTGAGGAACTGGGTTCGGATGCCTACATCTACGGCCACCTGGCAGGTGCAGATTCCGGCCACGGTCTGGGTTCCGGCAGCGAAGGCAAGGGCGAACAGCTCATCGTCCGAGTTCCTCCGCGCACCGCTCCCAAGCCTGGCGGCGTGATCCACACCCGCATCAAGGAAGGACAGCAGCACAACTTCTCTGCGTCCACCGGCGAGCGCCTGCCCGAGTGACCTACTCGGCGTCTAGACGCTACTAAGGGCTAAACCACGGGGCCCGCAACCATACACGGTTGCGGGCCCCGTGCCACTTTGCTCAATGAATGCGAGAATAGAGCTATGCCCATTCCCTCAACGCTTGAGATCACAGCAGCGACGGTTGACCCCGCACTGTTGGACTTACCTTGGGATATCCCCCTTGAAGACTGGCCGACGGAGATCCTTGCCGCTCTTCCTCGCGGTATCTCTCGCCACGTCGTCCGTTTCGTCAACCTTTCCGACAG
This sequence comes from Actinomyces sp. Marseille-QA0893, assembly GCF_976954355.1. NCBI lineage: Bacteria > Bacillati > Actinomycetota > Actinomycetes > Actinomycetales > Actinomycetaceae > Actinomyces > Actinomyces sp. Marseille-QA0893. Next base: position 560,002 of record NZ_CDRJSY010000001.1, read on the forward strand.
GGTCATCGCGGTCAAGGAAATCGGCGAAAGCGTCGCATACCGCGAATATGAGCTGCTTCGAAATCTGTCGCGTCTAGGTGCACCTTCCGTCCTCCCCACTGCAGTCATCACCGGGCGACGCGACGCCTTTGGCGAAGAACTTGCAGCCGTACTGGTCACCGAACACCTTCAGTTCTCTTTGCCCTACCGCGCGGTTTTTAGCCAGCACATGACCCCCGAAACCGCAGGGCGCTTGATCGACGCCCTCGCAGTTCTTCTGGTCCGTCTTCATCTCCTCGGCTTCTATTGGGGCGATGTTTCTCTTTCAAACACGCTTTTCCGTCGCGACGCCGGATCCTTCTCCGCATACCTCGTTGACGCAGAAACTGGCGAAATCCATCCTTCTCTTACCGAAGGCCAGCGCCTCTACGACGTTGATCTGGCACGCACAAATATCATCGGCGAGTTGATGGACCTTCAAGCAGGATCTTTCTTCCCCGGCGATGAAGATCCCATCGAGGTCGGCGACCGGATTCGCTCGCGCTACTTGGAGCTGTGGAACGAACTCACCGGACCTGAAGTTATTGAATCCAACCAGAAGTGGAGAGTCGCTCAGCGTATCCGCCGCCTGAATGACCTTGGCTTCGAAGTCGGTGAACTCCAGATGTCCTCCGACCTTGATGGAACGCACCTGATCATCACTCCAAAGGTCGTTGATGCCGGCCACCATCACCGCAAGCTCATGCGATTGACGGGCATGGATGTTGGCGAGAATCAGGCACAGCGAATGCTTAATGACATCGAGGCCTATCGTGCGATCACGGGTAAAACCCGAATGCCTCTCGAAATCGTTGCTCATGAATGGATGAACGAAGTTTTCGAACCTGTCATCACCGCTGTTCCCGCTGAGCTTGCTGCGAAACTTGAACCCGCACAGATCTTCCACGAATTCCTCGAGCACCGCTGGTATTTGGCCGAAGAAGCCGGGCGCGATATCCCCCAAGATGAGGCGATCGACTCCTACGTCAAGAGCATTCTTCCGACCAAGCGTGACGAAGCGATGCTGCTGGATCCGGCGCTGATGACCCAACCTGACGAAGGCGCGGCCTCGGAGATGGAAACGCTCACTGAAGAAGAGGGTTTCAGCCGCCAAGAAGAGCGCGCGGGAATCGATGGTATGCACGGGAAAGCCGACGAAACGGAAACGCCCACGGACCGCCCGAAGATGCAATTCGTGCCCGGAGTCGGACTGATCCCCGTCGATGACTATTTCTAGAATTGCGCAGCGAAGGAGAAATAATGACTGAATTCCCAAAGATTTTCGCCCACCGCGGGGCGCCCACGCTCGCGCCCGAAAACACGATCGCTTCCTTCGCGAAGGCCTCGGAAATTGGGGCCCGCTGGTGTGAGTGCGATGTGGGTGTCATGGCGGATGGGACGCTGCTCATCATCCATGACGACACCGTTGACCGCACGACAAATTCCTCGGGTTCCTGGGACTCGTGGGGATACGGTGAGCTGCGCAGGCTCGACGCGGGCGCATGGTTCTCGCCAACCTACCGTTTTGAGCGCATCCCCGAGTTGGCCGATGTTGTCTCCTTTGCCAACTCAACCCAGACCGGCTTCAATTTCGAGCTCAAGCCTCGAGCAGCAGGCCGGCGCCGCGATACTCTCATCGAGAATGTCGAAGTAGCGCTGCGCTCTTTTGCTAACAAGGACAAAATCCTTATTTCTTCATTCGATCACGACCTGCTTCGCGCGGTGCGCGAGGCTATGCCCGAAGTTTCTCTCGCCTGGCTGTGCACCCCAGCGGAAGTGCGCGCAGGAAGCTGGCGCGAGGCCTCGCAGATTGAGTGCACTGCGATCCACCCCTGCGGGCAAGACCTGACCGAGGCCGACGTCCGCGAGATGCTCGACGCCGGCTTTGAGGTCAACGTCTGGACCGTGAATACCCTCGAGGATGCGCGGAAAGCTGCGCAATGGGGCGTTACGGGAATCTTCACCGACCGGGTGCAAGACTTCCCCGCCGAGGCCTTGGCGCGAGCCTAGGAGTACTGAATCACCCACGCCCACATTGCGATTGCTGCGGCGTGGCCGACATTCATTGAACGCGTTGAGCCGCGCTGCGTAATGTGGAGGATTTCGTTGCATTCCCGGCGCATTTCTTCGCTCAAACCGCTTGATTCTTCACCGAAGACTAGGCATGCCCGCTTGGGAAGAGAATGCCCTTCCAGGGGAATAGAGCCGGGAACATTGTCGATTCCAACTGGGATGATTCCTCGTTCGTGCAGTGAGGAAATAAATTCACCGACCTCGGGGTGGTGAATAACCTCCAAGTAGCGATCGGTCACCATGGCTCCGCGCCGGTTCCACCTGCGCCGGCCGACGATGTGGACGCGGCTTACTCCCAGAGCATTCGCGCTACGAACGATTGAGCCGATATTGAAGTCGTGACCGAGGTTTTCGATGGCTATCTCGAAGGGAAGTGCGCGAGAGGCGATGTCGGCAATGATCGCTTCCATCTTCCAATAGCGGTAGCGATCCTCGACATTGCGCCGATCCCCCTCGGCCAAGAGCTGCGGATCGTAGAACTCTTCCGATGGCCAGTTTTCTGGTCCTCCCGGCCAGGGCCCAACGCCAACTTCTGGCTGAGAGTTTTCTTCCATGGTCGCCTTCTTCCTACCGAACGAGCTCGCAAACAGATAGATTAGAGGCATGACGAATTCTCTTTCCACTGCACTGTCGGATATGCCCCCAATTAGCGCCTGGCTTTCGGATATGGATGGCGTTCTGGTTAAGGAAAACCGCGCCCTTCCCGGAGCCCAGGATTTCATCTCCGCGTTGGAAGAGAATGGCATTCCATTCCTGGTCCTGACGAATAACTCGATCTTCACAAACCGCGACTTGTCTGCACGTCTGGCAAATTCGGGCCTGAACGTTCCCGAGGAGCACATCTGGACGTCGGCGAATGCAACCGCCGCATTCTTATCCCAGCAGTCCCCCAATTCTTCCGCCTACGTGATTGGCGAAGCTGGCCTGACGACGGCGATCCACTCAGCCGGATACATCATGACCGATCAGGATCCTGAATTCGTGGTCCTCGGTGAAACCCGCGTCTATGACTTCTACGCTCTGACGACTGCAATCCGATTGATCGAGCGCGGTGCGAAGTTCATCGCGACGAACCCGGATGTTTCTGGTCCTTCAGATGAGGGCACTCTTCCGGCAGCGGGATCAGTCGCCGCGATGATCCAAGCCGCGACCGGCAAGGCCCCCTACTTCGTCGGAAAGCCGAATCCTGTGATGATTCGTGCGGGCCTGAACAAGATCGGTGTTCACTCTGAGAATGCCGCGATGGTCGGCGATCGTATGGATACGGATGTCCGCGCTGGCGTTGAGGCAGGCATGAGGACCTTCCTCGTCCTTTCTGGTTCGACCAGTGCCGAGCAGGTTTCTAATTTCCCCTTCCGCCCCTATCGGATTTACAACGGCATCGGCGATCTGATCCGCTACGTCAATCCTTCGTCCAACTGATAGTGCTGATATGACAACACACGACCCGCATCTTCTGACCCTCCGCGGCCTTGCCGCTCCCCTTCTTCAGTCACCCAATCCTTTGGCTCGTCTCAACGAGCTCACTTTGAGTGCTCAGGGAGCGGCCGTTTGCGGGCATATCCTTATCGATCTTTTGGAAGAACATGACCTTGCCATTGGGGATTATGACCTGGTGATTGCCCCTGAAGGCGATGCGGCTCTTGCAGCGGCGATGATTCACGCTGCAGGAGGTCGAGGGCTCGACCTCGACGCCGTTCTTTTCCTGCCCGCCCAAGGCCCGGCCTCGGCAATCAACAACGCAGAGGGGGAACGCCGCTTCTCGGGTTCCCCACTCTCGGGGCGCAAGGCGGTTCTTTTAGCGAATTCTGCTCTGGCTGATGGAGAAGAGATCCTCGCCGCCGCGACGGAGTGTGGGGCGCAAATCGTGGGTTGCGCCTCGCTTCTCCCGGACGAGGCCGCGCGCGCTTTCGCCGATTCTGCGAGCATCGCGTATTGCTCGCCAGCGCTTGGTGACTAATCATCAAATGGTCATCATCACGTGATGTATGACATATAATTATGCGTACTATTTCCGCAAAGACAACGAGGTCTGCCCAATGGTACGTCGTACGCGCACTACTGCCGCCGTTTCGATTAACCCGCGCTCCGCGCAAAATATGTCGACTCGACCGGCCGATTTTACGAAGAACAAGACGCAGGTTAGCCCCTTCAAGGTGTTCGGCGCTGTCGGTGCATTGGCCTCGATTGTCACCTGTTTACTCATTCAGCTTCCCGGATTGGATGTCTCGGGAACGAGAATGTTCGGAATCTTCTTGGCGGCAATCCTCCTATGGGTGACCGAAGCTGTTCCCCTCGCCGGCACTGCTGTGCTGGTGATTTTCCTTGAGGTTCTCTTCATTTCGGACCACGCTCTTCTCGCGATCCCAGAGAAGGCTCCCGCCTACACGAAGTTCTTTGGCGCGCTGGCAAACCCCGTAATCATCCTCTTCTTGGGCGGTTTTATGGTGGCAGACGGGGCTGCAAAGTACAAGGTCGATCGCGCGCTCTCCGCGGTGCTGTTGAAACCATTCATTGGGAAGCCTCGCCTGACCGTCATGGGTGTCATGCTCATCACCGCAATCATGAGTATGTTCATGTCGAACACGGCGACAACCGCGACGATGTTCGCCGTCATGATGCCCGTCATCATGGCCCTCCCCGAGGGCAAAGCACGCACGGGTATCGCCTTATCGATCCCGGTTGCTGCGAACGTTGGCGGTATGGGCACACCCGTCGGCACTCCCCCCAACGCCATCGCTTTGGGGGCGCTTGAAAACGCGGGCGTCAAGGTGACTTTCTTCCAATGGATGTTGGCCGCGGTCCCACTTATGCTCGTTCTTCTTGCACTTTCGTGGCTTTTCATTGCCTGGCGCTACATCCCCTCTGACGCGCGGTTCAACATCGATACCTCGGCGCGTTTTGAGAAGTCAAAGAATGCCATCATTTTCTACGCAGTCGCGGGAGTAACGATTCTCCTGTGGATGACAGAATCCCTCCACCACATCTCCTCTAACGTCGTCGGCTTCCTGCCGGTCGTGGCCCTCTTGATGACGAAAGTGATGAGCGGTGATGACCTGCGAGCTTTGGACTGGCCTGTTCTGTGGCTGGTCGCGGGCGGCATCGCGCTCGGATCAGGCGTGGCCGCCACCGGCCTCGACAAGTGGATGCTCGGATCGATTCAGTGGGCCTCGATCCCCGGCGCACTGCTCATCTTGGTCCTCGCGTTGGTCGGCTGGGTGACCTCGAACGTCATCTCCCACTCGGCCTCGGCGAACCTCCTGGTCCCAATGGGTATGGGTCTTGCGGCCACGGTTTCCACAAGCGCCGCGGAAATTGCAATTGTCATCGCACTGGGCTGCTCGCTCGGCATGTGCCTGCCCATCTCCACTCCGCCGAACGCGATCGCCTATTCGACGGGGACCACCCCCACGAAGGAAATGGCCATCGTCGGCATCGTCGTTGGAGTGATCGGAATTGTTTTGCTTTCCTTCGTCGCGCCTCTGACCTGGGGTGCGATTGGGGTGATGTAGGTGTCTTTTCCCGAGGCCGACTCCCCTTCCGCGACTGCGCCGGGTCTTGCGCACGGCTGGACGCACGGCCCTTCTTCGCTCGATGCCTCAATTCTGGAGAAAACGAGTGTTCGTAGTGGACATCGGAGCGGTTATCACGTCCATGTTTTGGTTGTCGGCGATAATTCACGCCAACTCGCCGGCCCCCTGACCCGCGATCTCACGCAGTCTTTCCCCAATCTGTGTTTTGACAGGATCGAGAGCGCCGAGGATCTCGCGCTTTTCTTCGAAGGATTGGATGAAGAGGACCACGTTCTTCTCGGCGTTGCCACTGGCGAAGTCGAGGATGTCGATGCGCTCATTGATGCAGCCCGAGTGTCATCACTGATGGCTTCAACTCAGTGGATGCTTGTCACCGATCAAGAACTCCATACGGACCTTGCGGCGTGCACCGAGTCTGGGCATCTGGCTGCGGTCGTGCGTTTCCCCTGGACGGTTCCCCTTTTGTCCGGGCAAGCCTACTCGACGATGCGTCGTTACCTCGAAGAGTGCGGGTACTGCACATACGAGATTCTCGACCTCATTCAAGAACCCCCCTCTTTTGCTGTTCAAGGTCCCATTCTCGAGGGACTCGACCTCAATGAGGACCAGGTCGTACAAGAGCTCCTCGCAGGCGTCGAGCGCGTTTTGGGGCCGAGGCCTCGAATTCGTCTCCCCCGCGGCACGCACCTTCTCACCCAAGGACACCGGGTCGAGGCTGTACACCTGGTTCTTGAGGGGACAGTTTCCCTGCACCGCGATTCTCGCCACGGTGAGGTCCTTGCCCACCTTGCAACCTCGGGTCCACTCATTGGTCTGATTTCGCTCGCTCGAGGAGAAAACGCCTTTTTCACAGCACTAACGACAAGCGAAGCGACCGTCGTGCGTCTGACAACCGAGCAGCTTCAGATCGCGTTAACCGAAGATCCCTCAATTTCGACAGTCTTGACCGCGCTGGCAATTCGTTCATTGACGCGCCGACTCATGCGTGCCGAGGACCTGCACGTGGAAAACGCAATGCTTGCCGAAGACCTCGAACGTCAAAAAGAAGAGTTAGCTGCGACCCTTGAAGATCTTCGCGCAACCCGCGCCGAACTTGTCGAACGCGCGCGTTTTGCCATGCTCGGCGAGCTCAGTGCGGGAATCGCTCACGAACTCAATAATCCCGTGACAGCTCTCCTGCGCGCCGCCGGGCACCTGCGCGAGGACGCTGAAGCGGTGATGGCTTCGCGCGCGCCCGAGGCCTGCCGCAGTGCCCTTGATTGCGCGATGGACTCTCCGCCACTGTCTACTGCACGCGAGAGGGAACTACAAAAAGAACTCCTCCCCATCCTTCACGATCGCAGCGTCATCCGTCAGCTCATTCGCGCTGGTTTAACTGACACTGCCCACGCGCGAACTTTAGCAGACGACCCCGCTCAACTAGAAGCTTTCCAAGCAGGGGCACGCCTAGGAGGCTCATTGCGGTCAGTGTTGGCCTCGGGAGAACGCATTATTTCCCTTACTCAGTCCCTGAAGGGATATGCGCGCCCCGATGCTGACGATCTCAAGGAAGTTGATGTTCGGCGGGGAATCGATGATGTCTTGCGACTGACCTCCCACCGCGTCCACGGTATTGAGGTCGTGTGTGAATACGAGGATGTCCCTCCCATCCTCGCTCACCCAGCCAAGCTCCAGCAGGTGTGGACAAATCTCATTGTCAACGCCGCCGAAGCGATTGAGGATGAAGAGGCGGACCTCAAGGCGCAGGGGCAAGAAGGCGCGGCCTCGGAAAAGATGCTTCCCGCACGAGGCCACGCGGAAGCACGCATCACCATTACCGTCGCAAATTCCGGCGACGGCGTCGAAGTGTGCGTGTGTGATAACGGACCGGGAATTTCTCCGCAGGTCCTTGAACGTATCATGGAACCGCATTTCACGACGAAGGCTGGTCGTGTGCGTTTCGGTTTGGGAATGGGCATGTCCATTGTTCATTCGATCATCGCTGATCTGGGTGGTCAGCTCACTATTGACTCTCACCCGGGGTCCACAATTATGCGGATCCTGCTTCCACTACATCATGTTCACGAGGAGGAATCATGACCCTGACCATTTTGTCCCTCGAAGACGAGGCCGATGTTCGCCAGGCACTGGAACGTGACCTTGAAGATTTCGAGGGCCGCGTCCGTTTGGAGCTCGCGGAAGATGTTGAAGATGCGTGGAGCGTCATCGAAGAAATTACCGATGACGGGGATGAGCTTGCCCTTGTTCTTTCTGACCACCGTCTTCCGGGCAAGTCCGGTGTCGATTTTTTGGTTGAGCTCACTGCAAATCCGCGCTTTGTGTCCGCACGAACAGTGCTGGTGACCGGTCAGGCCGATCAGGCGGATACGATTCGCGCACTCAATCAGGCGGGATTGGACTACTACATTGCCAAGCCGTGGGACCCGGAAGTTTTGCGCGAGGTGGTGCGCACTCAGCTGACGGATTACGTCCTTGAAATGGGGATCGATCCCCTGCCCTACATGCCTGTCTTGGACGGCGTGCGGGTCATGGAGTCGATTCGCTAGAACATTCATCGCGCCAAAACACGGAACCGGCCCGCCTCCTCAGGAGATCGGGCCGGTTCTGACATGGAGTCCTTCGCTTTATCGCATTCTTCTGATGACGACAGCGGTGCCTGCGCCGAGCGCGATCGCTCCGGCCGCCACGGGGATCCACCACCAGCGAGACAATGGTGATCGCGATGGTGCAGCTGGAGAGTCTGCTGCCAAAGCAATGGGATTAGCCTCTGGCGTTTCTTGCGCGTCATCGCTCGGTGAGGTGGATGCTTCCTCCTTATGCTCACCAGCTGGGTTTGTATCCGCACTCGTTGCGCTTTGTGCGCTTCCGCTCGATCCGAAGACCTGTCCTCCCGTCAGGCGTTCAACGGCGCTGACTCGTCCCAGCGGGCTGGCCGATCGCGAGGGTGCAGCATTGGAAGACGCGAGCGCGGGAGCCCCGGGAGCAGGAGGGTTCTGCGTCGCGGGTGAGCTCGCGGGAGAATCCACCGGAGCTTGAGAGGGCTCGGGGGCTGGCGTCGCAGTCGGTGCTTCAGGCGCTGGCTTTGAGGAAGCAGCAGGGGTAGGCGCGATCGGCGCTGCGGATGCGCTCACCGAAGGGGCGGGAGCCAAAGTTGGCTGCTCGGAAGGAAGCGCGGTCGAGGGGCTAGAGGGCTCCGGCTTAGCTGCGGCCTCGTGAATGGAAGCAATCCAACTCACCGGTGCAGCGATTTCCTTGTCGCCATCGAGGGCGCGGATCTGCAGGCGATAGCGACCTGGGCGCGAGAAGACCCAATTCGCGTGCATGTGAGTTGGCGAATCCGTGTGAATTCGCGAGAGCGCGGGGTTCGCAGAATCGATCATGACCTGTGCTGGGCCACCGAAGGTGCCCGTTTGGAAGAACGCGACTCGGGAGTCCTTCGGAGATTCAAGTACGCGGACTTCATAATCGATTCCCTTGGGGAAGACAGAATAGTCAATTCCTTCCGTGCTCACTCCCGGCCAGACGATGTCGGGGTTCTGGGTTTCAGGCAGCACATAGCTGGATTCACCAATCGCACCGAGGACGTCATAGCTTGGGTCTGTCAGGCTCTGAGGGCGTGTAAAGCGGGCGTTGACACCGACCTTCCAGGTCACTGAATCGATTGAGCGCATGACCGAGGTCTTCTCACCCGTGAGTGAATCGTCCTTGAGCACCAGCGAGTACTTCGTGGGACTAGAAGAATCTGCGCGAAGACGCAGGTCCATGTGTCCGTGCGTGAGCTCAACCGGATTCGTCTTCAGCTCGTCAGCTGCGTGGTCGTTGCTCGTGTCTGGAATATTCGGGGCGGGCGATGCAGATGCAGACGGCTGCGGCGTAGGAATGAGCGGCTGTGTCGTTGGTGCTGGAGTGGGCTCAACCGCGTTTCCACCCGGCCACATCTTCAACTTCAGATCAAGCCCGAATGATGAAGACAATTCGACATCTTCTTGTGCCTTCGTGGTCATCGAGGCTAAGGACTTCGGGTGCGGGCGAACAGTGAATTTCATATACATGGGCTGGCCCACGCAGGCCCCAAGGTCTTGGTGCTGAACATCGATTCCGCCCTTCCCGAGCGTGCCTTCAATGGCGCACCACGGCGAGAAATCGTATTCACTCTCAAAGAACTCAACCTTGTAGGCTGCGCGCAATTCGGGATCATCGGCTTGGACCTGAACTGTGTATTGGTCTTCGCTTCCTTCCTTACGGACATAGGAGACATGAACCCCTGGACGCGACACGGAAATCTGCGTGGGGTCCCAGACGGGGCTTGGGTCCGGGTTCGATGGCTCAATGATGACTGAGCTCGATCGGGTGACGCGTACTTCCGCTCGATCTCGCTGAGAAAATGCCTGAGGTGTCGAGGCCCAGCGCGCGGCCCCGCTTCCGGCCTCGGGAATGAAGACCGCCTGAATCAGCGCATCATCATCGCCGAGGAGTTCGCGTACCTGCGCACGCCCATCGACGACGGGTTCTTCGGTGAGAAAGTATCCATTGACGGTGAGCCATAGACGTCCTTGATCCCCCGGATTTCCACTGTTGAAGGTGATCTCGCTGAGGTGCTGGTCGCCAGGATGTTCACGCTGCGCATTGGGCGCAAGCGTGAGGGAAGGACGCGCCTGAGCGCCGTCACTGCGCTCGGTGGGTGCCGCCGCGAAGGCCTCGTGAATGTCCTTGATGCTTCCAGAAGCAGGATTCGAGCCGCCTACCTGCCAAGTCAGTGACTGGATGGGAGAGGTGTAAATAGTCGTGCCATCAATCGAACGGGCATTAACGCGGAAGCGTGCCTGGTAGCGGCCGGGCTGTGTAAAGGTCGTGAAGAGGTGCGTGTGGCGCGGGTTGTAAACCGAACGATATGCAAGATCGTGACTGGAGAGGAAACGAGAGACTGAGTCTCCGTGGTCGATAAACATTTCCATCCGGCCGGGGCCATCGACATTGATGAGGTCGAGCGTGTAGGTGCTTCCGTCAAATTCATCAGGAGCCGCCCACTCAACCGAGGAGTCAGCTCCAAGGCCTGCCCAGATTGGAGTGTTATTAGGACCGGGGTTTTGCGGGGCCGCGTTGAGCACCGAGTGCTCGGGACCCAAGAAAGCAAGATCGGGGCGCTTCTCGGGGACTTCTAGTTGATACTTCGCATCCTGTGCACCGCTTCCCGCCCACGCTTTTGGCAGCCATAGGACAGTCTTCTCAACGGGCATATTGATGGTGTTCATGGTGAAACTACGCGTGTCAGCATGCCAGATGGGAATGGGAGCATCGACGTGTTGTCCCGTGACGACCCATTCGGTATCACGGTCGGGTCCTGCCCATGCCACTTGGGGGGCAAACACGAGGGAAAGGGCAAGGGCACCCGCAGAAATCAGTCTTTTTATTCTCATAATGAGAATCATTATCACTCTATAAAAGGGGCGCCGTCAATTTCATGACAATGCCACACGCCTCCTTCGCCGAGCCTCACGCCCTAAAAGCACGGCGCTTCACATATGCGGAATGCTGCGCATCACCCTCCGCGTGAGCCAACGCGGAGAAACCCGCATGGCGCCCATCGCAAGTTTGTAAACGGGACGCGGCGTAACGAGCACCTGTCCCCGGCGAACCGCATCCAAGGCCTCGGAAACAACTTGCTCAGGGCTTGCCCACAGCCACTGCGGCGCTGCGGACATATCGACTCCTGCGGCCTCGAAGAAGTTCGTATGCACGGGTCCTGGACACACCGCAGTCACCGTCACACCACTCCCCCGTAGTTCCTCTGAAAGCCCCTCACTAAAGGCTCTGATCCACGCCTTGTGCGCACTGTAGGTCCCTGCACCCGTCTCCGAAGCAACTGAAGAGAGATTGCAAATCGCCCCGCGCCCGCGAGCGCGCATTGCCCGAGCTGCCGCATAGCTCAAAACCATGGGAGCGCGAACCATCACGTCCAGCGCATTCTCCTCAGCCTCAAGGGAGTTATCAACAAAGGCCTTCCCCAATGCGAACCCTGCATTATTGACCAGCAAACCGATGGGCGCTTCATCTTGGCGAAGACGCGCGGCTACGCGTTCAACATCTTCTGTGACGCTAAGATCCGCAACGAGTACCTCTACGGCTACACCCGCGATCTGGCGGAGTTGCTCAGCCAGCTCCTCGAGTTTATCCTTGCGTCGCGCGACCACAACCACATCGTGGTGCGCCGCAGCCAGTTGCCAACAAAATTCCTCGCCGATACCAGAGGTTGCCCCGGTCACAAGTGCTGTACCCATGGCGATTATTTTAGGTCCTGCCGCGTATGCTGGGGTGCCATGAGGCTTGCAACATGGAACGTTAACTCAATTCGCACCCGCGTCGAACGCGTCATCGCTTTCCTTGAGCGCGCCGATATCGACGTCTTGGCAATGCAAGAAATTAAGTGCAAGCCCGAGCAGTTCCCCATTGAAGCCTTTCACGAGGCCGGCTATGAAGTCCGTATGCACGGCCTCAACCAGTGGAACGGTGTTGCCGTCGCTTCCCGCCTCCCAGTCGTTTCAACCGAGGTCAACTTCCCTGGCCAGCCTGGCTTCGGTGATCCTGAAGTCGTTGAGGCTCGCGCACTGGGAGTCACCGTCCTCGATGGAGACCAGGAAGTTACAACCTGGAGCCTGTACGTGCCCAACGGTCGCGAGCTTGATCATCCGCATTACACCTACAAACTGCGATGGCTTCGCGCTCTTCTTGAGGTCGGAGATACCTGGCTTGAGCAGGGCCGCCAGATCGCGCTTGTTGGGGACTGGAATATTGCACCCTACGACCACGATGTCTGGGATATCAAGGCGTTTAAGGGACAAACCCACGTCTCACAGCCCGAACGCGAGGCGTTCTTTGCCTTTGCGCAGCACGGATGGGATGAAGTTACCCGCGAGCGCGTCTCCCAATACACCTACTGGGATTACCAAAAGCTCCGCTTCCCGAAGAACGAGGGAATGCGCATCGACTTCATCTACGCCTCGCCGCAATTGGCCGCGCGCATGGTCTCTGCTTCGATCGATCGTGATGAACGCAAGGGTAAGGGCGCTTCCGATCACGTTCCCGTGATCATTGACCTCGCATAGCGTGCAAGATTTCCTCGTTCAGGGCGCTCCAATTGTCGCGGTGCCACGGACCAAAAGGCTCTTCGCCTAAGAAAACTGCACGTTCGCCTGAAAGAGGATCGACCCACAGGAAAGATCCCGACTGTCCAAAGTGACCGAAGGTCTTTCCCGAAGAAGAGGGCGCAGTCCAATGCGCCTGCTTTTCGCCTTTAATTTCCGCACCGATTCCCCAAGGACAGGGACGAAAATTTCCGTATCCGGGAACAATCCCATCTAGATGGGGGAAATGAACACTGGTTGCCAGGTCAAGGAGTTCAGCACTGATCAGCGTCGGGTGAGAAAGTTCGCGAGCAAAAAGCATGAGGTCTTCCGCGTGGGCGTAGCCCGAATATGCCGGAGAGCCTTCAACTGTGAGGCTTGCCAGTCCCAGTGGCTCAGCGATCGTTTCTTCGATCCAGCGACCAATCTCTGTTCCCGTGGCTTCTTCAAGCATGTCTGCGGCCGCTTCAATTCCCGCATTGGAGTAGATCCTGCGGGTGCCCGGCGGGCGCGTAATGGCGCGCTCCCCCATTGCCATTCCCGAGGCGTGGGAAAGCAGGTGCTCAAGCGTCACCCCCGGATAGGGAGCGGGCGCACTCAAAGTAACGAGGCCTCGGGAGATCGCAATCAATGCTGAGTAGGCGGTGAATAGTTTCGTCACCGAGGCGAGGGGGAAGACTTCGCGTGCGTCCCCTGAAGCGAGGGAAGCCCCCGCGTCGTTTTCCGCGAGAATCGAGGCACGGAAGGGAATAGAGAGCAACTGCGGGGTCATCGACTACTTCGAGGAGCTGGAGTACTCCACGAGGAGCTGCTGGAAGGGTGCAGCAGCCTTGCGCGGAATCATCGATCCCAGGGCAAGAAGTTGCTCAGCGCTGTAGTGGAGCTCGCGAACGGCAAAGGCGAGGTACTTGACGATAAGTTCGCGGCTATCGAAACGCTCGCCGTCCCAACCGCCAAGGATCACCATGCCATACCAGCGCTCAACGAGCCGGCGAGTATCAACGGGGTTCTCCGGGTCGCGATCGGGCATTTTCTCCGCGAGACGTTCAAGCAGCTGCAGCATTGCTTCGACTCGATAGGAGAAGTGATCGTGTGCGGGGTGGCTTTCATTGACCGATTCGACGGTGAACACGCGATCCAAGTCGGTCATGATCTGATTGTCACTTGCTGCAGCAAGACGAAGGTGAGCAGCAATCCACTCATTCATCGTGTCAACTTTGGCACCACGCTCTTCCAGAACAAGCTGGTCAGCTTCGCCCTCGACGCCTTCGCGGGTAACGACATCGACGTCGAAAATTCCGAAAGCATCTTCAAAAGCATGGATAACGTGAAGAACGAGCGCGTCTTTCGTTGGGAAGTGGTACATCACGGTCGGATGTGAGACGCCAATTTCGTCGGCGAGGTCTCGCAGCGAGAAACCGTAATAGCCGCGAGTTGACAATAGCTGCGCCGCACCGCGGATGATTGTTGTCCGGGTGGAACGCCCAACGGAGTAGCTGCCTCGCTTCTTGCGAGTTGCTCCGCTTTGCACACCTTCGTCGTCGCTCACGGCTACCTCCTTCATTCTTCAGTTCTGCTCTGTTACTTGGGATAACTATTAGAGTCTATGCGAAAAAATGGGTGGCGCGAAATTATCGCGCCACCCAAAGGTATTTTCGTGATCAACGACCTATGATCTCGATTTTCAGCTCTTCAAGATCATCGCTGACATCGATGAGGACTTGCTCTCCGTCAGTGAGTTCACCACTGAGGAGGAGCTTTGCCAAACGGTCACCAATCTCGCGCTGAATGAGACGACGCAAGGGACGAGCACCGTAAGCCGGATCGTATCCGCGCCTAGTCAGCCAGCCACGGGCGCCTTCAGTGACGCTCAGGCTAATGCGACGATCCTTGAGTCGCTCGGCCATGGAATCAACTAAGAGGTCGACAATTCCAGACAGATCATCGGGGCTGAGCGGGTCGAAAATAACCGTTTCATCCAGACGATTGAGGAACTCAGGCTTGAAGGAGGCGCGCACGGCGTTCATCACGCCCTCACGCTTTTCTTCGTCACTGAGGTCCGGATCGGTGAGGAACATCGATCCCAGATTCGAGGTCAGGATCAAGATGGTGTTCCTGAAGTCGACAGTGCGTCCCTGGCCGTCGGTGAGACGACCGTCGTCCAAGACCTGCAAGAGAATATTGAAGATCTCAGGGTCAGCCTTCTCAACTTCGTCCAAGAGGACGACGCTGTAGGGGCGACGGCGCACGGCCTCGGTCAGTTGACCGCCCTGCTCGTAACCAACGTATCCCGGAGGGGCACCGACGAGGCGCGCAACCGAGTGTTTCTCGGAGTACTCCGACATGTCGATTCGAACCATCGCACGTTCATCGTCGAAGAGGAACTCGGCCAAAGACTTGGCAAGCTCCGTCTTACCGACGCCCGTGGGGCCGAGGAAGAGGAAGGATCCGGTCGGCCTGTTCGGATCGGACAGCCCGGCGCGTGAACGACGAACCGCGTCCGAGACCGCGCGAACAGCGTCCTTTTGCCCGATCAAGCGGTGGGCAATGACGTCTTCCATGTGGACGAGCTTTTCACTTTCGGTTTGAAGCAGTTTGCCCACAGGGATCCCGGTCCAGGATTCGACGACCTCTGCGATTTCGGTGGGACCAACCTTTTCGGCGATCATGGGTTCTGCCGAATCGGAGTTCTTCTCCTCGGCTTCAACCTTTTCTTCCTCTTCGCGAATCTGGCGTTCGATCTGGGGAATATCGCCGTTTTGGAGGCGTCCAGCCTCATCGAAACGACCCGCGCGGATTGCAAGTTCAAGCTGGGTGCGCAATTCATCCAATTGCACGCGAAGCTCGCCGACACGATTATGTCCAGCCTTCTCCGCTTCCCAGCGACTGGTCAGAGCAGACAGCTCCTCATTCTTGTTCGCTAGGTCCTCACGCAGCTTCTCGAGGCGCTCTGCCGTGGCCTCGTCCAAACCATCGGGGTCAGACTCGGTCAGGTAGGACTCTTCCATGCGCAGGCGGTCCACCTGGCGGCGTAGAACGTCGATCTCCTCAGGGGAGGAATCCAGTTCCATGCGCAGGCGGGAGGCGGCCTCGTCGATCAGGTCAATCGCCTTATCGGGAAGCTGACGGCCGGTGATGTAGCGGTCGGACAGCTGTGCGGCTGCAACCAGAGCACCGTCAGAGATGGTGATCTTGTGGTGCGCCTCGTACTTGGGGGCAATACCACGCAAGATTGCGACGGTATCCTCGACCGAAGGCTCACCAACGAAAACCTGCTGGAAACGACGCTCAAGCGCGGGGTCCTTTTCGATGTTCTCGCGGTACTCATCCAGAGTGGTTGCGCCGACCATGCGGAGCTCGCCACGGGCAAGCATGGGCTTGAGCATATTGCCCGCGTCCATTGCCCCTTCAGAGCCGCCACCGGCACCGACGACCGTATGAAGCTCGTCGATGAAGGTGATGATTTCACCATCGGAGCGTTCGATCTCATTGAGAACAGCCTTGAGGCGTTCCTCGAATTCACCACGGTACTTCGCCCCCGCAACCATCCCGGTCAGGTCAAGAGCGATGAGCTTCTTGTTCTTCAGGGATTCGGGCACGTCGCCCGCGACGATTCGCTGGGCCAGGCCTTCCACGACTGCAGTCTTACCAACGCCGGGCTCACCGATGAGAACAGGATTGTTCTTGGTTCGACGAGACAGCACTTGGATCACGCGGCGAATCTCGCTATCACGACCAATCACCGGGTCTAACTTGCCTTGGCGTGCCACCTCAGTGAGGTCGCGACCGTACTTCTTCAGGGCCTCGAAGGAGCCTTCAGGATCGGCGCTGGTAATGGGATCGGGGCGAAGCTCATCAAGAGCCTTCTGCAAGCGTTCTGCGGTTGCGCCGTTTTCGCGCAGGATTTCGCCGGCGCTATCGTCATTTGCGGCCAACGCAATAAGCAGGTGCTCTGTAGAAACGTAGGCGTCTCCCTTAGCTTCTGCGCGCTTGCGGGCATCGTTAATCACCTGGATCAGGCCGCGCGAAGTTTGCGGCTGGGCGACACTCGAACCGCTGGTTGAGGGCAGCGCCACCAGCGCATTGCGCGTACGAGCACCGATTTGCTGCGGGTTTGCGCCAATTGCTTGAAGCAGGGAGTAGGCAATGCCCTCGCCCTGTTCAAGAAGTGCTTCCAAGAGGTGCAGAGAATCCACCTGCGGGTTCCCAGCGGCCTGTGCCGACTGGACCGCGCTGCTCACTGCCTCTTGGGCTTTGCTTGTAAATTGTTCAGTCATCATTCCTCCTGCCGCTCATTACGGGCGGCTTTATTCGTTCTGACTAACACAACGTCAACAAACTTGAGTCTATTCCACTCAACTTTATTTTTCTGCACGAATCAGCATTCGAAGGCACATTTCACAAAAAAGAAAAGAACGCTGAATCTGACGCATAACACGCCAGCTCAGCGTTCCCCATATGAGAGCAGTTTTAGCGCGAACGACGCAGGTAGATTCCCAGACCTATCACGCTCAAACCCAGCATTCCAACGACACTTGACCACGTCATCGCGTCGGGAGCCTTCGACAGGGCCGCAGACTCACTAAAGCCAGTCATTCCAACCATTTTCACGCCGTCGGGAGAACAACTCAGAGTGTATTCACCGGGGGTAAGCCCGGAGACAGTCCACTGATTAAGAGTGACCTGCATCGGGTGCTCGCCACCATCAGCGCCCCGCAAGCTACACGTCTGTGCACTCCCAGCGGTGATCTGCACGACGTAGCCGCCACTGGAATCAACCGTCACGCTTTGACTATTGGACACCTCGCGAAGGCTCGACTGCATCGCCGAGAAATCGGTGCCAGAAAAGGCAATAGCAAAGAAGAGCACAGGGGCACATATAACGGACATGACAATGCCGAGGAGAATGACCCAACCTCCACGCTTACGCGCGCGTGGCACTGCTGCGACCGAAGAGGGATCAACAGGCGCCTGCGCGGGTGGCGCGTAGCCCAGCGGCCCACCTGACGTACGTAAACGAATTCTTCCCGATTCTCCTTCACGAGGCAGTCGCCGGCTAGGACCGTCACTCTCCTGTGCAGCAGGCGCTGCAGCGTCGTCGGAAGAAGATGACGAGGCCTCGACAGAGGGATCGAAGCGAGCAAAGCGCGGGGTACGCGCGGGGGCAACGACCTCGCCGTACTGCTCCCAGGGAACCGAGGACGGAGAGGAAGGGGCTGCACTCTCCTGCGATTCATCCTGCCACTGCGGCGAACGGGCTCCGAAACGCGGCTGATCCTCAGCGGCCATCGCGATCCAATCGCGAGATCGTCGCACCTAGGCGTTCCTTGCGAAGTTCATCGACACCGGGAATCTCGAGAGGTTCAAGCTTGTGTCCACAAGCGCGCTCAAGGAGCAAATCAGCCAACTGCGGATTGCGGGCAAGAACTGGCCCGTGCAGGTAGGTGGCGATAATCGACCCCTGGACAGCACCGTCGATTGCTCGAGACTGTTCAGCTTCACCCTCGCCGCCTTGACGATCAGCAGGCAAGATCGAATTTCCGTTACCGAAAAGAACCCTGCCCAAGGGACGTGCCAGCGGCCCTAGGCGACTGCCACCACCGTGGTTCTCAAAACCTGTCAAGGGCTCGGTCAGCCCCTCAATTTCGGGTTGAACAACGAGTTCACCAATGGAGCGCTTACCCTGCGGCAAGGTCGTAAGGTCCAAGAGTCCCAGGCCAGAAACCTTGCGATTACGCGCATCCGTGTACCAGTGACCAAGGATCTGCAGGGAAGCACAGATTGCAAGGAGAGGGCGACCGGCCTCGACCGCACGCTTCAGACCAGAATCGGCGGTGAAGGTCTCAACTGCTAGCTCCTGAGCGGCGTCCTCTCCCCCACCGAGGGTGTAGATATCGAGGTCATCGGGGATTGCATCCCCCACACCGACGTACTCGATCCGGGCATCGATTCCGCGGCGGCGCGCACGCTCCGCCAAAACCAGAGCATTGCCACCGTCAGCGTAAGTCCCCAAGACCTCGGGAAGAAGAACACCAATTCTCAACGCGCTCATTCTGCTTCCTCCGCTTCACGATGAGAGTCCAAAACCCGCTTGAAGTCGCGCAGAGCCGTGTAGTTCAGCAAGATTTCAACGCGACCAGGGGTACATGCTCGAAGCGCTTCCATGGGTAAGGGGAAGAGTTCACAATGCACACCCGCATATTCCAAGCGCACCGCGAGATCAGCGCCGCGCTCACCGCAGGCGTAAACCTTGCGCGCCGGCGCACCCAAGACTGAGAAATCAACGTCCCACAGCCACGAGAGATCCTGACCGTCAGCAACCTGGCCGTTCACGGCAACGATCACCTGATCGACAGCCGGATCGATCATGTACATGGCTTCTTGCCAGCCTGCGGGGTTCTTCGCCAGCATGAGTCGCGCCAGACGCCCATGAATCTCGTAGGTCGAGTAGCGTCCCGCAACTTCTTCAACCTGTGACATCGCGCGGCACGCAGCCTGCGGGTCTACGCCCATCGCAACCGCTGCAGCCAAGGCCTCGAGAGCATTCGAAAGGTTTGCGCGTCCAGGAAGGGACAAGCGAAGAGGAATGCGCAGCCCGTCCTTCCTGCACGCAACAGCAGCAGGGTGAGCAGCATCGGAGAGATCTTCGTCTTCCAGCCACCACATGGGTTCGGGACGCTGGTATTTCTCCAAGCCTTCTTCACCCGAAAGGGAGGTCAAGGGAACCACTCGCCACGAATCATCGGAATGGATCACGCGTCCACCCCGAGGAAATGCGGTCGAGTCCCCCATCCAGGCATGTCCCGCTGCAACCCATTGAACATTGGGGCTATCCCAGGCAGCAGAGGCAATCAGCGGATCGTCACAGTTCGCGATGACAATGCTGTCGGGATGCTCATTAACGGCCTTGCGCAGGCGACGTTCCACCGCACCGATTTCGCCCACGCGATCCAGTTGATCACGCGAAAGGTTCAGTAAGACGATCGCTTGAGGGTTGACGAAGCGACTGACCACCGGCATGTGCATTTCATCGACCTCGAGGGCAGCCAGCGGCGCGTGAGAGCGCATCAGAGCGGTCGTGATTCCCGGCGTCATATTGTCACCGTTGGTATTGGAAGCAACCTCACCGATTGCAAAGAGAGCCGCGCGCAGCAGTCGAGTCGTGGTCGACTTTCCGTTCGTTCCCGAAACGACGGCGCTGCGGCGATGAGCAGCAAGATCGGCGAGCAAATTCGGGGCAAGTTTCAGCGCGACTTTGCCGCCGATCATTCCTCCCGATCCGCGGCCCAGCCTGCGCGATGCCCAACTGGCGCTTGTCCCAGCAGCAATTGCCACACGCGAACGCAAAGTCAATGAAGTCATGGAAACAACACTACATGCCTCCATGCTTCATAGCTTCTCCACAGCTTGGACATAAACCACACAGATTTGCGGTGGGCACAGTTAATGTCATGAACACGAACGCAGAACTCACCGCTCGCAGCGCAGCACGCACACAGGCCTCGGCTATGAGCGCATTCGCCACCTCGGCGATGCGCAAGGCCACCCAGGCTATCCGCGCCAATGCACGAGTCCTGCGTTACCTGGCCTCGTCGCTTTCTTCCACCGCTGTGGACTACACGCTGCTCTTGGTCTTTAACGCGACGATCGGCGGCGTCTTCTTGCCGGTCGCGCTGGCACGCGTCTCTTCGTGCACGATGAATTACACAATGAACCGCAAGGTTTTTAACGCACGAGGCGGAGTTGTGGCAACCGCGATCCGTTACGCGATCATGGCAGCGAGCGTGATGACCATGTCCTACCTGATGATTCAGGCTTTGGTCTCCGCCGGAATGGCACTGTGGATGGCCTCGCTGACTGCAAGCAGTTCCTTGTTCATCGTGAACTACTTGGGGCAGAACTTCTTCGTCTTTGGCACCTTGGCTGATTTCCGCGTGTTCATTACCGAGGCCGCCGCTTCCGTGAGCCTTTTCGCTTCCCGGGCAGCAACTGCTTGTGCGTCTGCAATCCGCGGCATTGTTGCTCGCCTGCGCGGACGTGAGCTGGTTTTAGCTGCCTAACTCTCATAACGAAAAACGGGGAGGTATCGCAAGATACCTCCCCTTACTCGTCGCCTCGAGGACCATCACCCGAGGGACGAGCTATCGTGAAACCACAACGGTTCCTTCGATGACCCGAACTCCTTCGGGTGACGCTTCAATGAGCGCGCGGACTCGCTGGTTACCAGCGGGCCTCCACGCGACCAGACCGTGATTCCTGACGGGCACCATGCCACGCCGAGTCTCTTCACTGCGCCGCGCATGTGCACGACGCATGGGGCGAATCTGACCATCCGGGCTTGCGACAAAAACTCTGTCGAAGACGGGTTCAAATTCTTCGACCCGTTCAGCCAAGGCATCGCGCTGCTCCCTCAGGCGATCAACTTCGTCTTCCAGCTCCATGATTCGCTGGATCCCAGCCAAGTTGATTCCCTCTTCCTGGCTGAGGCGTTGAATCTCCTTCAAACGCTCGACATCGCGTCGCGTGTAGCGTCGTCCGCGGCCCTTCGTACGCAGGGGCGTGACAAGGCCGATTCGGTCGTATTGACGCAAGGTCTGCGGGTGCATCCCCGCGAGCTGTGCGGCAACGGAAATCACGAAGGTCACTTCATCTTGATGTCCCATTACGCACTCACCTTCTTCACAAGTTCTGCACGAGGATCACCCTGGTCAAGAGCATCAGCCAGCGCCTTGATCGAGTCAAGCTGCTCAGGGGTGAGATCCTTGGGGACCACCACACTGATAGTTGCCAAGAGGTCACCCGTGTCCTTCTTCGTGGCCACGCCGCGTCCCTTCAGACGCAGGGTGCGACCAGAATCAGAACCGGCAGGAACCTTGACGGTGACGGTCGAACCATCGATCAAGGGAACTTCAACCTTGGCGCCCAGCGTGGCCTCGGCAAAGGTCACGGGAAGGGTCATGCGAAGATCATTTCCCTCGCGGCTGTAGACCGGATCCTCCTCGACGTGGATCGTGACGATCAGGTCGCCAGTTGCTCCGCCGTTAAGCGAGGCCTTGCCCTTGCCGCGCAGTCGCACGCTCTGGCCGTCCTTGATTCCCTTGGGAACCTTGACGGTCATAGGCTTGCCGGAGACTGCCAACTTGATGTTGACTCCGCTCAGGCTCTGCTTGAGCGTGATGCGCGTCGAGGCGTGCAAGTCTTCACCCTTTTGAGGCGCTTGCTGGTAGGACGCTCCATGCGCGCCGCCGAAGTCACCGAATTGAGAAGCACCAGCGAAGGGTGAAGATCCCCGCGAAGAGCCGCCACCGAAACCGCCGAAAGCACCCAAGATGTCGTCCAGGTTGATACCTGCGCTGCCGTTGGTGGCAAAACGAACGTTTCCGCCGTTTCCACCGCCGAAAGCTCCGAAGATATCTTCAAAGTTCACGCCGGATGCTCCGGAGCCACCGGCACCGCCGCGGAAACCGCCGGCGCCCATCGCGCGAATCGCATCGTATTGCTGGCGCTGCTCAGGGTTGGACAGGACCGTGTAGGCCTCGCCAATCTCCTTGAAGCGTTCTTCAGCTTCGGGATTCCCCTTGTTCTGGTCGGGGTGCCAGGTGCGCGCAAGTTTGCGGTAGGCCTTCTTGATTGTGGCCTCATCAGCATCCTTGCTTACGCCAAGAACCTTGTAGAAATCCTTTTGGAGCCAATCTTCTCCACTCACTGCGCGTCACCTCCTTTTTTGACTCTGCAGTTCGTTGAATGTTCCTTATTCAGGGTTGTACACCAGGACTTTCGCCGCGCGGATAATGGTGTCTCCGCGACGATATCCAGATTGCAAGACCTGTCCCAAGACCGGATGGTCCACGTCGGGATTGGGCTGAGCCATGAGCGCCTCGTGAAGCATGGGGTCGAAATCGTCCCCCTCGTCTCCGAAACGTTCCAGCTCGAAGCGGGTGCGAAGCGTGTCTTCAAGCTTGTTCGCGATCGAGGCGAAGGGACCGTCACTCAGATCCCCGTGCTTGCGCGCGGCCTCGATATCGTCCAAGACACCGATCATTGCCTCGAGCACCTGGTCGCGTCCGGACTGGACGTGGCCGGCGACGGATTCCTTGGAACGGCGAACAAAGTTCGAGTATTCCTGGTTCAGGTTGTACAGGTCTGCGTGGGCGCGGGCGAGCTTTTCTTCTGCCTGCGCCACTTGGTCGAGAGCCTTGGACAGTTCACTGTCTTCGAGCTGCTCTTCGAAGTCCGACATATCGACCTCGCCCGTTTCCTCGCCCTGAGCGCTTGCCGAGGCCGCGGCTGCACCTGCAGCTGCGCCCTCTTGAGCGTGGGGCTGGGCGTCACCCGGGGTGGCCGGCTGAGAGCCGACCACCGGATCCTGGGCGTCGTCGGAAGTATTCGTGGGCTCGATGCTCACTTGTCGTCCTCATCCACAACTTCGGCGTCGATGACGTCGTCATCGGAGGAAGAGGAGGAAGACTGCGAAGCGCCTGCTTCAGCGGCGGCCTGAGCGGCCTGAGCGTTCTGGTAGACCTCCTGGCCGATCTTCATCGCGGACTGGTTGAGCTTCTCAACGGAGCTCTTGACAGCCTCAATGTCGCTGCCCTTGAGGGCTTCCTTCACGGCGTCAAGGTCGCCCTGGACTTCCTGACGGGTCGCTTCGGAGACCTTGTCGGCGTCTTCCTTCAGGGTCTTCTCGATGGTGTAGACCAGCTGCTCTGCGGAGTTACGAATCTCAAGCTCCTCGCGGCGCTTCTTATCGTCCTCTTCGTGCTGGGCGGCCTCGTTGACCATGCGATCGATCTCTTCCTTGCTCAGGGCGCTACCGCCGGTGATGGTCACCGCGGTTTCCTTGCCGGTTCCAAGATCCTTCGCGGAGACGTGAACGATACCGTTTGCGTCGATGTCGAAGGTCACTTCGATCTGGGGAACGCCGCGCGGTGCGGGAGCGATTCCGGAGAGCTCGAAGTTACCGAGAGACTTGTTGTCAGCGGTGAACTGACGCTCGCCCTGGAAGACCTGGACCAGAACGGAGGTCTGGCCGTCGGCAGCGGTCGAGTAGACGCGTGATGCCTTGGTCGGGATTGCGGTGTTGCGCTCGATGACCTTGTCCATGACGCCGCCCATGGTCTCGATGCCCAGGGACAGAGGAGTCACGTCGATCAGCAGAACGTCCTTACGGTCACCCTGGATGACGCCGGCCTGCAGGGCTGCGCCAACTGCGACGACCTCATCGGGGTTCACACCCTTGTTGGGCTCGCGGCCACCGGTGAGCTTCTTGACCAGTTCGGCAACGGCGGGCATACGAGTGGAGCCACCGACCAGGACGACGTGGTCGATCTCGCTGACGGAGATTCCGGCGTCCTTGATGACCTTCTCGAAGGGGGTCTTTGTGCGCTCGAGCAGATCCGCAGTCATTTCTTCGAACTTTGCGCGGGTGAGGGTCTCATCCAAGTGGACGGGGCCATCTGCAGTCACGGAGAGGTACTGCAGCGAGATGTTCGTGCTCATGGCGCTGGACAGTTCCTTCTTGGCCTGCTCAGCTGCTGCACGCAGACGCTGAAGAGCAACCGGGTCCTTGGACAGGTCTGCGCCGTCCTTGGACTTAACCTGCTCGATCAGCCAGTCAACGATGCGCTGATCCCAGTCATCGCCACCGAGGCGGTTATCGCCAGCGGTTGCGCGGACCTGAATGGTGGAGAAGCCGTCATCATCCTTGCCGATTTCCAGCAGGGAGACGTCGAAGGTGCCGCCACCGAGGTCGAAGACCAGGATGAGTTCGTCTTCCTTGCCCTTTTCGAGGCCGTAGGCCAGTGCCGCTGCGGTGGGCTCGTTGATGATACGCAGGACGTTCAGGCCTGCGATCTGTCCGGCATCCTTGGTTGCCTGACGCTCTGCGTCGTTGAAGTACGCAGGAACGGTGATGACCGCGTCGGTGACGGGCTCGCCGAGGTATTCTTCCGCGTCCCTCTTGAGCTTGGAGAGGATTCGTGCGGAGATTTCCTGAGCGGTGTACTTCTTGTCGTCGATTGTCACGGTCCAGTCAGTGCCCATGTGGCGCTTGACCGAAGAGATGGTGCGATCAACGTTCGTGACCGCCTGACGCTTAGCGATTTCGCCAACCAGGACCTCGCCGGTCTTGGAGAAAGCAACGACCGAGGGGGTCGTACGTGTGCCTTCTGCGTTTGCAATGATTGTGGGTTCTCCGCCTTCGAGCACTGCAATAGCGGAGTTCGTGGTGCCGAGGTCAATACCTACTGCGCGTCCCATAATGAGTTTCCTTTCATCAAAGCGTGGTGGAAATTGTCGCCGAGGCGATACCGCGCTTTGTACGTCTTCTGTTGTGGTGGCCGAGGATATCGACCTCCAGACCACCTTGAGCCTGTTGCACTCAAGTTTAGGGATCAAGTCTCACGCCCGCAAGCGCTACACCCAACCTTGAGTCTGACATACTCAACTTTTTTTGGAGGGTTTTATTCCCCAATTTCCAAAATTACTTTCTAAGAATCGACAACCCTGCCGATTACCATTGAAACTCCGCGGAAAAGTCGGGATTCATTCCGCGGAACTTCTCCATATCGCGACGCTCTTTCTTCGTCGGGCGCCCACTACCGCGTTCACGCTGGGCGAAGGCGACCCCCAGCCGAGGCCTCGGCTCACTGAGATCCTCGTAGCACAGCTTCGCAAAGGGATAGCCCAGACGCTTCACAAGAAGCTTGCGAACAATAAGGACGCGGTCGAAACCCTCCACCCGCAGGCGGACCTCATCCCCCACCCGCACTTTCTGCGCAGCTTTTACCGATTCCCCGTTGAGCTTGACGTGTCCGGCGCGAG
This sequence comes from Actinomyces sp. Marseille-QA0893, assembly GCF_976954355.1. Classification (NCBI taxonomy): domain Bacteria; kingdom Bacillati; phylum Actinomycetota; class Actinomycetes; order Actinomycetales; family Actinomycetaceae; genus Actinomyces; species Actinomyces sp. Marseille-QA0893. The sequence goes on from NZ_CDRJSY010000001.1 coordinate 585,569, forward strand.
CAGCCGCCGTCGCCTGAGAACGCGACTTCACTTGGCGGGTTGCCCACAGCCAAGTGTCAATACGCATGGTCTCAGCACTCGCGAGAGCCCCCTGAGGGACCTCACACGCTTCGTCAGCTGCGCCCACGCCTGGCTTTTCACTCATGGAAGCATCTTAATGCCCACACGCTTCCGACCTTCCTACTCCCCCAGCGTGCGCACAAGTGACACCACACCACTCAACGCCCACCCGGCCTCGTTTGTGGCAAAGAAAGGATCAAGATGCCAAGATGAAGCGATGGAGTGCGAACATTTAACAAGCGGACAGTGCCATTCGTGTCCGTTAATGCCCACTCCCTACGATCTTCAGCTTGCACAGCGCCAGAGTGCAGTTGAAAAGATTCTTGCTGATATTCCACACGCATCCACCATGCAGTGGCTCCTTCCCGCGGCCTCGTCACCTTCTCACTATCGAACCAAGGCAAAGTTCGCGATCGGCGGCACGGCCGAGCATCCGACTCTGGGCATCACCGGCCCAGCGCCCACGTACGCCGGCGTCGATCTTCCTCACTGCCTCGCTCACACCGACGCCATCGCTCGATGCATTGAGCCTCTCAAGGAATTCATCAGGAGCACCGGTATTGAGCCCTATAACATCGCGAAACGCAGCGGCGAACTCAAACAAATCCTTGTGACTCAGGGTTCCGGTGAAGCCCTGATGATCCGCTTCGTCATGCGCTCGAAGCGCGAACTGGCGAAACTGCGTTCACGATTGCCTCTTCTACGCTCCCTCATCCCCGCACTCCAGGTCGCCACGGTCAACATTCTTCCCATTCACGCGGCCCTTGTTGAGGGCGATGAAGAAATCGTCATCTCCGAGCAAACGACCCTTCCGATGCTCGTCGGCGATGTCGAACTGCACCTGGGGCCGAGGTCTTTTTCGCAAATCAACACAGGCGTGGCCTCGGCACTGTATCGCCAGGTCACGCTGTGGGCTCGCGAAAGTGGCGCAAGCTCACTGTGGGATCTGTACTGCGGAGTGGGCGGTTTTGCCCTGCATGCGGCGCTTGGCGGGGTTGAGCGCGTAAGCGGTGTAGAGATTTCTCCCGAGGCCATCGCCTCGGCCCAGCGCACCGCCGCCGATGCCGGGGTGAGCGATCGCGTCGCCTTCGTGGCCGGTGACGCTGCACAGTGGGCTTTCAACCAGGGCATTGATGCCACTCCCGAGGCCATCGTCGTCAATCCCCCGCGGCGCGGCATTGGTGAGGCTTTCGCAGAGTGGGTTAATGACTCACACGCGCGCTACGTGATCTATTCCTCGTGCAACCCCAAGTCGCTTGCTCGCGATCTGAAACGAATGCCGACTTATGCCCCGCTACAGGCGCGACTCTTCGATATGTTCCCCCACACCGAACACATGGAATGCGCGGTATTACTGAAAAAATTGCCATAGCGCGAAGGGGCGTCGAGTGTGCACGGGAGCAGATGCGGATCACGTGTGCGCGATGCGACCGCGCCTTGTAGAACATTCAATCCAAAGCTAAGCTCTCAATAGACGATGTGCTTTTGTATCAACAATGAGTACACTGAAAAAATCCTGAATCACAACGTTTTAAACACGCATCAAAAACTGGGGGACATAATGAGGAAAAGCCGGAGAGTTCTGGCTACAGGCGCTGGGCTGGCCCTTTTCGCCGCAGGTACGGTAACAATGTTTGCGCCTCGCGGCGCTCAAGCCGATGGCCAGACCTTCCCTCTGTCGCAGTACGCCTCTTCTACAACGACGACTGTGTGTAATACCAACCCTGTGATCACGACCTATCACGGTACCGTCGTAGTAGAGATCCCGATCACCACGCTTCTTGCAGGCCACGAGGCCGAAATCCGCGCTGCAGCTGCGCAGGGGCTCTCCCCCCACGATTCCGGTAGCTCCTACAACTCCGACATCACACTGACCGTGAGTGTCCCTGAGGAAGCCAATTTGGGGACGTCTCGCGCGAAATCTACCTCGTCGATGCTCGCCTACACCTGGTTCTCCCCCAACTCTGACCGCACACAGGTCACTGCGAACATTCAGTTCAAGGATCTAAGCTGGCAGCAGCTGCTCGATATCTACGATGCAGAGAAGGCCAACCCCGGCCAGCACACGATCAAGGTCCAGGTCCCCTATGCCGTTGGCACAACAGACCCCACGGAAGCGACTCGACTGGCCAGCGAGCAGGTTACCGTTACAGGTAAGTTCAACTTCTTCACTTCATCGACCACCCCCTCTCAGGTCTTTAACTTCGACACGAAGACCCTGGCGCTGGCGGAGTCGCCTACCGATTGCTTCGCGTCCGCACCGACCAGGACAACGCGCTGGGTTGATGAAGAAGACGGTCGCGACTTGCAGCCCCCGAAGACCGGGCCAAACTTCTTCCAAGCCGCAGGAATTCCCGACTACGAATTCTCCACCTGGGAGCTCTCTTCGGATCGCTTGACCGGTATTTACAAGTACAAGAAGGCTTTCGGCACCCTTCCGGTCAACGGTGATGACCCGGCAATCGACACCGATTTTAAGATCGGCACCGATGAGAACCCCCCAGCTGAGAAGGAAGAGATCCACGCCGAGAATAAGGACTCGCTTCTGACCATCGAGAACGTTGTTCACTTGAATGATCTTCGCGGTGGACGCATTGCGGATCTCCTCCAGAAGTACGACGAGACGCCCAACGCTTTCGACGATATTGCGCTGAAGAATGCTCACTTGGGCTTCACAACCCAGATCACTCTTCCTGCGCAGCTGAAGTTTTCTGATCCCTCGGCCATCTCGGTGACCGGGCTTCCCCAGGGCTTCTCAGCAAAGACTGTGGCAATTAATGGACAGACCGCAACGGTCACCGTTGACTTCGATAACCCCGATCAGATCACCACCATCGAGTCCCTCAAGGATGCGATGGCTGGGCTTCAGGGTGAAGCGGTGATCACTATTAAGAAGATTGCCTTCGCTGATTCCGCAACTGCCGATGCGGATTACACGATCGATCACCTCACGCAGGGCGTTATCTCGGTCGATGTCGAGAAACAACTCGGTGTCATTGTCATACCCGGACAGCCTTCACCCGCATGCCCTCCAACTCTTGGCGACTACGACACTGTCGAACCGGCCGAGCCTCGCTCTGTTCTCGGAACGGTATTCGATCCCCCGTCGCCTGCTTGTCCTCCTTCGGACATCCCTTTTAGCGCCGGATGGAGGCAGCCCATGACCGGCCCTTCTGCCGGATGGGATGAAGCTCCGCTCATGGAGCATCCCTTGAAGTACACGACCAGTGAGTCGCATCCCTACGTGACACGACTGTCCTTCAAGCCTGGTCCGACGCCGACACCGACGACGGTTACGCCCTCGGTTCCTCCCACGCCTGCAACGCAGCTCGCCAAGACCGGTGCTATCACCGGCGGAGTGCTGCTGCTCGCTGCCGGAACAAGCGCTATTGGCGCCGCGACAATGCGGAAGAAGCGCTCGTAATTCGCGTCTCATAGCTATAGGCGGGGGTGCCGGTGAATCCCCGGCCCCCCCGCCTTATGTGTGGTGGGGAGCTGCCCCTCAGCTCAGCTCCCCACCGGGATACTCACCTCAATTCATGCGCCGCCTGCGCAGTGCGTAGCCTGCAGCTGTCAGAAGGGCGGCACTGATCAAGATCGTGCTTGTTTCGCCACCCGTGCGTGCAAGAGATGACTTCTTGTCCTTGCGGGTGCTCTTCTTCTTTCCATCCTTTGCCGAGGCCGCGCCCGCTTGCTCTTGAGCAGCGGGGCTTGCCTGCTGCGCGCCGCTTTGAGAAGGATCGGCGCTGGGCTGGGGACTTGGATCCCCACTTGGCTGGGTGGTGGGATCCGTTGTCGGCTGAGTACTTGGATCCGTAGTTGGGTCCGGAGTCGGTGCCGGCAGTGAGACGCTGAGTGCAGTACTCAAGCCAATGCGTGCGTTCGCACGCATTGTTGTGCACGCCTCCGGGGTCGGATCAGCCATGCAATCCACGCCAAGAAGATCGTTGGTCGTAGGACGCTCGATCTTCACCATGCGGAGATTGTCGAACAAGACCGGCGCATCGCCCTCATCAGCGGCGATGGTGAAGCGCACCTTCGTTCCATCCTTCGCGACCGTGAAAGTCACAGGAACGCGTTGGAAGGAACTGGGATCACTATTGGTCCGGTGCTTCTGATCCGCAGCCATCCAGTTTTCGGCCCAGGTTCGGTCGATGACGGTCTCTGGGTTTGCAGCAGGATCGGTATCGTTCACCGTCTGGACATCCAGATAGTTCTGTCCTACCAGTCCTTCAGCATTCGTATTCACCGTCAGCGCTTGCTCATCATCCAAGGAGCGAGCACGGCGTGCGCTTCGCGTACCAGCACTGCGATCGCTTCCTGAAACAGCTGCGCGCGTCGTTCCGTCAGGAACAAGAACACCCAGCTCAGCGATTGCAAGCAGGCCATCGGGTTGGTCAGCCTTGGTCTTGTAATTGCTCAGGACTCGGATGCGCACATACTTCGCGTTCACCGCCTCGTCGAAGGTAATACGCTGAGCAAGAGCAGTGTTCCTCAAAGTGCCTTCGGCAACCTTCTGATTGATGTTCGCTGCGTCTTGGCCAACATAGACCTCGTAGGCCTTGGGCCGGCCATTGGCTTGTCCCGCTCGTCCTGCGATCGACAGACCGCCGATGCTCACCGGCTGTGCGCCAGTGGGATCGCTTCCTTCGAAGAGGGCGAGATCAATCGTGCTGGGGTGGTCGGTGAGGTTGACCCAATCCTTGTCGTAGAAGGTCGTCAGGTCCTTGTCGAACATGTTCGAGGCAGGGTTCTCTTCGTAGGCAGCCGGTGCGCTGACCAGCTGGAGGGCTCCCGTGTAGTCCTTGAGCGTCAGAGTCGGCGTGGGCTCAGGGGCGGGGGTGTCGCCGCCCTCGGTAGCGTTTCCACACAGCACTCGGGCATTACCCCAGTTCGCGTGGTCGTTACCGTTGCCATTGCCGCCGTCTCCAACGATCAAGCGGATGTACTTCATCCCTCGAACATTGCCCGAGATATCCCTCGGTTCGCTTCCTCCCCTGATGACCGAAGTTTCTGGAACAACATCGGACCAGTTGGAACCGTCAGTGCTACCGATGACGTGGAAGGTCACTGAGCCACTCCACTGTCCATCCTGCACGCCAACAGTTGCCTTGAAGGTTGTGCACTTTCCGTCCAGTTCAAAACCGAGGTCACTGGGAGCGTGTGCGCCCAGGCCCTTGGCATAGGGCTGGTCGTTCATTGAGATCGGATCACCGTCTCCTGCTTGATCTTCCCCGACCTCGCTATCACGCTCGACGGGTCCCCAGCCGTTGGAGTTCCACGTCGATGAGAAGGGGATGTCAGAGAGGTAGTTGACGGCATTGGACCTGATGGATCCCAGAGCTGTCACGCTCGTTGTGCCCACAGCGGTACGGTCTTCATCGCCGATCCGGTAGTGCGCCTGGTGCGTCAAGGTGACGGCATTGCCGCCGGCCCCTTCGGGAATGCTCACCGTCCACGTGGTGGTGAAGGTTTCTCCCTTGGCAAGAGTCTCGGCAGTCGTGGGTGAAGTCGCCTGTGCACTCCACCCAGCCGGAAGGCTCAATTCGCTGCGGACATTGGTGACATCCGCGGACTCATTATTCACCAAGGTCGTTGTTACCTGGACGGTCTTGCCTTCGATCGCGCTTCCTTGGGTTGCGATGCTTGCAGCAGCGCAGGCGGGGACGTCGGCGGTTGTTCCAAGATCTTCAACTCGGAAGTTATCGATCGAGAAATCGTTTCCTGATTTTCCTCCCTGGACGTTGTAGAGGCCAACCCAGTAGGAGCCGCAAGCACCAACATTGAGTTCTTCAACGAAGTGCGAGGGCCTCTCCGTTTGGGGAAGGAGCGTCGAATCGAGATAGTTCGCACTGACTCCGTCAGCTCCCGCAGAGTCGTATGCGGTGACCCAGTAGTATGAGCCGCTCACGGCGTTGTCGTAGTCGTAGGAAATGCGGTAGCGGTGTCCCGCCTGCAGATTCACGGTCTGCGGAACTGTCCGGTAGACAAGACCACCGTTTTCTTCGTGGCTCTTCAGCGACCAGTGTCCCGCAATCGCGTCATCCGTCGCCTTACGCGAACGGTCGGGAAGGACTCCGCCTCGTTGAGTGTAGGGAGCGTTCAGCGAGGCCAGAACTGTGCGCGGGTCCGTGATATTGCCGGCATCGCCCTTGACGAAGGGTCCCCAGCCTTCCGCAATATTCTCGAAGTCCTCAAAGACTGTCGTTACAGGCTTGTCTCGAGTTGCCCCCAAGTCCCCATTTCGCTGCTGCGATCCGGCGCTTGTCACGCCATCTCCCGAGGCGGAAATAGTGACCTTGCGGGTCTTTCCATTGTTGATTTGTAGCCACGCGCTGCCCTGGTAGGTTCCTGCGTTGAGGGTCATCTCTTGGGACAGCGAGGCCTTGCCTGCACCCAGTTGTGCGACAGGATCACCGTGGGGATCCTTCACGACGCTGACTGAACCAGTCGTTGTGTAGCCGCTCAAATTTCCCGAGTTGAATCCGGGATCAGCGAAGACGGTTCCTGCGCCCCATGCGGGGGTCGAGACGGCTGCGGGGGCGTTTTCTGGTACCAGCACGAAGGCCGTGTGGTCGCGATCGCCCTCAGCCACTCCGTCATAGACCGAGGCCGGGATGGTGATCTTTCCGCCAGAGACAGCCAGATCAGTAACCTTCACGCGTCCTTGATCGGTGAGTCGGTAGACGGCTAGAGAACCAACGCCTTGGTAGGACTTGGTGAGAGTCCACTCCGTCGCAGTTCCAGCGGGGTTGTAGTAGTACAGGCGATCTGCTCCGGCAGAAGTTCCGTTGTCCTTCCACGGCAAGAGGTAGCTATCGCCTCGAAGGACTGTTGCCCCGTCGTAGACAAATTCGCGCGAGGACGACATGTCTGCCTGGATCGTTCCGACAACGTAACTTGCCTCTGTTTGAGCGGTCACAGCCGTCGAACCCGAAGCTACCGTTCCGTTAGCGAATGTGTAGGTGTGCTTCGTCTTTCCGTCCCCTGCATCCGCGGTGTCGTAGCGCATGATGCGCGAGTTCTGGAGGAACTTGCTGGGCAGGTTGTTTGACCAGATATTGCGGTAGAACGCATCTTGGTCTTGGTGGCCGGTCCAGCCTTCGAACTCAACGATCTGGGGGTAGCCCAAGACAACATTCGGGTTCCAATTGTCCTTATTCGCGTTGTCGACGAAACGGATGACCTGGGAGTTCAATCCCTTGTTGGTTGCGCCACCGTAGTGCTCGTCATTCGACCAGTGCGACCACAGGGAGTGCCTCTCGAAGCGGTCTGCCCATTCGGATCCGACTTCCCATCCCATCTTGTTGAGTTCGTTGCCCAAGCGGTCGGCTTGCCAGCCCGAACCGTAGTAGACATCGATGTAGATCCAGCGGAAATTGGGGTACTTGCTTAAGGGGAATTGATTGCGCAGTTCCTGGAATCGATTAACAGCGCCGCCGTTGCCTAAATCATCACGCTGATTGACGTAGTAGGACTGGTTGAGCCAGTTCCATCCGCGGCCACCGGTGAAGGGAAGAGAGCTGAAGGAGTTTGCTTCCGGGTAGGCCTCGGTTGTATTGACGTGAACGCCGTAGATCGCGTTGACGTCCTTCGTGCTGGTGAAGAGAGTGCCGAAGTCAGCCTCGCCACCGGCGCGAGTGTTGATGTTACCGCCGTAGTCCATGTGGCCCGAGTCGTGCCCTTCAGAGGCATAGCCCTTGACCATGACGCGCTGTCCCAAGCCGTCAGTTGCAAGGCTGACGCGCTTGACGTCATCGGCGATCTGGAGGAAGGGATGCGTTGCGGCCGAACCGAAATCAAAGGGAATGTGGGTGACAACCCACTTATGATTGTCGGCTGCGCCAGTGATCTCAGGAGTGATATCCGCATAGGCAACTGCGGCATCTTGCCAATCAACACTGCCCGATGAATTCGCGTCTCCTGTGAAGACAAGTGTCGTATAGGGGCGCTCTTCGTCCCCAATCGCATCCGTCGCGGCCTCGGAACGGTAGGTCCACTGACCGTTTTGCGCGATCAGAGTCTTGATGCCGTTTTGTTCAATGACTTGGCGCTTCCACCTGGAATTCCAGTTGGCTTCATAGCCCTGGGGCTGGTCGTAGGTCGCATTAGTCTCCATCCCGACGGCGACCTTATTGGTGTTGACCATGAGGTAGGCGCTGGGTTGTTCGTAGTAATCAATGGGCGTCGAGGCGGTGATGCTGGCAAAAGTATCGTCAACACCCGCATAGGAGTCGCCATTGGCCGCGCCTCGGGATACTCCCGTGATTCCGCATGCGTATGCTCCGCCTTGGTCTGCATTGACTGAGACGAGGCCGTGGCCGGGAATTTCCACCGTGTGCGCGCCGTTCATCTCAGTGATGCGGAAAGTCAGAGTCGGTCGTTTTGCCCCCTCTGTTCCTTGGGCGTGCGAGGTAATTTCCTGTACCTCGATCTCGGCTTTCATCGTGATCTCGCTGCCCACGAAAGTTACCGTGTAGGCAACTTTCTGGTCGGAAACGCGCTGAGCTTCAACAGTGTCGACGGTGTATTGGTTTCCGTCGATCGTGACCTGGTGAAGCGTTTCCGCACGGCCGCCAACGGGGTTTCCCGCGAAGGTATATCCGGTGACCTGTGGGAATTCGTGTGAGACCGTTGCACGAAGTTGTCCCGCACTAATGGTCGTTGGGGCGTTGAGAATAACAGGGGTATCTGTTGCACCTTCAGTAGCATGTGCAACTGCTGATCCCGGAAGGGACAAGGCGAGTGCCCCAAGGATGGCCAGGGGTCGCCAAAAGACGCGTTTGTCTATCATCGTGTCGGGCTCCTTTGCCTAGACGTGACTCATCTATCTTCCAGCGAACATTCATCAAATGCAAGGAGTTTTTGAGTTCTTTTCTTCCACAGGTCACGCACAGCTTGTCCATAATCCCTACAGAATCCGCCAGTGGATTCTGTAGCCATGAACACGAACAACCTTCCCCAGCCGGCCGCCCCTTCGGCCGATGATCTTGCACGCACCCTCGCTGCTCGCCAGCAGGCAGCCACCGCCCAGACTCAGGCCTCCAGCACGGAAGGTTCCTCGGCCTCGGCAGAGCACACCGCGCCTACCCACCGCACCCGCCCCACGAAGCGTCGTCGCAAGGGACTACGCAACGGAATCATTGCGGGCGCAACCGCAATCACGCTGGCATTGGGTGGAACAACCGCATGGGCCCTCAACCGCTACGTGATCGACCACGTTGAAGTCACCAGCGCTTCTTCGTACGAGGCCGCCCAGGGCAACGCGCAGACAACTTCTCTGAATACGGATAGCGCAACGATCACCTCGGATACCTACACGAACGGAAACACCAAGATCTCCGTCAAGCAGGTCCAAAACAACGGCGTCACCTACTACGTCGCGGATGTTCAGCTCTCCGACGCGACTGCTCTACGTTCCGCTTTCGCAAACGATCAGTTCGGTGCAAACATCACGGACCTGGTGTCCTCAATCGCAACGGATAACAACGCCGTCTTCGCTATTAACGGCGACTACTACGGTTTCCGCTCGACGGGCATCGTGATCCGAAACGGCACAATCTACCGCGACAGTGGCGCTCGTCAAGGCCTGGCCATCTACAAGGACGGCACGATGAAGGTCTACGACGAAACTCAGACCAACGCTCAAACCCTGGTCAACGAGGGCGTGTGGCAGACCCTCTCCTTCGGCCCGGCGCTTTTGCAGGACGGCCAGGTGATCAGCGGAATCGACAACCTGGAGATCGATACCAACTTCGGTAACCACTCCATCCAGGGTAAGCAGCCGCGAACCGCGATCGGCATCATCGACGACAACCACTTTGTCTTCGTCGTTGTGGATGGTCGCTCGCGAACTTCAAGCGGCGTAACGATGAGCGGCCTAGCCGAAATCATGCAGAGCCTGGGCGCAAAGACCGCCTACAACCTCGACGGCGGTGGCTCCTCTGAAATGTGGTTCAACGGCCAAGTCGTCAATAACCCCTCTAACGGTGGCGAACGCGCTACCTCCGACATCATCTACATCACGAAGGGAGCTTGAGCCATGTACGTGTTAATTCCTGCTTACCAACCGGATGCACGATTGCCGCGTCTCATCCTTGAGCTGCACCGAGCTGATTCAGCAATGCGCATTGTTGTGGTCGATGACGGTTCCGGCGAAGAATACCGGAATATCTTCGATGCCTCGCGCACCGCGGGCGCACACGTCATCTCCTACGAACGCAACCGCGGTAAGGGGTACGCGCTTCGGGCTGGTTTCACCTACATTTATGACCACGCCCAAAGCCTTGGAATCAATGATTGCGTTGTGACTGCAGACGCCGATGGCCAACACACGCTTGTCGATATCTTCCGCGTGGGCCAGGCCTGCGCGACATCCAATCAGAGTGTTTTGGGCGTCCGCGAGTTCGTCGGTCATGTTCCGGCACGTTCGAGGATTGGTAATAGCGCGACTTCTGGGCTCTTCTGGCTTGCAACCGGCTGGAAGCTCAAGGACACCCAGACTGGTCTGCGCGCCTTCCCGATTGACCTTTTACCGACGTTAATCGGTATCGAGGGCGATCGTTATGAGTACGAGCTCCGCGTCCTGTTGCAGCTTGCGAAGTACCGTCATCCGGTGACACAAATCCCGATTGAGACGATTTACGAGGCCGGAAACCCGACCTCTCACTTCCGTCCGCTGCAAGATTCCGCGCGAATTTGGGCCCCGCTCTTGAAGTTCGCCGCATCTTCAGGAATTGCGACCATTATCGACTATGTCTTGGTTCTTCTCTTGAACGCGGTGACGGGTACTTTGCTCTTCCCCGTTGTTGCTGCTCGTTTGGTCAGCGCTTCGGTGAACTTCACAATGAATCGCCATGTTTTCGAGGCCAAGGGCACCTCCCTGCGTCGCAGTGCGATGCGTTATGCGTCCCTGGCACTTGCGGTCGTCGCTGGCTCCTACATCATGCTTTCCGTGATGACGAGCCTGGGAATGCCGCTATGGCTGGCAAAGATTATCGCTGACACGACGATGTACCTGGTCTCCTACTCCGCGCAGAGCCGCTATGTCTTCGCTCCGGAGAAGGAAGCATCCGGCAGGCAAGAAAACACTCTTGATCACTCCGTTTCTGTCCAAGCGACGGCTGCGGATCTGCAGGATTCCAAGCCCGAGGCCTCGCTTCCGACCCCGGCCACGCCCACCCCGGCAGCTGTGCACTCATTGCGCGCACGTGCTGCAGTGGGTTCACATAACGATACATTTCGCTTGAGCCGCGCCTCCTAAAGGAGTGCTCGCGCTATCCTCAATGGCATAACTTTGGCCATTGTTCACGCACCAAATAAGGAGCACCCATGCGTATCGAGATCCTGAATACGCTTCCCGATTCTTCTCACGATCAGGTTCACGAGGCCTTCGACCGTTTGCTTCCGCAGCTGTCCTCCTCCGCGCAGCCCTTGTCCGTGGAGCAGATTGAGGAGCTTTTTGACCAAGAGTGCCTGCACCTGGTGTGCGCCGTAGATGATGAGGAGAAGATCGTGGGCATGCTATCCCTGGTCGTCTTTGATATCCCAACGGGAAGGCGCGCATGGATTGAAGATGTTGTGACGGATCAGGCCGTGCGCGGACAGGGCGTTGGCCAAAGTCTTGTGGAAGCCGCAGTGGACCACGCCAAGGCGTTGGGGGCTCGGACAGTCGATCTAACATCCCGGCCGACGCGAGAGGCGGCGAACCGCCTCTACCGTCGGGTTGGTTTCCTTCAGCGCGAAACCAACGTCTACAGGAAGTCGTTCTAACCGTGTAGACCCAGAATGTGGGGTGGGGCAGCTTACGCTGCCCCACTTTTCTTTTAGAGAATCGTGTCGGAGATGACGTTAAGGATTCTCAGTAAGGTGTCGCGGTCATTGCCGTCTACCGCACTGAGAAGCCCGCTGCGGACTGCGTTTGCGAAGACACTATTAGCGGCCTCGTAGGCCTTGCGCCCCTCGGGGGTGAGGCACACAAGAACGGAGCGTCGATCCGTTGACGATCCTTCTTTACTGATGAAGCCCTTAGCGACAAGACGGGAAATCGCGCGGCTGGTTCCAGAGCGCGTTAACGAGACAAGAGCCCCAAGCTCTCCAGAACGCATAGGTTGTTCTCCATTAGCAAGCTCATCGAGCATTTCAAACTCGATTAAAGCCAAAGGAGCGCTCTTGCTAATTTCGGAACCCAAGGCGCTCTGAACAGCACGCGTAACAGAACTCCACGCGTGCCAAAGCTCAGCTTCGCTCTCATCGAGGAGAGTCTCATTGCTTTGAGTAATCACCCTTTTAATTTATCAGTCTCAGAGAAATAAAACTAGCCCCTGACCTGCGCAAATGCGCAAATAAACCGGACGGATTTTCATCGAATTATTACGAACTAATATGATCTGACAACAATTGCATCTAAATACTTGAACAAAGTTGTTTTAGTGTCATCCCGCATTTACTGAAACAAAGCGCGACTCAATACATGTGAGCGAAAAAGTACCGCTGCACATATGTCCACCCACTCCTGAATAAAATGTGCAGCGTAAAATGCAGGTATGACACCACGACTTGAGTCTAAAAATCCAGAACTCGACTCTAATACTCTCGATTATCTCCATTTTCTAGCTGATTCCCCCACGCCCTATCACGCGGCCTCTCTTGTCGCTCAGCGCCTCGAAGACGCAGGCTTCACCCGCCAAAGCGAAAAAGATCCTTGGGATGCAAGCCCCGGCGGGCATGTCATGGTTCGCGGCGGAGCCGTCATGGCATGGATGGTTCCCCAAAACGTCACCGACTCAACCGGTTTCCGAATTGTCGGCGCACACACAGACTCCCCCGCTTTCACGCTTAAGCCCTCCCCCCAAACCACAACAAGCGATGGCTGGGGGCAGATCGAGGTCGAAGTCTACGGCGGAATGATCATGAATTCCTGGCTCGATCGCGAACTATGCGTTGCGGGTCGACTGATCATGGCCTCGGGAGAAGAAATCCTGGTCCGCACTGCGCCGCTGGCACGCATTCCGCAGCTGGCAATCCACCTCAACCGAGGCGTCAACGAGTCTTTGCATCTCGACCCCCAGAAACATCTGCACCCCGTATGGACGGTCGACACCCCCGATGCCTCACTGATGGACACCATCGCCCGCGCTGCTGGTCTGGAAAACGCAAACGAGGTCGTTTCCTTCGATCTGATCTGTACTCCCTCACAGGGCCCCGCGACCTTTGGCTCGGAGGCACAATTTGTTGCCGCTGGACGCCAGGACAATCTCTCTTCGGTCCACCCAGCACTGGCGGCACTGGAAGACATCGCAGGAATGGGCATTCCTGAAGGCGGGGACATTATCGTCTTGTCCTGTTTCGACCATGAAGAAGTTGGTTCCGAATCGCGCACAGGCGCTGCTGGCCCAATCCTCGAAGATGTTTTGCGTCGCACTGCTTGGGCGCTCGGGCGTGATGAAGACGGCTACGCGCGCATGATTGCTTCGTCTACGTGTGTGAGCGCGGACGCGGCGCACTCGGTGCACCCGAATTACCCGGAGGTCCACGACCCTTCGCATCACCCGGTCATGGGCCGCGGCCCGGTCCTCAAGATCAACGCTAAGCAGCGTTACGCAACAAACGGTGTGGGTATCGCCTTGTGGAAGCGTGCATGCAAACGTGCAGGAGCCTCTTCACAGGACTTCGTATCGAATAACGCCTCGCCCTGCGGGACAACGATTGGCCCAATCACCGCAACGCGTCTGGGCATCGAGACCGTTGATGTGGGTGTTGGATTGCTCTCCATGCACTCGGCTCGCGAGATGAGCCATGTCCAAGATCTTCTTGATCTTCGTAAGGTGTTGGCTGCCTACTGGCTTGGCGCCTGATTGATTGACATGCCGTGGTGCCCGGGTGAATTCTCACCCGGGCACCACCTTTTCATGTCTTAGTTAAAGGAAGCAGCAAGCTCGCCGCTCAGCGCGCGCGCAATCGTTCGCCTGAAGCGATCATTCATCGGTGGAAGTTCATCGCCCCGAACAAAAGCAGCTTGAGTATTTTCCCCATCGGCCGGGAAGGGGTCTCCGTCCTCCCACTCACATGCGAATGCCAGGTCAAGATAGGTCGTTTGATCCCCATTCTCATAGATCACGGGGCCTACGACTTCGACGCTGATCAGACGCTGTGCACGCGCCTTGCAGGCCGTCTCTTCGAGAATCTCACGAAGCGCTGCCCAAGCAGGTTCCTCGCCCGGATCGATAATCCCGGTCACCGGGGTCCACTGATGATTATCCGCGCGTTGGACGACCAAGATCTCGACGGAAGCGGGGTCGATGGGAGCCTGCCAATTAATCGCAGCTCCATCACGGCCTCGTAAGACGACAGCTGTGCAACCCGAAAGCCACAGCATGGAGTGCCCAACGTGCCGACGTAGTTCCAGAACAAAATCCGGTGTTGCCATGAGTGACTCCTTTGCTCACAGTGTCCAGATAAATGGCACCAAGAAAATTTTGACAATGATGGCGAAAGCAAACATCGTTGCGTAGGCGGCCTCGATTCGCTCATCAGCCACGCGCGCATCCGCAGCCTGCAAAACGGCCGGCTGTCCCAAGAACCCAGCGACAGCACCCGCACTACGAGGCGCAGACAAGCCAAGGAAGCGGCCCGCGATAGCCTGTGCGACGCAACAGGCCGCAACGATGATCAACGCAAGGAGAGCGGCCTTCCACCCTTGGGGGCTGGCCAATAGCTCAACGAAAGCGGGGCCAGCATTGAGACCCAGGGCAGCCAAGAAGAGCATGAGGCCAATGGAACGGATCGTGATGTTCGCCGAGGCCGGCAGGGTCCATACCAGCGGACCTGTACGACGAAGCGCACCAAGGAGCATACCGACGATGAGTGGGCCAGCAGCTGAGCCCAACTGGAAGGTTGCTCCGCCAAACATGGGGAATGGAATTGCCCCGAGCGCCATTCCCAGAACCATGCCGATTCCGAAAGCCATTCCATCGACTTCGCTCACGCGACGCTCGGAGTCTCCGAGGAAACTCTGGACATTGTCGAGTTCTTCTTGAGGGACAACGACTGCCGCGTGATCGCCAAGATTGAGCTTGAGGTCATCGCTGGCGAGCAGGTCCAGGTCGCCGCGTCGAACTCGTGTAATAGCCGCACCGAAGCGGGTCGCCATATTGAGTTCCGCAATCGATCGGCCCGCTACGTCTGGGCTGGAGACGACGATGCGTTCGAAGGCCACGTCCGAGCGATCATCAGCCAGGTGCGCCTCGGTCTGGACGCCAAGTTGCTCGACAACTTCTGCGATTGCCGAGGAACCACCGACCAGAACAACTAGGTCTCCCTTGCGCAGTTCTTCACCGGGAATTAAGACTCGCGTACGTCCCTCACGCTGCAGGTAGGACATGCGGACGCGTCCTTCTCGCCAGGCGGGGATCTTGCGAGTTGCCACAGCCCTTTCGACGCGGACGGTTACCGCGTCTAATCCAGCGCCCGCGAGTGAGGGGGTGTCTTTTTCGCCGATCCACTTGCGCGTCACTGTCATCGTGACGACGACGATGCCGACAATCACGCCAATGGGATAACCGAAGGCGTATCCCACTGCGGCATCGCCGCTTCCGCTGACCCGCGTGGCCGCGTCGAGCGCAGGGGCCGCGGTTAGTGCGCCCGTGTACAACCCGGTGACGAGGCCCTTGCCCAGTCCTAGGAAATGACCACCCGCCCAGGCAATGATGGCTCCAAGGATGCAGATAATGGTCGCAGAGCCCAAGAGAGAACTCTGGCGACGCAGATCGGCAAAGAATGTCGATCCTGCGGCAATACCGACGGTGTAAACGAAAAAGGCCAATCCGATTTGTTGAATAATTGCAGTCCCATGCCCCGCTTCGGGGCTATATGCAGAGACCAGGAGGCCGACGAAGAGAGCTCCGGCCGCCCCAAAACGGAAGGGGCCGACGCGAATCGCCCCTAAAATAGCACCGAGTCCAACGACAAGGAAAAGAGTCAGAAGATGGTTCTGTGCGAGGAATTGGGCCATAAGGACTAAGGGTAGCTTCCAGTGGCGAGGAAACCCAGAATATTGCGAGATAAGAGTGGATACAGTGGCGAGTAAGACACTCTCGCGTCCAGAATGTTCACAGTATTCGCACAGCATGTTACCGTTCAATAAAGGGCGACGTATAGGAAGGATCCCGCCATGACAAATCCGCAGCCGGGTTGGTACCGCGATCCCTCGAACTCCTCCCAGCTCAGATGGTGGGACGGATCGCAGTGGACCAGCTATACACAGGCAGCAAACGGTGCCACAAGCGGCATGAGCCCTGCCGGTAGAGTGACGACCTCGTCATCTGCCTACAGCGCTGTGCCTGCAAACCCTTCAGCTTCAGCAAGTGGCTCTGCACAGGCGCAGTACCCATCTGCTCAGGCTTCAAGCGCTCAGCCTCAGGCACCGTTTGCGCAGGCGCGTCCTTCTTCTGCGCCGGCCCAAGCACCTCTCGCACAGTCTCAGGCGCCCCTGGCCCAGCCCCAGGCACCTTTCGCGCAGGCTCGCCCTGCGTCCGCGCCGGCCCAAGCACCCTTGGCTCAGCCCCAAGCGCCTTTCGCTCAGGCTCGCCCCGCATCCGCGCCAGCTACCCACATGCCTTCCGCGCAGCCCCAGCCTCGTAACGGTGGCGCACCCCAGGCGAGCGTTCCTGGCGTCCCCCAAGCGGGCTACTCAGCGGCACCAACGCGGCCTTCCTACACCTCGACAACGCAGGGAGCATACGGATCAAGCAGCACATCTGGCTTCCCCGGCGCACCCGCGGCCCCCATGGCGCCTGCACGCCCAGCGAAGCCCGCAAAGCCGAAGAAACCCTCCGCGTGGACGGGTAAGCAAAAGTTCCTCACCGTCATGTATGTGCTTTTGACGGTCGCTTTTACTGTGTCCGGCTTTGCACTCATGAATTCTGCACAGCACAATCAAGATCGCGCCTCCATCCTTGACGCTCAAATTCAGCCACTGCGTCAAAGTGTCGCGGAACAGCAAAAGAAGCTTGACGCATTGAACAAACAGCTGGAAGGGTCGGGCAAGTGAGCAGCATGAATCCCCAGGCAACAGGTGAATCCACTCAATCCGAGAAGCCGCAGGAAACGAAGGCTCCCTCTTCGAAGATGCCGAAGCGTGTTGTGCGAATTACCGCCGCGCTGTGCGCTATCAGCTTGATCTGGGCAGTTGTCACACTGGTTCAAGCCCTGCTCGCTTACCAGAAGGTCAGCTCCCTGAGTTCAGAGACCAGTAATCTTCAGTCGCAGTCAGCCTCGATTGAGCAACAACTCACTGAAACGCAACAGAAAGCAGCCACGGCTCGAGTTCAGCCGTGGTGTGATTCGGTCACCCCCGCATCTGCCAGTGATGCAGGCAAGATCCAAGACCTCCTCAAACAGTTGAAGACCGTTGATCCGAAGGGCGAATACGCAGAGCAAGTCTGCCCCAACAAGGTCAAGGCATTCACTATTAATCAGGATTACTCCAAGCTACAAGCCTCCTTGGAGGACATCAGCCTCAAGTGCGAAGCTGACGGCAATCACGTGAGGATTTCGGGCGAGCTCAAGAAGTACAAGGGCCCGAAGGAAGCAACGAGCTCCATGAAGAAGTCGAACCTCACCCTCACGATCACTTCATCGCTTGAAGGAACCACTGATACTGCGACAACGCAAGCGAAGATTGAGGGAATCAATCCGGGTGAATCGAAGCAATTCAAGGCAGAGGCTGATCTTCCTGCGAAGGCACTGACCTGCCGAGTATCCGCGGTGTCCTGGTGGCCCGCTGATTTGAAGTAAGGACAGCATCGCATTTTGGGCGGCATCTTCACGGTGCCGCCCAAAATACTTGTTGGGGGTATGCGGATCGCATACCCCCAACTACTCGTTTCAAGAGAAAAACGCTTAAAGCGCGTTCTTCTAGTTCCTTGCGATGGCCTCGCGCACCAAAGGAATCAGTCCTTCGCGCGAGGGATCCAAGGCCTCGGCGCGGAATTGTTCGCGATCGGCACCCTCAAAGGAAGCAGCAGCCTGCGGGTCCTGATCCTTGGGGATCGAGAAACCGAAGACAATAACGTCGACAACCTTGCGGATCGGGATCTGGTTTGCCTCTGCGGAGTCATTGACGCTCCCCAGAGCCTCGAGGTAGAAGATCGAGAGGATCTCACCCATGATGTTCGTCGGCAGAAGCGGCTTGCGCCCCATACGCTCGAGGGCAGACTCCAGCATGCCGGTGACAAAATCAGCCAGCTGGTTACGCTGACTTCCCGGAATGCCGCCTGCCTCGGGGTTACGCATCTGGAAAAGACGGTATTCCATAAGGAGGATGTAGGCGGTGCGCCCCTGAGTTGCCAGGCTTTCCAGCGTTGCAACGATGCTGTCGAGGTCCAGCGGGCCTTCGATTGAATCAAAAGCCTGCGTCATCTCGGTCAAAAGTTGCGTCGAATATGCAATGAAAGCATCTTCAAGGAGCTCATTCATATTCGAATAGTTCGAATAGAATGCACCACGGGTATAGCCCGCACGACCAACAACTTCATCAATTTTTGTTCCCGCAAAACCGCGTTCAACAAGAATTTCCACTGCTGCGTCAACGAGGCGCGAGCGCGTGAGTGCACGGGCTCTGCTTTCGCCCTCCGCGCGTTTCTTAGTCACAGCCACCTCCACGATTAAAGAATTACTGGGCACAGCATAGTCACTTTTTCGTTGATTTTCTCAGCCAAACCCGCAGTTTAAGAAGTTTCTTCGGCATTTAGTAAAGAAATGAAAAGTAATTTCAACGGTCGAAGAACCTATCATGTCTTTAAGATCATAAAAATATGTGGAGTATTCATCATGGCCCCCAGCATTAAGCATTTGCCCTTGATTTCCGGACACAGCATTCCCCAATTCGGCTTTGGAACGTACAAGCTCGTCGGCGAGGAGGCTTATCACGGGGTGCTCGACGCACTCGAGCTCGGCTACCGCCACATCGACACCGCACAAATGTACGGAAACGAGGCCGAGGTGGGCCGCGCCATCGCGGACAGCCCCGTGGCGCGCGAGGAAGTTTTCGTGACCTCGAAGCTCAATAATCCCAACCACGAACCCGATGTTGCGCGCGCGAGCCTTGAGCGTTCTTTGGAGGAACTACAGCTGGACTACTTGGACTTGTTCTTGATCCACTGGCCTCTTCCCATGCACTACGGCGGCGATATTATGCCCACGTGGCGAGCGATGGAGTCTTTCGTCCGCGAAGGATTGGTTCGTTCCATTGGTGTTTCTAATTTCGAGGCCCACCACCTCCAGCCGATCCTCGATGCTTGCGAGGTTCCGCCCTCCATCAATCAGATCGAGTCCCACCCTTACTTCGCCAACCGTGAGCTACACCGTTTCAATGCTCGCCACGGGATCATCACCGAGGCCTGGGCTCCCCTGGCGCGCGGGGCTGTCCTTTCCGATCCCGTGATTGTCGATATCGCGCGCCAAGTTGGTGCGCGAGAATCGCAAGTTGTCCTGCGCTGGGCAATTCAACGAGGCGACGTCGCTTTCCCGAAGGCGTCCTCGCATGAACGGCGCGCGGAAAACTTCGCCATCACAGGCTTTGAATTGGACGCGGATCAGATGCGTAGGATTGACGAACTGGATCGCGGGGAGGAAGGTCGCACGGGGCCTCGTCCTGATGAGATGGACCGAATGTAGCGCTTTCGCTTGAGGCGCAACTCATATCGTTTTTGGATATGAGACAGGCACGGATTGTGGGTGTGTCGCTGGGCTATCGTGAAGACATGACTCATGTTTCTACGACTGACTTGGATCGAGTTCTTGCTTCTCTCGATCCTCAGCCCAGCGGCACCTATGTCTTCTCTCTGGTCGACGAGATTCCTCAGGGGGTCGATTTCTTCGCCGTGATCCGCGACGAGGATGGCTACACCGTGGTCGTTGAGCAAGAGATTGCCCGCGAAGCAGGCATCAATGCCGATGAACTGTACACGCGAATCGACTTGGGTTCTTCCACAGAGCTTGCCGCAATCGGAATTACTGCGTCTATTGCGCAAATCCTTGCTGCGCGTTCGATTACCGCGAATTTCATTGCATGCCGTCGCCACGACCATCTCTTTGTTCAGCCTGATCGCGCCCAAGAGGCCAGCGCTTTGCTTGAGGATCTTGGCCGTCGCGCAAAGGGCTGGCTGCCCGCCTGAAATTCATTTTTCGGACACACGCACACGCGTCTTCGGCCTAAAGTAGAAGCATGGCTGTACTACCTACGGGGAGCGACGAAGCGATCCTCCGTCTTTCTGACGGGACGGTCAAACAGCGCAACCTTTTAACTGGAACTGAAGTGTGGACGGTTCCGGGTCGGGCTCACCGCCCTCTGACTCGCCCGGGTTCACCTGCCCCTATCATCGATCACGATTTAGACGGACATCACTGTGCCTTCTGCTCGGGTCGCTACCTGGAAACACCTCCCGAGAAGGCGCGCATTGTCCGCACGAGCGAGGGTGAATGGGAAACTCTCCACGGCCTCGGCGCTGAGGAGCTTGGGGATACCGTTGCGGAATTTCGGCGGATTCCCAACCTTTTCGAGATCGTTTCCTACAACTATTGGCACCTCAACCACGGTCATGTTCCTTCCGAGGCCGAGCGGCGCCGGATGGCGGAATACTTGGCGTCTCCGCAGGGCTACGACCACGTGATGAATGTTGTCCGCGCGCGTTTCTTGGCCTCGGGTGGGAGCATCGAGGAGTTTGAGGAACTGTCAGATTCGGAGAAGCTCACCCAGGCGAATGGTTTCTTTTCGGGCGGTCACGATCTGATTGTTGGGCGGCGACACTTCGTTGACGGGGCGAAGGATACGTCCCAATTGGCATCGGCTGGGACGCTCACGCCCGAAGAGCACTTCCAGTACATGTCGATGACAGTGCGGGCGATGCGGGACCTGTACGAATTGGATCCCGCCGTGAAGTACGTGGTGGCTTTCCAGAACTGGCTCAAGCCTGCGGGGGCGTCTTTCGATCACCTGCACAAGCAGCTTGTGGCGATCGATGAGTTCTCGACGCAGACGCATGACGAGATTGAGCGCGTGCGGACCTATCCGGGGATCTATGACGAGCTTTTGAAGATCGCCGCGACGCGTGGGCTGGTTTTGGCGCAAAACGATCATGCTGTGGCCATGGCTGGGTTTGGGCATCGCTATCCCTCCTTGGCGATTTGGCCGCTTCATGCGCCGGCTGAGCCTTGGGAGTACTCCCCCGAGCAATTACGAGGCATCAGCGACCTTGTGCACGCGATGCACGCGGCGACGGGTGCGGAGGTGCCGTGTAACGAGGAGTGGTACTACCGGCCGCCGAGTTCATCGATCCCCATGCGTATGAGGATTTTGATCAAGTGGAGGATTTCCACGATCGCCGGTTTTGAGGGCGGGACAAGGATTTACCTCAATACGATCGACCCGTGGTCTGTGCACCAGCGGATGCTGGAACGCCTGGTTGTCATGCGCGATGAGTGCTCGATCGCTCAGATGAAGCTGGGTGAAGAGTGCAAGGTCACGCCGCTGCTGCTGAGGTAGGGATTCGGGCGGGTTGGCTTCCCTCGCCTTATACAAATGTCGGGCCTTCAGCCCCCGCGTTGAATCGTGCTGTTATTTCAAGCCTGGCGGAGGGTACCAACCCGACAGGTCGAGCGTAACAGGGATCGATTTGGAAAGCTAGCCTTGGCTTGCGCTGTATGTGCACCATGAAACTGCGCAGAAATTATGTGGGCGGCAAGTAGCAGCGCGACAACATTGATTTGTAGCCCCGCGTGTGCGGGAAAATATGAGGGGTTGCCTTTCGTGTGGCGGCTTGTTAGGCTAGAGACGCCGAGCCGGTATCCCCCGCGAGCCTGAAATAAGTGGCCGAGAGAAAGTGGAGGGCCGTAAACTCGGCCTTATTTTTTTAAGGCTCATCCCCGCGTGTGCGACAAAAACTCGGGGATTCAACTTCCTGCATTCGAAATACAGTCGATCCTGCTCAACGATTCAGCATCACTACGATTCGCCGGGCATGACAAAGGCGAGAGACCCGAGGCCTGCCCGAAAAAAACGGTGGGCTGGCTGGCTTCTCTCGCCTTATACAAATGT
This sequence comes from Actinomyces sp. Marseille-QA0893, assembly GCF_976954355.1. Lineage (NCBI taxonomy): Bacteria > Bacillati > Actinomycetota > Actinomycetes > Actinomycetales > Actinomycetaceae > Actinomyces > Actinomyces sp. Marseille-QA0893. The sequence continues at coordinate 607,725 of NZ_CDRJSY010000001.1, forward strand.
CGGGCCTTCGGCCCCCACTTTCTGACGGGCTTTTATTTCGAGCCTCGCGGGGGGTACCAACCCGACAAGGTCGAGTTTAACAAAGATCGATCGGGAAAGCAAGCCCTGGCTTGCAATCAAAACTCTGCAGGTGTACTGCCCAACAAAAAAACTTGTGGCCCCAACATCAGTTGGGGCCACAAGCCTAAACGCGGTAGCGCAGGGATTTGAACCCTGGGTGGCTGTTACACCACACAGCATTTCGAGTGCTGCACCTTCGGCCGCTCGGACACGCTACCTCGGCACACCACAATAGCGGATCTGGCAGGATCGGGCAATTCCACGCCAGCATACGCGAAGCGACCTACACTACTTTTATGGCAAAACGGCGCATCGATTCAGCAGAAGGCCACACCGCACTCCTCACGTGGTACCGCGCCCCCGAAGACGCCTCGCGAGCAACTCTCTTCACCGCCGTACGCTACACGCTCGAAGAAATCGCAGCCCTGCACCCAGGCCGCTCGGTCGAACTTCGCGTTCCCCCGGCCGGTGCCACTCAGATCCTGCCAGGAACAACTCACCGCCGAGGGACTCCCCCGGCGGTGATCGAAATGTCGCCAGAAACTTGGCTCAAACTGGCATGCGGAATGCTGGACTGGAATGATGCGCTCTCCCACGGGGACCTTCAGGCCTCGGGACAGCGCACCGATCTTTCCACGTATCTTCCGCTATTTTCTAATTTGCGATAGCCGGCTGATCAAGATCCGACAGGATCTGCGACGCAGCTTCAACCGGCGCAAACCACTTGTTCGTCTTGTTCACGACGCCGCGCTGAGCAACTGCTGCAATAGCTGCAGAAACCGCAGCAAAAGCGACCACTGAAACCAAGGATGCCGTACCGTCATCATCCTGAGGTGCGGTCTGACCGGTCACAGCCTTCCAGCCCAGCTCCGCGACCTTTCCGGCCACGAAACCGACGGCCATAGACAGCCCTGCGGTAATAAGTTTCTGACTGAGACTGCTTCCCATGATGACTCCTTGCATCAGATCGCATCGAACACTCGATACCAACATTTTGCCCTATCGACGCGCGAATATCTCTCCTTCTATGCACTATTGCTTAGACTGGTACGGTGCGAAAGACCAAGACCACCTCTCCGTCCGCTCAACACCCAGCTCACCGCTTCGCCAGCGCCGCCATCCTGTGCACGCTCGCGCTCAGCGCCTGCTCCCCGTCAATCCCGCAGGGAGCCCAGTGGACGGACGATCCTTTCCGCACAGACTCAAGCTCTTCCACTCAAGCGGGCTCGGCCTCGGCAGTAGCGAAACACACGAAGGCAAGCGGTGACCAAGGAATCCCGCGCGGAAGTGGAACCCTGCGCATTGCTTATGCCCCCGGCTGGCAGCTCCCCGACGACTACGTCTCGGCCTTCGAGGCCGCAAGCGGCTACACCATTGAGCAATTCCCCGCCTCCTCTATTTCACATTCTCTCGATGCCGATATCCTCTTCGGTATCGATTCAGCGACCGCCGCTTCCCTGGGCGCGACGACTTCCCCCACGGCAATCGGCAACGACCCGATTTGCGCCTACGCGGATCGCTCATGGTTTTCCGCAAACCGCAAGGCGCTACCGAACTCTCTAGCGGAACTCTCATCTTCAAGCTACGCGCCGCTCACCGCGCTTCCCCCGGAGAATTCGGCAGTCGGAAGCCAGTACATCGCCAACGCCCAGAAGGCTCTCGGAGAGGGCTTCGAAGACTGGGCAGCCGACCTGCGCGAATCGGGAAGCTTCTCCTCTTCGACTGGTGATGCGCTGGGTCAGTGGAGCGTCACAATCCCCGCCGACCGCGCCTCGATCATTCCCGAGGCCGAGTCCACGCAAGGCTCTCACGCGCGCCCGATCCTCGTGTGGGATGCGCGCCTGGCAGTTGCCGCAGCCTCGAACACGGGCACGGAAAGCCGCGCCCAAGCGATCCCAGGATCGTGCATTTCCCGCGAGGTACTGGCCGCTCCCCTACCGGCTTCCACTCACGCCGAGGCCGTGGATTCCTTCCGAGCTTTCCTTTCCTCACAGCTGGGCAAGGATTCGGCTGCATACGCTGGCTTGGCGTATAACGAAGGGATTGCAGCGGATTCGCGCGCAGCCTGGTTTATGGCGCCAGCAAACTAAGACGCTTTTCAGTTGGCTAGCTCAAGCGTTGCCGCAATTCGATCCCGTTTGCGTTCGCGCACCCACTGATGACATGCCCTCGCCGACAAGGCAAGAAGTGCCAAAACGTTGAGCGATGATCCGATGAGTGTCATCAGCAAGATATGACTTGTTCCCGAGTGGGCGATATCGGCTACGGCGACAAGAATGTTCAAGCTCAGAGCAGTCATCAAGATAATGCGAGCGCGAGGGTGTCCCTGCCACGTGAGTGCGGCGGTGACGATCACCAGACCAACCAGAATGACAGAAACAAGACCAACCGTCAGACGCAGCGCAAGGAGATTAATCTGCGATTCTGCAAGCTCATCAAGGGGTCCGACATTGATCGCGGCGTACTTCCAAGGGTTTCGCAAAATAAGCACCGCGTTGATGACCTCGGTCAGAACCATGCAGGCTACCAGCATCATTCCGACGATCAACTGAGTGGGGCGCCGGCGATGTGCCCGCGTATCAACGACATGGGCGTCAGCGATTTGAACCGTGTCTTCGTCATCAACTTCAACGTCGGTGACATCGAGAAGGTAGAGGTCACCGTCGGTGACGACTCGGTCACCGCCACCGTTCTTATCGTGATAGGCACTGAAGAAGTCAGGCAAGATTTCGACGCGGGCATCCTCGCAGGCATAGAGGACATCATCAACGATGAAGTTGCGCTCAATGTCGATATCCGCATCGATCTTGTGAGTGATTTGGAAGGTGAGCAGACTCAGACCAATTGCCCGGTCAAAGGTACCAGCGGCAAGCCATTCGACCCGCCTACCGCCAGGGAGGACCCAACCTTGAGGAGTGCGCCAAAAACGCACATGGTGGCGCTCCGACGACTTCCCTGGAACTGATTTTTGATAAGCAAAATGCTGTTTTCGCCCGAAGAGTACCAGGTTTGATACCGGCGCAGAATCATAGTGCTGGCGAGTGAGCCATGAACGGATCACACGGAGCACACTTCTGGGGCTGATGGGGTCGGCTCGTACCCAACCTGCAGCAGTCATTGCCGCGTGAATATCAATTTCACTACCCAGCAGTGCCAGATTCACCGGGTCACCCAGCAAGCCATCAGCTGTCCTGGTGCGCCCAATGAAATAGTCGGGGACATAGAGCCATGTGAGAAGCTGATGAAGTCGCGGAAGCGCAAGGTAGGCAGTCACTCCCCAGCAGATGGCAAACCAGGCAATTGCGGTGGGTTTGAGCCTGATGGAACCCGCCAAAAACACGTATGCGAGCCACAGTGTTGCGATTCCGGAGAAGATAAAGAATAGAGCGTCAACGACATCATCGAAGCCCCAGTTACGTTCCTGAAGGAAATCGAGTTTTTCCGAGGCGTGCTGGTAGACGGGCGGATGCTGTGGGCGGGGACGCTCCAAACGCGGACATGCGCTTTGCTCAGCCCCCGGGTGGTCCGAGGCCTCAGGCAGTGTTTCACTCATGTCCCATCCTCAGTGCAAGAAGTTGTCCTTCATCAGCTTAACCCAGATGGATCTTAAGATTGAGGGCGCCTGAAAGTGAGTCAACAGGCGCCCTCCGGAGACGCAGTATGTCAGGGGTTTTTCACGTCTCCGGCACTCACGTTACCGCGAGAGCTAGTCGGACTGAACGTTTTCACCCCCTTGAGTTCGATGCGAATTTTCCGCAGATTTTCGCCATTTTCGAGTAAAACGACAACCATGTCTACCGCTCTTAAACACGGCCGCTACCATTCCCGGTTTCCGCACTCTGCTCACTCAAAATTGGGTATAAAAAGACCCCCAACACCACCTAGGGACTTTCGTCCCATTCATAGCATTGGGGGCCCAAGCTTAGGCGTGACGACGGATAAACTCCGCGAAGGCCTCGACAGCTGACTTCACGAAAGCCTGCGTTCCAGCGTCAACAAAGCGACCATCCTCGCCAAAGGAATCAGCATTTGCCTGAAGGAACATTTCAGGTTGAGTCATGTTCAGCGGATTAAAGTAGGAGAGGGTCTGACGCACAGCCGCCTGCCCAAGAGCAGCTCCAACCGCTCCCACAGAAGCACCAACGACGTACAGGGGCTTGCCGCCAATCGGGTTCGATCCCCACGGACGTCCCATCCAGTCAATGGCATTCTTCAAACCACCGGGGATCGAACGATCATATTCGGGGCTCGCAATAAGGACCGCGTCGGCCTCTTCAAGGATGGTCTTGAACTCGGTAGCCACCTGCGGATAATCCGCCTCGAGATCAGGGCTATACAGGGGGAACTGGGAGAAGTTCGCCTCAACGAATTCCAAATCCTCAGGCGCATCGGCGATCATGGCGCCAACGAGCTTGCGGTTAACGGATGTGGAGGACAGAGAACCAATAATGTATGCGACCTTGTACGTCATGGAACAAACCTTTCATCACTGAGCCGCATCTTCAGCAGCACTGCAAATGTCAACCCAGTCAGAACTTCAGCTATTCCCCATTGGGACCTAAGTCACTGATCGCCTTTACCAGGCGCCATTTCCTCCCGTGCCGCGCTTGCGATCTTGCTCCTTGCGACCGTCTTGGTCACCCTTTTCTATGCGGCGCTGCATTTCCTCACGCTTTTTGCGCTGCTCAGCAGTTTCGCCGTCATAAGGATCCTTCTGCTTGTCAGTCTGCTGATCCTTGTCGTCTTTGTTGTCCTTATTGTCCTTGTTCTGATCCTGCTTATCTTCTTTGTTCTTGTCGTCTTTATTGTCTTTGTTCTGATCGTCCTTGTTATCTTTATTGTCCTTGTTATCTTTATTGTCTTTGTTATCTTTGTTGTCCTGATTGTCTTTGTTATCGGACTTTTCAGCCTGCTCTTGCTTCTGCTTCGCACGATCATGGGCCTTGTCAGCATCAGCTCCGCCACCCTGGCCCTGCTGATTTTGCTGATTTTGCGTCGAGGACGTCGACTGGCAGGGGGAAACGACCTCCCCCATCTCCTTATAGAGCGCTGCCGCTTGAGCACGGTCACTCGCCATCGCGGCGTCACCCTGTTTTTCCAATCCGAGCGCAAGGTTCATTCGTACGGTGCACTCATAGGAATAGGTTTCAATGCGCCCATCCTCAACCTGTCGCGCCTTGGGAACACGGTCCCACGCGGTACGCAGTTGTTCCACGCCCGAGTCAATGTGGTCAAGTCGAAGCTCTTCGGTACCCACGTTGTAGTGCGCAACCCAGCTCGCCGGACCCAGATCCCCCCAATAGATCTGGCGAGAATAGGAGGTCAGCGCGGCCTCGTGATTGCCCGCACGCGCGGTCCTACCCGTCGCCCAGGCCCACAAGGGAAGCGAAACCATATAGGTTCCGACCGCGAGCGCAAAGACAACGACGGGCATTGACCACCACAGCGGGCGCAGTAGTTTTCCGTTACGCGGGCGACGTGCGCTGCATTGAGTCCGGTCTGCCGAGGCTGGCCTTGCGCTTGGGATTCCATCCGCCGAGGCCTCGCCGTCGTTCTGCGCACCCGCGGGCGGCTGGTAGAAGCCTTCGGGACGTTCCTCTACACGAGCTGTCGATCGATGCTTAAATCGCACGGGTCCTCCTCAGGGCGTGAACGCGGCCGGCAAAAATGGCGGCTTCCCATGCCATGAGCACGGTGAGAACCAACGCCGAGGGCCAGAGAATATAGCGAGAGGTTTGAATCATATCGCGACTATCCGCAATATTACGGGCATTCGAAACAGACGAATTTGCAGCATTTCGGATTGCTGAATCGCTGGGAGAACGCACCATATCGACACCGAGCTGGGAGGCAATCTGGTTGAGCTTCGCAACATCAATCTTCGAGATCGCATCAGGAGTTCCAGCCTGGCTGTAGTCCTTAATGTACTCAGGAGTCTTCGAATTCTCTTGCCCCAAGGCGGAGACCTTCATGCGACCGCCCTTTTCGGTCCCATAGCCAATGACGAGGCCGCCCGAAAGCTCGGGTTGTACCTTCTTCCAGTCGTCTGACTCGCCCGCGCCCACGCCGCGCCACGCATCACTATTGGAGGTCTCCCCATCGGTAAAGACGAAAAGGACGCGAGTGTTCTCTGGGTGTTTCTTTGCGGCAGCTTGCATCTCCTCTGCAAGGTAGGCCGCCGGACGATCCGGAGAAGAGCCACGAGAGGTGGAACTGACTTCATGGGTGAGCGTACTCATAAAAGAGCGAACCGCACCAAGGTCAGTGGTCAGCGGAAGTCCAGTATCGGCCTCGGAATCCCAGGTCACGATACGGTAGCGAGCACCCGGGGCGGCAGTGAGGATGGTCTCGACATCGTGACGCACACCGTCCAGACGTGGTTTCGAGCCATCCCAGTCCTCGGCCGCCATTGAACCCGTGCGGTCAATCGCGAGCCACACCTCAACATTGGTTGTGACTTTTTGCGCTTCTCCGGGGATTGAAGGACCCACCAAAATCGACAAAAGAGCGAGGGAAATTCCACCTCTTCTGACCAGATCAGAAGTCCTGAAGGGTTGATGACGACGAGCACTCCACCAGGAGAAAAATAGGCATGCCGCAGCTATCACAACGACGAGGTAAACCGGCATGAGCGGTCGGAAGGAGAGCGACAATATTCCTCCTGGGATCGGATCAAACACTGGCAAGTATAGTGGCGAACTCACATTCAGCAGATAGAACATCTATTTGACGACTGAAGAGATACATATGTAAATTTGAATCCGCAGCACAGTGTCCTAAATACACAATCACCAGGAAATTCGAGGCAAAATGAAAACGCTCTCAAAGATTGCAACTGGTTCACTTGGACTAGCGCTCCTCTTTTCTTCCCTCACTGCCGTAGGCGCAAACGCCGTCGAGGCAGGCGCTGACGGACAAATCAACGGCGACCGTAGCTCCGGCTGCGTTGTCGACTGGACAGCACGCGCAATGCTCGATCAGAACATGAACAACATCCCTCGGGGACTGCGTGCCGGCCCCTACGCCACTTCGGGCTTCATGGAGAGCGTTCACCCTCGTCACGGCAGCCAAGCCATTCTTGAAAACCACCACTGGTTTAACCCAAACTTGAACCTTCAGTACTGGCGTATCCCGATCGGCGCTAACTACGAAATCCTCCCCGGCGCTGAGCTGACGGTCGATCTTCCCGACGACATGACGAACATTCAGTTCTTCGGCGAGCTGAGCTCGCAGGTCGTCGACGGCGATGTTGATCGCTTCATGCGTGGCCAGACTTTCGGTGCACTCGCGTCGAACCTGCACTGGGACCTCGTTCCGACCGCAACCCAGACGGATGCAGCACGCAACATCTGGACCCTCAAGTTCAACCAAGGCCTGCCCCTGGGACACGCAGCTGTCATCGAATTTGTTGGTAGCGGTGACCACACCAAGCACTACGAGGCGACGTCTCACCTGAGCGGCCTGCGCGCCACCGACGAAAACGGCAACGCTTGCAGCCCCATCCCCGAGCCTTCGCTCACCGTGGGCCACTGCCAGGCGGGAGTCGTCGGCCGTACCGTCTTCTCCCCCTACTCGCAGGATATTGATCGCCGAGAGAAGTACGCCGATAGCTGGCAGGGTACCGGCCAGCTCTGGGGTGAAGCTGGGGCAGACGGCTGGGATCCCTCACGCCAATACTCCGATGCTGCTGGCGCAACGCGTCGCATGCGCTTCTATGCCGCAACCACGCGCGAACTGAACAACGCAACGATGACCGTGAGTGCGCCCCAGGGTGCGACCTTCGACGAGACATCGATCGCCTCTGTACTGACCCCCGGCGCTGGTCAGCTTGTTGCTAACGGCTTCTCACAGTCGGTGACGGGAATTTCCAACCCCACCGTGAGCGCCGATAAGAAGACGCTGACCTTCACCGTTGCACACATGCCTGAAAACTCCTCCTTCAGCGTTGAGGTGAACGCTGTGCTCACCGGCGAGAAGGCACACCAGACTCCGACCTCGAAGCCCATGGTCTTCTTCCACACCTTGGTTGGTTCCATCCCCGGATGTGACGTCACGCCAACTCCGACCACCCCGGCAACAACGCCTTCCACTCCGGCTACTCAGCCCACTCCTGAGCAGCCTCAGAACCCCAAGAAGCCCGCTCCCCTGGCACACACCGGTGCCGCAGGATCGTTGCTCGTGGGACTGGCAGGAATGAGCCTCTTTGCAGGCATGCTGGCACTCAAGCGTCGCCGCGCATGATCTAATTCGACAATAGGTGTGGGGGCCGCAGCACTCGCTGCGGCCCCCACATTTTTGTCTCTATGCCCAGGCGAGCATGCCCGCACCCACGCGAGCGTGCTGACATCAGGAGGGCTACAGCCTCGTCACTCCCAAAAGACCGAGGAAGGAAAGAATAGCGACGGCAAGCCAGCCCGCGGGAGTTCCCACGCGATCGGTGACGGTCACGCGAGCATCACCTTCGATCTCGTTCACCTGCTTTGCCTCGATATCTTTAATAATCGAATCCACTGTATCCGAGCTCGTCATCTTGTAGAGGCGTCCCCCGGTCGACTCGACCTGGTTCTTCATATCCTCGCCATCCGTGCCCAGGTAATCACCGGGGAATAGCCCAATGACCTCAACCTTTTGACGCTTCGCGAAGTCGATCGCCTCGCTCAGGGAATAGAGCCCCTGGCCGACCACCTCATTATCCGAGGCCAAAATAACGGTTCGCGAACGCTCCTGATCCGTGTGGTCGAAGCCCAAGACGCACGAGGCCAAGCCGTCGCCGATCTGAGAAGCAACTTGCTCGTCGGGATCGTCGGTCCCTTCCAGGTACTTCGCGAGTTCCCTGGAAATCCTGTAGCCGTTGGAGGTGCGCGCCAAAATACCGTTTCTCAGGACCGAGCTGAGTTCATCCAAGTATTCGGTCACCATCGGATAGTCATCGGTCAGCGGGAACTTGCGAACGGAACGACCACTCCACAGGTACAGGGAGACGCGCTCCCCATTAAAGTGCTCAACCAAAGTCTTGAAGGCTTCGCCGATTTCACTGTCGTAGTCCAGCATCGAACCGGAAGCGTCGAGGCAGAGGACAATATCGCGCGAGGCAAGGCGTCGGTCTTCAACTCGACGATCAACCGGGTTCGCTGCGACAACAGCCAAAGATGCCGCGCCGACACAAAAAACAGCCAAGAGCGCGGCGACAATCATCCGCGTTTTACGCATGAGCGTGCGGTAACGGGGAAGGTTACGAACGTAGCCCGTATTGGCTACCCAGCCTCGCCTCTCGCTCGCATGGAGTTTCAAACCAACACGGCGCCATCCGATGGCTGCTCCAAGAACAATGACGACAAGGACAACCGCGATCAGGTATCCGTATCTCACGCCTTCACCACTTCCCTAGCCTTACCGGCAATGGCACTCGCATCGAAATATGTTTCGCTTCCATCGGCCTCGGACTCAGCTTTAAAACCGTGCTCACAGGCTTCAAGGGCGTTGGCAAGTTCCGGCCACGTGGGCACAATTCGACGGATTTCATCAACTGTTGCGGTTTCAAGATCACGTCCACTGCGTTCAGTACCCAGCGCCCTCAAAATACCGGCGATTGCCAAGTGAACCCCACGTTCATCAAGGTCTTTGGACTGCAGACGTCCCTCGACCTCGTCAACGAATCCCAAGTAACGCTGACGGCGCTTCTCATCCAGAGGGATCAGAGTGACCTGTTCTTCTTCACCCCCGCGGCTCGATCGAAGCCAACGGATGACCCACACGCCGATCCACACAAGGGTCGCAGATAGGAGTAAGACGCCGACAATCCACATCCAGTGCGGGTAATTGACGACTTCACGCAGTTCACCGGACACGATTTTCCCTTTCCAGTGCGGACAAAAGGGTTCGCACGACTTCAGCGCTCGAGGACACGCTCACCCGTGTAATCCCAGGGATATCGAGGAGCTGACGCACAACTTGGCGGCTTTGCTCCGCACGCACAGCGGCCTCGGAAGCAATCTGCGAATCTTCCAAAAGGAATCCGGGCAAGGGACCGGCATCAACGTCAACGATACGCGTCCCCTTGGGAAGCTTCGTGGGATCGGCGTCGGCAACCTGCATGACGATCATGCGGTGGTGGACACTCAATCGCTTGAGTAATTCCAGCGCACGAGGCGTGGGCTGGGGATGCGTTTCATCCGTAACCAAGACGATGAGGGAGCGCCGATGCGTTGCCGCTTGCACTCGCGCAAGCAAGGTCTCTAGATCCGAAGAGGGCGAACGCAAGTCGATATCTTCTTCGAGGCGCCGCAAAATCAGCTCAATATGAGCGTTACCCGAGCGCGCGGGCATATGACGCATCCGACCCTGGCACCCAGAGACCAGACCGACCTGGTCACCGCGACTGGATGCAAGCCAGGCAATTGCCTGGCAGATCGTCAGAGCAATAGCTTCCTTACTTTCCCCGGAAGGAGCCAGCGCGCTCATGGAACGACCGGTATCAACGACCAGAACAACCTGCACATTCGCGCTGGCCTCGAAACGTTTGACGATCGGAGTCCCGGTCCGAGCGGTCGCCGCCCAGTCGATGTCTTTAACGTCATCGCCGGGCTTGTATTCGGCCATGTCCATGAATTCCCAGCCCTGTCCCGCGCGCGCAGAATAGTGCTGTCCCTCCATGAGAGACAGAAGTTTGCGCAAGACAGGCAATTGGGTCCGGCCAGCAAGGGCACGCAGCTGAGAACTATTCGTCCGCGCCTTCTGGTGCTGGTCGACATTGCCCAGGGTCTGCGAGCCTTCCTCGACGACCCCTCTCTTAATGATCGGGCTCACGGCACCGCTACCGCTGAGAAGACGGCATCAATGAGGCCGTCGACAGAAATATCATCCGCCATTGCGTCGAAGGTACGAATGATGCGGTGACGCAAAATCGGGTGGCGAAGTTTCTTAATATCCTCAGGCATGACGTAGTTACGCCCCTGCATGAGGGCAACTGCCTGGCTGACACGCATCAGGGCAATGCCACCACGAGGTGAAGCACCCACGCGCACGTGCTGAGAGAACCCGGGAAGCGGGTTCGGTCCCATACCGCGAGTGGTGTTAATCAGGTCGACGATGTAGGCCTTCAAGGTGTCGTGCAGGAAGATGCGACGAGTCATCTGCTGAAGGAAGGTCAGTTCTTCCAAGGTAATGGGCTCAACATCGATGGGCTTATCCATGCTTCCCGAATCGATCCTGTTGAGGACTTCGAGTTCTTCGAGAGGCTGGGGGTAGGTGATGATTTCCTTCATCAAGAAGCGGTCCATCTGCGCTTCGGGGAGCACGTAGGTACCTTCTTCTTCGATGGGGTTTTGGGTTGCCATGACCATGAAGGGCTTGGGCAGTGGGTAGACGGTTCCACCGATGGTGGTCTGACCTTCCTGCATGGCTTCAAGCATCGCGGACTGGGTCTTTGCCGAGGAACGGTTAATTTCGTCCAGGAGCACGATATTGGCGTGGACGGGACCCAACTCGGTCGTCATCTCGTTTTGTGCCTGGTTCCAGATGCGCGTACCGACGATGTCGTTTGGCATGAGGTCCGGCGTGCACTGGATGCGATGGAAGCTTCCTGAGATTGCCATTGCGATGGTCTGAGCCGCCGTAGTCTTTGCAAGACCGGGCACCGATTCCATGAGGATGTGTCCCTGTGCAAGGAGGCCGACGATCAGGGTTTCCCTGAGCTGCTCTTGGCCAACCACGCGCTGCGCGAAGATCTTCTGGATGCGGTCCAGGAGCTCTTTGCTGCGCTTGAGCTCATCATCGGTGAGGTATGTAGACATTCAGGAAACTCCCGGGTGATTGAATAATTACCAATATCTTACTGGTTTTCAGCAGCTCATTCCGACTCGCAACTTCACTGCCCCGTCTGAGCGGGCGTTGGAAGCGAGAACGGAGGAATTGAGAAGGTCGGAACCGTTACCGAGATCGTTGGAAACGGCGTGACATGTGGGATATTCGTTTGTTTTGGACTCGAATGGACATAAGAGCGCCAAATCCCGAATATCAGCGCAATGATGAGCCAGACAACCCACCTGCTTTTTCTCTTCTGCACAGTTGAACCGGCGGGCGAGAGATCCACATCATTGTTCGTCAGGCGCATGCGTCGTCGCCGTTTCCATCGCGCACGCCTATTCCCTGCCGAGGCCGAGCCCGCTTGGGCAGGCCTCGGCGGGCGAGTTCCCCCGCGGCCTCGTTGACGGGGTTTCTCGGGCACAGCGGTAGGCGCGGGGAGGCTGAGACGGGAAAGATAGTCAGGAAGAGGGTGAATTGTTCCCTCTTGAAGGGCGCTGGGGCCCTCGTGAGTGAAGCGATCGACCAGAGCGATTTCCTCATCAAAGAGCGGTTCGATTGCGACGACTGGAATCCTGGAGGATAGGTCTTGCATGAGCGAGTCCAACACCGCCACGGATTCGGGGGAAATGTACGCCTCGGGATAGATCGGAAGGAATGTTCCATCACTATCGATGAGGACCGTGGCCTTTCCTGAGCGAAGCAGACACGTCACGTCTGAAACCCTGATCTCAATTCGTCGCACGACCTGGGAGGTGTCGCGTTCCTTGGAGGCGTCGTACCACTGGGCAACCACACGATCAGGAGAAACCATCAGGTGATGCGGGAGGGCAAGAGCATAGCCGCTGAGGCTCTCTGGGACGCTTGAGAGAAGATCTGTGCCCTCGGTGGAGGGGAAGGGAAGCGCTTCCACCGGTTCGGGCACGCAATGAGTGGTTGCGAAGCGATCGTAGGTGCTCTTCGGTGCGGTCAGTAGCGGGAAGCGTTCAAGCAGCTCGGGCGAGGCGACATCAGCGGCAATGTGGGCGCGCGCCGCTACTTTGTTGATAAGTGCGAGGACCTCGTCACGCGTTGGAATACTATCGTCGTTAATGCGGTGCAGGTGCTGGGAAACCTCCAGGTTTTCATCGTCTTTATGACGATTAATGACCTGTTGAAGGTTGACGGTGAAGTCACGATCCGGGTCGAAATAGGCATCAAGGAAACGGCGCGCATCCTCAAAAGAATCCAAGTCGTCGAAACGGATCATCGCAATGAGATCAGGGGCGATCGAGTAGGCATCCGTCGTCACCTTGAAATCCGAGTATTTGGGATCCAGTGAGCGCAAGATATTTGTCGCATCCATTGCAATTGCCCATCGGGCGACAAGACCCGCGCGCGTGAGGGGAACCGCAAAGGAAAAGAGATAGTTCAAGCCGCATTGCCACTGACTGCCGCGTAGGTACTGGTCTCGCGGAGCGCCTTCATCCACAGCGAGCAGGTCGTCAAGATCCAAAGAATCGGGTTCACGATCGAAGCCAAGACCAAGAAAATCGGGTTCTGTCGTCACAAGAACACAGGGATAACGTCCCTCGAAGGGAGAGAGTTTCCGCGCAAGATCACATGCTGACGCAAAGTAGCGATCGGCCTCGAAAGTGGTGGTATCACTACGGAAAACGGAGAGCAAGGCTTCATTGATCCCCGTTCTGTTTGCCACGTCAGCAGTCCACATCGACGTTGCGGGAGCACGTCCTGAAACGGGGAGCAAAAGCTCTGGATGCTCAAAGCAAGCGGGAAGACGCAGCCATGCCTGACGGACGATCTCACGCGGTCCGTGGACGCGGATATCGATCTCTGAAAAGTAGGTCAGGCAGTCAACTTGAGCGACATCGAACTTTCCGGGTGCGTATTCGACGGGACGCTGTAGTTCGGTTCGAATGGATTCCATCAGAACGTGAAGAGCACCCATTTCCTCAGGCTTCACGTCAAGAGTCCCATAGGCCAGGGTCAGGCACATCCACAGTTCTCCCGGCTTTTCAACAACCGGATCCATAACGGCCCATTCAAAGCCATTAATGAACTTCCACTGTTTGGCGACCACACCCCATCCTTTCCTATAAAAAGCCTTTTCTACTCTAAAACATAGAGGCAAATAAAACACAAGCGGGTGGTTCCCCTCTCGGGGAACCACCCGCCTTGATGCTAGCTAGACGCTATCAGGCCTGCTTTGCAGCAGCGATACGAGCGCGGAACTTCGCGAGCTGCTCGGTGATAGCTGCGGGGAGCTTGTCACCGAACTGCGAGAAGTATTCCTCGGTGTCGTCCATTTCGGCTGCCCATGCGTCGGGGTCGATCGCAAAGAGCTTGGCCCACTTGGCCTCGTCGATGTCCAGGCCATCGAGGTTGAAGTCCTCGAAGTGGGGGTAGCGACCGGTGACACCGTCGATTGCCTCGACCTCACCAGCTGCACGGCGAACGATCCAGTCCAGAACACGAGCGTTGTCGCCGTATCCGGGCCACATGAAGTTGCCGTCTTCGTCCTTGCGGAACCAGTTGACCTGGTAGACCTTCGGGAACTTGTCGCCGAGCTTTGCCTGCATCTCGAGCCAGTGGCCCCAGTAGTCGGCCATGTTGTAGCCACAGAAGGGCAGCATGGCGAAGGGGTCGTGACGCAGCGAACCGGCCTTAACGTCGGTTGCAGCAGCGGTGACCTCGGATGCAACGGAAGCACCGATGAACACGCCGTGTGCGGGCTCGTACTGCTCGGCAACCAGCGGAACGTTGGTTGCACGACGGCCGCCGAAGAGGACTGCGTCGACCGGAACGCCCTCGGGGGCTTCCCAATCGGGGCAGATGATGGGGCACTGAGAGGCGGGAACGGTGAAGCGGCTGTTCGGGTGAGCAGCCTTTTCGCCGGACTCGGGGGTCCAGTCGTTGCCGTGCCAGTCGATCAGGTGTGCCGGGACCTCACCGTCGATGCCTTCCCACCACACATCGCCATCGTCGGTCAGTGCGACGTTGGTGAAGATGGAGTTGGCGCGTGCGGTCTCCATTGCCATGGGGTTGGTCTTGTAGGAGGTTCCCGGTGCAACACCGAAGAAGCCTGCCTCGGGGTTGATGGCGCGCAGACGGCCATCGGTGCCCGGACGCATCCATGCAATGTCGTCACCCACGGTCTCGACCTTGTAGCCGGGGATGGTGGGCTGGAGCATGGCGAGGTTGGTCTTGCCACATGCGCTGGGGAATGCAGCGGTCACGTGGTACTGCTTGCCGGTGGACTCGCGGGTCAGGCGCAGGACGAGCATGTGCTCTGCCATCCAGCCGTCGCGGCGGGCCATGGTCGAAGCGATACGCAGTGCGAAGCACTTCTTGCCCAGCAGCGCGTTGCCGCCGTAACCGGAGCCGAAGGACCAAATTTCGTTGGTCTCGGGGAAGTGGGTGATGTACTTCTCGTCGTTGCAGGGCCAGGTGGAATCTTCCTGACCGGGCTCCAGCGGAGCGCCGACGGAGTGAACGGCGGGAACCCACACGCGGCCCTCGTTGATGAGGTCCATTGCCTTTGCACCCATACGGGTCATGATGCGCATGGAGACGACAACGTAGGGAGAGTCGGTGATCTCAACGCCGAGCTGGGAGATGGGGCCACCCAGAGGACCCATGGAGAAGGGAACCACGTACATGGTGCGGCCCTTCATGGCACCCGTGAACTTCTCGTGCAGGGTTGCCTTCATTTCCTTGGGGTCTGCCCAGTGGTTGGTCGGGCCTGCGTCTTCTTCCTTCTCACAGCAGATGAAGGTACGAGACTCAACACGCGCAACGTCAGAGGGCTTGGAACGGGCGAGGAAGCAGTTGGGGCGCTTCTCTTCGTTCAGCTTGGTGAACATGCCGCTCTCAACCATCTGAGAAGTGAGGCGATCCCACTCTTCCTGGGAGCCGTCAGCGAACTCCACACGATCAGGGGTGGTCAGCGCTGCAATTTCAGCAACCCACTTGATGACATCTTCGGGAGCGTTTGCCGGAGCGGCTGCACGCACATCCTGTTCGGTCACGGACATTTTGCCTCCTGAGGCACTCGGTGATTCTGGGGCGCGGTCACGCCCCGATCTACGCTTTAATCATCCCTCACCACACCGGTATTTGCGCGGGCGATAGGTCCCTTTTGGGCTGAAAATTCTGACAAATGCGTCAACTTCGACGACGGAATGCCCCAGTTTTCCCGAGAGATCCAAGCTTTCGGGCATAATGTGGCAATAGACACACTACTCAGCAGGAAGTTCCTGCCTCAGTGAACTTGAATATGCAGTGTGTAATGGATGACGATTGCCTTGAGGCAATCTCAACACAATCGGAGGAACATTATGGGGATCCGCAACAGAACGCAGGGCCCAAATTTCTTTGAATTCTTCACCCAGCAAGCAGACAAGCTCGTTGAGGGCGTCGAAATTCTTGCTCAAATCTACGCTGCTTCCCCCGAAGAACGAGTCGCACTTCGCGATCAGCTTCACGGCGTTGAACACCAATGCGATGAACTCAATCACGAGATCTTCCAGCGCATTAATTCGTCCTTTATTACCCCCTTTGACCGCGAGGATCTTCAGTCCCTAGCCGCTCACCTCGATGACTGCATGGACTTCATCGACGAGGCCGGCGACCTTTTGGTCCTGTACGGCATCACCAACATCCCCGAGGAGATCCTGAGCCTGCTCAAGTCGCAGATCGCGGTTCTCACCCACTGCGCCGAGCTGACCGCGCAGAACATGCCGGCGCTAAAGTCTCCCGTCGACATGCGCGATTACTGGATCGAGATCAACCGCCTCGAAAACGAAGGCGACCTCACCTACCGTCGCGCTCTCACGACGCTTTTTGACTCCGGCCTCGACCCCATCACGATCATCAAGCTCAAGGATGTTGTCGAAAGCTTGGAAGCCTGCGCCGATGCTTTCGAGCACTTGGCAAATATCATCGAGTCCCTCGCACTGAAGGAATCCTGAGTCGTGGATCTTAACCTGATCCTGGTTTGCGTCGTCATCGCCGTTGCTCTGTTCTTCAGCTACACCAACGGCTTCCACGACGCAGCAAACGCGATCGCCACTTCGGTTTCCACAAAAGCCTGGACGCCTCGCGCCGCCTTGCTTATGGCAGCAGTCATGAACATTCTCGGCGCGATGATGGGGACCGCAGTCGCGAAGACAATCGGCGAGGGAATCATCTCCATCAGCCCATACGCTGAATCCACTCAGGTGGAAATGCAGCAAAAGGGCCTGGTCATCATCCTTGCAGCCCTCCTAGGCGCGTGTATTTGGAACCTCATTACATGGTGGTTTGGTCTGCCTTCCTCATCCTCTCACGCACTTATCGGTGGCATGGTTGGCGCAGGTTTGATGAGCGGCACAGCCGTGTACTGGTGGGGAATCGTTAAGTCCGTCATCATTCCGATGTTTGCTTCACCAATCATCGGTTTCGTTATCGGCTACATCGTCATGCGCCTCGTTCTCTTCCTTTTGCGCAATGCTCAATACCACCGCACCATGCGCCGCTTCCGCGCCGCGCAGCGTGTTTCGTCTGCAGCTATGGCGCTGGGCCACGGTATCCAAGACGCACAGAAGACCATGGGCATCATCGTCATGGCTCTCCTTGCCGGCGGCTACGGCGAAACACACCAGATCTACGATCCGGTAACCGGAGACATGACGGTCCCCCTGTGGGTCAAGATTTCCGGAGCCTTGGCAATTTCCCTGGGAACAATGGCCGGCGGCGGACGCATCATGCGTACCATCGGCCGAAAGATCATCGATCTCGACCCCGCACGAGGCTTTGTCTCAGAAGCGGTCTCCTCATCGATCCTCTACCTGTGCTCCTACGTTGTCCACGCCCCGATTTCAACGACGCAGGTCGTATCCACATCGATTATGGGTGTGGGATGTACGAAACGGTTCTCCGCCGTGCGCTGGGGTGTTGCAGGTTCGATCGTGACGGCATGGTTCCTGACCTTGCCGGCGGCCGCCGTCGTATCTGGAATCGTCTACTGGATCTGCGCACTCATCGTTGGCGTCTAGTACCCTCGATAGAGTGAAGTCCTTTTTTAACCGCATCTGTCTCGGTGTGCTTGCCTGTATTTTGGGGGCAGGCACACTGAGCGGGTGCGGTTTTTCATCAGTGATGCGCCTGTCGGTCGGCGCCTGCGTTCAGGTTCCTCCAACGACAAGCGCCTATTCCCTGGAAACCGTCTCATGCTCTCGCCCTCACCAAGCTGAAGTGATCGCGCTACCAACGGTTGCGGGCGCAAATTTCCCCGAGGCCGCACAACTTGAAACGGACGCTCGCCGCGAGTGCGAGCTGGCTTTCCGGTCCTACGTTGGAATCCCTGCTGAGGATTCTGCTCTTGATCTCCTTTGGCTTGCCCCAAGCCGCGAATCGTGGGAGCGCGGCGACCGACAGATCGTCTGCCTCGCAGCAGCAAACGGCCAACAAACCCTGAGCGGCTCAATCCACGACTCAGCGTATTAGACCGCTACTCTCCGGTCCTGGGTGCATGCCTTTCAACATCAAGGACGCGAACCTGTCCCCCATGCACGACGGTGTGCAAAATAACCATCTCCGAGGCCGAAAGTTCTCTGGCATCGAGCGGAAAATTCATGCGCACACCCGAAGGCGTGAACTGCCGAAATACGTCAAAAATTCCGGGAAGCATGCTTCGCGGCGCACATAGGACCCGCGGCTCACTGTCACTAATGAGCGCGCGAGCGAAGGCCTCGTCAGAGGAGGGGGAATTCGCTCCAGCGGCGCGCGACGGGAGTGCCTCGATGTCGACTCCCGCGAGTGCAGCCCACGGCCCCAAGGTCTGGCGGGTCCGCGCACTCGAGGTCGCCATTGCCCGGCGCACACCGTAAGACGAGAGCAGATCGACAAGCTCGAGGGCTTCTCGCACGCCAACACGCGACAGGGGCCGAGTCTCCTCGTCTCCCTCCCACTGCTGAGCAGAAACCGTGCGCGCATGAGGAAGCAGTGCCAGCGCGGTTGTAACAAGTTCGCCGCTGCGGCCTCGCATGACAAGTTCTGTCAACAGGCGCCGGTCCCCGCGCCGCGTCAGAAGATCGTGAGCGCGAGAAGTCGTCATCCACTGCGTTTGGTCGATTTCGCGCGAGGGGGCACGGTGGACGGGTTTGCGCAGGTGGACGAGGCCGTCGTCCTTTCCCCCGTCACTTTCCATCAGCGTTCCCACCCAGTAGCGCACTTCCTTGGTCTGCCCTGAGCCGAGGCGGTAGCGCTGGGTAGTCAGTGGCGCACCGAGGCGGATGACGTGGCCGGTTTCTTCTTCGACCTCGCGCACTGCTGCGACGGGAATAGTTTCTTTACCCTCAATCTTTCCCTTGGGCCACGACCAATCGTGGTACTGGGGACGGTGAACCAGCAGGACTTCGATGTCTCGTTCATCCAGCACTTCCCCGGGAATGATCGGTCGTGCGGGGTCGCGAAAGCGCCACACGAGAGCGCCACCTGCGCGAATGAGGCGCATCGGGGGCATGGGCTGAGGGCTGGGTGTCACGTTATTAACCCTAACGTAGAGTGAGCGCGGGTGTGGATCATACGCCGCACCCGCGCTCACTTCACCTGCCGGAAATGTCCGAAATGGTGTTTCTATTCCTCACCGAATTGGACGAAGGCCTCTGTTTCGCGGGAGCGCCACAGGGGCATGATCTGGCCAAGGCCAGTAACATCCAGACCAATACCGGAAAATCGTGGATCCTCATGGGCCTCAAACCAATGGTCAAGCTCGTTTCTCAACTCGGATTGAATTCCACTGTAGGTCGGATCATCGATGAGATTGCGGCGTTCATCGGGATCGCATTCGAGGTCGTAAAGTTCCTCTGGTCCTTCTTCACGCCAGACGTATTTGAGCATCCCACGTCGGATCATTCGTGCGGCTCCATATTCATCGAAAACTGCGACAGACTCGCTGCCCGACTTGCCTCGAAGGATATCGACCAGTGTGCCTTCGCCCCGGCGTTGATCATCCGCGCATTCAACCCCGGCCAATTCACACAAGCTCGTGAACAAATTGAGGCTAGAAATTAGTTCCTCAACCGGCGAGGCATACCCACGCCCACGCTGCGGATCGATACCGACGGAAGCGGCGACGGCCTCGGGAATTCGAATCAGGAAGGGAACTCGTACGGAGTTATCCCAGAAGTTCAAGGGGAAAGTACCGTTTCCCTTTCCCCAGATTCCGTGATGCCCACAAGAGAAGCCGTTATCAGACATGAAGATCACGATCGTGTTTTCCCACTCCTCCTGTTTCTTGAGCTCATCGACGAGGGCGCCGAACACCCGATCGACTCCACTGAGCGCGGCACAGTAGCCACGAAGAGAAGGAACTGGATCTCGATAGGCATCAGAGAATTGATGTACCCGTTGGTAATCGGCCCAAGGATGGGGTTCCTCTCGTGGAATCGAAGGGAATTCCTCGTCTTCGTAAATGTTGAGGAGTTCATCGGGATGCTGGTCTTCTCCCCACGGATCGTGCGGAGCCGTTGTCGCAGCAAAGAGGAAGAAAGGTTTCTTTTCACTGCTTCCACTCGTCTCGGCCGCTCGCGTGCGAAGGAACTCGAGGGCATGGATGCCAACTGCATCGGTGAAGTACAACTCCTCCTCGGCCTCGTGACCATCTTTCCAAATCGGCGCCCCCATGTATGGGCCACCCCCGTAGCGATGCGCGTACCACGAGGAGAATCCTGGTGCTGGCTTGCAGGAATCCCCTAGGTGCCACTTACCACTCAGTGCGCAGGTGTAACCCGAGCGATGAAGAATCTGCGGGAGAGTTTCGAGGTGGTCAAGGTAGGTGTCGGGATGCGCGCGAGGATGCCGAGTCCCCGTGAGCCAATCGTGCACACCGTGAGTGGAGGGCATGGTTCCAGTGAGGATCGATGCGCGCGCCGGAGAACACACCGGTGAGGGCGTGTGCATCTGCGTGAAGACATACGCCTCCGATGCGAATTCTTCCAAGGCGGGCATGCGCAGTTCAGGCGTGATCCACGGAAGCGCCCACGGACCCTGATCGTCAGTGAGAAAGAGCAGGATATTGGGACGCAGGCTCATTCCTTGACACCTCCAGCAGAGACCCCGGCGGTGAAGTAACGCTGACCGAAGAGGAAAATCACGACGATTGGCAAGGTCATGAGAATAACCGCTGCCATGAGGAGGCTCCACTGAGTTGAGTTCTCTTGATAGAACACTGCGAGTCCTAATTGGAGCGTACGCATGTCGTTTGATTTCACAGATACCAATGGCCACAAGAAGTCGTTCCATGCTCCTTGGAAAGCAAGCACCGAAACGACCGCAACCGCTGGAAGCGCGAGGGGCGTGTAGATCTGCCAGAAAATACGTCCTTCACTTGCACCATCGACTCGTGCCGATTCACCCAGTTCATCGGGAAGATCCAAGTAGAACTGGCGCATCAAGAAAATACACAGTGCGGAAATTACGTGCGGAACAACCAAGGCCGCGTAGGTATCCAGTAATCCAGAACCGCCGTTTCCCCAAAGGTCGTTACCTCCCGCGAAGGGCACGTGCGTGACGATAACGAAGAGCGGGACCATCATGACTTCTGGCGGAACAATGATGAGCGCAATGAGGACGAGCATGATGGTCTTCTTGCCCGGGATCGGCATCTTTGCAAGCGCATAGCCAGCCATCGCACATAAAAGGACCTGAAGTACCGTCGAGGCCAAGGACACGACAAGCGAGTTCGCGAAGAAGAGCGGGAAGTTCTCTGCACGCATGGCTTCAGCGAAGTTCGACCAGGCGAATTCATCTGGGATACCGAACTGTAATTCACGATCTGCCGGGGCTAGGGCAACCAAGAAAATTGAGGCCAAAGGAACAACGTATAGAGCTGTGATGATCAGGGCAAGGGTATGGAAGATGCCAGATCGAAGAATTTTTCTCATCGTGTCCCTCCAGAGTGCTCAAGCGTGCGCTCGGGGGTAGCACTGCGACGTGCTGCCCGGTTTTGGAACAGGCGAACGGGCAGTCCGACGACGATCACCGTCGAGAAGAGCAGGACAGCAATGGCGCATGCTCGCCCAATGTCGAGGTAGGTGAATGCTGATTCATAGAGCTCGTAGACGATCGTTCGCGTGGAGTTTTCAGGGCCACCTTGGGTCATGACATAAGCCTGAGTGAACATTTGGAAACCACCCATTAACCAGGTGATTGCCACGAAGAACAAAGTGTTCTTCAGCTGCGGTATCACAACGTAAATCAAGCGACGGAAAGCACCGGCTCCATCAATTTGAGCGGCTTCAATGAGTTGGGGCGGTATCGCTTGGATTCCAGCCAGCAAGATGACCATGTAGTAGCCCATGTTGCGCCACAAGGACACAAGCAAAATTGAGGGCATTGCCGTAGATGCTTCAGTGAGGAAGTAGATCTTTGGCATTCCCATGTCTTGGAGAAACTCGTTGATTGGTCCTGAAAATGGATCAAAGAAGAAAGACCAGAACAGGGCGACAATGACGTAGGACATCGCTTGCGGCATATAAACGATCGTTCTCATCACTGAGTTTCCATGCAGTTTTTGACTGAAGAGCATGGCGATCATAAAGGCGACTACGACGCCGATAGCAACCTGCCCGAAAGCGAAGTACAGGGTGTTACCGATTGCTTGTAGGAAGACCTGATCGGAGAAGAGACCAATGTAGTTCTCAAAACCAACCCACTCTGGAGGATTAATCAGGTCGTACTTGGTAAAGGAAAACACTGCTGCAAGTGCAAGAGGCAGGAGGGTGAAGAGAATGACTGCAACCCCTCCCGGGGCAATCAGTGACAGGCCGGCTCGTCGGCGCTGGCGTTCCAGCGCCGACGAGCAACGAGCTGTATTCAATTGACGAGCCATGTCAGTGCCCGAAGGCGTTGAGTTTCTGGTCTATTGCTGCAAGAGTCTCATCCACTCCTACTGATCCGCGGACTGCCGGATCAAGAAGCTTGTTGATGTCTCCGCCGAATTGCATCATGCCCGGGTGCGGGGGCTGTGATTGAGCGTCTTTTGCCAGCGCCATGAGCTGGAGTCCCGTTTCACCGAGCCACGAAGCCTCAGCTAGATCGGTACGAACTGGCAAAACACCATAGCTCTCATCAAAAGCGCTCAGGTTGTCCTTTTCCATGAGGAAGGAGATGAACTCGAAGGCCTTATCGGGGTTCTTGGAGTTCTTTGCGATAGCGAGCTTGTTGATCCACGCTCCAGCAGCGCCCTTCGATGCCGAAGGACCAACCAATGCGGGGCCAATAAGGAGTTGCTTGGCAACCTCAGGGTTCGTGCTCTCGGCGTTGTAGTAGTCGTTTCGAGATCCCAAGCCCATCGCCGACTGACCTGAAACCAAAGGACGCGCCCCACTTCCGGAGTAGACCAGGTGGTAGTCAGCGGTTCCTTCCTTGAAGCTCGTCACCAAGAAGTCCAAGGCTTCACGAGCCTGTGGGGAAGAGAAGTTCGATGTCCCGTCTTCTTTCCAGTACTTGGCTTCGTTTTGCATCATGAGCTGAGCGAATCCTTGCTGGAGGCCGATGGACTTGTCGGTGCCCCAGAAAATCGGAGATTCGCAAATCCCGGCGTCACGCACCTTGAGTGCGACTTGGTGGAATTCCTCCCATGTTGTCGGCAGTTTCGTTGTGTCAACACCGGCTTTTTCGAGGAGGTCCTTGCGGTAGACCGGAACGCGAAGATCGAAGCCGTAGGGAATCGAGTACTGCTTTCCGTCCCACTGCCCGTCTTTGAGTAGCTCTGGGAAAATCTTGTCTTTGTCTGCCCATTTGTCCATGTACGGGCCAAGATCAAGAAGGGCTCCCTTATCAGCCAGCGGCGCGGTCCAGATCGCGCCGAGAGAAACGACATCGGCCATCTGCTTCGAGGCAGCTGCGGTCGTGTACTTCTGGAAGGCACTCCCCCAGTCTGAGGTCTGCAAAGTGACGGTAACACCGGTCTTCTTCTTGAATTCCGGTAGGACATTTTTCTCGATGTGCTCGATCGATTTCTGCGATGCTCCGAGCATCATGAAGGTGAGTTTTTCCTCGCTTCCTGAAGAGGATTTTGAGGCACCTCCAGAACACGAAGTGAGCAGCGAAAGCGCTGCAATACCCGCGATAAAGGCGGTTCCAAAGCGTCTACGAGTAGACATGGGTACTCCTTGTGAGAACAACTCGACTTTGAGAAATTCACACACCCCGTCGCTGTTACCTGCGTCATACTAGCAGCCGACTTGGGCGATGCCAATACCTTTTGTAACTTCGCAATACTAAATAAAAGTCTCAGTCCAAATCGCCGATGCGAGCACGGGAAGCGGCTCGCTCCAATTCCTGCGCAGTCATGACCAACGCACGAGCACGCGTGGTCACCCCGTAGGCCAAGGCATCGTGCGGATCATCAATCCACTGCTGACCAACCCGAGGATCTCCAGCGGCAATAATCCGCATCGCACGTGCGATGGCAGTGAAGATCTCCTCAAGATCATCATCTGTGCGCTCTCCCAACAGCAGCGCATCAGCTTGTGCGATGACCTCATCAAGCGGCGCATCATTCAAGGGACGTTCAAGGCCCGGGACGCGTTCGGCACCAAGTCCCAGAAGATACAGCTCAGCCACGATCAAGGGGTCGCGGTGATACCACTCGCGGAACAAGTAAACCCGCCACAATGCACCGGGAAGAGTGAAGTCTGGACTCGAGGCCCATAGCTCAGCAACCAGAGGGATCCCACCCGTGGAGACAAGCTCCTTCAAACGCGCAAGCGCATGACCATCGAAATCCTCATCACCAACCCCAAGCAACGCCCAGGCAGTCGAGTGCGCGAGAACCGAGGAATCCGCCACATCCTGAGCTCCAACAATTGCTTCAGTCTGCGCATAGTCCAAGATCGCGGGACGCCTGGGGATGCGTTGCGTTTCGCCCATTTGCTCTCCTGCCATTAAGATGGTGGGGTTGGTTCGGTTTTCCGGCCACATTGCGGGAAATCCCGCGGGCCTATAGCTCAATGGTAGAGCAGCGGACTTTTAATCCGTGGGTTGGGGGTTCGAGTCCCCCTGGGCCTACTCAGCACTAGCAAGACGGTCGACGTCGACCTCCGGGTGAGCCCGCCCCGCCAAGGACGCAATCCCCACAGCAATCGAGATACACACCAAACCGACCAATTGCCACAGGCTAGGAATCTGACGCAAAAGCAGCGCACCGATCAACGCCGAAGTTGCAGGAAGAAGTGCAGTAAACAAAGCAAAAGTCGCAGCAGACACCCGTTTCATCGCCATCGCCTCGAGCGTATAGGGGAAGACCGTCGACAAGAAAGCCAAAGCAACCACCGCAATCAGAACCCTGCGGTCACTGAACGCAGCCATCGCACCGGGCCCGAGGATCGGTGCAGAGATCAATGCACTGAAAGCACACCCCAGCGACAAGTTCACCATCGCAGAACTCGACGAAGCCGCTTTCTGCCCCAACACGATGTAAGTCGCCCACGACGCACCGGCCGCCAAAATCCACGCGACCCCAGCCAAGGTTCTCGGAGCACTCAAATCCAACCCAAGTCCGCCGATTGCGCACACCCCAGCCAGGGCAAAGAAGGCTGCAATTCTTGGTGCCCAGCCACGGCCTCGTACAACAGCAACCGTTACAGGACCAAGGAACTCAAGGGAGACCGCAGCACCCAGGGGAATGCGAGAGATTGCCTCGTAAAAGCAGGCGTTCATGCAGACCAAGGCAATGCCGAAGAAGAGAGCGCCCTTCAGAGTCGCGCGATCGATGCCTCGCCACGGGCGCACCCACGCACACAGGACCAAACCGCCAACGAATCCCCTCCACCAGGCAACCGAGGCCGGCTCAACGACCGAGAATGCAAAGACTGCAACTGCAGCGCCACTGTACTGAATGAGCGCCGAGGCGACGATGAGGATTTGAGCAGGAACACGGTTGATCAGGGATACGGGAGTTCGATTCGTCACGGAGCTAATTCAACCATTTCATGCACTTCCTCGGCGAGAACAGTGTGATCCTTGGTGCCATGGCGGGACGCAATTGCGACCGCGAAGGAGATCAAGAGAAGACCAATCATCTGCCATAGGGTCGGAATCTGGCGAAGAATAATGACCCCAACAAGAAGCGAGGAAGCGGGTGAAAGCGCGGTAAATAGCGAGAAATCCGCCGCTGAGACGCGGTGCATCGCAATGGCTTCGAAGGAACAGGGAACAATCGTTGACAAGACTGCCACAACAATGACGATTCCCAGGATGCGAGGTTGAGTGATCGCGGGAGAAGCTTGGTGGAGAACAAAAGGCGCAACGATCAGCCCGCTCAGCGCACAGCCCACAGCAAGGTTCGTGACTCCCGATCGCTTCGAAGCAACGCTCTGGCCAAGGAGAATGTAAATCGCCCAGGCGGCTGCGGTGAACGCGGCCCATTTCATGCCAGTGAAGGTGCGCGCATCGGACAGGTCAAGGCCCAAACCGCCAATGGCAACAACCCCAGCCATCGCCAGAACTGCGGCAATTCTTGGGCCAATTCCTCGGCCTCGGACAACGGCAACAACAACGGGGCCAATGAACTCCATCGACACCGCGGCCCCCATCGGCAAGTAATCAATTGACTCATAGAAGGCGACATTCATTGCCAGCAGGGACAAGCCAAAGAGTGCCGATTCAAGAAGATCTCTCCAGGTCAGCCCGGCCCTCCACGGACGCCTCAGCGCGCATAGAAATATGCCCGCAATGAAGACGCGCAGCCACGCGATAACACCCGGCTCAAGCGCGGAAAAAATCGTGACTGCAAACGCGGCACCACTGTACGCACTGAGCGCTGCGCCGATGATCAGAACGGGCGCAGAAACATGTGTGAGGAGTGCACGAAGATGGGAGAGCACCTACCCACTATGCCATAGCGGCAGGTACAAAATGAAGACTCAACGAGTTCATACAAAAGCGATTTCCAGTGGGCTGATCTGGTGCGTCGTCAAAAATGTGGCCGAGATGCGAATCGCAGGTTGCACAACGCACTTCAATGCGCCTCATTCCATGGGAAATATCCTCGAAGTAGTTGACGGCTCCGGGAAGAGACTCATAGAAACTTGGCCATCCGCAGTGCGAATCGAACTTGGTTGTCGAGGGGAAGAGCTGCGCCCCGCATGCGGCACACACGTAGGTTCCTTCCCGCCGTTCCTCCAATAGCTCACCGGTGAAAGGCGCTTCGGTTCCAGCCTGACGCAAGACAAGGAACTGCTGGGGACTTAAACGCTCACGCCATTCCTCTTCGCTTAAATGCACACTTGGGGCACTTTGCTCACTGCGGGCGAGGTGTTCGAGTTTCGTTGCGCGATCGCGGGTGCGAATAATTTTCATGATCAATTCCTCTCGCTTCGAGGCTCCGGAAGGGGGCGGGTCGCATCTTGGGGAATGCGCGGGCCACCGTCTTTACGCGCCGCTTCTTCTTGGTGGCGCTTTGCTGCCGCCTCGCGTTCAGCGAGGACATCTTCACCCGGTCCGGCGTAGATTTCGTTGCGTTCATCGGCCTCGGGAGATCCCGAAAAGAGACGTTCCCCGCGGATCACTGTTTCCTCGGGGTGAGCACCCGTTTCCTGGGGTCGAGAAGGTGCCGAGGCGGCGGGAAGCACCGCGGTTTCCTGCGGCGCGGGGTGAAGCTTGCCGAGGCGCGCGTTGGCCTCTGCGACCTTCTGTGCCAGTTGCTCGGCAACGAGAGAGTGGAGCATGGTCTGCGTGAAGACTTGAGTTTGTTCTTCGGCGGGGCTGGGGGCAACGCTTCGGATACTTCCCGTGTCCGCCAATTCGCGTTGACGTTGCGCCATTGCGCGCCTGCGCGCTCGCTTTGCCTTTTGTCGCGCGGCAAGCAAGCGCACCTCGTGCACGGCATCTTCCCCCTCCCCTGTCGAGGCCGTGGGCGAAGTGGAAACTGGAGAGTCAGGTGAGTGTGTGGTGTGCGCATCAGGGGCACCGGTCGTATCAACCGCGATACCCGACAGTTCCTTTGCGAGGCGGGCGATGGCCTCGCGAGAAGTATCGTGCTGGATGCTTTGAATATCGAGGGGCTGAATGCGGGTCAATGGACGTACTGCAGGTTCTTGCTCAGCAATCCAGCGGATCATGTTTTCGCGCAGGTAGCAGCGCAGGTCCCACAGTGTCCCAGAATCCTTTGCGGAAACGACGATGCGAACCGTGATGGTCGTTGCATCCGAGTCGGCGACTTGGACCGCCCACGAGCGCCCGTCCCACAAGTCCGTTGCCAAGAGAAGTTTTTGCACCTGGTTTCGGATCAGGGTCATGGGAGCGGCCCAATCCAATTTGAGCTCGACAGAGCCGAGCTGTTTGGCGGCTCGACGCGTCCAATTTTCGAAAGTGTTTGAGGTGAAATAGGTAGAGGGGACAATAAGTCGACGTTCATCAGCGAGGCGAACAACGATGTACGAGAGGGTAATTTCTTCGACTTTTCCGGAGGGAGCATTCGTTCCCCCAGCGACCACGACATCACCCACACGGATCGCATCAGTGAATGCGAGCTGGATTCCTGCAAAGACATTGCCCAAGGTTTGTTGCGCGGCAAGACCGGCGATGACGGAGATGAGACCGGCAGAGGCCAGAACGGTCGTCATCGCTTGGCGGGCGGCATCGAAAGTGAAGAGAGCGAAGCAGACTCCGACGATGATGATGAGGACTTGGAGTAAGCGACGAATGATTTGCGCTTGGGTTTCGAATTTACGGGAGACACCGCCGTCACGTGCCTGACGGATTTGCGTAGCATCTTCGAAGATCCAGGCGCAGTTATAGATCATCCAAGTCGTCGTGAGAATGGAAACGATGAGCAGGACATGCGAGGCGAAACCAACTAATCCACCGTTCGACCAATCAGAGAGAGTCGTATTGACGAGCATCACCTGCAGGCCGATCCATGCGCCCCATGACAGAGCTGTCAGATAGAAGGAGGTGCGAACTCGTTTAACGATGGCGGCAAAGTAGCGTGAGCGGCGGGCGATTGGTCGCACGACGATGGCGATTGCGAGTGCGACGAAAAAGCCGATTGCAGCACCAACAAAAGCAGCAAAAACAAGCGATGCGACATTGAGCGCATTGTCGACTGCTGCCTGGGTAATCCCCGAGGGGGAAGGCGAAGGAGAGGAATCGTCTAGAGGAAAAATCATCAAACCATCCTTATGTCGCTCATCATCTTCTCAATCAAGCCTATGCGCGATCAATGAAAAGCGCCTGATGCTTGCGCGAGAGGCAATGACAAAAAGACGCGATATTTCAATGAAAAGTCCGTGTGTGACGGTCATCACTGCCATTCTTTTTGCTTTAATGGCGCGCTTCTGCCTAATATTCTCTTCGTCCTCGGACGCCAGACCGGTGGCCGAACAATGGCCCCCATCGTCTAGAGGCCTAGGACACCGCCCTTTCACGGCGGCGACACGGGTTCGAATCCCGTTGGGGGTACTTCTTCGAAGTCGTTCGTGTCGACAGTGAAGAAAAATTCAATAGGCTTCACCTATTGTGAGGCCCCGTAGCGCAGTTGGTTAGCGCGCCGCCCTGTCACGGCGGAGGTCGCGGGTTCAAGTCCCGTCGGGGTCGCAAGACCAGGCCAGTAGGTTTCGGTCCTGGCTCTGTAGCTCAGTTGGTAGAGCGTTCGACTGAAAATCGAAAGGTCACCGGATCGACGCCGGTCGGAGCCACCAGATAAAACCCCCGCAAAGCGGGGGTTTTGCTTTACCTATCTCACATCAAGTACTGCGCACCCATTTCTCTCCATTGCCGTCTTGTCAATAATGTGAGCCACATAACGTTTTCTCTTCAATAACCCGAACACACTCCTTACAAAGCGCAGTAACGCGCGACTCTCTCGCCTCCCCTCACTTCCCAAAACAAGGAAAGAGAGTGAGCTTCCCTGTCGAAAAAGCGATACGCACTTGAATCCTCACACCAAAGCTCACTAACATTTAGATATCCCACACAGATATTTCAGGAGATTTTAAGGTGTTGACACGCGTAAAAAAGGCTGCGGGATCAGCAGTTTCGGGGCTCGCAATGCTCCTCTCTTGCTTCCTCGCATTGGCCTACATCGTTGTTTCTCAGGCAGGTGCCTCTCAGGCAGCAACCATCAACGACATCGTTAAAGATGTCCGCCTTTCCGGTGTTAGCGCTTCTACCAAGCTCGGCATTGGCACCATGATGCAGGTTGACTTCACCATCGATGGAACCGGCAAGAACATCCGTGAAGGTGACACCTTCACCATCCAAGCTCCCGCAGAACTCAATACCTTCGCAGCAACCGGCACGAAGCTTGAGTTCGACATGACGGCTCCCGACGGTGCAGTTGCGGTCAAATGTTCGGCTCCCGCACCTCAACCCGGCGCAATCATCACCTGCACTTTCACCGATTACGCGAATACTCACCAGATCACCACCGGGTCCGGCTGGGCGAAGATGAGCGCTGCAGCGAAGACCAATGCAGCTGCGGTCACCTTCACCATTGACGGCAAGCCCGTCTCTGTCCCCCTCCCCGGCGATGGCACGGGTATTGGTGATACCAATCTCGGAAAGACCACCAAGCACAATAAGGGTGGCACCGTGGATAGTGACGATGCCTCGCTGATCAACTGGTCGATCAACGTCATCGAATCCGGAATCTCTGTGAGCACCATTACTGTCGAGGACATCTTCCAGGACGACAACGGCGGCTACACGCTGGCTAACGAACCTTCAATGTCCGTGTGGGCAAACGGTGATGATTTCCCGCTGGGCGAGTCAACCTCTGTGTCCAATGGTGACGCCATCAACGGCGGTGTCTTCACTGTGACGAAGAAGGCGGATGGCACCGGTTTCACCGCCACGTGGCCCAAGGGCACCGGAAATGCGGTGTACTCGATTTCCTACAACACCAAGATCAAGAACCCGGCTATGGTCGGAAAGTCCGCGACCTTCAAGAACAACGCCTCGGTGAACGGAGTTGTCCTTAACGGTAAGGCTGTGATCACTGCTGACGGTGGCGGCTCCACCGAAGGCAACACGACCACGACTCCTACCCCGGCTGTGACAACGACGCCTACTCCGACGGTCACAACCACCACACCTACCCCCGTGGTGACCACGACCCCAACCCCTGTCG